>CBDDUX010000114.1:0-19011 GCA_965234725.1 Thermoplasmatota archaeon | reverse complement strand
TAAAGGACCCTTAAAAAAACACAGGACCCAAACCAAGATTGGTTAAGACCCGGGCAGGCCCACCATTTCTAAATTCTTTTCAAATTCAAATGGTGGGTCTGGACGTTATAAGTATATTACAATAATTGACAGACACAAAAACGATTCCAATTTAAAACACATTATTTTTTTTGGCGATGTCCGGGCGGGCCCATTTTCGATTTTTATCATAATATAATTGCAGAAAATGGGACCGACCGTTAAAATCATACCAAAATAATTGGCAAGTAAAAAAGCGATAATAATTAGCATTTAATTACTTTTTTACGGATGTCCGGACAGACCCACCATTTCTAATTTAGATTTAACCAAGTGCGACATCCAGGACCATCATTACTATGAAACCTGCCATCAACGCCATAGTGGAAAGGTCCCGGTTCCCCTCTCTCTGGGATTCAGGGATGACTTCCTCCGCAACAACAAAAACCATTGCTCCCGCGGCGAACGCAAGAGCATATGGAAGCAGGGGTTTCATTACTAAAACCAATACAGCACCGGTTACACCAGCAACAGGTTCAACAATTCCGGAAAGCTGGCCGTACCAAAATGCCTTTCCTCTTGACAGACCTTCCCTTCTGAGAGGAACCGATACCGAAAAACCTTCGGGGAAGTTCTGGATACCTATCCCCAAAGCGAGGGCCAAGGCCCCACCCAGGGTAGCTCCACCAATATTTGAAGATAGAGCACCAAAAGCAACTCCCACGGCAAGGCCCTCCGGAATATTATGGAGGGTGATCGCGAGAACCAGGAGGGTCGAACGACGCCATGATGTCTTGACCCCTTCCGCTTCAGTGTCCTTCAAACTCGGGTGAATATGGGGTAATATCTTGTCCATGCCCCAGAGGGATATGCCACCCAGAGCAAAACCGATCGCGGGGGGAATATATTTTGGAAGAGGACCTTCACTGGCCATTTCTATGGAAGGTGCCAAAAGCGACCAGAAACTGGCAGCAATCATTACCCCTCCTGCGAAACCCAACATTGCATCCAGGAGCTTCCTGGATGGTTTCTTGAAGAATATCACTGCTGAAGCTCCCAGGGCGGTGACACCCCATGTAAACAGGGTTGCAAAGAGAGCCTGGATGATGGGGCTTAGACCTTTGAACCACTCGTACAGATCCATCAGTGAACTCTCCATGATCCTATCCGGCTACTTCTTCCGTTTCATTGTGATAGTATTATCTATCTTTTTCCCATGTTGGTTCTGATTCCAATTATTAAAAGGATCATCAAAGAAATTCTGGTTCAGGATCGGTCCTGGCCATCCTTCTTCACAGGATATGACTCGCCCTGCACGATGATGTTTTTTCCATCCTTCCTTTTTATCTGACAGAGGGTCCTTGCATCGACCATGTATTCGAACTCGAATTCCCTGAGATTAGCTGTTGGAAGGAAAATGAACTTCCGTTCATCGGTGTCAAGCATCGTATGATTCGATGTCAGGTGCATAGATTTCTTGGGACATACATCCTCACAGAATCCGCAGAAGCAGCATCTTCCGTAGGATACCTCTGGCCTCTGCTTCTTTTCTCCCTGAACATCAACCATTTCTATGGCATCACAGGGACATACCATTGCACAGAGACCGCAGCTTATGCAATCTTCCCAGTTATTGACATGGATGCCTCTGTACCTCTCAGAAGGTAGTGGGTCCCCCTCGATATCATTATGCAGTTCATGGGGGATCCTGATGGTATGGGGCTTCCTTGTAAGGTATTTCAGGGCCCTGAAGGGTCTGATCGTTCTCTTCACAACATCGCTCATAGGATCACCTGTCTATATCGGGGGGGCATACCTCCAGGGTACCTGTTATCAGTGCTACGTCAGATATCTCATTTCCGGGAAGGAGCTGCTCCAGGACGTCTATCCCGTGGGTGAACGAGGGACCTCTGACATGGACCCTGTATGGAAACTTGCCCCCCTTGGAGACAACGTAGTATCCGTATTCGCCCTTGGAGCTCTCGACCCTGGCGTAGCTGTCTCCAGGGGGGACCATGAATGCAAGAGGTGGTGGGACCTTGGCCCGGTGTTCCCCACCGGGCATATCCTCAAGGGCCTGTCTGATGATCCGGATCGACTGACCGACCTCGTACCATCTTACAAGGGCCCTTGCAAGTCCGTCTCCCTCTTTTCTTGTAATGATATCGAAATCCAGTTCCTCGTAAGCGGCGTATGGATCGAACCTTCTCAGGTCCATCTCAAATCCGGTCGCCCTGAGATTTGGGCCTGTAACACCATGTTCCACCGCCCATTGTGAATCGAATGGTGCCAATCCCTTCAATCTTGCATCGGTGACCTTCGATTCGAAGAAAAGTGAATGATAATCTGGGAGCCTTGATTCGATATGGTCCAGCACTTTATTGACCTTCCTGGGCCAGTTATCCGGCATATCCCATCGGACACCACCGGGCCAGATGAAAATATGATAGACCCTCCCACCGGTCAGCTGTTCCATTAGGTCCAGAATATAATCCCTATCTCCATTTGACCACATGGGAAGAGTGTAAAGACCAATGGCCCCTCCCAGCCCTCCGAGGCTCATAAGGTGGGATCCGATCCGTGAAAGTTCCAGGATCACCGTCCTGATGTAATGAGCCCGCTTTGGAACTTCTATCCCCATAATATCCTCTATGGCCATTGAATAGGCCTGTTCGTTGACATCAGGATCGGGGACGCAAATCCTGGGTACAATTGCCACGTTCTGCATCCAGGTGCGGTGCTCCATCAATTTCTCGAATGCACGATGAAGGTAGCCTGGAACCATCCTTGCCCTGTGGGCAAGGTCTCCTTCGAGTTCCAGCCTGGTGCCAAAGTTCCCGTGTATACCAGGATGCTGGGGGCCGAAGATTATCTCCGTTGCTCTGAAATCATCCATCAGGCACCACCTTCCTTTTTCGGTTTGGGTGGAAGACCTTTGGGATGTCTGACATGGATGTCAAAGGTGTCCTGAACATACTGAATGGAATCGAAATCCTTCCTCATGGGAGGAGGACCTTCCCAATCCTCCAGTATGAAATCGGTCAAACGGGGATTTCCTGGGAAATCCACACCAAACATCTCCTTGATCTCCCTCTCATAGGTTATCGAGGGTCTGAAAACATCGATGACAGAATGGATGGTTGGTTTCTTCCTTGGTATCGATGTTTTGACATACACATGGACCCTGGCACCGTAGGAGAACAGATGGTAAACCAGGTCAAACTTACCCTCATCTATCTGGTCTATGCAGGTAAGTGCAACGAAATGGTCATATCCATCCCTTTTAAAGATCGAAAGCGTTTCGGAAACAAGTAGAGGAGGAATTTTTACCTCCGCTCTTCTGCCTTTCCTCGGAACCATTTCAGAACCTGGGACCTTCCCCAGGATTTCATCCATCACATTCTGTACCGGAACATCTTTTGGAACATATGTTCCATTACGCTGGTCCTTTCTCTTTGTAAGATCGTAGGAATCCTTGACCATCATATCACCTCAGTTCCGGTTCCTCCAGCGCCCAGTCAGGTCCTCTCCTGAAGACCTTGTCCTGGTTCTTCCGATACCATTGATAGTTCTCCTTGTACTTCTTCCAGCCCAGAGCTTCACCCTTCGTTATCATATCCTGAAGTTTTTCGAACGCCTGGAATATCGCTTCAGGTCTTGGCATGCAACCAGCTATGTAGAGGTCCACTGGGATGTACAATCCCACATCCTTGACGGTTGCATAAGAGTCCCAGTACATTCCCCCGTCAATGGTGCAGGAGCCGTGCCCTAAGACATATTTGGGATCCTGCATCTGCTCATAGGACCTAACGATCCTCTTCAACGTCTTGACGGACAGGTATCCCGTGATGAGGAAAATATCAGCCTGTCTCGGAGTGGCCATTGGCCCTATACCATACCTCTCCATATCATATCTGGATGTGAATGACGGAGGAAGCTCCACCGCTCCGCACCCGGTGCAATACCAGAGAAGCCACATGGATCGTGATGAAGCCCAATCGGCTACTTTTCTGACGAATCCCCTCTCGGGGAGGTTCGTAATCGGTCTTCCATCCTGATCAAGAAGTCCTCCTTTTGGATTCTCCTCCGACATCTAAATCACCCCCAGATTGGTCACCACAACATACGCCAGGCTCAATAAGGCAAGAAGTGTGGGAACCCCCCAGTAAAATTTTAGGGCCTGACCCATCTTGAATCGGCCGAACACGGTATTTATTGAAACTGATATCAGCCACATTACAAGCGAAAGCAGTGCCCATACCACGATATTGCCAACCAGTCCAAAGACCGAACTGCCAGAGAATATCACACCTCCACCGAGGAAGAGGTCAACGAACAATCCTGCTTCCACGACTATGGACATTGCATGCCATACCATAAGCATACCCAGGTACTTCCCTCCGAACTCGACCATGGGACCTGATGCTATCTCCGAAGGAGCCACCGGTTGATCGAATGGTTTCTCTCCGAGCATCGCTTGAAGAGAAAGGTCCGCTGCGATAGCTGAAAGAGGAAGGGCAAGAATGGCCCAATTGAAGGCACCCTTCTGGGCCTCCACGATATCACCAAGCGAGGCTGTATCATAATGGAGCATTACAGCAACCAATACCATGGCGAAAGGAAGCTCATAACCCATCATCAGCATGAGTCCTCTTGAAACACCGATAGCAGAGTTCGGATTTCCCGTTGCTCCGGTTCCAAGTGCCATCCCAAGAGGGGCTATTACCAGAAGATATGCCAGAACTATCAGGTCCCCCTGGAAGGAAAGGATGGCTTCACCTCCGATGGGAATGAACAGTATGGATGCGAAAACACCGATCACGGCAAAGAGGGCACCCATGTCCTGGACCCAGGAATGGGTAGTGGATTCCCGCTTTCCAAATAACTTCATCACATCGATGAACTGCTGCAAGACAGGTGGGCCCACCCTCCGGTGTATCCTTGCAGTGAACTTCCGGGATATACCCAGGAACAGATGTCCAAGTATGAAGGCAAGTAACGGAGCCAGAAATACCATGACCCATCCGGTGGCATCCATCAGAACCACCCCCCGAACCTGTAAAGAATGACCCCCAGGAGAACCAGGGATCCGAACACGAGCCAAAGGTATCCTGTGATATCTCCGTTCATGATCGATCGATGAAGCCTTGTTATCTGAGAGACTAACTTGTATACCTTTGCCCAACCTTTTCCTATCCAGTTGTTGAAATAGGGTTTCAGGAACCTCTCATAGGGAGCATAGAACTTCCAGGCGTAATGATAGCGCTTGTCCATATTCGGGATCGGTTCCTCTCCGGCTGTGAAGGTGTCTCTGAGATTAATGTGCCTCCCAAGCGGTCTGGAAAAGAACATCAATACTGAGGTCAGGAAACCCGCACCCACAGCGATCATCACAATAAGGCCGGAATAGCTTCCCACACCGGATTTCAGAGAGAAGATGGAATACTCCGGGGCTTCCATTCCGATATCACCCATTGCTCTGGAGATCAACTCCATGGGGAGACCGGGGATGAATGCGAAAACTATCAAAGCGATCATTATCAGGATCATTGGGATTAGCATTGTTAGCGGGGCTTCCTTCACATCCCTGAACTCGTCCCTCAATTGTCCCATGAAACCGCCCTGAAGTATTCTGAATGAATAGAGGAAAGCAGCGACGGATGCCAGGAAAAGGATCGGAACGAGTACGCCTACACCCTTTTCCAGGGCTCCCTCGTAGATCAGCCATTTCGAAGCAAGACCCGATGTTATCGGGATCGCCGCAGCGGCAAATATTCCCACAAGGAAGCACCAGAATGTGGCAGGCATGACATGTATCATACCACCCAGCCTTGACAATCGATGCTCGCCTGTCCTGTATATCACCGCCCCAAGGCCCATGAACAGAACCGCCTTGAATGCCGTGTGATTGAGGACATGGTAGAGTGCTCCAGCTGTTGCGGTCGAGCCTCCGACCCCAAGGCCAACGAAGATATACCCAAGCTGAGAGATCGATGAATAGGCAAGGAGCTTCTTTGCATCGTCCTGCATCATTGCCATCATACCCCCGATAAGAGCGGTGATCGCACCGGCCAGAGCAATGAAGAAACCGATCGGTGTAAGTCCGTTGACCGACCCGTAAGAGAGGAGGACCGCTGTTCCGATAAAAACGTCAACAACAAGAAAAGCACCATAGATGCCTGTCTTGGAAAGGCCCCCGGAAAAGAATGATGTGAAAGAATCCTCTGTGTGGCCATAGGCCCCCGGAGCCCATATATGGAAGGGGACTATCGCCGCTTTGGTTCCGAATGCGGCAGCTCCGAGGAGGAGGAAGGCTATCCTCAGTCCGGTACTCCCTTCCTTCAATGTCATTACCGCATCGGAATAGGCAATTCCTCCCTGGGACCAATTGACGATGGCCAACATCCCGAGGATGCCTCCTGCCGAGAGCATTCCAAATCCGAAATACATCTTCAATGCCTTCCCGGACCCTGGCCTGCCGTCGCCAATCAGAAGGATAACCGGCCAGGTCATCAGTTCCCAGAACAGGAACATGGTCAGAAGGTCCCTTGCCATTGTGACACCAGCTGCTCCTACCAGGGAGACCATGAAAAGGCCGTAGAAAGGCCTATCCTTTTGCCTTGTTTTCATAGGCTCCCAGGAATATATCAGGACAAGTGGTGCAAGTACCACAATGGATGCAAGGAATAGATATGAGAACCAATTCGTTCCCAGGGATAGGGATACATCACCGAAAACAGAATATTCCCAGATCTTCAAAGAGGATATCTTCCCAAGGATACCTGTATGGAGGACCATCCCTGCCGCGATCAGAGAGGTCAGGATCGAAATGAGAGCGGCGAACCATCGAACTTTCCAGAGAAGCATTGAGAGGATCCCGCCAGCTCCGAGGACAAATAGCAAGGTTGCCGGTTCGTTGATCACATCCATCAGATCACCCCCCATGAGGTGTAAATTGACGGGTCCAGAAGTTCCTTAACGATAAGATCGGCCATATCATTCAATGGCCCCGGGACGATCCCGATCAAGAGTATCGTCAGCACAGCTGCAATTCCCATGAGTCCTCTTGCGATCGGCAGCTTTGAGGGAGAATGCGATCTCCTGGTATCGAAGATATTGAAAAGCATCCTTCCTAGATATCCTGCCTCGAGAATGGTGCCTGTCAGGAGGACCCCGATCAAGAGCCATTGGGCCTCCGAACCTGCAGAAGATATTAGCAGGAACTTACCCCAGAATATGGGGGAGGGGGGCATACCGATCAGGGCCAGTATTCCAATTGTCATCAATATACCTGCAAGGGGAGATGTTTTTATCAGACCTTTCAGGGATGAGATGGGAACATCTCCTTTCTTCATCCTGCCTGCATAAGAGGCCATGGAGAAAAGCAGGGGTTTTACCAACATATGACCGATAAGGAGCAAGGTCCCTCCTCTGATCCCATTTTCAACACCTAGGGAAAAAGAGACCGTGAGAAGTCCAAACATGCCTATAGATGAATAGCCAAGGATACGATAGAGGTCCTTTGAAGAAAAGGCGGCCGCCTCTCCGAAGATGTATGTGGCTGCTCCGACCCAAAGCAGAATATCCGGGATGAGATCGTTCTCCAGACCAGGAGATAGGACGGTTATGGATACCCTTATGAGTGCAAGCAGTCCCGCTTTCCCAATAACACCGGAAAAGAGGGAACCGGTACCCCATCTGGAACCTCTGTAAACCTCCGGTGCCCATCCGTTCAAAGGGAAAAGTTCGGATTCTATGCCGAATCCCACGAACATTGCAAGGAATGCGGCCCCTATGACAAATGTATCCACATCCTCGATCCTGGAAGCGATCTGGGCTATGTTCAATGTTGAGGTGGAACCGTAAAGCAGTGCTACTCCTGCAAGTACCAGGAATGATGCCACACCGCCAACAACTGCATACACCGCGGCTCCTCTCCAGTTCAGGCCCTTATCATGACCTTTCCTTGGCATTGCTGCAAGGACCACTCCGGAGATCGAGGTTATCTCCAGAAAGACGAACATATTGAAGAGGTCTCCCGTGATGACCATCCCCACGGACCCTGCGGTTGCCATCATCACAAAGGTGTTGTATACGGTCTGATGGGGTCTTCCCGAATCGCTGATCCCGGATATGGATACGAACAGGCCGACCCCTATCATACCGGCTGCAAAGAGTCCGCCCAGGGGAGTCATGATGATCGAGATACCCCATGGTGGGTTGAAACCCCCTGTTGTGGAAGTAACTGGTCCGTTGAGGAGTTCTGGGAGGTTGAGGGCCATTACCACGGCCATTCCAAGAAGCCCAAGGAGCGGGACCCACTCGGCTATCTTCTTCGATAGCAATGAGATAAGCGGAACGAGGAACGCCGCAGAAAGTGGGATAACCACGAGGAGAACAGGATCCACGATCATTTCCTCACCTCCTTTTCATCGGTCCTTCCGTAACTGAAGCTTTTCAGTTCCAGAGTACCCGAGGTCCTGAAGTAACCTATAGCAGCCACTAGAGCCAGTGCGGTTGTTGCCAATCCTATGACAATGGCAGTGAGGACCAGTGCCTGCGGGATCGGATCGACGACCTCTCCCACGGGAGAATTGGGCAGGCCGGTGTCGCCACCAACTATCGGAGCGGCCCTATCGTTGACATAGCCTACGGCCACAAGAAGGAGGTTGACAGCGGTCTCGAGGATAACCAGACCCATTATCATCTTGATCAAGTTCCTCCTGGAGAGGATTGCCCAGATCCCAACGGCCATGAGGGCCATTATCCCGCCGAAGAAGACCCAGCTGTAATCGGTCATGAGGCATCCCCCCTCATTTTGGTGACCAGGCCGGACATCTCCGAACCCACCTTGATCCCTATTGCGATATAGATCAAGGGTATGAGTCCACCCGATACAAGCTGCCCGACCTCTCCGAACCCTTCAATGACGTTGTCAAGGAATATCCCGGAAACGGCCAGACCGACAAGACCGATCCCTACGAACGCAAGGCCTGCTATCGATTCCGAGAGGGAAAGCCCTGAATGGGATACCTTTGCACCGGGTTTAACAAGGAGGTAGAGCAGGAAAGCGGATGCGATGACAACGCCTCCCTGAAAACCGCCACCTGGAGACAGATGTCCATGGAGGAAGATGTATGTGCCGAAGAGGACTATCACTGGTATTGCCAGCATTCCTCCCTGTGTCATTATCAAAGAGGGTTTCGGCCCCTTCTTCCTTTTTTCATCCTCGGGAAGCAGGGATATCATTGCGGATACTCCTGCTGCCGCAAGGAACAGGACCGTAACCTCTCCAAGAGTGTCGAATCCTCTGTAATTTACCACTACGGATGTTACAAGGTTCGAGGAACCTGTTTCATCGGTTCCATTCGCTATGTATCTGCTGGATACCGAGTCCGAGTCATCGACCCTTGGGTCCCCGAATCCTATCTCTACGAATGCGAGGAACAACGTCCCTGCAACCAATAATGCGACCAGGATGGCAGGAATGGACCTGTGGAGAATGGACCTTTCCATCATCGTTGGCCACCTCCTTCCTCGAACCTCTTGGTCCGTCTGATGGCATAGACCATTATCATGGCGGTTAGGGCGGATCCTATGGAAGCTTCTGCCATGGCAACATCGGGAGCCTTGAGAAGGACGAAGATGAACGATGCCACCAGGGATACTCCGGCCAGGAGTATGGCGCTTCTTATCAGGTCCTTGGAAATGACAGCTGCAACAGCAAGCGCGATCATTACAATGAACATCAATGTCCCCAGGGTGAGGAAGATGAGAGAGTTCATTTTCCATCACCCTCCTTTTTGAGGGCCTTTCCATACATGTCAATAACCGAACCTTTCCACAAAGGAACCCCGCTCCTGTATGCCGCCCTTGCAATGGCATGGGATGCGATCGGGTTGGTAAGGAGGAGGAAAAAGGCCACTATCAAGGACTTTGGAAGCAGGGATACATCAGCGATCCCGACCCCGAGAGCAATGGATATCGCCCCCAGGGTTATGGTTTTGGTTGCAGCCTGAAGCCTGTTGTAGACATCCGGAAACCTTACCAGACCCAGGGCCCCAAGTACCTGGAATAGAAGCCCGATTGCAATGAACACCATCCCGACGATCTCGTTTACTGGTGTCAAATCGATCCCTCCAGATATCTGGCAAATACAAGGATCCCGATGAAAGAGATGATCGCATAGACCATGGCCACATCCACGTAGATACCAGACCCCATCATCAGGGCCAGGATCAGGAAGTATGATGCCATCACAGTGGTCATGTTATCAACAGCGGCGATCCGATCCGGTGTTGTAGGTCCGATGAAAGCCCTTACCAGTGCAAGCAGGGTGGCCCCTCCGGATAGAATAACCGTTGCCCAGAGGAACCATTCAGGTATCATGGGAACACCCCCTTCACGGCCCTGTTCAGGGGTTCGATCGAGGAATCCGTATCTTCCTCGTTAACATTTATCCAGTGTATGAATAGACTGTCACCTATCCAGTCCATTGAAAGGGTCCCGGGGGTCAGAGTGATCGAATTCGATAGGAGGACCTTGCCCATTTCAGAATCAAGTCCGGGTTTGACCTCCACGATCCCAGGTCTTATTGGCATCTTTGGATGAAGAACCCTGAAGGCTACATCCAGGTTGGCCACCACCATTTCCTTTCCGAGGACGATCAAGAACCAGAAGGCCTTGACGATCCTGACAGGAAGGTTACCTTTTCCACCCTTGGGAAGAATTGAATTTAGAGTTATCGCAAGGGCAATCGATACAATGATCCCAGCTATCAGCTCCTGGTATTGGAGGCTTGATGTGAGCATTACCCAGGCTGCAAGGAGCAGTACAAATGAAATAACGAACGGGATAGGTCTAAAGGACATCGGGGTCACTCCCTTGGACGGATACGGATGTGCATAAGTCTTGCACATTAGATAATAAACTGACCCCTGACATATTAACCCACAAAAACCATTGATTATGGAAAAAATAATAATATAGAATTTAATAAACATTAAAGTTGATAATTGAACTGATCCGTCTGTGCAGTTAAACAACTCTCTTTTTTAGGAGCCTTTCAATCCCATCGAAGGCCTTTTCAAGGACCTCCTCCTGGGGAAGGATAACTATCCTGAAATGACCGGAACCATACTCTTTACCAAAACCGGAACCGAAGACCGTCAGGACCTTCTCCTCATGGAGGAGATCAAGGGAGAATTCCTTATCATCCTTCCACGGTCCTCTCCCTAGAGCATCTATCCTGGGGAACATATAGAAAGCTCCACCGGGATCTTGTGATGAGGTACCCTCGATCTCGTTCAATCTCCTGAAGGCGATCTCCCTCCTTCTATCCAGTTTCTCCATTGTGCGTCTTATATGGGACCGGTCTCCTGTCAATGCCTTGAAATAACCGTATTCGCAGATGGAATTGGCACAGAGACGGGCCCTTGACTGCCGCATGATCCCATCCCGAATATCCTCAAGCCTGTTATCAACATCCCTGATCGCAAGATATCCGATCCTCCATCCCGGTGCCAGATATATCTTTGAGATCCCGTTCATGGTGATAACGGGAACATCGGGACATTCCTTTGCGGTGGACGGGGTCTCTCCTTCAAATGTCATTAGATTGTATATCTCATCCGAGATCAGGAACAGGTCGTTCTTTGCGGCGATCTCACCTATCCTCCTGATGGTGGAAGCGTCATAAAGGGCGCCGGTCGGATTATTGGGATTGATGATGGCGATCGCCTTAGTCCTCTGTGTTATCTTCGATTCTATATCATCGACATCAGGTATCCATCCCTCTTCCTCGATGGTACGATATGGGACCGGGATACCTCCCACCATCTGAACATAGGTAATGTATGGGGGATATGAAGGACCCGGGACCAGGACCTCGTCTCCTGGGGAGATAGCGGAATAGAAGATCATCTGCAAGGCCTCGGTCACACCGTTTGTTACGACCACATCCTTTGCCTCGATGTTATTCCCCCGGGACCTCTCATCCATGACGATGGCATCAAGAAGTTCTGGAAGTCCGCTTGAAGGTGAATAGCCGTTAAGACCCATATCCATGGCTTCCCTGACAGCGTCCTTGATGAAATCCGGTGTATCGAAATCGTATTTGTTCGGATCCCCGATATTTAGCTTCATTATGGAATGACCTTTTCTTTCAAGCTCTGCGGCAGGTAGTACGACATCCCTGATTGCATATTCGATCTCCAGGGACCTGGGATTCGCTTGGATCCTCTTCACGACAATCACCTTGTTTGCATGTAAGGCAATGAGATATTAAATCCCTGTGAAAATGTGACAGAACATTTACCAGTTGGAAAATGGAAATTTCTTAATAAAAGAACCCTTATAGGACCTCCTCCCTTCCCGGCCGGAAGGAACAGGTGGTCCATTGTCCAACGATCATAATCAAAATCCAGAGGAATATGTAAGGGTCAAACTCCCGAACAAGAAGAAGAGGGAGATATTCGGCGTCGTCGAACAGGCTCTGGGTGGTGGACATCTCAAGATCTTCTGCGAGGATGGGAAGATGAGGCTAGGGAGGATCCGCGGCAAATTGAAGAAGAGGATGTGGATGAGAGAGGGAGACCTCGTTATCATCTGCCCCTGGGAATTCCAGGATGATAAGGCAGATGTGCTTTACAGGTATACCCATATCCAATCCCAGAACATGGCCAGAAGGAATCTGGTCCCCAAGCACCTCGAATCATTGCTAGGTTGATCCCGGCAGGTTTTTCTAATCATACCCGAATGGAGGTATGTGCCAGGCAAGGATGTCTACGATCTGATAGACGAGAGATTCGACAGAGGGAACAAAAGGGAGACCATCATAATCGATGCGGAACAGTTCAAGACATATGATGAGGTCTTCGACCACCAGAACCTCGACCACATCTACAAATTGATGAGAAGGGGCAAGATCATAACCGTGGAGTGTCCCATCTCCACCGGGAAGGAGGCAAACGTCTACAAGATCAAAACAAAAGAGGGATTCTCCGCAATGAAGATATTCAGGACCTCCACTTCAACATTCGGCGCATTTCTGGAATATATTGAAGGCGACAGAAGGTTCCAGAAAATTGATCGGTCCAAAAGGGGAATAATCTATACATGGGCCAAGAAGGAGCATCTCAACTTGAGGACCATGCATGCAAAGGGCATACGGGTTCCCAAACCAGGAGCGATCTTCAAGAACCTTCTCATAATGGATTACATCGAATATGGTGGAAAACCCGCACCACAGATCAAATTCCTCGACGCGGAAGTGGATGAATGGGAGGATATGTGGAGAATTGTCCTTGATACTGTAAAAAGACTTTTCATCGAGTGTAAACTGGTTCATGCCGACCTGTCCGAATACAATATCCTCTATGATGGCGATCCTGTATTCATCGACGTCGGACAGAGCGTCCATATCGAACATCCCAATGCCCTTAACCTTCTTGAAAGGGACCTTAAGATCATCTCATTGTTCTTCAATAAAAGAGGTGTCAAGGGTGCTCAAGAAGAAGCTGAAGGACTTAAGAATGAACTGATCGACTCTCTAAGTGAAGATGATGAGGAAGATTGAATTTCATTTCTTTTCGAGACGAAAGCGTTTTCCACATTTCATGCATTTGAAATGGACCTCGGTCATTCCCCAGTTGGTATATTCACCTGTAATGTCCTCACTGAAGAAATCTATCATTTCATCATCGGACATGTTCACGAAATCCGGATCAGGAAGGGTCCTCTCCCTGCTTTCCTCCTTCAATCTCCCATGACAATTCGGACATCTTACCATTAATGATGAAAATGATCATTTGATATATAATTCCAATATGTTCCGCACACACCTGCACAACTGTTATAAATCGAACTTTGTTACATGGGTCCTGGTCAGGTGAAATGAGATGACCGAGGATGAAAAGAAGAAGATAGTCCTGAACAAGGACGATTTCTCCGAATGGTACAACGATGTGGTGGAGGTCTCCGGCCTCTCCGATAAAAGGTACCCCATCAAAGGGATGAATGTCTGGACACCTTATGGTTGGAAGGTCATGCAGTTCATCGATTCCATCATAAGGAGGGAATGTGATGCGACCGGACATGAAGAGGTGTACTTCCCGCTACTCATCCCCAAGACCGAGTTCCAGAAAGAAGCGGACCATATCAAAGGATTCGATTCTGAGGTCTACTGGGTCACACACGGAGGTTTGAACGAACTCGATGTTCCCCTTCTTCTTCGCCCGACATCAGAGACTGCCATGTACCCCATGTTCTCCCTTTGGATCAGATCCCACAATGACCTTCCCCTCAAGACGTATCAGATCGTCAACACATTCAGATACGAAACGAAGATGACCAGGGCCTTCATCAGGGTCAGGGAGATACATTTCTTCGAGGCACATACCTGCCACGATTCCTTCGAAGATGCGGAGAGGCAGATCCGGGAAGACTGCGTAATCATGCACAAGGTTGCAAAGGACCTCTGCATTCCCTATTTACTTGTAAAGAGACCTGATTGGGACAAGTTCGCGGGAGCGGTCTATACAATTGGTGTTGATACGCTCATGCCCTCTATGAAGACCCTACAGCTGGGATCGATACATCAATACAAAGAGAACTTCTCCAGACCCTATGATATCAAATATGAGGGGACCGACGGTCAGTTCCATCATTGTCATCAGACCACATACGGAATGTCCGAAAGGCTGGTGGGTGCGGTTGTAGGAGTCCATGGAGATAACAAAGGGATCATACTCCCTCCCAAACTGGCCCCTATACAATTCGTGATAATCCCAATACTTGCCAAGGATAAGACAGAGATAGTTTTGAAGGCTTCAAGGGAGCTCCAAGAAGAGATCAAGGGATTCGGTTTCAGGGTCAAACTGGATGAAAGGGACGACAGGCCCGGGTCCAAACACTATGATTGGGAGATCAAGGGCGTACCTGTAAGGATCGAGATAGGTCCCAGGGATATTGAGAACAATTCCCTTGTCTTCAAGAGGAGGGACCTATCCACCAAGGAATTCGTGAAAAGGGCGGACCTCAGGTCGGAGTGCGAAAGGGCCCTCAAAGAGGTTGAAGATGAGCTCACGAGGAGGGCCGCGGAGATCCTTGATAACGGGATCAGAGATGCGGATTCCCTCGATGACGGGACAAAGCTCCTTGAAGGTTGGGACGGTATCGTAAGGACCCACTGGTGCGGAGAAATGGAATGTGCCGAACAGATGGAAAAGACCCTGGACAGGACCTTCTTAGGGTATCCTATGGCCGATATCGAGACCGGCCAATATCAAAAAGATGAGGGAAACTGCATGAATTGCGGAAGACCCACGGAAACCATCGTCCTGCTTTCAAAGAGCTATTAAACGGTCAGATCATCGTCAGGTCCAGGAAGGACCTCAGTAGTCCTCCGTCATCATGTTCAGTATTGGTCAATTTCAAAACACATTCTATTGGAATTGAGTTACAAAAAATGATACCTTAGGGGAAGGGATTATATATTCTCATGAACTAAATAGTAATGGAGTGGCGTACGCGCCACGATAAATCCACAAACAAAGGCGGAGGATGAAGTAAACTTTTATTCTTTACATCCAATCCTCTCTTCTTAACCCTTCGTCCTCTGCCAATCATTTTTCTTGGTATTGATTCTGTATGCTATTCCAAGAAAAATGCCCGCATAATGAATTCTGAAATTGACGGTCTAATTATGCTGGGCCTGGAAATTGCGTATCAATATCTATTTGACGAGAGCAATTTACCAGATGTAATCTAATGAAAATATGATAGAATCTTTTATGCATGATTATCATCTCACTTTCATTATTGCATAAAAGTCCGCTGAATGAATGTTGATATTGACGATTTAATTCAGCTGGACCTGGAAATTTCGATCTGGAAATTTTTGGTTAATAAAAATCTATGTCAAATTTCCAGACCCGCTAAATGAAATGTATTATTGACGATTTAATTTAGCTGGGACTTGAACTTCCGAAGTTAAATGATATTGACGAGAGGAAGTTACAAGGTTATGGATTTGACGAGAGAAATTTACCAGCCGTAATTATTATGACACACACAACAGAATCTTTTGTGCAAGATCATCATATTAATATCATTCTTGCACAAAGGTCCGCATAATGCATTTCGATATAAACGAACTAGTTATGCTGGACCTTCACATCTGTGATGTGGAGGACAGGAAAAAACCAAAGCCAAAGGCTGTTTTTTCCTTCGACCTCGAACTCACGTTACTTTTGCAATCTACGAGAGTGAGTTACGAGTAATCATCAGTTTTTCTGGGGATTGATCCTGTATGATAGATCATTGAAGTAAGATAGGATGAGGTCTCTGATAGGATCAGTAAAAAATAACCTGTTTAGAATCCCTATCAGGTCCGCTCGGCTTTTGGAGGTAACATTGATCTATCCGCTAATGACAGTGTCCTTCGGATGAAATGTGTTATCCAATAATTGATTTTTCCGAATGCAAAAGGTTTATAAACTAACCAATAAAAAATTATTATTTCAGGTGAAATTTATATACTGTTATCAATAATATTGTCAATGTTTTCGTCGAAACGGAAGATGAGGACACAAATGAATGGAGGCTGATTAGATTGAAAAAGAATGAAAATAGTAAAAAAAGCATAGCTTGGAAGGTAATATTTGTTTGTTCTGCAATAGGGATATTGATGATGATATCATTAATTCCACTGGAAACAAATGCAGTTCCTCCTAATGGAGAGGATTCAGGTAATTATATCACTGACAACCATGACACACACATTGCATATTATAATTTAAATGATGTGTATTCATACGATTATTATATCGGTGAAACTAAATTTACACAAGATTATGTATGGGATGATTCTGGAAGAGATAAAAAAGGGCTCCTTCAAGAAGATGTTAGTACAACACAGGAGAGAGATAACAATATCGGTGATGCTGCTTTATCTTTTAATGGAGAGGATGAGTTTGTCCATGTGAATCATAGCGCTGATTTTAATATAAACAGTTATAATTTCGTGATTTCATCTATGATAAAAACAGATTCAGATAACGTTGAATTGACAATTTGTAGTAAAGGTGATTTTGCTAACAATGGTTTCTCTTTTTACCTTGCAGCAGGACTATTAACCTTTAAAGTATGGGAAAATGCAGCCTCTCAATTTATAGTCGATTCGGATGGAGATGATCTTCGGGACGGAGAATGGCATTATGTTGCAGTAGAGTCTTTCGAAGGGACATTACGTTTGTATATTGATCCGTCTCCAGGTGATTATGGGGAAGTCCAAACATACAGTAATTTCCCACAAGATCCTGGAAATAATGCATATCCTTTTTATATTGGAAAAGGTCAAACCGATTACTATGAAGGAGATATAGATTTTGTTTATTTCTATGCTATAGAAACATCTTACCTTCCAAGTCCTGCCTCTCGTGATAGAATGTGGGGTATGGAAAATGTTGGATATTGGCCTATGGATGAAGGATTGATTGAGAGTGTTCCTGAAGATCGGAATATTATAAATGACATGGTCAGATCTGATTTCCACAGCTATGGTCTCGCTGAACCAGGCGTAACTGCTTTTGCAAGCTCAAATTCAGTTGAGAATGGTGCTCCCGGAACACATTGTTTACAAATGTATGGTGAAGGTTTTGTAAATGTGGATGATACGGGTAATTATTTGGATTTTGACTGTCAATCAGGTGAAGATGACATCTATATTGAGTTATGGGTCAATATCGAAGATGAAGAGGATGACATGATGTTAATTGAAAAGTGGGATTGGAATGGTGAAAGTGATGCAGACGGATATAGACTATACATATCTTATGATGGTTTATTAGGAACCTATGATTTTAATTTTGAACTTGCCAATTCTTCAATAACAACACTCTCATTATCAGGTATTACTCCCGGATATTGGTACCATCTTTGGGCCTGGTCTGATGGAGGAGCTGGAACTATGAATATGTATTATGATAGTCATTTACAAGGTTCATCCTCTGCTTCCACAACGAATTCATATGGCATTGGACCAACTGATAACGATCTTCATTTCGGTATGGGTTTCCATACATGGTATGATGACGATAATCCAGACTGGCCTCTTGTTGGATTGATAGATGATGTTGTGATCGGTAGATGCTATCCCGTTTGAATATCGGAAATACCTCTGTCAAATGAATCCTCCAAGAGAGGAGGATTCATTCTTTTTTATTTACTTAATGTATATTATATGTCAATAATATAATAAAAAATCTCATGAAATGAATAGTATTATATATTTACTTTCATTATTATCTAAGTCAATATCAAAGATAGGAAAGGAGACATTTACATGCGAAAGGTCATACTATCATTAGTTATTTTGTTCTTGATATTATCCATTAATAATGGTATTAGTGGGAATAAGAATATCAGTATCGATAATTTAACGGAGTTTATTACAGATTTTGAAATTAATGGAGATACGATAATCGTTGACCAGGGAGGTTCCGGTGATTATACAAAGATCCAAGATGCGATCAATCATAGCAAAGATAGAGACACCATTCATATTTATTCAGGAAACTACACTGAATTATTAACAATAAACAGATCCATTTCATTGATAGGAATCGGAGATCCCCTTTTATATCATGTTGAGAAGGATACAACTAACATTTTAATCACTTCAGATAATGTTAATATTAAAAATATATCAATAGAAAATAAAAACGACGGGAATAGCCCCATGTCTAAAAATATATTTGCTGAAGCCTCATTCATTGATCTTTTTAATGTAAATTGTCTTGGGGATTTTGGATTTCAATCATCCAATAAAAATAATTTCACCATAAGATTTAGCAGATTTAATTGTACTGAGAGTTCAATGCATTTTGAAGCTGTTAATGACTTAATAATAAAGGATAATATTTTTGTTAATTATCTCAATTTCAGTACTTCACTAACTTTTTGAATCGATGTAAGGTACACTGGCCCACCGAT
>CBDDUX010000113.1:0-27388 GCA_965234725.1 Thermoplasmatota archaeon | reverse complement strand
TCTGAACAAGGTCGAATTGTCGTTATTAAAAGGCTCGCGAAAATCGGTGATAAAAAAAGGGGGCTGTGAAAACACAGCCCCCATTGGTCTGGTGGAACCTTATCCTTATCAGGCCCTCTTCCTCTTTGCGAATCCCACAAGTAGGACCGCAATGATGATCAGGGACATCATGGCAAGTACCGGTTCAAAGCCCGGTATCGAGAAACCACGTTGACGTATGTATAGAGAATAATCCGCGATGTCCGATATATCCCCCAGGCTTTCTGCCTGTGCGGATACGATCCTCAACCTGATGGTGTCCACTTTGTTCTTCCAGACATTCCACTCCACCGGAGTGGTAACCGACACTGTGAGGACCTTCTCCTGCTTCTCAGGGACAGAGAACTTATCCTGAGAGAGCTGAATGGTCCAACCCATGTCAGCAAGTTTGTCCAGGTTGGTGATCTCCACTCTTAGCCTGTCTGCGGAATTCCCCTCATTGATAAGCCTTATCTGGAATCCAAGCGAGGACCCAGGACCTACCTGAACGTAGGGCTTCTCACATCCTATTGAGAACTGGTAGTACTGCTTGACCACGATAATGGCAGTGGCAGGGTCGATGGACCCTCCGAGTGATCCTGGGCTGTATCTCCATTTCCCTGATACAGAGAGCTGACCCTGGGTCTTCTGTGAGGTCTCTACCGGGACCTGCACCGAGAGGGTGAAGCTCTGCTGCTTCTGGGCTTTGCTGAAGATCAATGAGGGAGGAACTGAAACCGCCCAGCCGCCAGCATCAGCCATCAAGGTGACCACAAGGTACTGGATATTCGGGGACCATGGAATTGTGGCTGTCACCTGTCCGGTAAACGTGACGATTCCATCCTGTCCGGGAGCAACGTAAGCTGTCTGTTTGGTCTGTGCAAGTTCTATCCTGACGGCAGGAGCACCTACCGCATCGGCCTCATCCTTCTCCTTGGGAAGATATACGAATAGCGACCCAAGCATCAGGACCATTACCAGGAAGATGCTTACTCTGAAAGCATTTTTTCCGATCATTTGGTTCCACCTCCGTGGGGCATGTCCAGGTACAGTGAGCAACACTTCACTGGACTTTGTTCCCAACGGGCCTTATATTCCGTTCTGGGATATAAAAGGTAAGCTGAACTAAGATGACGCCGATATATAACTATATCTGTTGACACCGTGAAAATCACTGCCCGCTTTTACTTCTGGTTTTCCACGCTCTGGGATATGTGCCAGTCTCCATCAGGACCCTGGATGGTGATGCAGCCTGACCCTTGCCAGATCTCATCATCTTAACAGTGTCCATATCTGCGGTGCCGAGCGCGACAAGCTCCCCTTTCTGTGTGAGGATGGAAATGGTATCTCCCTGCTTGATACCGTTCTCGACACCGGCAAGACCGGGTAACCCCACAGGAGCCCCATGACATACCGCGTCAACAGCTGAATCCTTGATCACAATTGACTTTAAATGGGACACCAGTTCCTCGGCAGGCCTGACGACCTTTCTGAAGAGCGTCTCATCCCCTTCCTTGCATAATTCCCATGCATCCCTCAATTCCTGCAGGGTAACGGACCGGTCCTCTCGGATCTTCCCGGAGCGGGTCCTTCTCAGTTCTGTCATATTTGCTCCTACTCCAAGAACTTCTCCCATATCGTGAAGTAAGGTCCTGATATAGGTGCCTGACTCGCAACCGATCAGAATAAGATGATCGTTACCTTCGGTCTCAAGGAGCTTGATGTATTCCATGGTCCTTGTCCTGAGACCTCTCTTTACAGCTGATCTGACCGGGACCATCTGATATATCTCACCCGTAAAATCCGAAAGAACACCATGTAGGCTTTCCTTGCTGACCGGTGAGTGAAGGTGCATGATCGTAATGTATTCCTTCCCTCCGCTCAGGGTAGTATCCAGAAGCTTTGCCGAGTCTCCCAGCGCTACGGGAAGGACACCTGTGGTATTCGGATCGAGTGTCCCGTGATGACCGGCCTTCTCAATTCCCAGAATACCTTTGATCCATGAGACCACCTGATGGCTGGTAGGTCCTCTAGGCTTGTCTATGACCACCATACCCTTCTTCAGGAGGTCCTCAATGCTCCGATCCCATGGGGACACTCCATACCTCGGATCCTCTTTGATCTCTTCAAGGACGTTCATTCCTTCCCTTTCAAGAGGGGCTTCCATGTTCTGTCCTATGGTTATTTGGGTATTAAAATCGACTGTCCTTCGGCTGTCATGTTCAATTTCCTCATCAGTATGTCGCACCTCTCAATGATATCATCAAAATGAGGTATCAGATCATCACCAGCCTTGGACCTTGCAAGCTCTTTTTTATACATTTTTGACATCTTAATAAACTGAGAAGGGTCCTCTTTGAAACATTCTTCCGATCGCTTAATTATCTTCAATATATCTGTTCTGGCTTCTGTTCCTGACCCCTTGAATAGTGACAGTATCTCTGTATAGGAATCAAGCACCTCCACAATGGGACCGGAATAACCCCTTTGCTCGATCCTTGAAAGGATTATCTCTCCAGAAAAACCGGGTACGATCCTCCCGGATAGACCTTTGAAACATCTGATCTCTGAAAGGGAACAAGGTCCACTGCAGGTAGAACAATCAACGAGAAGGGTACCTTCACGATAGATCACCGAACCAATACAGTCTCCGTTATCCCTTGATTTTATCTTGAAGATCTCTAACAAGCACTAACCCTCTATGTTGGAGTGCCAGATACTTTAATTTAAGGTTTTCTTCTTTTTCTCGGAGGAAGAGAAGATATCTTCATTTTCCAGAAGTTCATCTATGTTCTCCAGGGCTTCGTAGAGAACTTCTTTGGGATCGTTCTTTTTGAATCCCAGGTCCATCCCCTCAAGATCGGGGTCGATAGTAACCCTGTCTTCACTATTCTTGGGACCCTTCCTGATAATTTTCCTTTTTAGCAGACGGACCTTCTTCTGAGGTGTAACCTTCTTTTCATTCGGAGATGTCTTGATTTGGTCAATCAGATCATTACCCTTCGGTTGCTCCTTGATCCTTCTCTTGATCATTCTCTTAACTTTTAGCTTTGTTTCAGGGATCTCCTCTTTTATCTCTTCCATCTCCTCCAGCTCGGGTAACTCTGGAACCAGATCTTCCTCTAACCTGATATCATTGTCATCTTTCGATATGGGGGTTTCCTCGACCTCAACCCGCGGTTGTTGAATGGGGGTGGGTTTCTTGGGAGGTTTCGGGACTTGGAGATCTTCGATCTCCGATCCTTCGGGAATTATCATATTGTCCCTGATCTGGAAAGGAAGCGGATTGGCATCGAAGTCCACACCCGAAAGCGACCTGATGACCATTTCCCTCTGGAACTTACCCTTTACCATCTCCTTGTTTATCTCAAGAGTTCCATCGAAAATCTCCTGGATCCTGGATTCCAGGTCCTTTGAGAGGGAATCCTTCTCCAGCAGGAAGATGGACGCCATCTCGTCATCCTTGAACTTAGCCCTGAGCCTCTGGATGAAGTTGTATACCTGGTTGAACTCGAAGATGTTGGTAGCAGGACCTATTATGTGGATTATCCCGACCTTAGTAGTGGAATAAGTCAGCTCCCTCAGACCTTTGTTGATCGCTATTCCAAGATTGGAAAGGATCTTTGATGATTTCAGGGCATGACCGTCCCTTTCGACCCCTATTATCCTCTCCCCCCTCCAGCTGAACCAATCTACGATCCTGAACCTTCCCTCTTCTTCGAGCTCATCCGGATCCAGTCCGTTGGATCTGAGAAGCATCCTTATCGATCTGGGTGGTTCCTTGGAAAGAACCATCAAGGCCGAGGAACCATTGTTCAAACCTTTGTTAAGGAGATTGGAGATGAATATGTCCCTCTCGATACCCGATGGAGATATTAGCAGGATCGATGCTCCTTTTGGTATTCCTCCCCCCATTCTCATGTCAAGGACCTCTACTCCGGTGGAGACCTTCATGTTGAGGGCACCGTCTAAGATATCCTCCTGGAGGTGATATTTTTCCAGAAGTTCATCCTTGCCATCGAAATAGTACTGGAAGACCCTTGAGGCCTTTTTTACTGCTTCCTCTTTACCAAGGAGGAATGTGGAAAGACCTACCATGGAGTTGAAAAGAGCTGCAAGTGCCATCCTGACATCTTCCTGTTCGGCGGATGCCCATCTCTCCTTGTCGATCTTAATGGAATTATCCTTGGAAAGTTCTACATATTTCAAAAGGGTGAACTTCTCTCTCATTATTGAGAGTTTTAGCTTGAACGCAGATAGATCAGTATGGGTGGATAGGTCCTTGAGGTAGGCCTGGATGACCTCCTGGAACAGGTTGATGATCTCCTCATGATCGGAAGTACCTTCTCTCTTCTCCATAGCATCTATCAGGGCTGTTTTGAAGGGTTCGGGTATATGTTCAAGTAGGATCTCTCTTCCCCTCACCTCGGTCGACAGATCCGATATCTCATCCTTCATCGCTGAGGATATGATGTCCCTTGCCAGCTCCTCACCGATCAATGAGGATATGAAATCCAGGGATTTCTGCAAGAAGGAGGAGAGGACCTTCAAGGAAGATTCCTCATCCTTTAGGTTGTTGACGATCTCTCCACTATCGGTTATTGAGAACTTGACAAGCTTTGGATTCTCGATCCTGGCCCTTTCCAGTATTATCCTGAATGTGGATATTTCAAGTCTGAACTGACCTATCTCTGGAGATGTCATCTTTCGGATGAAGCTCGAAATGAGCTTTCCATAGGTCAGCAGGTCGGTCATCTGTTCTCACCAATCGTTCTTATCCGATCACTTCGTCTGGAGATACCTCGATCCCATTGTCCATTATCAGAAAAGGATGTTTGAGGGGGTCGTGCTTGGTGAACCTCATCTTCTTCACGGTCAAGGTCCTTCTGTATTCCCCGGCGGTGGATTCATAATCCATCTTGATCAGAGAGTCCGCAATGAACTCCTCTATACCATACCTGGTATCGCTTTCACCAGTCACTTCAGAGATAATGATCGATGTGATCCCGGATTCCTTTAAGAACCTTGAGAATTTAAAGAGCTCTCTTCGGAGCAATTCATTCGATTTGTAATATACGCCCACCGCTGTCACAGAATCCAGGACCAGTCTTGTAGCACCGCTGAATGTAATATGGTTCTTCAGGAAGTCCTGCAGGGTCTCGAAACTAGCTAGGCCCCATTCCAATTCCTCGGAAGATGAGCATTCGATCCTCATTTTTCCCAGGTCGATAAGGTAGGCCTTACCATCTTTCTCGAGGCTTTCCAGGTCCATTCCGTATGATCTGGCGGCCCTGAGAATGGATTCCCTGCTCTCCTCGAGTGTCAGATATATGCTCGTTTCGTCATCTATCTTTGCACCATTGTAAACATAGTGGATTCCGAAAAGCGACTTTGCGCTGCCCGCTGGTCCAGTAATCAAATTTATAGTGCCATCCGGGAAACCTTCGCCTATGAGTTCGTCCAGACCCGGAATGTGTGTTGCCTTCCTATCTTCCATGGGAATTTACCTCCTTGAATTGATAGTCAATAAGAAATCTGAATTTGGATCTAAGTTCCTCGGTCCTGCCGCTTCCAATGAGAAGGGATGCCTCCTCAAGGATCGAGTCGGATACCATTTTGGCAGTTTCAGCTGTTAAATTATTATTTCCACCTGGAACCACAAGTTCGAACTGTCGTTTGACTATGAACTTTGACAGTACACCGATATAGGTTGCCAGACCTTCCTCGAATTTGACCAGCAGAGGAGGTAATGCCTCTCCATAAGTATCTAGTCCGAAAGTGTGAGCAATTACGCTCATTCCTCCATCACCTCACCAACACTTTCGATCAGGACATCCACTTTATCAGCAAGGAGGATCTTCTTAGCGCATAATCTCAATAGATTGGAGGCCATTGCTTCTCCTCCGATCTTTCTAAGGGAACTGTATAATCCTATCAATTCCTTGAAGGGATCACCGTTGCTCTGGATGCCGTCGAGAATCGCCGTCCTGCCCAGGATCATGGATGCCATGTCCCTCAGTTCCCTGTTGATGTCCTCCAGATATCTATTCTCGATATTGGATTCCATCTTCAACTTGTATTGGCCCCAGCCAACCCTTTCTATGAGACCTTCCGAACGGAGCCTGCTCATGATGGAAGTGACCAGTTGAAGGTCCATTTTCAGCTCAGAGGAGACATCCTTGGGAGAAACAAGGTCAAGGGGCCTGGAGGTGAAGATAGAGGCTATCATGTCCGTTTTGGACTCCTTCATGCTTCTCCTTTTAGGCCTTTTCATCTCCACACCTTGACCATCGAATAGTCCTATGGTCAACTAGCCCAGCCCAACATATAAAACAGTTTTGTGATATTTATCAATAGAGAACTTTTACGGACCGTATAGATTAATAGCCATCATTATATTCCAAGAAGGTTCAGATGGATGAAAAAGGGAAAACCGAGGCGGAAATAATTAAGGTCGTCAATGGCCTAAAAACTCTTGATGTACCTTTTTCTTCAGGACGTATCTTCGGGTCCATGTGCACGACACCGCATCCTCTAGCGGTAAGGGTAAACGCGATGATGAGCGAAGCGAATCTGGGTAATCCAGGTCTGTATCCGGGAACCCTTGAGATGGAGAAGAGGGTTGTGGAAAACCTTGGTTCCCTCCTTCATTTGGAAAACTCTTTCGGTCACGTCCTTTCAGGAGGGACTGAGGCAAATATTACCGCTCTTTATAGAGCGAAGAGCATGACAGGAGGGAAGAAGGTCCTTTTCCCAAGGTCAGTACACTTTTCAGTCCTGAAAGCCTTGAAACTTCTGGACCTGGAACCCGTTCCAATCGACCTCCAGGAGGATTTCTCGATATCACTTGACCATCTGGAGTCCTCTCTAACAGATGATATTGCCTGTGTACTCACTGTTGCTGGTTCCACAGAGCTCGGATCCTTGGACCGTATCAAGAAGGTGTCCGAGATAATTGGTGATGTTCCTCTCCATGTCGATGCCGCTTTCGGTGGATTCGTGATCCCCTTCCTGGAAGAGATGGGAAAGCTTCCGGATGAACTTCTACAATGGGATTTCCGTGTGAATGGTGTAACGACTCTTTCCCTGGACCCACACAAGATGGGCGGATCCACGATCCCAGCCGGGTGTCTTCTTTTCAGGGAAGAGTATCCCCTGAAGTACCTTGCAGTAAGTTCACCATATCTCACCAGTTCCAAGGCTTATACGTTGGCAGGGACAAGGGACTCCGGGGCGGTTTGCGGGGCCTATGCGGTAATGGAACTCCTTGGCAGGTCCGGTTACAGGGAAAGGGTCCGGTCATGCATGGAGAATACATACCATATGAGAGATGGATTGAAGAAAATGGGATTGGAGATCGTAATGGAACCTTTGATGAACATCATTGCGGTCCATCATCATGATCCCGAATGGGTCCAAAAGATGATGCAGAAAAGGGGATATTATATTTCCAGGGTCAAGGAACCCTCGGCTCTCAGATTCGTTGTAATGCCTCACGTTACAAGGGATGCCATTGATGGGATGCTTCCTGTCCTGGAAGATGTCCTTAGAAAGGAATGATCACTGTTTTTTCTCCCATTTCTCCAGTTCCAGGACCTCGGATAGGGTGGATCCTCTCTGTATCTCTTCTCTGATCCTGCTCTCCCTCTCCTTTACATCAAGAGCCCTGTTAGATATCTCAACGGCCCTTTCTTTGGGTATCACCATGATCCCTGAGTCGTCTGCGATTATCCAGTCCCCCGGCCTCACCTCGATACCCCCGCATTCGATGTCAACCTGAAGTTCACCGAACCCTTTTGGTTCCCCTGCGTTGGGGGCCAAGGTCCTGGAGAATACTGGAACATCCATCTTCATGATATCGTCAACATCTCTTGCAGCACCATCAAGGATCACCCCTGAGATACCTCTCATCTTGCAGGACCATGTGGCAAGTTCCCCCCAGGGACTGATATGCCTCGATCCTGCATCAATTACCAGAACATCTCCCGGTCTGGCCTTTTCGATGGCCTCCACGGTCTTTGCCCAATCTCCGTCGATCGTCCTGCATGTATAAGCAGGGCCAACGCATTTCATCCCGGGTTTCACCGGTCTGATACCCCTCATTGCCCCCTTCTTGTGCATTGCATCGGCCACGTTGGGAGCGGAGACCTCCAGGAGAGCTTTCCTTATGCCCTCTTCATCAGTGTAACGCTTGTATCTGCTTGTCTCGATCTTCTCACCTGTCTCCATGGCCCGTTTGATGGTGGAAGAGGCTTCCTTGACATCAGGGCTTTTTGTGATCGCACCTCCCACAATAATTATCGAAGCACCAGCTTTGATCATGTCTGCAGCCGATTCGGATGTGATCCCTCCCGCTACTGCAATGGGTAGAGATGTATGAGAAGAGAGTTTCTTCAATTCTTCAGTGAATGTCATTCCCAACATCTGGTCATCAATGGAAACATGCAGGCAGAGAAAATCCACTCCCATCTTCTCCAGCTCTTTGGCCCTTGATACTTTGTCCTCAACTCCCATAAGGTCGACCATGATCCTGCAACCATATTTGCTGCCAGACCTCACAGCTTCCAGAATGGTGCCGTTGTCCGTAACTCCCATTATGGTGTTCATAGTTGCTCCGGCCCTTGCAACCATCTCCGTCTCGAAACCACCTGTGTCCATGGTCTTCATATCCGCAATAATGGTCCTTCCAGGGAATTCGGACCTTAGCTTCCTGATGATCTCCATCCCCTCGCTCTTGATCAATGGCGTGCCCGCCTCTATCCAGTCAGTTCCTCCTTCTACTGCTTCTCTGGCGATCTGAATTGATCTACCCCCCTGGATGAGATCAAGAGCTACCTGGAGCACTGGGAATTCCGGATCCATGGAGCCTGAATGGAAAACCAGACTATTTCAAACCATCTGATGGGGGAATCAGTTAAAATGTACCTCCGCATAGTGGAAAAGAGGTCGATGGAATGAGGAACATATTCAGGGCATATGATATTCGTGGGATCTGGGGATCGGACCTCGATCCACAGGGCTGTATTGACATTGGAAGAGGAATGGGGGCTTTCCTCAAAGAGGACCTCCATTTTGGAAAGGTGGTATTGGGTTATGATGTCAGGACCACCTCTGCCTCATTCCACGGAGCTTTGGTGTCAGGTCTGCTCTCATCGGGGATCGATGTCAGATCTGTGGGCAGATGCGGTTTCGGGGTCGCAATGTACGCTGGATCCCATTCCGGGGCAGATGCATCATTGTTCATCACCGCTTCACATCTGGAACCTGAATGGAACGGTCTCAAGGCCTACTTCGGTGATGGTGTCGGTTTCCCGGAAGAACATATAATGGCGGTAAGGGACAGGGTCCTTGATCGGAGGTTCGTTGATGTGGACTGGAGGAATATGGGTAGTTACACTGAAGAGGATTATCTTGAGAGATATGTTGATTTCTGGACCTCGAGGTACTCCGGTCATTTCCTCGACAGGAAGCCAAGGATAGCCGTTGATTGTGGTGGAGGGGCGATGACGCTGAGTGCTCCATTCGTTCTGAGTTCGGTCGGTGCCGAGGTGGAGCTAGTCAATGGTGAAACGGATCCTTTCTTCAGCGGAAGGCCATCCGAACCTAAACCAAAGAATCTGGGAGAGTTAAAGGACCGTGTCCTTGATCTGGGATTGGATTTCGGTGTGGCATTTGATGGGGATGGCGACCGAGCAGTGGTAGTTGATGATAAGGGGACCTTCCTTTCAACGGACAGATTGGGAATACTCATAGCCTCCTCTCTCATTGAAAGGGACGGTGGAGGATTGGTACTGGCCAATGTGGAATCATCCATGGCCGTTGAGGATGTCCTCATACCAATGGGGGCCAGGGTAAAGAGGATCAAGGTAGGTCATACGTTCCTGACCCTGGAAGCAAAGCAGGATGGGGCAGTGTTCGGAGTTGAGAAATCCGGTCACCTCATCGTTCCGGAACATGTTCTTTTTGACGATGCGATAGTAGCACCCTTGGAATTGATGAGAATACTTGCTTCAAAGGGCAGAAAGCTCTCAGAGATGGTCTCTGAAATACCTCAGTATCAATCGGATTCAAAAACGTTCAAGTGTTCTGATGATAGGAAGTTCGAGGTCGTAGAGGGTTTAAAGCAGGAACTGCTGAAGAGTGAAGAGAGGGTCAATGTAATGGATGGTGTCAGAGTGGACATGGAAGAGGGCTGGGTCCTTGTAAGATGTTCTAATACATCTCCTGTAATAAGAATGACAGTTGAGGCCCGATCTGCCGATTCATTAAATCGGATAGTCGATAGGTATTCAAAGTTGATAGGAGAGGCGATCGAAAGAATGGATAACTAAACAGACTGTGCCTTTCTCTGTTCTGTTAGGTTCTTGATGTTGACAAGGATCGCATCCATCATCTGCCTGTATCTTTTCCTTTCGGTCATCTTCCATTTGAGATTGAATCCCATGGATTCTATCCTGTATTCGAAGGAGGAAGTGACCAGGGTCCCGTAAGGTCTGGTCTCCACGGAGAACTTCAGTATCCCGAACATCGGCCCGTCCACGACCTCAAGTTCTATGAATTCGCCATGATGCATGATCTTTATCTTGAGTTTGAGGGGATCCTTCATTCCCTTTGGATAGAGATCTACAGTTTGGCCCAATCTCATCCTGGGGTCACTGGGAAATGTTAGGGTCCCAATGGTTGTCTGACCCCAAATTTGGGCCATGTCCATTTCTGTCAGTACAGAATATACCTCATGAGGGGGAGCGAGCACCTCTTCTATATTCTCCTCTTTACCGACGGAAGCCAAAGACTGTCACCCCACAGAGAATTCCCATTTTTCAAATGGGTCAATGTCATTATACGTAAAAAACATTTGCGCGAACAACATCCAGAGAAAATAGTTGCGCACGCAACCATTATATATGGACCAGGTATACACTTTATACCTCATGGTGTCCGAACCTGCTCCGGCGAAGTCTTTCGGGCGTTATATATCACGCTTGAACGTTTACAAGAACATATATCTCAGCCGTGCTCTGGAACCTTATGGTCTGGGTTCAGGACAGTATATCTTCCTGCTTTTTCTTTATAGGATGGAAGGAGCCTCCCAAGATGAGATCACCGAGAAGTTGATGGTGGATAAAGCGACAACTGCCCGGGCAATGAAAAAATTGGAGACCGAGGGTTATGTCACAAGGACCAGGGATGAGGAGGACCGAAGGGTCCACCATCTCCATGTCACTGATAAGGGTCTCAAGTTCAAACCAATATTGAAGACCATCCTTGATGAATGGACCTCAGGATTGACCAGGGGACTTCCTGAAGATGAAAAGGAGTATTTGCTGGATCTACTATCAAAACTTGAAAGGAATGCGGAGGGAATGGCATGAAAGGCCAGACCCAGGGTGTAAAGACCCTTCTGGGAAATCCCAGGAAGGCCATCATCAAACTATCGATCCCGATGATAATCGCGATGTCGGTGCAGACTGTATACAATCTCGCTGATGCGATATGGGTTTCAGGGCTTGGAGCGGATTCCCTATCCGCCGTTGGATTTGTATTTCCCTTCTTCTTTCTAATAATGGCCCTTGCAACGGGAATCGGTGTAGGTGGCGGTGCGGCAATTTCGAGAAGGATCGGGGGTCGTGACAAGGAGGGAGCTGACAATGTTGCAGACCATATGATTATTTTGATGTTTGTGATCGCAGTCTTGTTTTCAATCCCGGTCTTCATTTTCCTTCCCGAGATCTTCGACCTGTTCCAAGCCGGAGAGGTTGCCCCATTGGCAGTGAGCTACGGAAGGGTAATAGTCGGTTTCTCTCTGATAATCTTCTTCACGAACATTGCAAATGCCATACTCAGGGCCGAAGGTGATACAAAAAGGGCCATGTATGCAATGGTTCTCGGTTCTGCCCTGAACATTGTACTTGATCCCCTCTTCATCTATGACGACTTCATGTTCGGCCGTGTATTATCGGGTATGGGTCTTCCTGTTTCAAAGGGTCTATCTCTGCCTCTGTTAGGTATGGGTATCTCAGGCGCTGCTTGGGCCACAATGTTATCCTTCGGTGTGACAGGACTTCTCCTCTTCTACTGGCTTTTCTTCAGAAAGGATACCTTTGTAACGTTCGGACTTGGTAAGTTCAAACCCAGTTTGAATATTCTAAAGGATATCATGAGGGTAGGTGTTCCAGCATCTCTTATGCAGATGTCGATGGCCATCAACATGATGGTCCTTAATGTGGTTGTGGTAACCGTTGGAGGTACCGACGGGGTCGCCATATTCTCTACCGGATGGAGGGTGGTATCCATGGCGACACTTCCCATGATGGGAATCGCCACGGCAGTCGTATCGGTTGCCGGTGCTGCATTCGGGGCTGGAAAATACCGGAAGTTACGGTTTGTTCACAGGTATGCGATCAAGTTAGGTCTAATGATAGAGATACCGATCTCGATAATCGTCTTTGCACTTGCTGATTTCATAGTCCTTGCTTTCACATGGTCCAGCACTTCGGTCCATCTCAGAGGGGACCTTGTGATCTTCCTGAGGGTCTTCGTTCTGATGAACTTCATGGTTGGTTTCGGCATGCTCTCGAGTGCAACATTCCAGGCCATTGGAAAAGGTTTCAATTCACTTTTTGTGACCTTGATCCGAACAATAGTCCTTGCCTTGACGTTTTCCATTCTCTTTGGTATCGTCTTTGGCTGGGGACTCGTTGGTGTCTGGTTCGGTATCCTTCTTGGAAATGGGTTGGGTGCAATTATCGGATATACCTGGCTCAGGATCTTCTTAAGGAAACTGATTAAAAAGAAGGACAGTGAGAGATCAGATAAAAAGGGATCGATTTCCTAAAACTTGGGAAAATAGATAAGTCACTCTTCATTTCAAGATAACAACGGAATGGTGAAAAAGAAGCTGGAACCCTTTCCTTCTCCCTCGCTTTCGGCCCAGGATCTACCGCCGTGGGCCTTGATGATCCCCTTGACAATAGCCAGACCCAGGCCCGTGCTTCCCTCGACCCTCTTGCCTGTCCTGTAGAATCTCTCGAACACTTTTTCCAGTTCTTCCTTTTTTATTCCCCTGCCTGTGTCCTTGACCTCTACCTGAACATCATTGCCTTTTCGTGATGCAGTAATACTGAAACCTTTTCCATCGGGGGAATACCTGTGTGCATTTGAGATATAATTATTGAGAACCCTACGCAATTTGAACATATCACCTTTCACCATTAGGGGTCTTTCCGTATCCACATTAACAGACTGCAATTTCTTTGATGCGGGACCTCTAATGCTATCCGCTGCCTCTTCGATCAACTGTGAAAGATCGAACTCATCCATATTCAACTCCATTGTTCCCAGGTCCATCCTTGAGAGGTCAAGGGTATCCATCCGGAGCCTTTCAAGGGCCTCAGAGGCCCTTTCCATGGTCTTCATGATCCTCTTCAGATTATCGTCCAGGGATCCCAGATAGATCTCCTGTATCATCTCCAGGTTTGCTTTGATGACGGTGATCGGTGTTCCCATATCGTGTGAAAGTATGGATATGAACTCGTTCTTGATACTGTCTGAATCCTTCAATTTCCTGTTGGTCTCCTCCAGCTGTTTAAGTATTGATTCCCTGAGAATGTTAACCTGTTCTAACTGCTTGTTCATGAAGACCATTTCATCTCTGGCCTTTTTCAGTTGAACATGGGTGTCCACCCTTGCTATCAGTTCTGGAGTATTGAACGGTTTTGTAACATAATCCTGTGCCCCGACATCGAATCCCTTCATCTTCGAATCCTCATCTGTCTTAGCGGTAAGGAAGATCACAGGGATATCCTGAGATGTCCTTTCCAATCTCAATCTCCTGCATGTCTCAAAACCATCCATTTCCGGCATCATCACATCTAAAAGGATAATATCGAATTTTGAATTCTTTACTTTCGCCAGTGCATCCTTTCCGTTCGTCGCATAAGAGATATGGTACCCTTTCTCTCTGAGTATCGATCCCAGTACCTGGATGTTCTTTGAAACGTCATCTACGATAAGAACGTTGACCTGGCTTTCTTCAACAAACATTATCTCCACCCTCATCCTTCTCCTCGTTATTGTATGGATCTGAAAGGTCTATGAATTCATTCAATATATTATCCATCTTTTCTATATCAAAGCTCTCAATGGCAATTTCAAGATCTTTTGCAAGGTCCTCCAGGAATGCAATTTTCTCTGATCTGGATAGGTCCCTTGAGATTATCGCTACTTTTTCCATCTTATCAATAGAACCGGATGACCTTGCTTCGAGTACTAGGTCTAGAAGTTCATTTCTGATGATTTGACCGGTTTTCAAACCTCTTCTTGCTTTTACAAGTCCCATGAAGATATTCCGAGATTCCAAACCTATTGCTTCAATACAGTGAGGTTCTTTTGTCATTTTTTCACCATTTCATCTTCAACCTGCATTATAGTAAAAAATGAGGATAATGATACGTAAGATTCAATCCAGACAGTATTATTTAATGGTTCTTTTTAAAGTTCGCAAATTGATATCTATGGCAAATATTTAATTGAAAATCAAGTTATAAACCAATCTAATTTTTATCGAAGGTTCATTTCCAAATACATTGGAAAAAAATATATCAGTCAAGATGTATGTATCATCGGTTGGGAAATCCAATTTTTTATGATCTTTGGGGGATTTTTATGTTAGGAATGGAGAAAAGGAACGGTCTTCCACTATTCTTGAAAGCAAGGTCTTTAAGTGTGGCTATAATGATGGTCCTCACATCATTTTTCATCCTTATTTCATTCGAGGATGCTGGATCAGTTGATCTTGGAGACATGGTTGTTCATTATCGATTCAATGAAGGTTCAGGCCAGGTCCTAGCGGATTCAAGTGGAAACGGTTGGGATGCAAGGATGGGTTTAGATGAACAAGAGGATGAGAGGGATCCAAGATGGGGACAGGGAGTTAATGGGACCTGTTTGGATTTCGATGGGGTGGAGGACCTCATTATCTGCAACCCCTTCGATATGCCCGATAGTGAATTTACCATCGCCTTTTGGATAAAGATAGCAGATGATGATTTCAGAAATCATGTTCTGTCCTATGCTGTCCCCGGTGAGGATAATGAGGTCCTTATCTACATTGATGGGTATATCACAATTGAGGTGGATTGGCCCCAAGATTTCACCGTGGTGAAGGATATTAGAGATGGAGATTGGCATCATCTTGCATTTACATGGAGAAGTTCTGATGGAAACATTGTCCTTTATGTTGATGGAGTGGAGGAAGATTCAGGGACGGTTTCAACAGGAGAATCCATCGAGCAAGGTGGATCCCTTGTTCTGGGTTATGAGCAGGATAGCGTTGGTGGGGGATTCGAATCAGGACAAGGTTTTGTCGGTTCATTAGATGAGGTCCTGATACTGGAAACCTACCTTAACAGCTCTAATATTGGGGAATTGTATAACAATTATCAACTCCCAATAACTGGATTTGAGATCACATCCGGAAGTGGTTTCCTTGATCTCTCATGGGATGATGTTAATGATCCTGACCTCGATCATTACAACGTGTACGGAGTAGACAGTTCGAAAGTGAACAATGGTCTTCTGGGTGCTTACTATAATAATGAGAATCTGACCGATCTGGTCGGTTACAGGAATGATGAAGAGATAGATTTCGATTGGGAGGTAGGTTCACCATTGCTTGGAGTTGATATCAACTCCTTCTCTGTCAGCTGGAACGGTTATTTGAAGATCGACAGAGATGGCGATCATGAGATATTCACTCAGTCAGATGATGGTGTAAGATTATGGTTGGATGGCGACCTGATAATAGATGATTGGCGAAACCACGGGGTGACTGAAAACAGGGGGATAAAAACACTTATCAAAGGGTATCATCAGATCAGGTTAGATTATTTTGAACACTCCCTGAGTGCCGTAGTTTCTCTTGAGATTGATAGTCCAGGTGAACCTAGGATGACAATTCCATCTTCCCAGCTGTTCAATTTCAATTTGACTGATATGGAATTGATAGGAACTTCCTCTTCATCCAATTTCAGGGATTCCGATCTTGAAACTGGTAAGCATTATTTCTATCAGGTCTCCTACATAAGGTCCGATGGTGGAATGGGGTCTTTTACCGATGTGGAAGGAGGTTCTCCCTCCATCACCACAATGTTATCCCTCTACCCCTATGAGGTCGATGCTACTGTTGGAGAGGAGATAGTCCTGGGTCTGAAATTGAGAAATGATGCTTTCATCGAGGACTGGTTCGACCTTTCTGCTGAAGATCCATATTCATCCTGGGTCATATTCGGAAAGGATGAACTCTACATAGGCCCTGGAGAATATGAGTACATCGATGTGTCAATTATCATCCCTCTCGATGCTGATAGTGGAACAGTACAAATTGATCTGCTCATATATTCTGAGTTAAATGATATCAACCAGATTATATCCGCGTACATTTCAATAACGACCGACCCTGTCATTTTGGATCTCAGACCGAATAATGGGGACAATTTTGGAACCACAAATATGATGTTCACATGGAGAACTGCAATTGAAACCACGAGTCTGGTCCATATCAGAGAAGAAGGTGAATCTGAATATGATATATTCAACGGAACAGATGATAGGGAGCATATTGTGAATATCACAGATCTTGATAGGGATACAACTTACGAATTCTATGTTGAATCTACTTCACCGTATGGCTCATCTCAGAGTGAGGTTAGGGAGATCACCATCGGCACGGGAGTGATATTCAAACACAGGATCCACCACCAGAGGATCGATAGGGATTATGATCAGGAGGTTCTGATCTATGTGGAGAATATCGATGATAAGGTTCATCAGATCAAGGTTACTGTTGATAATCCTCACGATGATCTCATAGTAGGATTCATCGGGACAGGATCTAACGATAAGGTGATGTCAACACTTCCGGGAAATTCATATTACCTCAAACTTGCAATCCATGCACAGGATGCAAAAGATATCGACCACAATCTCGTTCTGAACCTTACAACAATTCCTGAAGATGGAGAGGAACCTCTGAAGGATTATTCGATCATGAGGGTCAATCTTGATCACGTTTTCGTTAATCTTACAGTGACAGAGGTTTCAATGGATCCTTATACTCTGGAGAAGAGGATAAGAATTGAGAACATTGATGATACCATAACAGACCTGAAGGTTTATCCAGAGGATAAATACGCTTCTTATCTTAACAATGATCCTGTTGTGAATCACGGTCTACTGTATGGAGGTGATGTTCTTGAGATAGGAATATCCCCTCAGCTGTTTTTCAGTTTCACACCCTTCACTTGCAGGGTATTCATCTCTGGATACGATAAGGTCTTCCATATCGACCTTGATTTCTCACCTCCTCCTGAATGGGAAATATTCTCCGCTTCAATATTTCCGAACTGGGGGGGAAATCCCTTCGTGGAAATTCCACCCGATGACATGGATATTGATGGATTCAAGGACGATGTTGATGACGATATAGACGGAGACGGAATACCCAACAAGGAGGAGCCACTCTTCATGTTGGATACCGACAATGATGGATATGCCAATTCCATTGAATATGATGATGACGGTGACGGAAACCCGGATTCGAGCGATCCATGGAGGATAGATTTCGACAACGACTGGTATCCAAACCATGTAGATCCAGACAGGGATGGTGACGGAATAGAGAACGAGAACGACACATATCCCGATGATCTCGATAACGATGGAATCCCGAACGGTCCTGACATCGACGATGACAATGACAAAATAAAGGACGGGGATGATTATCATCCTCAGGACCATGATAATGATGGAGAGAACGATGGTCAGGACAATGATGATGATAATGATGGCATCGAAGACTCTGTTGATACATACCCGTATGACGAGGACAATGACGGTACTCCCGATGCTGATGACAGTGATTGGAAGGATGGAAGCAAGGCGGATCCAAAATCCAACACATGGAATCCGAATCCAGCACCCGGCGGATCTCCCGGTAATTTCGGTGGTGGTGGTGGATCGGATTCTGCTGGAGGGGATGATTGGTATTGCACCAACAAACCGGAGCTAGATCTGGCGGAACTCCTGGTATTCCTGGTGGAACTTGGATTGATATTCGTCGGATTGATCACAGGGATCGCTGCAGCCGGCGCAACAGCTGCTTGCATGTGGGGTTTGTTGGGAATCGTTGGAGGATTCATCAAGGATGCAGCAATAGGTGCAGCCTCGTCAGCAGCTGAGAATTTCTTCGGTTTTTCCACGCATGATATGAAGGTGGGTGCTGCAAGGTGGGCAATTAATACTTTTAGCAGGGGGTCTGACAATGATATAATGGGCTCAACCAGGGGGCCGGAAGATGCCTACAGATATCGTGATGTGACACCCGAAACCACAAGGGGGAATCCTCTCACTGTTATCAATTCGAAAGGGGTGCACTATGTTTGGCAGGAGAAGGTGAATGGAGTTTCACAGATATTCTATGCTCAAAGCGATTCTCCAATCAAGAATCCCAAAGAGGAGGTAATGGTCACAAATTCGTCAATTGATTCCGTGGACCCTTATCTCCATTCCAATGGTGGTATGTTCCTGGTCTATGCAGAGAACGGTCCTTCTTCCAGCGAGGTCCTCATAAGGCAGATGGAATCCGATGGCACCTGGGGAAAACCATATTCTGTAGCAACTTCAACCGGCATGGTCCATGAACCGAGGTATGACAGGGATAATGATGGTCTGTTCCATGTCGTTTGGTCGGATAGCAGATACGGGAACTACGAGATAATGCACACATATACTATATCCTACATGTACAGTTTCCATCTTCCCGAGAGGATCACAAATACGGATGGTCACTCTCTACAACCTGCTATTGTTGTGGATGCATCAGATAGGTCCCATATCGTCTGGTCAGATTCGGATGGTATGTCCAGGGAGATCTATCATGTTAGGAGCAATGATCGAGGAAATTCATGGGGTTCCATAGAGGTCATATCTAGTTCAGGTACAAGGGCAAGTGAACCGACCATGGTCCTAACAAGGTTAGGTACAATCCATGTAGCATGGAGTGATCACAGACATGATGAGACTGAGATCTATTACAGTAAGAGTTTCGATCTTGGTGATTCCTGGGAAGATGAGGTCAGGATAACCGATGATGATTCCTATTCAGAATTACCGGAGCTGAATTATTACGATGAGAACCTCATACTCCTGTGGCATGATGACAGAACAAATCTTGACCTGAGATATTTCAAGACATACAATTCTTCATCGGATGAATGGTCGCTGATGAAGAGAATGCCCTCAGGAATTCCAACAATTGACAGTCTCTTTTTCGAGATACAATTGACACCTGACGGAGATGAAGGTGATGTCAAACCTCATGATCTTTATCTCTATCTGGACGATATCCTTCTTGGTTCAATTAAGAATGAGGTACCCGAAGGGAAATACATTTTTGAGATCCCGTTGGATGTATTGTCTGCTGCGGCATATCAAATGAAAGAGGGCAAGCTGAAATTGAAATCCAAACATATGAATCCAGGACACTATGTTGTAGCGGCCAACTGGAAGTTGACATGGCACTATACCTATGATGATACATATCTTTCAGCACCTGACCAGTATACTGCAGATATGTATCTCAGGGAGAACATGTCAGACCACTGGTTGACAGAGGACCCGGCCATCTATGCCAATGATATCTCACTTTCAGATAGGTTGCCCGAGGTTGATGATGTTGTCGATATTTCAGCAACCATCAGGAACCAGGGAGGTATCAGTGCTACCGGTATCAATGTGAGGTTCTATGAACAAGAACCTGGGAATGCTTCCAGATTGATAGGAGAACAGACTGTGAAAGCGATAGGTTCTCATGAAAGCGTTACAGTTATAATGAAATGGAATGCAACGCGATATACCACACGGATCTATGTTGTGGTTGATGAAGCCGGTCTTGTGAATGAGCTTATTGAGGATAACAACATAGCATTCATGAGATTGAACGTCGTTGTCATGGAACCTCCGGTCGGAACGATCTCGATAAATGAAGGGGACCCATACACTGGAGAGACAAGGATCTTCATCTCCTTCAATTCGGAATCTGCAAATGAGGTTACTCACTACTCACTTTCCAATGATAACTCCACATGGTCAGATTGGAAGGAATTGCTGGATTATGTTTCATGGTATCTGGAAGGTATCACAAGGACTACAGGTGATTCCGGAGTAGAAAGAACCGTATATGCAAAATTCAAGGATATCGCAGGTTTGGAATCAGAGGTTTACAGTTCAACCATTGAATACTACCCCGATGCTCCTGTTGTTGTCAAGACATCAATGGATGATGGTGAAGTGGGTGTGGAATCATCGATCTCCATAGAATTCAGCAATCCGATGGATGACGCAGCAACAAGGTCCGCTTTCTCTATAGAACCTAAGGTAGATGGCTCCTTCACATGGGTCAATTCGACATTATATTTCATTCCCACAGATGGTTGGACCGCTGATGAGACCTACAAGATATCGATATTCCATGCTGCAGGGGATTTTTCAGGAAGGGAACTTGAAACGGATCACAACTGGACCTTTGTAGCAAAAGAAGGGATAGTTGATGATGATGACCCTCCACCTGTTGATTCAGATGGGGATGGAATGCCCGATGCATGGGAGGACCTCCATGGGCTGAACAAGACCGATCCATCTGATGCTACTTTGGATCTGGATGGGGATGGCATCAGCAATGTGGACGAATTCAAAGGAGGCACAAATCCGGAACAGATCGATGCCAAAGATGACGATGATGGCAATGATGGAGACAACGATTCGGGAGGGTCTGTATGGTGGATAATCCCAATACTGATCCTCATCCTGATCGTAATAATAATTGGAGTGGTCGTTTTCATCAAACTCAACCGAAAGGATGACCTGGAGGAGTGATGATAATCTAAGGTTAAGAAAAACCGTATGGGATAGCCCCCAACCAAAACAGGTAAATATCCATGCCGAAAGTAGCCTTTATGGATGATTTCAGGGAAATTGTAATGGAAAATACGGGTCCTGATGTTGACACCAAGGAGATCCATACTATCCAGGCCAATATCACATTGAAGTGCAACCAGGAGTGCACCCATTGCCATCACAGAGCAGGTCCTCAAAGGGAAGAGATGATGTCCTGGGAGACAATGGAGAGGATAATCGATCTTGCCAAGGATGGAGATGTCAAGACCATTGATATCACGGGTGGTGCACCTGAGGAACACCCATTTCTTGAGAAGTTCATCACTGCTCTCAAGAGAGAAGGGAAACATATCATGGTCAGGACCAATCTAACGAACCTCATATCGGATGAGCACATCCATTTGGCAAAATTCTATGCTGACAATTCGTTGGAGATCATTGCTTCCCTTCCCTGTTACGAGAAAGCTGAGGTCGATTGTGTCAGAGGTGATGGGGTCTTCGAAAAATCGATCGAGGGATTGAAATTTCTCAACTCACTTGGATATGGAAGATCGGAGGATCTCAAAATTGACCTTGTTTTCAATCCGATGGCTGATTTCCTCCCCCCGCCTCAGATGGCACTGAAGGCGGAATACAAGGAGATATTGAAGAAGGATTTCGACATTGATTTCACAGAACTGTTCACAATAACCAATATGCCTCTGGGCAGGTTCATTGAGGATCTGAAGAAGAACGGCAAGGATGAGGCATATATCAACCTCCTGAAGAATAATTTCAATCCTTCAACCATTGGTGGTTTGATGTGTCGTTATCAGATCAATGTCGGATGGGATGGTAAGATATACGATTGTGACTTCAACCAGGCCTTGGGTCTTGGAGTCGTTTCATATCATACTTCTCATATAATGGGATCAGGAGTGTTGGATAAGAGGATCATCAACACCGGAACCCATTGTTTTGGATGCACTGCTGGAGCTGGTTCCTCCTGTGGGGGGGCTCTTTTGGAGGATTAAAATGGATGGTGAGAAGAAAGCATGTGCGGTCCTGATGATCAGGTCCCCGGAGAGGGGAAAAGTGAAGACCAGACTTGCGGAAGGAGTCGGAGAAGAAATTGCTCTTGAATTATACAAAGCATTTATTCTGGATACACTGGATCTACTCTCCATTCTGGACATTGATATAATCATATCGTTACACTCTGACGGTGATCCGGAGGTCTTAGATAGCCTTCTTAAGGATAATTATTTGATCTTCAAGCAGACCGGCAGCGACCTGGGTGAGAGGCAGTTCAATAGTCTCAATGAAGCTATCAATATGGGATATGAGAAAGCTATTGTAATGGTTGCAGACTGCCCGGATATCGAATCGGATTTCATACTGGGTGCTATCGTATCGTTAGACCATGGCGATGCAGTGATCGGACCTTGTGAAGATGGAGGTTACTACCTTCTTGGAATGAAGAAGGATACCCTTAACCCCCATATATTTGATGGAGTGGAGTGGGGAACTGAAAGTGTTTTAGGATCGATTAGGTCCAACTCTAGAAGATTGGGGATAACACTATTCGAACTACCCCTCTGGTATGATGTTGATACCAGGAAGGACCTTCAGAGACTGGAGATCAGGTCGTCCGATAGTTCCAGGGCTAGAAGGACCATGGAGATCATTCCAGAATTTCCTGAGGAGGAACCGATATTTGAAAAGTAGAAAGATATCGGTCATTGTCCCTGTACTACACGAAAGTGAGATCATCAACGATCTGGTCTTGCATTTGAGGTCTATTGAAGAGGGGAAGAAGATCGAGATCCTTGTTGTTGATGGATCGGACGACCATGATACCATTGAGATCATCAACGATCCTGATGTGATCAAACTGATCTCAGAGGTAGGAAGAGGAACTCAAATGAATATGGGAGCGAAGAAAGCAAAGGGAGAGATCATGGTCTTCCTTCATGCTGATACAAGGCTTCCACCCAAAGCTTTCGATCTGATCGAGGAAACCTTTTCGGATGTAAGTCTATCAGCAGGAGCTTTCACCATAGCCCTCGATGAAGGGCCACTATATCTCAGACTGATGGTCCCAATCAACAACCTACGAGGAAGAATGACAAGGGTCCCATACGGGGATCAAGCGATCTTCATGAAGAAAAGGACCTTTGAAGGAATTGGAGGCTACAATGATTACAGGATCATGGAGGACCTGGATCTTATGAGAAGGATGAAACGGTCCGGTTTGAAAGTGAAGATATTGAAAGAGAAGGTGAGGACTTCCAGCAGAAGGTTCTTGAAGAACGGTCCTTTTAAAACTGTGCTGATCAATATATTTCTGATTTTTCTCTTCCATCTTGGAGTGGATAATGAAAGATTGGCAAGGATATATTACGGAGATTGATTTGATGGTAAGATCATTCCAGTAGATAGACCGATTGTGTGAATATTCCCATCATCTTGTGATACTGTGTGTCTTTGAGAGTGAACCCCATATCTTTGAAGAGGGTCTTCCATTGGTTATCGTTCTTATTATTGTGGGGGTGACCCTTGAATTCCAAATTGATCATTGAATCAAGGAATTTCACAAGACCCCTCTGGGTATTGTTGGAATAGATATCCTCGATCACTATGATCCTCTTCGAGACCCTTTTCACTTCTTTCATTAAGGATATCGGGTCCTTTACATGATGAAGGACTGTCAATACCAATGCGACATCGAATTCATTGTCACTGTAAGGTATATTCCTCCCATCGTAGACGATGGATCCTATACCACCGATGATCGATCGGTCCTCGATGTCCAGAGGGATGACATTGAATTGTTCTTCTCTGAGTAAGGATGTAACCCAGCATGGGCCTGCTCCCAGGTCCAGGACCTTATCTGTTATATGAAGATAGATCCTGATCCATGAGACCTTCCTTTTAGAATCAGATCTCCAGAACCTGTAAAGGAACCTTTTCAAACCCATTGTATCCGTTGATACAATGGAATGACTGCTATTAATCCGATCCCCAAAACACAGGTAATACCGAAGGACCTTATCCATTACATCATCAGTAGAGATATTTAAGGAACCACCTGTTCATCGGGTCCATGACCTTGAACTTGTTGAAAGCCATATCAACAAGTTCAGGTCTAAAGAACTCATCTGGAATGGGTATTGTGTCCATTCCATAGGCTCCGTTGTATTTCAGGAAATACGAATTCGGATGATCATCGGAATAATCCCTTGGGTTCTTCTTGTAATGAGATCCTTTCACTTCGATACCTGCCTCTTCCACATTCTTCACGATCCCTGCCAGTTCACCGGCTGGCCCTTTCTTCGCAACCACTTTTCTGAAAGGATCAAGCAGGTCCTTTGGAAGCATATGCACCCCCCCAGCAAACATGAGGGAATCAGGATCGATCTGCATGTAGAATCCTGGTGATTCCATTCGTTTTCGAGGTCCTTCCCAGAGGAAAATTCCCAGGTGAGTTTTATATGGGGTCTTATCCGGGGAGAACCTTACATCCCTGTTCAACCGGAACAGCGATCCGTTCACTCTTGGATCCGCTATGATGCCGGGTGCGATACCATTGAGCTTCTTGCCCATGGCAAACACGAAAGCCTTCGAAGGTTCCAATATGAATTCAGAATATCTTTCCCTGTTCTCATCGAACCATTCCTTGTTGTTGTTCAATTTGAGTTCTACCAGGAATTTCAGCGTCTCTTCATGGAATCCATTGAATTCGCCATCCAAAGGTCCTTCTTCCGGTCTCTAAACGATTATTAAAAAGGATAGATATCATTTTCCATTGAAATCAACCCATTCTTAATACAGTCTAGTTGCTTCTGATGAATTCGATCAGGTCCAAGATATTCTTCCTATCTGTAAAATCCACAGGATGATCATATGCTGAAAGCATTCCTTCCTCATCCTCAGTAAGGTCCTTCTTACTCTGGAGCTTCTTCTTCAATAGCGTCATTAGGACCTTGTCCTTCATGTTCAGCTTTTCATAATCGAAGCCTCCTCGGAGATAGAAGAATCTGATATTCTTCTGTTCTTCCGCAGTGAAGTTCTTGTCCCTTACCTCCGTGATGGTTTCTTCTCTCGGAGGCGAGGCCCCTGATGCGAATACTGCGATCCTCTTCCCCTGCAATTGATCAAGATTCTTCTTGATCAATTTAATCCCGTTTATACCCCCAGCGTAAAGGCCCCCTCCGAAGATAATAGTATCATATTTCAACAGGGTATCGATATCCACATCCTCAACCGGAACAGCCTTCTCTGATAGTTCTTCCGCAATCCATTTTGCATATTTTTCAACGAAACCGGTTTTGGAACTGTATACAACAATGGAGTTCATGGAATTCACAATCCCTTGGTCCTTAATATTATTATCAACAATAATTATATAGTTTAAATTCGAGATAATTCATAGAAAGATGGATTGGGAGTTGATCAGAAAAGAGGATCTTCAGAGGATCTGAAGAAGAGGATGAGCTACTGATATTCCCGTTCATTTCCATCTTTCCTCTTTCTGATGACATAATACCCGAGCGCTGTCGAGATAATGGTCAATACCAGAAGTGTCAGGACCACTACGATAATCGATGCCTTCATGGAGGATCCATCCTCTCCATGGCCTTCCTCTTCCGGAATATCCCCTTCTTCCTCAATATCATCATCTGTTACTTCTAAATCATCAGGATCTGGACCGATCTTTTCCATTCCCGGCAGACCATACATCAATCTTCCATCATGATATAGGATATTGTCATTTTTTATTGGTATATAACCATTTTTTGAAATATCCATCCTTATTGTCCTTTCATCAATTGAACTGAAAAGAGTAAATCCTACCAATCCATTTTCTTTACTGATATTGATTATGAGCCCATCATCGATAAAAAGAATTACTTTTGCTCCCCCTATGGGAGCCCCTGTTGTATTATCACGGATCGGTCCGATCTCTATCTGGAACAAAGGAATAGATCTATTCACGATCTTCCTGGATACATTGATCTTGAAAAGGACCGTTTCGGTATTTCCACGTGCATCTTTCACGGTAAGTGATGCGTTATATAATCCAGCTATCGAGAAGATATGGTGATCGACCATTCCCTTCAGGTCATATCCTTTAAACCCCTCCCCGAATTTCCACCAGTAATCAACGATGCCGATATTATCTTTGCATTTGCTTGCATCGAATACAGTGATAACCTCTGTTGTAGTGTTCAATACCGAAGGGAAATCTATCTTGGGTCGATCATTATCTAGGACAGTTACTGTTCTTTTATGGGTGTATACAATGTTCCCGTAACTATCTACTGCCATGATAGAATAATCCAGTGGGTCTATACTGTTCAGGGGAATGTCGATACAACCTGAGAACATTGATCCCTCGGTCAGACGGATCTCTTCCTTGGGGTAATTGCCGAAAGCATAGGTGACCCTTACGTTCTCCACTTTCCTGTTATCGTTCACCTCCACCTGGAATTGGTATGGATCTCCGGTCGTTGCGATCACTTCGCTCCTGTCGATGATGGTTGGAGGTGTTTTATCGGTAACTTCCACCTCTTTTATTATAGACTCAGATTTAATGCTCGCCACCGATTCTGCATTGAACTTATAAGTGAGGTTTCTGACATCAAATGGGATTGAGATATTTGCTTTCCACAAGGTATCTCCAACTCTCTCCAGGTCTAAATAGGATCTATCTCCACTGATCGAATAATTGACTCCTGCACTTCTGATCCCATGGAAATCTGTTATCTCCACAGAAAAAGTAAGATTCTTCCCCTCGGAAACAACTGAAGGAGTCATGTCTTTTTGGAATTGGGGTTCTCTTGGGCCATTGTAACCAAATGGAAATACTCTGGGATATTTGTCCACCATAGAATTGATTATATTGTAAGGAGTTTTCCAATGGATCCCGTCCGAGGTAGAAGTCTCACTCCACCTGTAATTTTCATAGTAATTATCATTGAAATCAAGGTCTATTCTCTCACAATATTCCCAGGAGCCGAAATAATCCAACGGATATCCTTTGAAATTATTTCTTTCAAGTCTGTATTGACAATTTCCCCCTGTTATCCTTCCAGTTATATTATTACCAATGATCCATGAATACTCCACTCCCATGGTTATAATATTGTTAAGATCACAATTTTCAACTATTATCCGTTCAGAATCGAATACCATCAATGAATATGGGCTCACATCAAGTGAGATGTTCCTGACGTAAATATCTCTACAGTTAGCTATAATCACCTGGCCGTATTCCTGGTCCAGAACAGTATCATGCTGTTTTTCAAGATATGCGATAGGCAGTCCGTTTAGTGAAGTAGTGTTATCTATATCCAGGGTTGAGTAACCAAAATAATGATATAGATTCAGTACTTCACTAACTTTTTGAATCGATGTAAGGTACACTGGCCCACCG
>CBDDUX010000112.1:0-4676 GCA_965234725.1 Thermoplasmatota archaeon | reverse complement strand
CGGCGATACTCGGTAACGATCTCAAAGCCATTCTCCACTTAAGTTATTGTTGTGGGGTGAACCCTGTGATGTTCCTGTTGCTTAACTCACTAAACCATTTTAATGGTATACTCCAGTAGTTATGCGACAAAAAATGTGGACCGATCCGTGATATAGTATTTAATACAATGAGAGGACCAGTCATGTGGAATCATCGGTGAGAATCCTGATTAAGCACTATTCCTTTTGTTATGTTGTACTATCAAGGAGGAGCATTCATGAAAGAAAATAAGATGATGCCAAGAATCTTGCCAATTTTACTTGCGGTAATGCTCGTAATCATATCCTTCCATACAATTCAGAGGGATGGATCGGACGATAATGAAGCGGTTTCTGCGTTGGAAGAGAGAAGAGACACCAGGTATAGTATCGATTTCGAGAATCCCGATTTTGCTATTAATGCAAGCCAATATGATTTCCCGATCGATCTTTCTAAGGTGAGTCATCTCGATAGCATCCTTCAGGCTTTTCCGATCAACGCTTCACAGAGAGAATATCTAAAGAACCACGGATTCGTGAACCTCGGTAAATCATCGATCTATGGCAAATCCGGATATTACGATCTTGTGACCTTATACAAGGACCTGAAAGAGATCGGACTCGCTCCGTATATCACTACTGATTCCATGCTCCACATTTACCATATCTTCTTCGATGAGGTACTGAAGAACATCGAGGAGGAGAATTTTTTCGATCTTTTAAAGAACATGACCCTGGACCTAATCGATACAACATATTCACAGAGCATGAATGTAACCAGGGCAACTATCAACATGACCCATGTCTACAAGGCGGATTCTGTTTTTGGTCCGGTCAGCTACACGATAACCGAGACGATCTCCCTGAGGGCTGCTACTCTGAAGAATCTTGCATATCTTTACGTGGCTCTCAAGATCCTGGAACCGACAACGATCATACCCGCATCGGTGAAGGATGACGTGGATGAAGAGATGGCTTTGATAGAAGCGAACCAGGGTTTCTCAAACAGCCCCATATTCGATCAGAGCAAGGTCCATGATATCCTAACCTACATCGAGGACTATTCACAATACAAGCCTAGAGGACATTACACCAAGTCCGAGATCCTGAAGAGATACTTCAACGCAATGATGTGGTATGGCAGGATGTCATTCAGGATGAAATCCGCAATGGAAACAGTGCAGGCGATCATGCTGTCGGAAGCGTTGCAGACTCAGACATCATTGAAGTGGGACCAGATATATCAGATCACGTCATTCTTCGTAGGCAGATCGGATGATCTTACCCCATATGACTACAGTATATTGACAGCTCAGGTCTTTGGTAGTATAGGAAGTACCTGTTCCGGACTGCTCGATGCAAAGCTGATCCAGCTCTACATCGATAAGATCAATGAGCTGAGAAAACCCAGGATCAGCTCATCCTTTGTCAGGGCCGATATGGAAGATATCGTGAACGCTACCATTGGACTGAGATTGATGGGGCAGAGGCTCGTTCCGGATTCTTACATGTTCCAGAACCTTGTCTTTCCCAGCGTCGGTGCATACGAAGGGACAGGAACTCCTTTCACTTATTCGAATATAATCGGATGGGGCCCCGGGAAGGGATTTCCTAGAGGAATGGAAGCCATGGCGGTCCTTGGGAATGAAATAGCGGAGGATTTCCTTATCAAGGACGGTGATGTTGAATACGATAGGTACGAAGCACAGTACGGAAAGCTCAGAGCAGAGTTCTCGAATATCAATGAATCAACATGGGAAAGCAATCTCTACTGGGGCTGGCTCTATGCTTTAGATTCCCTAAACGAGAACTTCACAGCATCCAACTATCCAACATACATGCGCAACCGCGGATACCTTGCGGAGAAATTGAACACGAACCTGGGCTCCTGGACCGAGCTTAGACACGATACGATCCTCTATGCCAAGCAGTCGTATTCTCCGACATGTGGTATGAGCTACCCGGTCGGTTATGTTGAGCCAATACCCAATCTGTATTCGAGGCTGAAGGACCTGACCAGTTCCACTAAGAAGAATCTGCAGGACTTTAATGTGATATCTCAGAATACTGCCGATGATCTCGATGCTTTCGCGGAATTGTTGGAGAAGTTACAGGATTTCTCGGAGAGAGAGCTGAAGAATGTGCCCTTGAACGCATCGGAATATGAGTTCATAATGTACTTCGGATCGAGATTGGAAGTTCTTCTCGAAAATGTTCCAGAGGATGCAGGTGATTCCAGATTGGTAGCGGACGTCCACACGGATCCAAATACGGATCCAAAGGATGGAGTTTCCGGAAAGGTACTCGAGGAGGCAGTTGGTGAATTCGATCTTATTGTAGTTATCTGGAACGATACTGCTAATGATGGGAACGCTACACTTAGAGCATCATTGGGCCCAATATTCTCGTATTACGAATTCAAGCAGCCCATGGCCGAAAGGCTCACCGACGAGGAATGGAGATTGATCTTGGAGAACGGAACGGATGTACCTGAAAAGTTCAACTGGCAGGACTATCCGAAGGACTATGCCGATTTGGTGGATGAGAGTGAATTCTACGATCTGTGGGTATCCACTGAGGAGATCTATTTCTCCAAACCTGTAGGTGTTGATGATGTGATGAAGATACAGTCCTTTGTTCATAATCGAAATGAATTGGACAGAGAGGCGCAGGTGAGACTGTACTTGGACTCAGTGGATGAAAGTTCGGTGATGCACACCTTTGATATAACTGCTCCCGGTCAGGGATCGTCTTTCATCCAATATGAATGGGACGTTTCCGGTATGGAAGATAAGCATTACAGGATCTACGTGAACGTCTCAACCGATGATGCAGACGATTACAAACCCCAGAACAACCTCGCAATGGGATTTGTGAATATCTCCAACGTTTCCGGTCCGGATCCTGATTGGGATGGAGATGGAGTTCTCAATTCTCTGGATGCTTTTTCTTTTGATCCTGCGGCGTCCGTGGATTCAGATGGGGACGGATATCCGGATGAATGGAATCCTGGAATGAACGAGGATGATTCCACCACCGGATTGAGATTGGATGGATTCCCTTTTGATCCACTTGAATGGGTTGATTCCGATGAGGATGAGATTGGGGACAATTCGGATGCTTTCCCCAATGATATGGCTGCTTCCATGGATACTGACGAGGACGGTTATCCTGACAGATGGAATCCTGGAATGAACGAGGATGATTCCACCACCGGATTGAGATTGGATGGATTCCCTTTTGATCCACTTGAATGGGTTGATTCCGATGAGGATGGGGTTGGTGATAACTCGGACGTGTTCCCCTCGGATCCATTGGAATGGTCCGATAAGGATGGGGACGGCCACGGTGATAACAGTGACGAATTCCCGGATAATGAACTGGAATGGATAGATACCGACAGGGACGGATCCGGAGATAACTCCGACGCTTTTCCGCTGGATCCAAATGAGTGGATCGATACGGATGAGGATGAGATTGGGGACAATTCGGATGCTTTCCCCAATGATATGGCTGCTTCCATGGATACTGACGAGGACGGTTATCCTGACAGATGGAACCAAGGTATGAACGAGGATGATTCCACCACCGGTCTGAAATTGGACAAATATCCGAACGATCCGGATAAATGGGATTCTATTGGAGCGGTTGAAGATAAAGGCGTGAACATCTATGTCATCCTGATCGTTGCAGTTCTTTTATGTATCCTGCTGGTTGTGATTGTCTCTCTTATCGTCCGAAGGAATACCGGTCGCTCCGGAGCAGAAAAGTTATCAAGGTATTGGGACGATGTTGTCAACGATACGATACAGGAGGAGGATAGACTTGAAGATGAGGAGATGAAGAGACTCCTCAAGGATAGGCTCGATAGCGAGGACATCTCTATCGAGACCTACCACGAGATCATGAGCACCTATCTCGGCGACGAGTACTGATCCTCCTCTTCATCATCAGGAAGGCGCCCGTTCATGTCCGAAGAACGCCAGGAAAGGAGCAATGAAACACGTTCCCGGTTAATGGAGAGAATATCATCCAAACCAGGGATCTCTCTTCAAGAGCTCCTTCAACTTCTTCCCCAAAAGGAGGGCACCCTCAGATATCATCTCCACACTCTTGAAAAACAGAGTAAGATCCATTCCAAGATGCACAGGGGCCGTAGATGCTACTACGCCGGAGCTAAATTGTTCCATAGGGCTAGAGAAACACAAGAAGATCTCATCAAGCACCTCAGTCCTGTCCAGGAGAAGATTCTCAATATTGTGGAAGAGATGCCTGATCTCACCCAGAAGGAACTTGTGCGAGACCTGAGAATGAACAGATTCGTCATCTCCTACAATATCGGCAAGTTAAAGGTACTTGGAATGGTGAGGATTCGAAGAGAGGGTAGAGTAGTTAGATATCAAAGAGCATATCCAGATGATATCAAGAAGGAGATCCTCAGAGCTCTTGCTTCTGACCTTCTTCGAGGTCAGATCGATGAGGGCACCTACAGAAGATTGCGTGAAAGATTGTTAGAGGAATAGGAACTTTTTTCTATATTTATTAAACATCAAGAAGGAGTGAATCGGAGTATAAATGGGATTGATCCGTCTTCTCCTTTTCGTGTTAGAGATTCAGGAACTAATTCTCTCCACTAATTTTTCCTTTTTCGTCCATTT
>CBDDUX010000111.1:0-7357 GCA_965234725.1 Thermoplasmatota archaeon | reverse complement strand
TGGCCGAATGTACTTTGGAAAAAAGGTGTCAAGCTTCAGATGACTGACCACTTACGTTCTAATAAGGGGCGATCAAAAAAGGAGAGCGGGAAAGGTTTGTGATTCCTTGGAGATGTTTCTAAATCTTCTTCACTCCAGAAAAGGTCTCCTCCCTGGTGAATGGATAACCTGTCTCATAGGTTGGATAACATGCGTGAAAACTGTCAAGAATCCGGAAAAATCCCTGGAGATCATTGACATTTATCTGAATAAAGACCTCAGACCAGAACATAAAGCATTGCTTTATTATCTCAAAGCCGACATCCTTTCCGATCTGGGGATAAATGAAGAGGCAACCGGATTCTATCTAAAAAGTCTGAAAATGATGAGAGCGCTTGAAATGAATATTTCGAAAGCAGAACTCCTCAACAGTCACGGTGTCCACCTGTTCAGATTGAAGAATTTCTCATATGCGGAAAAACAATGGAAGAAAAGCAGAGACCTCTCAATAAAGTTCAATTTACCATGGCTCAAAGCAATTACGGAGATCAACCTTTCCGATACATATTCGAGAAAGGGAAAGATAAGGACAGCTCACGACCTCCTTCGGAGGGCTGAAAAGGTTCTGAAGAAATTGAATGATCTCGAGGGGATTTCCGGAGTTCATTTCAACAAGGCTCTGGTCCATATCAGGGAGGGAAAATTGACCAAAGCAAGAGAATCATTTGAATCATCTCAGGAATATCCACTGTTATATAAAAAGAAGAAGGATGAAAGGAGAGAAGTCTACGAGAAGTGCCTCGAGGAGAACGGATACCTTCCCGTACGCGATCCTATTTAAGTCCCCCCCTCTCCAAATTCCAAAACACGATAATCGTTAAATAAGGATTTCTTCCATAAAATTCTCCATGGAAGAAAGAAGAGATACAAATCAAAAACCTGTTTGCTGGATATCTTCGATAACCATCGTATCATTATCAATCCTGACCCTGGTGATCCTTCTATCGGGTGATACGAACGGAGAACTGTCAGTCGAAGACAAATGCTTGATCGTGGTATCCGGATACGGTGGCTACTCATCATCTGAATTGGGAAAGGCCAGGTCCTTCTTTGATTATATAAGTGAAACATTACCAGACGAGAACATTCGCTACCTCACTATACAATCCGATCTCGAGTCCGATGGTCAGGCCACGATCTCGAACGTTCAATCCGCCTACGAGTGGTTGATAACCGAAAGCTCCCCGCAAGATGATGTGATCATTTACATTTACGACCATGAAAAAAGGGTATTGAACGAGACCTACTTCATCTTCGACGATGGTAACATCTCCTCTGGCACGATAGACCACTGGATGGATCAGATATCGTGTTCATCGATCACGGTAGTACTCAACGGAGAAAGGTCCGGTTTGGGAGGGCCAGACCTTCAGGGTCCTGAACGTGATATAATCTGCTCCATGAGGTCCTACCAGACATATGACCCGGACCTGTTCAACATCACCAGGAGCCTTGAGGATCCCTTGGCGGATTCGAATAACGACGGTGTCGTTGATCTCATCGAAGCTTTCTGGATGGAAGATTTCCTATTAACAGGTACTGGACAGGACCCTGTCCTTTACAAATAAAAAAAATGAAAGTGAGGTGAAAAAATGAGCTTGTTAAAAAAAGAAAGAAGAATAGCATATTTTGCATTAATGGCTGGAATCGGATTTCTATTTCTCTTTCCAGGCATTGCCAATGCAATATCAAATGAAGGATTTATCGGAGGATACCACTATGAGCCATGCAATACAATGTATGGCAGACATGGATCAATTGATTCAGATGGCGACAACATTGTTGCAGCCTTTGTCACACAGAGAGGATACGCAGGTCCGTACAATGTTGTCTTGGCAAGATCAACTGACAATGGTGCAAATTGGCAGGGTCATACATATATCTCAACAAGTGAAATGGACCAATGGTATCCTGACATTGTGATGCTAGATATTCCAGACGAAGGAAAGGTTGTCTTTGTTGTTTGGCAAGAAACCAATAATCCGGTTAATAGTGACTCTGATATTAGAACAAAGGCAGTTTATTTTGATGATTTCACATCTAATTGGTATGGAGTACATACAATTCATGATGGCTTTGGAACATTAAGCAATTACCCGAGAATAGCAGGAACAATTACAGATTGCGCAGAAACAGGGGGTATTTCATTTGATCTTTTAAGAATACATTTTGTATGGGAAGAATATTCCAACAGAGGTGGTTATCCACATTGGGAGATTTGGGGTGGTGATTACTATTGGGAGAACTACGGACAGATATCTTCAAATTTCGGAAATATCGATTACATGGCATATGATGATTGTGTTGATCTCAGACACCCATCAATCGATGCGGACGTTGCAGTAGGTGGTGAAGATGGAATAGGTAACATTGAACACGTAGTATTGACCTTTGATTGTAAATGGAGGGATTATGGGACTGTTGATGTCAGGTACAAATACTTCGCCATTAATGGAGTTCCAAATATAGCTGGACAAGCATTTCAGGGAAAGGGAACGTTGATTTTCACAGAGCAGAACACTCACTATTCCTTCCCGGATATCACAATATGGGGTGAAACAGAAGATGAAGAAACATGGAATTGGGAAATTGTAATCGTAGGTCAGAAGATCGGTTCTTTAGGCAGCAACTATATTGCTGGTAGAGCAAGTATTGACCTAGGCAACAATTGGGGTTCCGTATTGAACGTTGGCTCAATGGGAAGTACTGAACCGGAGCTAAGGGGTGTTGCTATCGATAGCGGACTACCTGCTGACGGAGAAGAAGAAGAAGAATGGGAACGATTCGAAGGCGGCATAACGGTTATCTGGGATGTTGATGATGTTGGTATGAATCCATGTACGGAGATATGGTCAAGACAGCTCAGATTGTCTGGCAATACTTTGATGGTAATAGATTTAGATTATGACAATGCTCCCGAAGTGGATACTTCTGGTATATACGGAGGTGATCTGACATATGTTGCCATATCCTACACTACTATCATAGATGGGGATGTTGTTGGTTATTCTCACAATCTCTACAACGGCATTGTATTCCAGGCAGCGGACCCCCTATGGGCCGGGGATGTGATATACTATACAAATCCCTGATTCGATGAAAACACATGGGTTGGGAAATAATAAATATCTCAACCCATGATTTTATAATTATTGAAGAGGATCAACATGAAGAGATTATTTAAGATCATCATTTCGCTTCTTATTGTAACTCTAACATTTCTTACAAGTTACACTTACAACATTGAACGTATCAGTGCAGATGAAAATATATGTCACATAGATGGGAATAGAATACTATTTCAAGAACCCATTAATATTACTTCAGAAGCCGTATGGCAAAATGAATTATGTATTATGGATCTTGATAACGATAATTACCCCGAAATAATTTCAGGTTTGTGTGAAATGAAAACCGAATTCGGGAATTATCAAGATGGACTTCACTCATTTGAATTTAATTATGGAAATTTCTCTCATACCTTTTTTGATTTCAATGACAGTTTAGGTTCCGTGCGCGAGATCAACATGAAAGGCGATGAATATCCCGATTTAATATTTAGCAAGAGTGTATTAATAGAATCTTCCTATCATATTATGGCTTATTCGATTATTAATGATAATGGAAATCTTTCTTTGCAGAATTGGTCATTTATTGTTGTGAATAATAACAGCTTATCAGATTTTACCATAGGAGATATTGATGCCGATGGCTTGTATGATTTCATAGCCAATAGTGCAGCAAGCTCGGATTTCATTCATCCTGGCATCAATACTGGAAATTCATCCTTTGTAAACGATGGCTGGAACAACGGACTTCCCTCATTTGATTCCAAACATCCCGATTCCTCACACAAGTATGAAGCTAGTGACGAAGTTCTTTGCGATCTGAACAATGACGGATGGCTGGATATCTGTTCAGCAACAGGTAACAGCGGGGCTTCTGGAAATACAGGCCCCTTCAGGTGTTACAACTATATCTCGGATGGAAAGGGAAACTGGTCCGAGTTCTCGGAGAATTTTCCGGAATACGAATGGGGGAGAAATCTCGCTGTGGCCGACATCGATAACGACGGGGACTTGGATGTACTACTTGCTACTACACGTAATTATGATAACTGGATTCCTGCTAAATATCTCTACGAGAATGATGACGGGAAGGGATGGATACAGAGGCCTTTTCCGGAAGAGTTCGAATATTTTTCCTCCAACCATAGGGAAGTTTTCGATGACATCGATCAGGACGGAAATATGGACCTTCTGATGATACAAACCATACCCACTTATGACAATCACGATAAGGTCAATGGTTATGACAGTGAGGTCTGGATAGCGTTCGGCAATGGAGATTGGACCTGGGATCTGGTCAAACAGGGAACGTTTTTCAATGGTGGACAATCATATCACACCTCTATTTACGACATAGATCTCGATGGTGACAAGGACCTGATATTTGCACATTCAATGACTGGAAATTACGCCAAAGGAGGTCTGGTCTGGTTTCCGAATACTTTGACCAATAAACCTATCCTCTCTTTCACTGAAAAACCTCTGAGCCCTCATATGAGGGGGGGATCGATACAGCATTTTGAATGGACCTACACAGAATCAGATGATCCAAGGATGATGAAGGATGAATTCGATCTTTCCATATCATATTCGGGAAATGATGGCCCGTTCTTCCCCTTGGAGACCGGTTTGAAGAGATGGTGGAGGGACGTTATTATGCCGAATATTCCGTCAAGGGAAGTCTATTTCAGGCTCTCTCACAAGGATCATATCGCATTATGCGGACCTTATACCATCCATGTTGACGATTTTTCTGATATCGTCAAACTTGAGAAACCATCGGATGGTTCCATCCTCTATCCGGATGAAACGATGGAATTCAATCTGAAAAGCAGCAGACAATTCGAAGGAGGAACTGTTACAATAATATTGGACTATGAAAATGATCTGATAGAGGTTGGTAAGATACATATTGAAAAAAATGGATCAGCAAATGTAAAATGGAAGGTTCCTGACCTTGGAAAGGACCTTATCTGCAGAATAGAACTTGAATATGATTTCAATGGAAAACATATTTCACAGTATTCCGGCAAGAATATCATACTGGCGTCTTTCGGGAGTATTCCGAAATCGATTGAATATGCAACATTTGATTGCCCCATGGAGAATTTCTCGAAGTTGCCATTTGTGATACGGTCAAATGACGGATCCGATATTACATCGGTCTGTTCATATCAGACCCAGTACAATCCCTATGAAATGGAGATCGAGACCATCAATGGAAAGAATATGATGGTAAAACCCTTGAAAAGTGGTAAACTCGAACTCACTCTGGTAGCCTCAAAATACGGGAAGTTCGTATCGTCAGAGATCATTCTTTACGGCTACAAACCAATAGAAAGCATCGAGATAATCACTCCTGAAAGGGATATCATCGCAGGTGAGGAATTCATGATCGAATTCTACACATATGACGATAATGGAACCCTATGGATACCCGAGGAGAATGAGTATGACCTCTCTATTGATGGGAATTACATTATCATTGATATCGATCTTCCGAAAATAACAATGATGGCAACCGATGAAGGCAATTTGAAATTCAATTTCTCGATCAAAAGGCCGGGAATCCACAAAACCATCGAAATGGATATATTTCCGTATTTCAGCAAGGTTAGCATCACACCGGATCAAAGATATCTCTTTGTCAATGATGAGATTAACCTCGATGTTTCGGTTCTGGATCATACATATTCTCCCACTGATAATTTCACAATCAAATTTGACATCAAAGGACCATGCACGGTACTCGGAACAGGTCCTGATCGTACGATAATTCCGACCGGAAGCGGTGAGATCGACATCACCACAACTGTTGTAAGATATCAGGAGAAAAAGATCACGAAGATAGAATATCTGGTCATCAGAGAGATCGGAATGATGGAATTCAATTCCTCCATCGATAAAATAGAGGTGGGAACTTCTCAGGAGATATCCACATCTCTCATGGATATCGATAACCGGTATGTCATTGAATATCATACCATTTCAGATATCAAGTATTCATCAAACCTTCAGGTGAAATGGGATCATGGATTCGATTTCTCCATATCCGGGATCAGGACAGGAAAGGATTCTATCGAGATATCGGTCGACCTATATGGCAGGGAACGGACATTCCTTTTCGATATCGAGGTTGTGGAATATCCAAGGAAGATAATGATCGAATTACCAGATGTTCTTACGCTTGGAAAAGAATTCATTTGTGATATTTCGGTATATAATTCGATCAACGTGAAGATGAAGGAATACACCACACATATCGAATCCTCAGGCATCGAAGTAAATGCCATGGAAGAAGAGATATCATTGAAAGGAAAGGAATTGGGTGAAGGTTGGTTGAGGATCAATGTTTCATCCAATGGAGTATTCATGGAATATTTCAAGATCATTGATGTTATTTTCGACCCTGTTTCGATCATTACCGAGAGGGTAACCTACATCGGTTACAAAGGGAGTGCATTGGAGATCCACCCATATCTCTCTGACAATGATGGGAATCACGCAGATTGGAACCAATGGATCGTGGATTGTCCGGATTTCCTGGAGATCGAACAGTCAAACGGAACAATTTTAATTCTCTCGGAAGAGGTTGGAAACCATTCCGTATCATTGAGAATGGAATATGGTGAGATAGAACTAGAGAGATTGGTTTTCATTGAGATAAGGGAACCATCGATCATCTCAGAGATAGAAGTGTGGCATTCCCATTTGACACGAATGGTGGAGGTAAGAGTAATAGACCAATATGGAAGCAATGTTACGCATCTATGTGAGATCAATTGGTCAGGGAATTTCCAGAAGATCGAAGATTTCAAGGTGATCTATAATTCAAATGAGATCAGGTTCAAGGTTCTTCTCAACGGTACGGAAAGGGAAATGAGATATGATCTCAGATCGGATGAAAATGGTGGAACAATAGGACCTATGATATTGGTTTCATTGTTTATTATCGGTCTTATCATTAGTACTATCGTTGCAATAATTGTAATAAGAAGAAATAGGATGAAAAAATATGAGGAATATTGATAATAATAATTTCCAATCACATTTTCCAATTGCTCAACTCTCCATCATATTTATCTGATTCAATTCTTTTTTTCCTTTTTTCAATTTCAGATAGAATGGTAGAGTCAGCAGGAGGTGCGGACCTCGGGGAAAGGACTTTCCCACCTGCTGCTCTCCGAACCGGACTTGACAGTTTCCGTAGAGTCAACAGGAGGCGCGGTTTCTCCAAGAGCCCCGTTTCC
>CBDDUX010000110.1:0-22780 GCA_965234725.1 Thermoplasmatota archaeon | reverse complement strand
TGGGCCAGTGTACCTTACATCGATTCAAAAAGTTAGTGAAGTACTGAATTTAGAAACTTCAGATCGAATGGATAATTGGGGACTTCCCTACGATAATCATTAATAATTCCCTTCTTCTGAACCGTTATGGAAGGGTTCGTTCCACCGGTTGAGGATCAGGGGTATGAAAAGCCCCTAAGACCTGTGCCCTGGTGGAGGAGACTCCTTGAGACAGACCTTGACAAGAAGGACAGGACCACGAAGATTTTCCATTTCTTCTTCCCCTGGGTCCTGTTCCTTATCATTGCTGTTTCAACAGTGACATTCCTCTCGATCTGGATGGGGTGGGATGTCAGTAAGGAGCTGATCAATATATGGGTGTTCTATACCCTTCCCCCTGCGGGAAAGGAAACCCTGATCCCGAAGGCTGTCTCAAATGGCGTCCCGGGGCTGATGGCAGGTATGTCCACATCAGCAATTGATATCTGTGTTTCCCTTTTTCTTATCTGGAACTATGATTGGGTGAAGAAGCTGCCGATCGTGGGCCCATCCCTGGAAAGGACCGAGGCAAAAGGTAAGGAGAAGGTTGCGAAGACAAGATGGTTCGGAAAGGCGACTTTCTTCCTCACCACATTTGTCGTATTTGTCCCGTTCAGTGGTTCCGGTGGTGTGGGAGGGACAGTCTTCGGAAGGATCGTGGGCCTTCCCCCATACAAGGTGCTACTTGCTGTAGCGATAGGATCTTCGATCGGATCAACGGGATTTGCACTACTTTCCGAACAGCTCACAAGGATATTAGGGGCTGATAACCCTGTTATCTACTTCCTGTCGAACCTGAACATTCTTCAATTCGTGGCCGTTCTGATCGCAATCGGATTCATTGTCTACACAATAAGGAATCCGAAAATGGCTGCGATGAAGACGACAAAGGTGATCTCCCAGGCCCTTGATGTTTCTGAGAAAGCCCTTGATATTGCAGAGGAACAGAGGAGGAAGGCTACCAATTTCGCGCTAAAGGGAACCAGGGAATCCATGATGCTGATGCGTGAAGGGAACAGAACCCTTACCGATATCGGATTGGAGATAGCAACCATGCCCATGGAGCTCATGGGAAAGGACGGAAAGAAGCTGAAGAAGGATACCAAGGAATTCTCAAGGAAACAGATCGACAAGGCCCATGACATTGCAGAGGGGGCAGTAGATAGGACCATGGCCTTTGGTGAGAAGGCCACCACACAATCGTTCCAGTTGGCCACCTCTCTGACAAGGGAAGGTATCAAAGGAACAAGGGCTGGTTGGGAGGGTGCGGGCAAGGTCCTTATCAAGGGTGGAGGGGAGATCGAAAAGCTCTATCCAAAGAAAAAAGCAAAGGAAGTATCCAAGATTAATGAGGAACAAAATTCTTAAGAACATGAACATCGAAGGAACCTTTTTATCACATACGGACCAGTTTCGTTCATGGAATCTCTGAAAATTCTGGTGACAGGCGGAGCTGGATTCATCGGGTCCCATCTGGTGGATGCGCTTCTCAAAGAAGGTCATGAGGTGGCTGTCTATGATGACCTTTCCAGCGGGAAGAAGGAGTTCCTGGCCCATTGTATGAATGATATTGCTTTCTTCCAGAGGGACCTTGTTTCTGATAAGGACCTAATCTCGGTTCTCAAGGACAAGGACCATGTGTATCATGTGGCAGCTAACCCGGATGTCAGGGTGGGAGCAGATAATACCTGGGTATCAGTTGAGCAGAACATACTGGCAACATACAATCTCCTGGAAGCCATCAGGAAGGCAAGACCCGGAGATCCAGCTTCATTTACTTTCACATCGACATCCACTGTATATGGAAATGCAAGTGTTCTTCCAACCCCTGAGGATTACGGTCCTCTCATGCCCATTTCTCAATATGGCGCATCCAAACTGGCTGCGGAGGCCCTTATCTCAGCGTTCTCTGATAACTTCTCCATCAGATCATCGGTCTTCAGATTTGCAAACGTGGTGGGTTCTAGGTCCACCCATGGAATATTATTTGATTTCTACCACAAATTGAAGAAGGACCCCAATCGTCTTGAGATATTGGGGGATGGTTACCAGAGGAAATCCTACATCCATGTATCCGACTGTGTTAAGGGGGTCATCCATGCGACAAGGACGCAATCCACGCCTTTCGAATACTACAATCTAGGGACTAAGGACCATGTGGTTATCAGGGAGATACCAAACATAGTTACAGAGGCTATGGGTTTGGAGGATGTTGAATTGGTCTATACCGGAGGCCATAAAGGCGCTGGTTGGAAAGGTGATGTAAAGTTCATGTCCCTTTCTGTTGATAAGATGATCTCAACGGGTTGGATGTACGTTCTGAATTCCAGACAGACACTTGAAAAGGCCGTTCGGGAGATCATATCCGAGCTGGAGTGACCAACGATCGAGGACACGGATTTCAAGATTTCAGAAATGTATAAGTAATACCGTCCCTTTTGAATCCTTGGAGTTCTTGATTTGGCCAGAAGAATGAAGTATCAAGGTGGTAAGAAAGGATCATACACAACAAAGAAGAAGAATCCCGGAGAGAGGCTCCGTAAACCGATGCTTCACCTTGGAAAGCTTGATTACTTCAAATACGATCTCAACGAGATAGTGGAATCATCTGATATCGAAGATGACCTCAAACCATCTCTGAAAGCCTCGATAATAGCCAAAGCACGGCAGAGGTCCATCTCGGATGCAAAGGATTACCTTGATGAGATGGTTGATAAAAAAGAGCTGACGGATGAGACCCATAAGAAGCTCTGCAGGCTCCTCGACAGATATACAATGGTCAGATAGTCTCCCCATTTTTTAAGCTGCCACATTTATCTTTCTGCAATATATTCTCTTAGGATCGCCTTGTAGTTATTGAGCTCCATATCCGCTTCTTCCATCCGGCCAGCATTCCTTAGGAAAACTGACCTTTTATAATCGGATTCTATTGTGGCGATATCGATCCCTTTTATAGCGGCCACATATCTCATTTGCTCCACTTCTTCGAAGGGATCAATTACCTTTTCACCTATGAGCCCGTTGTTTCTTCTTTTCATTATAAGGATCAAAATAATCAGGATCGCTGATATCAGTATCAATGATATCACCAGGATCACCAACAAGCCTGATGAGATGTGTCCTTTTCCAGTTCCGCTGAGGATGCCGTCCATTTTCTCCTCATTCCTTTCAAGCACGATAGGATCAAGTTCGTTCAAGACCCCGGGCAGAAGGGTGATCATGATCACTCTTTCCTTGTATCCCTCCATTGATAACGTCACTCCATAATCTCCGGATGGTACCGTGAAGGTTACATTTCCGTTAGGTCCTGCAATAAATCCCTCTCCTGTGTTGAATGTAAGCCGAGCTCCAGGCAGAGGGGATCCCTTTTCGTTAATAATTTGAACAATTACCGAGCAGTTGAAATCTGTACCGAATGACCAGGTGCCTTCTTCAATTTCATTTCCTGCCAGGTCCCTTCCCACAACAGCAACCTTGTAAGTTCTACCGAAGGAAAGACCAACGTCCCTATCGGCCGAAATAACCAAACCGTCCCTATACCAATCCAACTGAGCACCATCGAGAAGGACCATTACGGTTGACCAATCCATTGGCTCAGAAAGGGAGAATGTGATGTTGGAGTCGAGGGCCACATTGCTCCCCAATGGGTTGATCGGTGATATGGTTGGGGAGACCAGATCGATCATTATGATCACAGTTTCCACATCTAGGTTGCCTGCAAGGTCTTCCACCTCCACTCTGATCTCATACCATCCGTGCTGAAGGTCATCCATGAAAAGCTCCAGACCATTCTCGGAACGGTTCACAAGTTCCATATTGAAATAGACCCTTGTTTCTCCGATCCTTGAACCGATATCCGAGGATCCCCATCTGAGTAACAGATTATCCCTGTTGAACCGGGAGCCATTAATTGGTTCGATAATGTGTATATCCGGTGAAATGTAGTCAATTTCAAAGGGAACACCTTCCACCTGAATATTTCCCGCCTGGTCGGTAGCTCTAATATCTATCCAATGATGGCCCATGTCCAGGTCGGAGATGATGAAATATTGTCCGGTTCCCGCCCATAACCATGTTTCGTTGTCCAATCTTATATCGAAATTTCTTATTCCGGAAGTAACGTCCCAACCTTTCCAGGTCAAGTTGATGCTGGGTCCTTTTTCATATCCATTCCTGGCCGGAACCTCTATCTCCAGACAAGGCAGGTCAATATCAACAATAAAATGGACCTCTTGGGAATTCTGATTGCCAACGTTATCGACAACATGGATCCTGATGACATGGGAACCTTCACTGACAAGAGAAAATAGGTGGGTTTTCTTTCCCACATCCAATGGAACCCAGGAGAAATTGTCCAACTGGACCATCAGTGATCCGATCCCGCTTGCATTATCAGAACAATTCCATTTCACGTTGAAATGTACAGAATCGATATAGGTTCCATCCTTGGGGTAAATAATTTCGATGAGCGGAGGTTGCCCGTCAGGAGTTCCGTGCCATGGTCCTGATCTCCCTCCCTCGCCGAACCTGTTTACGGAACGGATGGAATACCAGTAGTCAACATCGTTTTCTATCTTTGTGTCATTGTAAGAATGTACCTCAGGTCCCAGTTCCTTAATAAGATCCCAGGTTTCCGTTTCATTTTCCCTGTATATCCTGTATCCAATGTGAATGGAATCCATATTCCTAACAGGTTCTGTCCATTCCATATTTACGAATCCATTTCCAGATGTTACCTTTAAATTACCGGGTCGGGCAATATGTTCAAAGGGATGGTTCACCAGTGAAAATTCATCCTTGCAATCATCTGAAATCGGGTATGGGTGGTCCACCATCCCATCTTTATTGGAGTCCGGACAGATCATATCGCTCCAGTAGTTGCCGTATCCATCTTCATGATACCACATTCCAAGGCATCCCTCATCCTTGACCTGTAGCTGGTTGGGATCAAGATCGACCCCTACTCCGTTATTTGATGAAAATATATTGCTGTATATCCTATCTCCACTGCAAAAAGGACCCAGGTGGATGGAATAACCCGTGTTCTCACTGAAAATATTATTGTAAATGCTTGAGCACCCGTTACCCGAATCCTCGAGGAGGCCGACATCACAACGGTAAAACGCATTGTCCATCAATCTGATACTATCTGAATGTGATAGGTGAACACCCTTACCGGAATTGGAAATGAGATTTGAGATCACCGTTGTGTTCTTTGTGTTGGTTAGATGAAAGCCAGCAACTCCTGCTTGATCCACAACGTTCCTTAGGACCTTGTTTCCTATTCCTCCGTTCATCACCAGAGCACTTCCCTCGATCTCGGAGAAGGTATTGTCCTGTATGAAAATGGCCTGATTGTAAATGACCCCTTGATCATTCTTCGTAATAATTCCATCATTACAATTTTCCAGGGTACAATCCTCGATGATTACAGACTCGGAGTCCACCATGGTGATACTACATCCCAGAATATCCATGAGGTGGCAGTTCTTGACAATCATCTGATTGCAGAATGCCATCTGGATCGGATAATAGGTGTGTGATATATTGGATCCTTTCAATTCTCCGTAAGAACATGATTCAAATATGATCTGCCCTCCTTCCTTGGGCAGATCCACGTCTCTAAGGTCCCTTCCAGAGAAGAAATGGATCGATCTCCCGTTAATTGTATTATTGGTAGTTATGATATTTGGATCCCCATACATCTCCTGCATCAGAAAGATCCCGGTTCGGGTCATTTCATTCGAATAGAACCTGTTATTGAACGAGTGGTTGATACGGATGCCGCTTTCTTCGTTCAAATAAAGCTGATTTGATCGGAATGTGTTATCACGACCTTGGTTCAGTGTTATGCCGCTTCCACCTGATGTGGATATATTGTTGTCAGCCAGGTTCAGATTACTGATATCATCGAGGTGAATGCCGTCCGATGTGCTTTCCTTAATTATATTTCCATAGATGTTCTTATTCAAACCATTTCCAGTAATCACCAAACCATATCCGCATCCTGAGATGGTGTTGTCTGTGATATTCAGATCAGAACTCTGAGGATCGATCCGGATCCCGATCCCGCTTTTTGAAATGGAATTTGAAGTGATCATCACATTCATAGAATCAAGAAAGATAGCAGAGCCTGTTCCCGCAATGTTATTAGAAATAGAAGTATTGGCGAAGTTGCAGTTCCTTATCATTAGATGGCTTGCCGTATTTGTAATGTGCAGGCAGAAGGCACCCCCCATCCCATCTATTGTCATGCCTTCCATGATGTATGGATCATTCTTGGTTCCATTTCCTTGCCAACTTAAGAATGTTGAAGTATTCTCAAGTTCCTGGTCTCCATTGATAAGTATTGGTCCGGAAGATCGAGACTTACATAGTTTGTTCTTGGAATCTTCTTCTGGGAAAGCGGAAACGACATCGATAATAGAAAAAGAAAGCAACACAATGAGAACGATAGCTTGAAAGCTCCGATCCATAATACAAAGGCCCCCTCCTTCCCAAGGACCATATGGACTTATCGCTGGACGATAAAAAGCTTTTCGGTACATGTGTGTAATGACCGATGCTCATCTTCCCTCTTTCTTGAACTTGTAATAGTTCTTAAAACCCTTCATAATAGGTTTCCATCTATCCCTTTCCACAGCCTCTGAACTCTTATCGGACCTGATGGAAAGGACCTCGAGCTCCTTTCGCATCTTCTGGTAGTTACCATATCTTTCCTGATTGAGGGTCCCCTTCTCCATCGCTTCCTTCACTGCACAACCAGGTTCTGAAATATGTCTGCAGTCCTTGAACTTGCAATCAAGCGAAAGTTCACATATGTCTGGGAATGCCGCATCGAGATCAGCTGTCTCTCCCCATAGCTGGATCTCCCTGATCCCGGGATTGTCTATTATCAGGCCCCCTCCCGGAATGATGAAGAGTTCTCTTGATGTTGTGACGTGTCTCCCCTTGCTATCATTCCTTCGGACCTCCTCGGTTCTCTGGACCTGACGGTCCAAAAGTGCATTGATGAGGGTTGATTTCCCGGATCCTGATGATCCAACAAGGGAAATGGTCCTCCCTTTCCCAAGGAGGTCTCTGACTGTCTCCAAACCTTTCCCTTCAAGGGCTGATATCAAGAGTAATGGAACATCTCCACAGATCCCTTTCACCTCATCAAATCTGGGATCCTGATCTTCTACAAGGTCCGCTTTGTTCAGAATGACAACCGGTAGAGCCCCCGAACCGGAGATCATGGTCAGATATCTCTCCAATCTCCTGATATTTAGATCATGGTCCATCCCCATCACGACAAAGATCATGTCAATGTTGGCAGCTATCAGCTGTTCCCTTGTTCCCTTTCCAGGCACCTTCCTCGATATCTTCGAGGACCTGTTCAGGACCAAGAAGACGACATTTCCGGAATCCATTGTCTTGACAAGGACCCAGTCCCCAATGCCCGGGAGTTCTGAACCTGTGGACGATCTCTGTTTCAACCTACCTGATATCCTGGCCTCGATCTCTCCTTTTTCTGTGAAGAGCTCCACGGATCCTGAAGCGGTTCTTGCAACCCTTCCGGGAAATACTCCCTCGAGACCAAGGGAGGCCACCTGTTCTTCGAAGAAATCATTCCAGCCCAATTCGTAAAGGTCCAGATCAAACACCTCTATTGACAGGAGGCCTTCTTCAGAGATAATATGCTCGGTCATCGATCTTTCAATATCCTGCCGCTATCCAAAGGATTCCAATTCCTTGAACCTGAGTTCGGGGTAGTCAAATGGTTCAATAATGAACGGAAGATCGGTCTCAACCTCTCTCTTGGTAAGGGCCTTGGAGACAGGAAAAGCTTCCAGGTCATCATCCGGGTAGGGTTTCATGATCGATACAAGGTCATCACGGGATGATCCCCTGTTCATCCAGATCGATTCTTCTTCTATTTTCAGGATCACAGGCATCCTCATCTTGGTATTGTGTATCCTCGACATCAAAGGGTTGGCTTTTACTGTGACGATGGAAAATGTTCTTATGTCCTTGCCAGATCCGTTCCTCCAATCCTCAAAGATACCCGCCAGAGATAGGATCCTGCCATCAAAGGGTCTGATATGGTAAGGATACTTCCTTCCGTTGACCTCTCTGAACTCAAAGAATCCTGTTACAGGTATCAAGCATCTGTTCTCCATGATCGCTTGCTTGAAGGATGGTTTCTCGAAAATTGTCTCCGATCTTGCATTCAATGTCCTAAATCTGATATTTTTTGCTTCGGTATCATTACCGATCCATCTTGGAATGAGCCCCCAGGACAGCCATTTCAATCGGCCAGGTTCATCCATACAAATGACGGGATGTCTTGGAATGTCGAAAGCGGAGGAATGATAAATTGGATCGAAAACGATCTCCCTGTCGAATACTGCATCGAACCTATCGGAGACATCTTCTCCGGGTCTTGCAAGGGAGATATTGAAGCACATCTTCCATTCATGGTCAGAGACTTAAAATAAGATACTCCCGAACAAAGATGGTTCATCACTTGCTGATAATTTGATGAAAAGGTTAAAAAGAGTATTCAGACCTTAGATCGTTGGTGAATACTATGAACGATGGAGAGGAAGGTCCCATAACCTTGAAGCTCGTATCCATGGGTGAGAAAAAGGATTTCCTTGCCATGTATATGGCCCACAGGATGGAGCTGATGTCACAGGGTATTGAGCATGGCAATACCGGGCGGGATGATCAACTATCCAAGTTCTGGAATGAACCAGATATGAACTATCTCATATGGATCAGACGCGGACAGACCAATCTGGGATTTGCTGCAATTTCGGTCATAGATACCGATAGGGGTAGGATACTTGACATGGGGATCTTCAGGCAGTATAGAGGGAAAGGAGTAGGGAAGAATGGATTGGGTGAGATCGCCAGGTTCTCCAAATATAGAGGTCTGAAACATTTACATATTGATCTGGTAAAAGCTCGGGATATGACATTCAAATTCTTCGAATCATCCGGTTTTAAAAGGGAAGGTCAAACCCTCTCTATGGACATTTGATGGACCTATCTTTTCATGCCAAGAAGTTGAATGCGGGCAAGAAGGGCTTCGATCTGTATTCTCTCATCTGCTCCTTCAACCAGTCTGAAATCAGCCTCACCGATCGCATCGAGTACCCTTACCCTCATATCCTCTTCCATGGGGATGTTGAAAAGCTCCCGATGCATCTGTCCGAGGATATCCTCTCCGGCCAGTCCACCCCTTGTTATCAGATCTTCCAGACGTTCCCTTGCATCGCCGAACTTACCCTTCAGAGCAAGGGTTATCAGTTCGGAAATGTTCTCCGGCCTGGCAAGTGCTGAGCTGGTGAAAAGAGTATCGGAATCGATCCTCTTTGAAAATGAAGCGGCGACCTGGAGGATGTTGACGGCTTTTCGCATGTCCCCCTGGGATATATAGAGAAGTGCATCGAATCCGCTATCGCTTATCTCGATGCCTTCACTTTTTTCGATCCTCTTCAGATATTCCCTGATATCCTCCGGTTTGAGAGGGGCGAACCTCATAACCGAGCATCTTGATTGTATCGGGGGAATGATCCTGGATGAATAATTGCATGAGAGTATGAACCGGCAGGTAGTGGAATACTTCTCCATGGTCCTTCTCAGTGCCGCCTGGGCATCAGAAGTGAGCGAGTCAGCCTCGTCAAGGAAGATGACCTTGAACTCGGCACCTCCCAAAGGTGCTGCCCTGGCAAATGATTTGATCTTTGTCCTGACTATCTGGATGCCTCTCTCATCCGAAGCGTTCAGCTCCTGGAAATTGTCCCGCCACTTATCATCTCCAAAGAGCTCTCTGGCAAGGGCAAGGGCGGAGGTGGTCTTTCCGGTACCTGCCGGTCCGGTGAAAAGGAAATGTGGGATGTTTCCGCTCTTTACGATTGCTATCAACCTCTGGACAATCTCCTTCTGACCGACCAGCTCATCCAGTTTATCAGGTCTGTATTTCTCTGTCCAGATCTCCTGCATCTTTGAACCTCCTCATTCCATCTTTGTAACTTTTTCCCTTCTTCTTATGTACTTCTCATCCATCAAGGGTTGATTAAGTAGGAAACTATCCACGATGTCGGCAGCGAGCTCCGATCCAACAACCCTTCCGCCAAGGCAAAGAATGTTTGCATCATTGTGCAGTCTCGCCATCCTTGCCATATATGAATTTGTGCATAGGGCTGAAACTATACCGTCGATCTTGGAGACCGCGTTGCACATACCTATTCCTGTTCCACAGATCAGGATGCCCAGCTGGGCTTTTCCAGATCTGATATCCGAAGCCACCAACGAGGCGATGTCCGGATAGTCTACCGGGTCGGGTGAGCTGCAGCCCCTATCGAAGACCTTGTGGTTGGAATCGTTCAAACGTCTGACTAGTTCCTGTTTCAGTTCGAAACCGCCATGATCGGAACCGATGCTTATCAACAATCGAAAGACCTCCAAACAAGGTCTCCTTAGGCCGGCAAAATATTTTAATTACACTGAAGTAAGAGGACCGAAAGTGCGAAAAAATGGTTCAGTTCTCGATAACGTTCCAGACCTCTTCCTCTTCTCCATCCTGGTGGCCGGAAAGCTCCATAAGTGCTTTCAGCTTTCCGTTCTCGAATGTCAGGTAAGCGGATTTTAAGTTGGATTGATAAAGTGAGACCCTCTTTCCTCTGGGTGTAAGGATCTTCTCTGTGATATGAAGGAGTCCCATCTTCTCCAATTCCCGGATCCTTCGATAACAGGCCGCAATTGGAATGTTGAACTTGACCGATAGATAATTGGCCGATCTGGGCATCTTGAAGGTTGCAGTGAGGATCTTGACAGTGTATTCATCACTCAGCAATTTCGTTACAGCCAGAGGGTTCATTTCCTACGCACCTTTCCATTTCAATATCATTTGGGACAGTTCCTATCAGGACATATTATCCTATAACCTGGGATGATACAAACATCCATTGGGAGTTTACTTAAGCCTTTCTCCATCTTTATCATAGTGGTCCTTCGTTGTACCTAATGTCACAACCGATTATCGGATCTGATAGACAGATGTAACCTAACTTCTTGATACATGGAATGAGAACTATAATTATAGGTCCAGTATTTTATTATTCGATGAGGGCCAGGGGAAAGACCAGATATGGGTTGATATTGGTCACTGCCTCATCCATTTTGATCATGATAACAGTAGTGATCCTGATATCCGGTATGAGGTATTCGGACCAGGTCCTCTACGATGAAAGCGATTTTGGAATTGACGGGGACGTAATTGTCATAACTATTGAAAATGACCTGCCTGGAGTGGTCCAATATTCGATCGATTCCGATGATGATCTTAGGGTTTCCATCAAGGTTCGGAGTCCAGGTGGAAGGACTATTCATAGCAATAGGGGAAAAGTTCCCTTGAACGGCCAGGTGACCGTAGAAAAGGCCGGAAGCCTCAGTATCGAGATCGAGGTTCTTTCAGTTAATTCTGGAACGGATGACCTTGATATCGAGATAAGGTCCACCGGGGGGTCGGTACTCCTGACCTGTTGCGGAATTCTGGTCACAGGCATGTTGTCATTCCTTCTCCTTATGATGGGTGGGATCCTCACCATCATGGGTGTCAAGGAGGAGAGGAGATGACGACGTACCCGATCTATCTCATGATCGTCCTTTTAGCCGTTATCCTCCCTTTCCTATCAGCATTCGTTTGGTACATACTCTTAGGTTTTCTTCTACCAGGTTTCCCGAAGATAATTGGAAAGGTCCTGTTCCTTAAGAATAAAGAGCGATGGAAAAAGGATGCCTCCCTCTCCTTTTCACAGATATTGGTCCACCTATCGATATTGGTTTCCATCCCTGCATCTGCGGTGATGGAGGTCCTTTTCATTGTACCTATCGTGCTTGTCCTTGGTGTCGAAAGCGGTTTGGCCCAGACCCTTGGGGTAGCTTCTGCGGGCCCAATAGAGGAGGTGATGAAGCTACTGTCGGCCATAGTTGTCTACCTGATCATCTTGCTTACCCATGGGGGACTTCGAAAAGGATACGATAAGGTAAAGGTCGGGATCATAGCAGGCATTTTCTCCGGCGCGGTTTTCGGACTGGTGGAATCGATAGGGTATCTTTCCATTGCCCTGGAGGAGATCATTATCAATGGTCCCACCCTCCAGTATATGGATGCATTTTTTTGGAGAGTGATCCTTGGAGTGTCGGTACATGCCGTATATACTGGTGTGGCCTCTGGAGGAATTGGTCGTGATGGTTGGTCGGGAAAGGTGAAGATCACATCAATACTCCTTTTCATTTCCATCATTTTCCATACAATGAACAACGGGATCCAGGGATTCTTCTTTCTTATACTCGAGATGGAGGATGCCCTGGGATATATTCTTGTGGATATCATACAAGGATCCATGGTATTAGCAAGCCTTGTGATCCTCGCATTGGTCTGGAGAGGTGTGATCTTCGGTGAAAAATCCTTTTTTTCCCATATTAGAGGTACAGGTGAAAAATGATATATTGTTCATATAGGAATGAATTCCGGCTTACGGGGTAGTATCATGACCTTGACCTCCAATAAATGGACAGCTATTGTCCTAGTATCACTTTTGGCTGCATCCGTTATCCCATACCTGGAATATTCAGGAGCTTTGAGGGAGAAGAATTCCGTGGAACTGGTCTTTTCAATTCCCGTTCCGGACCTCCTGATCGAGGATAATATCGTGATACCTTACATCGAAGGATGGGGGACCTCCTCGGTTCCGGGAGGCCTGATCTTGCCTGAGAGGACCTTCTATATCCCCATTCCGAAAGGTGAATCACCGAATATCAATTCCGTTGAAAGAACTAGTTTTGGGTCACTATCCATCGCCGGTGAGATCGGTAAGGTCCCTTATCCCGGAACCGATGGAATGATCACAGGACAAGGAGAGGGAGAGACCTCGAAGATAATTGAGAACCTCGGTGTCATCCAGGTGAGAGGTAATCTGTATCTCATGTTGAGGTTATCACCCTTTGAGGTAGTATCGGACCATATGATCTATCCTGAGTCAGTTTCTGTCAAACTGGGATTGGACCACGCGTCGTATATCGGGAGGATCCAGGTCCCGGAAGGTCTTTCCGATCCCACTGTGGATGTCATTGATGATCAAGGACCCCTATGGGAACCTCAGGTCCTTCCGTCGATATCAGTTTCTCCCGGGGCCGTCTATCACAATCAGACCCCTCCTGTTGAGTGCTTGATAATAACGGATTCGGCAATGAACTCCTCACTTCAGCCTCTGGCAGCTTGGAAGACACAAAGGGGAGTGTACACAAAAGTGATTGAGACCTCCTATATCTATTCCAACTGGAACGGTGTGGACAACCAGGAGAAGATAAGGAACTGCATAAAGGACTTCTATTCCAATGAGAGCCTCCAGTGGGTCATAATCGGAGGGGACCATTCCATTGTTCCATCCAGGATGGCATATGTCCCGGACGGTTACGGTGACACTGGATCAGATGGCGCCTATGTTCCTGCGGATGCATATTTCGGTGATATCGCCGGATCGGGGCATACTCCCTATGATTGGGACGGTGACAATGACGGTTATTTCGGAGAATTCTCCGTGGATGGTATCGATCTTTCTCTGGAGGTATACGTTGGAAGGCTGTCTGCTACAACAAGTTCTGCAATGACCTCATTGGTCAACAATATTCTCTCCTACGAGAAGAACCCACCTTCCGGAGGTTGGTATAACAGGTCGGTCATGGCTGGGGCATATTCCAATTACAGGACAAATTCATCCCATAACGATACAACGGATGAGGGCAGGATGAAGGACGAGATCAGGAAGGATTTCCTGGCTGGACCATCCTACAATTCTTATACCCTCTACGAGGGAGCAGGTATTTGGCCTTCCATCTTCCCTTACAATACATCGCTCTCCACGACCAATCTCGTTAACGCTATCACCCCAGGTGCCTTCATGGTGAACCTCGCAGGGCATGGAAGCAATACGGGGATCTACAGGAGGATCTGGAACTCCGATACCAACAGCAACGGTCTTTGCGACAGTGGAGAGTACTCGGATACACCGTATTTCTCGACTTCATCATCTCCATCGAACGGGGCTATGAAACCCCTCTTCTACAACGATGCCTGCAATAATGGTAACTTTGACTCAACCTTCTGTCTGACCGAAGACATACTTAGAGATGTGGGCATAGGTTGTGTAGGTGCGGCCAGGGTATCCTGGTATGCAGTGGGTTGGACAAAAGGAACCGATGGCGGCTGGTATAATCAGGGACATGATTACCGGTTCTGGGAGCAGTTCTTCAACGGTGCCTATCAACCGGGGAAGACACTTGCCCTTTCACATTCGGATTATATCAGTGATAAGGGAGCTCATGATCTCTATTCATGGAAGAATCTTCTTCAATACAATCTGATGGGCGATCCGGAGGTACCGATCTGGAGTCAGACACCTTCTGCATTCAATGTGGCATTCTCGGACCCTATACCAACACCAGGCAACTGCCAGTTTACCGTCAAGGACGGTTCCGGTAATCCGGTCCAGGGTGCGGTTGTTTGTTTGATGAACGGAACAACATTCTGGGCAGAGGGAGTAACAGATGCTCAGGGAAAGGCGACCATCAATATGCCATCTCTGACAATGCAAATGCAGTTGACCGTCACCAAGAACAATTTCAAACCTCTCACAAAGGTTGTCAATGTTGGACATGACAGTGAACCTCCGCAGATGGGCATGATATCACTTGGAGGCCAGTGGTCCACCGGAGACATCTTCCAGGTGAACGCTTTCGTTACGGATAACGTTGCAGTGACGAATGTGACCATAGAATTTGGATGGGGCCAGTCACAACCTTTGACACCAACCAATGTGACAATGCTCAACAGTGCTCCTTCCTGGGTATTCAACGGGATCCATCCCATCGGTTCACTTGATCCGTTCTGGTTCTCGATAGGAGCAGAGGATGCGGTAGGCCAGTGGAACCACACATCATGGACGAAGAGGGATATAACTGACAATGACAAACCGGAATTCTTGCAAGATAACACATCATTAACTGCAACAACAGGCGATCCTGTTAGGTTCGGGTGCCATCTAACTGATAATATTGGCACTAATGATGTCTATCTGAACTATACATTTGATGATCTGATATGGCAGACCATTCTTATGATGGGATCCGGAAATGAGAGATCGCTTGTTTTTATAGTGCCTGAAGATGAAGATGGATACATAAGATATCATTTCAACCTGAGTGATACCTCAGGGAACGTTAACATAACGGGCAATTTCTACATGGATATTACGGACAACGATGCTCCAAGACTTGTCTCAGACCTTACAGTGTTACCACCACGAACTGGAAATTCCACGATCTTCCATATGATCGCTTCGGATAATGTCGGAATATCCCAGGTCAGGCTGATATATCAGGAGGAGGGACAGGCCCTTAGGAATCACTCCATGACAACGACGGATGATACCAATTTCACTTACACTATTGATATGCCATCGGACAGATCAAATCCGGTGAGCTATCATTTCTTCATTGTTGATCTGACCGGGAATCAGGTGCACACAAATGAGGTGGATACCTTCATTGAAGATGATGAATTGCCATCCATAACAGGAATGGTCATACCAACCTCACTTACGACAGGAGATGCCCAGAAGTTCGAGATATCCACTGATGACAACATCGGGACATCCGATGTCAGAGCCAGCATCCAGTATCCCGAAGGACCGGTGGAGATCGCAATTGGTATATTCAATTCAACCACCGACAAATGGGAAATCGAATTCACAACCCCTTCCTCCATGGTCGGGAATACCTCGATAACCATGATCGTCACTGACGCTGCGGGGAATTCGATCTCATCCGAGCAGATTTTGCTGGAGTTGATAGACAACGACATGCCTGAACTCATCGAGGACATGACACCTCAAGAGGTCAACTGCCTTGGTTCCCTGCGTTTCGAGATCATCGCGGGGGATAATCTGGGTATTAAAGAGGTCAGATTATTCATAGATGGGGATTCTGGATCACAGGTCCTTTCAAAGGGTTCAAGGTCATCCACATACTTCATCGAGATGACAGCTCCCGGTTCTGCAAATGAACTGATCTACCATTTCGAGATCGAGGACCTATCGGGGAATGTGTTTGAAACATGGTATAGGAACATATCCGTGGTGGATGAACTTCTACCAGAGGTCATTGAATTCGGTTTCGCTGCTCAGAACCTCACAGGGGACCTTGTATCAGAAGTTACTACGGGTGAGACATTCAACCTGGTTGCCCTTGTAACTGATAATGATGTGATCTCAGAGATGTATGCCGAGGTTCTATTCCCCGGAACAATTGAAATCAGATCATATGCACTTACCAAGGATAGGCTTTCGATTACGCCATTTGGAGATTTCAATACCTCTGTTGATATCGAGATGCCTGGAAATCGGACGGGTCAAGTGGAATACAGACTAATAGTCGTGGACAGGTCAGGGAATAATTACACATCCGGATGGACCGAGATCACCCTTGTGGATAATGACAAGCCAGAGATTCATTTTGATGAAGGGAATATTGATATCGGAACCGATACCTTTGAGAGTTATATTTTCCATGTCACCGATAATGTTGGTATTACCGAAAAGAACGCCTGGATCCAGGATCATCCGGATGCTTCCTTCAACTATCAGCTTGGGATCAGTTTCCTGATAGTCCATGTTTTCATGGACTCTTCTTTCCCTTCCGATCACCCGGTCCTGCATGTCAGGGTCACTGACGGCAACAACTCCGCGGAGACAAGTATTACACTGGACCTGATAGATAAGACACCTCCAAGTGTGGTGTTTGTGGAACGACCGGATGAGATCGAACTCTCTGAGACATATGAATTGAGAGTGACGATCACAGATAATGTCGGCTGGACCGAACCAATGGCAAAATGGTACCGTAGCAATCCGGATCGAACAGTTGACATGAAGGAACTTCCCTTGACGCCTGTTTTAGGTCTGGGATCGGAAGCATCCTTTGAAGCACCTGGTACAGGTGGATGGATATTGAACTTCTCAGTTTCTGATGAGGCAGGGAATTTAGCCTGGTATGAGTTCTTCTATGAGATAACAGATGATATCGAGCCTGTTGCAGATCTCAAAGCGAATCTGACCAATATCGGTTCGGGACAGGTACTTTCACTAGATGCAAGCGGTTCTACGGATGATTCGGAAATTGTAGAGTATAAATGGACCATAATCAAACCGGACGGTTCCAAGGATGAGAGATATGGGATCCAGTTGGATTATACGCCCGATCAAACTGGTGATTACCAGATCGACCTGGAGGTCCTGGATGAGTTCGGAAACTGGGCCAAATCAGCCACTACGATCACCGTGACACCGATCCATGAGGATGAGGAGAATGAGAATTCCTTTGACGGATGGATGATCTACGCATTGGTGATCGGATCGATCCTTCTTCTCCTTATTGTGCTGGCAGCTGTTTTCATTGCCGTCAGGAGAGGAAAGACAAAGGAAGAAGTGTTATCATTCGATGAAGAGACCGTAGAAGAAGCAGAGAGCTGGGACGTTTAAAGAGGTCGATCCACCTTCTTCTTCTCATTTCCCCTTATACGCTTGAGGAATCCTTTGTCTATTGCCTCTTCAAACCTTTCCATCTCACTGTCGGCTATCAGGACCCTGTCACCTGACCTGTATCTGGTCCTTGTCTTCCAATCCGTGAAAGCTGAGACGACCCTGTAGGCTTCCGCCTGTTCGATCACGGATTGAAGGGACCTGTCACCTTTAACTTGAGAATAAGTACCGTTCAGAACGACCATCTTCCCATCCTTTATGAAGGCCATCCTGGTGCAGAGCTTGTCCAAAAGATAGCGGTCGTGGGTCACCATGACGATGGTTCCCTTGTATGCTGAAAGAGCGGACTCGATCGCAGTCCTTGACCTGATATCCAGATGATTGGTAGGTTCGTCCAGAAGTAGCAGGTTCCTTCTTTCAGCAATGAGAAGAGCAAGAGCGACCCTGGCCTTCTCGCCACCTGAAAGGGTCGATATCTCCCTTTCCACGTCGTGACCGGTCAAGAGGAACTTGGCCAGTATCCCCCTTGCAAGGGCCTTGTTATCCTTTCCAACTGCGTTGAGCAGCTGTTCCTCGGGTGTGATGTCCATATCCAGCAGTTCATGTCCCTGAGAGAAGTACCCGATCCTTGCCCCCGGTGCAACCCAGAGATCACCGGTATGGGGTAGTTCACCGATGAGAGTATTGAGGAACGTGGTCTTCCCTGATCCGTTGGGTCCGAATATTCCAATGATGTCCCCTTTATCCACATCCAGATTGATATCGTCAATGACAAGTCTCCCCTCTCGGAGGACCTTCATATCCTTAATCATGATCAGGTTCTTTCCCGAGCGGTCGGTGGTATCCATTCTCATAGTTATACCATGCTCTTTTGTCGGGGCTTGAACGATTTCCGTTTTTTCCAGCAGTTTCTGTCTGGTCTTGAACGTGGTCTTGTACCCCCATTTCCTCTGCTGTTCCTCAATTACCTTAGACTGTCTGTTCCTCTCTATTCTATTGTGTTCAGCTTCTGCAGATCTTATCATGAACTCGGCTTCTTTGGCTATCAGGTACTTTGAATAATTTCCGTTGTAGGTCCTAACCTTCCCTTTTTCGATCTCCATGGTTTTATTGCAGGTACTATCGAGGAAGTATCTGTCGTGCGATATCATCAGAATGGATGTGTTGAGGTCGTGGAGGTATTCCTCCAGCCATTCCATTGTCTCCACATCAAGATGATTGGTTGGTTCGTCAAGGAACAGGAGGTCCACGTCCTTTGCCTGTACAATGACCCTTGCCAGCAAGATCCTTCCCCTTTCTCCTCCGGAAAGGTCCTTCAGCTTCCTCGGGAGGAAGGATCCTTCCAGACCCACTTCAGAGAGGACCTCTTCCGCCATTGATGCATATTTGTGGCCTCCCTCTTCGGAAAAGGACTCCTGTAGTCTGGAGTATTCCTCACCGATCTCTGTCCAGTCCATGTCGGGATTATTCTCAGGGTTATTCATCAAGTCCTCAATTTCAGAGATCCTTCTCTTGATGGATGCTATCCTTCCGTATGGGGTCCCTATGACATCAGAGACCTTGGCATTTGGAGGAAAATCAGGGAACTGGGGAAGGTAGCCTATGGAATCGGTTCTCCTTGTGAGGTCCCCTGAATCGGGACGGAGCTCCCCCATGAGCAACCGGATAAGGGTGGTCTTACCTGATCCGTTGGACCCAACGAAACCTATCCGGTCGCCTTGATCTATGGTCAGTGTAGCGGACCTGATGACCTCCTTCGGACCGAAGGACCTCGCCAGACCTTCCGCATGGATAAGCATCGAGGACCCTATGTGGGTCTCCGATATAGGATTATCTCAATTCGCAAAGTTTTGGTACATATTTCTCTTTACAATCGGTTCAAATACCAAACAAACAAGGATTTTTTAAAAACGTGTTGAAAATCGCATCGTTTTTCTCCATTATTTCAATAAAACGTCTGATGGCTTAATATTGAGATTCGCATATTTATAAATGATGCGTATTAATTATGCATAATAGTATAAAACATCAGTTTAATGCTGAACATAATACTATGATATGTATGGAATATGCACACAATATATAATAAACATTGAAGTGGATATTAGTATATTATTAATGATATTGATAAGAACAATATCTTCTATAGAATTTAAGAGGTAGACCATGGATTTAAGTCAATTATGGAAATATCTCACAGATAATAGGTATCTCTCGATCTTATATTACACTTCAGGGACATCGAGATCTGTAAGAGACATTTCTGATAATCTTAAGATTCCTAGGTTTAAGTGCTATCGAATAGTAAAAACCCTTCAAGATCTGAATTTAATGGAAGAAGACCATTCTTATCATGACAATGGTGGTAAAACAAAATATTTTCGATCGCAGATCGAATCTTTCATATTGGAATATTCGTTGGGGGATAGAAAATTCATCTTGAATCTGGAGCGCGATCATAAATTGGTTCAAATGGGGTATCCACTTTACTCCTAAAAGTTTTATGATATAATGGCATATAACGGCAGATATTATCTAAAATATATTGATATATAAATATCTTTGTAATTGCAGATTTCATGTGTCTTTGGGAGCTAAGTGGATACCCCAATTTGGTTCATATTGAAATGGTATCAAAAACTAATATTTTCTTGGGCGATCATCTGAGGGAATCACAAATGGATGAGTTGATTCCAATGGAGCATATGTAACAATTGACATTCAGAGAGGACCTCTTCCGCATTGATGCATATTTGTGGTCTCCATCTTCGGAAAAGGACTCTTCTAGTCTGGAGTATTTTTCTCTGATCTCTGCCCAGTCGATGTAGGGACTGTTTTCAGGGTTATTCAATTAGGTCCTCAATTTCAGAGATCCTTCTCTTGATGGATGCTATCCTTCCGTATGGATGATCTATTATCAGTGTAGCGGACCTGATGACCTCTTTCGGATCGAAGGACCTCGCCAGACCTTCCGCATGGATAAGCATCGAGGACCCTATGTGTGTCTCAGATGTAGGATTAACTCGATTCGAATAGATCCGTTCCATATTTTTCGTTACAATAGGTTTTAATACTAATAAGATCACAATTTTCCAAAAACGTGTTGAAAGCGGAAAATCACATCATTTTTCTCCTTTATTTTAATAAAACCCTTGAGGATCTAAATAAAGGGGTGTTTTCAAAATACCTTTTTTGGGGGGTAATGGAAGGATCTCTTCTGGATGCCTTCAAGAGAGATGATCAGAAGCAGAAGAAAAGGAAAAAGGGCTCCTTCGGGGGCCCCAACCTTTTTATTCTCTATAGATCATTCAATATTGGGTTCTGGGGAATCGATATGAATAAATCTACAATAACGCTTATTTCTATTCTTCTTATAATCGGATCTTTCTCTATTTTAACTGATAATATTGACATCAAAGTGACTGCCCAAATGAAAACAAGGGGGTTTGGTGATTTCGAGATGGACATGAACATCTCTGATGCTTCATTTGCGTCTTTCATAGGAGAGGGCTCTAACGAACGAGCAGGTTGTAAAGTATCAGGAGCAGGTGATGTAAATGGTGATGGATATGATGATGTTTTAATCACTGCCCTTGAATATTTAGGAATGGGTATAACACCACGGGGTAAAATTTATTTGATTTTCGGTAGTGAATCTGGATGGACAATCGATACTAACCTCTCCGGAGCTGATGCTTCTTTCATTGGAGAATCCAAAGGTGATGAAGCGGGCGAAGTGATTTGTGGTGAAGGGGATGTCAATGGCGATGGATATGATGATTTTCTAATTAGTAGTAGATGTAATGATGAAAATGGAAATGCTGCTGGTCAAATATATCTAATATTTGGAAAAGCTTCGGGCTGGGCCAGGGACACGACCCTGTCCAACGCGGATGCTTCGTTCCTGGGTGAAACGGCACGTGATTATGCTGGAGAATCAGTATCTTGTACTGGTGATGTAAATGGAGATGGATATAATGATATTATAATCAGTACCACAGAAGGGTATATAGGTGGTAATGAAGCGGTAGGAAAAACTTATTTAATATTTGGAAAATCTTCAGGTTGGGCGATGGATACTGACCTTTCCCAATCGGACGCCTCTTTCATCGGTGAGTCCATTCTCGATAGAGCAGGTGGTTCAATATCGATATGTGGTGATGTAAACAGTGATGGTTATGATGATATTATTATTGGGGCTAATGGAAATGATGATGGAGGCGTGTATGCTGGCCAGACGTACCTGATCTTAGGTAAGGCCTCAGGTTGGACAATGGACACTGATCTATCAAACGCAGATGCATCGTTCTGGGGTGAGGATGCTGATGATATTTCCGGTTGCTCTGTATCTGGGGCTGGGGACGTGAACGGAGACGGATACGATGACATACTCATCGGAGCGTATGGTGACGAGGATGGCGGTTCCGGTGCTGGACAGACTTACCTGGTCCTTGGAAAGGCATCGGGATGGGTAATGGACACGGACCTGTCAAACGCTGACGCCTCTTTCTGGGGAGAGGACGCAGGAGGAGCTTCTACCAAATCGCCCGTTGCAGGAGCTGGAGATGTAAATAGTGATGGCTATGATGATATTATTATTGGGGCTAATGGAAATGATGAAGGAGGAGTAAATGCTGGTCAGACATACCTGATCCTTGGAAAGGCCTCTGGGTGGGCAATGGATACTGATTTATCTTCCATAGATGCATCTTTCATTGGGGAGAGAGCGTATGATTATTCTGGAAGGTCGGTTTCAGGTGCGGGAGACATGAACGGAGATGGATGTGATGATATCATAATTGGAGCATCTGGTAATGACGAAGGTGGAAATATTTCTGGGCAGACCTATTTGATCCCCGGGGTGGGTTTTTCAGAACCACTCGAGATATATAATCTCGATGTCCAAAATGGTCAGGGTGATGATATTAATTTTGCAGATATTGGTGATTTGGTACATGTGGAAATGATGGGATTGGATAGCAATGCAACCAAAATCGATAGAGCGAGGGTCAACATTTCATTCAGCAAGAGCAAACCGGAATTTATTACCAGGACACTAAGAGAAACCGGTATAAATACAGGGATCTATCAAGGATCTTATCTCATTCCGAATCGAGCGATATACCTTGAGAACATTACTTTTTCTGCCTATATCGATCCAACAAAAAAAG
>CBDDUX010000109.1:0-34848 GCA_965234725.1 Thermoplasmatota archaeon | reverse complement strand
ATGCTTGTATACGAAAACCATTCATTGCAGGGAGGAAATTAGTGAAGTACTGAATTATATATCTTACACTTATACCATAAAGGTCCTTATTGATTTCGGGTGGTAATATGGAGACACAAAAAGTTTTGGTTGTTGGTGGAGCAGGATATATTGGGGGTTCCGTTGTGGACATCCTACTCGAGAAAAGGACAAATGTACTGGTTTATGATTCGCTTATTTATGAACGGGATTACAGGAAGAATGTAAATTTCGTATATGGTGATGTTACCGATAGCGATCTACTCGGAGATGTCATAGACCGGTTTTCCCCGGATACCATAATATGGTTGGCAGCGATCGTTGGAGATGGGGCATGTGCTGTCAACCCCCAAAGAACAATCGAAGTTAACCAGAATTCTGTCCAATGGCTTTCCAAAAATTATGATGGGAGGATCGTCTTCACCTCAACATGTTCTGTTTATGGAAAAGGAGAAGGGATTTTAAATGAGGATTCTCCGAAAAAACCTCTCTCCCTCTACGCATCGACGAAACTTGAGGCTGAATCCAATCTAAAGAACAAGGATTCTGTTGTATTTAGATTGGGGACTCTGCATGGTGTTTCAGACCATTTCAGCCGGGTCAGAATGGATCTGGTAGTTAATATTCTCTCGGTCAAATCAATGCTTGGTGAACCTTTGAATGTTTTCGGCGGAGATCAATGGAGGCCATTACTTCATGTCAAGGATGCTGCCCTTGCAATTGTCCATGCCGCGATCGAAACTGACGAACAGCCAATCCTTGAAAAAGGAACATACAACTTGGCCCAGGAGAATATGACGATCAGACAATTGGCCGAAAGGATCAAGAATGTGTCTATAAGCGAAAAATCCGTTGAGATCATATATTCCAGTCTAGAATTTGAAGACCATAGGAACTATAGGGTCGACAATGAAAGATATCTTCGATGTAATTCTCCGGTTAGATTCAATTTAACAGTGGAAGATGGTGCTTTAGAAATAATGACCCTAATAAAACAGCATAGGATCAAGCATCCGTATTCTTCCAATTACCATAATCAAAAATTCATGAAGGAGATCGAATCAAATGGCAGAACTTGAATTGATAAATGGTGGATCCGCGGTAGATGACAGGGGAATGATTTACTTCGTCAATGATTTCAATTTCCCAGATGTGAAGAGATTCTATCAGGTTTCCAACTACAATACTGAGATAATAAGGGCATTTCATGGCCATAGACATGAGATCAAATATGTATATGTACCAAAGGGTTCCGCCCTGGTAATCGCAGTCCCTCTTGATGACCTTTCAACACCCCTCAAGGGAAAGAAAAATATTCAGAGGTTTATCCTTTCTGAAAGAAAACCAGCCATATTGAAGATACCGGAAGGGTATGCAAATGGTTTTAGGACACTTGAACAACGTTCTACGATCCAGTTCTTTTCAAACCGTAGTTTGAAAGAAAGTCTTGAAGACGATATACGTTTTGATTGGGACCTGCTGGGTGAGGATATTTGGAAAGCTGAAAATCGATGAGGTGATTTTGAATGACTTCAATATTGGTCTTGGGAGCAACTGGTATGCTCGGTTCCATGGTGGACCTTTATCTCAGAACACTGGATGACCATAATGTCATTTCAACCCATAGAGGGAACGATGGACATAATAAAGATCATATTTACTTCGATGTGGAGAATGGTATTGGAAAATTAAATGATATCGTAAAAAACGAAGGTGTAGATTATATTATTAATTGTATAGGAATAATCAAACCCCATTGCAAAGATGATGACCCCGTTGGAAAGAAGAATGCAATTTTGGTAAATTCACTCTTCCCCCATGAAATGTCCAAAATTGCTGGAAAAAACGGATGCCGGGTCATACAGATCGCAACTGACTGTGTATTTTCGGGAAAAGATGGAAAATATGTGGAAAGCTCCATTCATGATCCTCTTGATGTATATGGAAAATCAAAAAGTCTGGGTGAGGTCTACGACGGTAATGTCCTGAATTTAAGGACATCTATCATTGGACCTGAGCTAAAAGGAAAGTTAAGTTTACTTGAATGGTTCCTTGAACAACCTGATGGGGCGGTCTTAAAAGGGTTTTCGCATCACCGATGGAACGGTATGACAACATTACAGTTTGCTCAATTGTGCGATCATGTAATAAGGGAATCTTTATTTGATGACCTTATCGAAAGGTCGATGATTTGGCATTGTGTAAGAAATTCTGAAGTGGATAAATTCCAACTATTGAAAGTGATTGCCAAGATATTCCAGAAAGATTTCACAATTGAAAAAGTGGATAACATCGGCCCACCGGTAGATAGAACCCTTTCAACAGAGATCGATCATTGGCCATATCACAATAGAATGGATACAATTGAGAATAGCCTTTCCGAAATGAGAACTTTCATGAAAAAGGAGGGATTTTATTCCGAAAAATAATAAGGTCGCTTTGATATTGGGAATCCGGCCAGACATAATCAGATGCTCAAAGATCTTGAAAATTCTTGATGGATCCTCTGAAATCGATCTGAAGTTCATCTGGTCAGGACAGCATTATTCAGAAAATATGAAAGATGTTTTCTTCAGTGAGTTGGATATCAGGGAACCGGATCATGAGGTGGGTGCAAAAGGAGAAAACGATGCTGAACTTGTCGGAAATATCATCAATGGATTGTACAAAGTCTTGAAAAATGAGAAACCAAAATTAGCCCTGTTTCTGGGGGATACCAATACTGTTGCCGGATGTATTTCGCCAGCCCAGCTGAACATTCCGATCTTTCATATAGAAGGATGTATGAGATCATACGATTGGAAAATGCCTGAAGAAAAATACCGGGTGATGATCGATCACCTTTCTGATATCATCTATGCTTACCTCCCCCAGTATAAGGATAAGGGGGTCCTGGAAGGGATCTACCCCGAAAGGATCGTTGTAACCGGCAATCCTATCGTCGATGTCATTGAGGAGTTCTTCCTTTCCAGAAAGGAGAATTCGCTCTATGGAGAATTCCATTCAAGATATAATGTGACAAGAAACGAGTTCATAGTTATGACCTGCCATAGAAGAGAGAATATTGATGAAGAAGAACCTCTTCGGAATATTATGAACCTTGCCGGAATGGAACCTTACAAAGTACTTTTCTTTGCTGGTTACAGAACACAGAGAAGTTTAAAAGAACTCAATATCAAAATACCAGATAATGTTTCGATATTCGATCCAATTGGATACAAGGAACTACTTTATTTAATGGACTCCTCCAGCCACGTTCTCACTGATTCTGGCACCATTGTCGAGGAATCTTGCATCTTAGGCATCCCAACCATCCAGGCAAGGTTTTCCACCGAGAGACCCGAAGTATATGATGTGGGAAGTTCGATCCGTTTCAACCCCAGGGACCATATATATTCACAAACAGAACTCAAATTCTTCATCGATTCCGTCATGAATATCAAGAAAAACTCTTGGAAACATCCCTTCGGAGATGGGAACGCTTCCGTAAGGATCGCTTCCGATATCAAAAGGAGAATTGCCAACAGCGAGATCTCCACACATTCTCCCCATTTCATCAGCAACCATATCACTCACTCCATAAATTAGCGATCTTTTAACCATGTGGGTCAGGATAATGAATCAAGTGTCGTGGATCTCGTTAACTGCCCATATTGGGCCATATCATCATATTGGGCTTCGCTCTTGTTGTATGTTAATTATTAGATTAAGAGCCTGTCCGAGAAATGACTTTCATTCACACGGAGGGGTAACTATTCCTTGAAAAACGGGGAGTTTGAAGGTTGAATATACCCTCCGATGAGATTGTTTATTATTTCTCGGACACACTCTTAATAATCCAGAACGATGCCAATATCGAAAGGTTCCCATAATAATGAACACACATCCACACTGCTTTCCTCCTTACAGCTTGACAAAACCTTGTTTATAGGTATTTCACCTCCTCTTAGATCGAAATACCCAAACAAACAAAAATGCAGGATATCGCCATGGAAAATTGTAGGTAGGGGGAGCCTCCTGAATGCATATTCATGTTCGTTTATAAAGCTGCAAGAAGAGGGGTTCGGATATTTTCCCTAACTTCTGATATTTCAAGTTCCTTTTTTTATATTTTATCAGATCTTCTTGGAATTCTTCCCCTAGGGAGTCGATCTTCTCTTGGAAGAGGGTGGCGGCATAATCATACAATTGAATGTCCAAATGGTTATATTCTGTTATCAACTCCAAAGATTCTTCCGATACCTCTTTTTTCCTGGGTCTCTTTTTTGTTACGTTTGCCTTGGTGTAAAAAGGGGTCCGCCATCCAAATGTTCTTTGAAGCATCAACAATGTTTCGTCAAACCTTTCAGTAAGACCCACAACGGCGAAACCATTCCTTAAATTCATTTTCGCATCATCTAACATGCTGGTATTACATTCACCGAACGGAATGTCCCCTTCATTAACATCTCCAACACCTGAAAGATAACCTGCAAGAAGTCTTGTTTGGGCATTATCCATTGCCACACTCATTTTACTTCTAAGATAATCTTCAAGATCCATCTTCTCTTTCATCACTCTTTGATAACGAGAATGAGAAGGTTGCTCTAAAATGTAATAGAAATCCGAGATAACACGGTCCACGGGATCCCTTAGAAGAGTGAAATATTTACATTTATTTTTGAAATATTTATGGAATCCATAGTTCATATGCCCCTTTAAAATCTTAATCTTGTTCCTTTCATTCTCTGTCATATCCTTAAATTTTGAAATCGTTCGTTCCAGATCGGATCCATCAAACAAATAAACGGATCCCGAAGGATATCTGCTATATTCTCTATCAATGATATTCTGAATTGTACTACCTGCAGCCTTTGGAATGTGAAGGAATATCACGGTTTCAGACCTGTTGGGATCATTCTCCATTGTCATGATCATTACCCCGGGCTATCATGGTAGAAAATCCGATTATTAATTATTTTGTGTATAGAGCCTGTCCGAGAAATGACTTTCATTCACACGGAGGGGTAACTATTCCTTGAAAAACGGGGAGTTTGAAGGTTGAATATACCCTCCGATGAGATTGTTTATTATTTCTCGGACACACTCTATAGCTGTTAAAAATATTCGGACAATGATGCGGAAATATTCAAACTTTAGATCACAAATGGGATGAAGATATAATATTTCCTTATTAATTGGGGTCTTCTTTACTGATGTTTGCTTATTGAAATGAACCATGGAATTTCTTTTTTATATGAAACATATATTAGCTCATGGATAAACTCAGTATCCTCATCAGCTCTTACAATAGAGATGACACAATAGAGATGTCCATCGAATCGATTTTAAATTCAAACATCCCAGATGATCTTGAGTTGGAAATAGTGATAATTGATGATTGTTCAAATGAAAGGACCTGGAAGGTTCTGGAAAAGTATATCGCTGATAATAGGTTTATAATAAAAAGGAATGAGATCAGAAGAGGGACGGGTGGTGAGAACTGGAATGAAGCTTTTAGACTGAGCTCAGGAAATATCATCACAAATAATGAAGATGATATGATCTGGCATGAAGATTATATTAATAATCTGTATAATGTCTTAAAAGAACAAGATAAAAATACATGCTTGTTTGGAATGTACATCCAATCAGAAGATATCAATAACCTGAGACCACCCATCACTCAACCAACGGATCCATATCAGACCTATGGTTTCTTCACCGGAATCCCTAAAAAGAAATCCCTGGTCCCCACCGAACATGTATGCCATAATCAATACTTCTGTTACAGGGAATTCTTCGAGGGATTGGAAGAACTATGGCCAACCCTTGTTCCAGGTTCTGGGTTGAGGGAGGAGGATGATCTATTTCTTAGAACACTTAAATTGAAACCGCATAGGAGATATATTGCAGTTCCTCAAGCATATCTCTGGCATATCTATAAATCTCCTGGAGGTTATCATAAGGAAAAAAATAAAAATGAACGTAAGAACATTGAAAGTCATAAGAAATTCTTAAAGCGAAATTTCAAGAACCGATATATATTCATGATTCTATTTTATTATTTATACATTTCAGCATTAAAAATGAAAAAAACTCTTGGAAAAATTAAAAACCGAATATTAAATGGGTATTAAAATTATGAGAGGAGAATTTATGAAAATCGCAATCCTTCATGCCTCGATAACGGAGGGCAACAACGGATCAGAAAAACTGGTCTACGAGATGGCTAAACAATGGGGTTCCAGGATCTATATATGTGATTTCAAGGATTTGATGGAAGAGTCATACCCCGGAATTACAAAAATGGTCAGGGTCCACCAGATCAAGCATCCCGGATCCTTCACAAGAAGAGAGTTTGAGATAAGGAATGCCATGACCCATAGGAAGGATGTGGATGCGGATTTCATAATGTATTCCACCCCCATGCCATGTTTCAGGATCAGAAAGGATAGGACCCCCTACATCTACTTCTGTCACACTCCTGAAAGAGGCTTCTTCGATCTGAAGGAAATGGTGATCTCTGAAATGAGAACTTGGGGATTTCCCCGTTATCAAGTTGCCCGATCCCTTTTCAGATACAGGCAGTACCTTGACAGGAGATTGTTCACAACCGTCGTAGATCCCCGACAGGTGATCACGAATTCCGAACTAATATTGCGAAGATACGAAAAATCTTATGGACTAAGACCTAGAGGGGCCGTTGGAGCACCTGTTGATACAGGCAAGTTCAAGGACCGACCCTCCGAAGATTTCTTTTTTACATCCGGAGGGCTCAGGCCAAATAAACGTGTAGATTGGCAGATCCGGGCCATGGCAGGAACTGGAGAACACCTCAAGATCGCTGGCGATGGAGTTGAAAGAAAGAAGCTCGAAATGTTATCAAGAGATATCGGAGCCGATGTGGAATTCCTTGGAAGGGTTTCCGATGATGAGCTGGTCGACCTTTATTCCAGATGCAAAGCATTCATATTCACCGGAAAAGATGAGGATTTCGGCATGGTTCCCATCGAAGCCATGGCATCAGGAAAGCCTGTGATCTGCGTCCAAGAAGGAGGACCATTGGAATACCTGGATGAAAAGGTCGCATTCTTCTTCAGATCAACAGATGAATTGAGGAACATTATACTTGAGAGAAGCATGGATGAGTTCATTTCGATGAAAGGAGATTGTATTGAAAGGGCCAAGAGGTTCGATACAAAGACTGTCTCCGACAGGATCTTGAAAGAGATCGGATCAATCATTTCAGACCAAAGTTGAAATGTATAATATAAATCACGTCATAGATACGTTATCTTCTTCTTTTGTAACATCAGTATAAGGCTTCACTTGTTGACCCAGAAAGGCGGTACATCCCCTTTGAGGGCAATTACGACCTGTTCTGCAACAAGTGTACCAGCCTTGAACTGAGCATCCTTTGTATTTGCACCGATATGCGGTGTGAACACCACATTATCAAGATCGGCAAGTTTTATCGAGCCTGGTGGTTCTGTTTCGAAAACATCTAGTCCAGCTCCAGCGATCTTGCCCTCCTTCAATGCTTTGTAAAGGGCCTCTTCATCGATGACCCCGCCCCTTGCACAATTGATAATGTAAGCTGTGTTCTTCATCATTTCGAACTGAGGAGAGGATATCATATGCTTGGTCGAATCGGTCAACGCTACATGCAAAGAAATGAAATCCGATCTCTTCAAGAGTTCATCCAGTTCCACCAATTCGATCCCAACCTGTTTTGCAACTTCCGGTGGCAGATAAGGATCGAACCCAATTGTTGTCATTCCAAAGGCACGGGAACGATCTCCTAAAGCTTGTCCTATCCTACCGCATCCGACGATCCCTATGGTCTTTCCGTCAAGCTCCATCCCTTTCAATTGTTTCTTCAGCCACAATCCTTCCTTGATGCTTGAACTGCCCTTCACGATCCCTCTTGAGAGTGCAAGCATATGCCCGAACGCCAGCTCGGCAACGGATAACGTGGATCCGGTGGGTGCATTGACAACTTTGATCCCCTTCTCCTTTGCGGCTTTGATATCGATATTATCCACACCTATACCGGCCCTACCTATGACTTTCAGGTTAACGGCCTTTTCAAGAACATCTGCTTTCACCTTGGTCTTTGACCTGACCAGGATCGCATTGAAATCACCGATGATCTCCAAAAGCTCTTCCGGGGATGGATCAGCCTCTTTCACCTCATGACCTGCATCCTCAAGCATTCTCACAGCTTCCTTGGCAATTCCATCCGTGACAAGTACCTTCATTTTACCAACCTCTTTGTATCAGTAAATACACGACCGTTATTAAACTAACTCAAATGGAACGACCTTGGTAATGAACTTATAGAGGAGGAGGGGGGTTTCAGGTCTCAAACCTGAGGAGGACTGCGGCTCCACCAAGTTTTTGAAGCATCTTCCCACCATCATGTGATGTTGAGATGATCAGATGGTCCGAACCGGTCCTGGAAGATATGGCTAAAAGCTTCTTCCCATGGTCCGTCCTGAATAGTTCTTCGGTGATCACCAGTAATTCTACTGCTCCAAGGGAAAGGTCCCTTTCGATCACCTCGAGACCGTAAGCAGCTCCTTTTCCTTTTGCTATCTTCGACATGATCAATTGGATCGAATCTGATTCTCTTGCAAACCTAGTTTTCTCCAAGAGCTTTTCCATTCCCTCCTTCCTCGTGAGGGCCTCTTTCAGACCAGACCTGCCTACTGAGGAAGATGGAACAACATAGACATCTTCCGCTTTGATGCCGGGAATATTTCTGATCTCCTTCCCGGCGACATCCCTGAAGAAACCTGGACCTGTAACGATTATCGGCACATTTAGGGAATAGTTATTGGTTATTAGCTCAAGGACCTCTTTCATCATGATCTCCCATTTGTCCTTCGAAGGATACCTCTTTCCCCCGGGGCCAGCTCCTATCCTTCCCAGGGGCTCTAGTCCGTATTCCCTCAACCGGAACAGTTCAGCTGATTCATCGTCGATTGTCAATGCAAGTGCCTTGGGTATCAGGGAGGCTTTTTCAGCTTCTTCCAACAATTGGATATCGTGTTCAGTGATGGTGGTTTTAGTGATATCAAGGTTGGTCCCCGGCTCTACATTCAATGTGTGGTGTCCGGAGATATCTGGGGGACCTTCTAGGATCGTCCCCTTCAACCTCAATGCATCGGAAAAAGGGTGGAACTCCGTCTCCTTGACCTCGATCCGAAGATATACCTTGACCCTGGGCTGTGAGTCCGCCCTTACCTGATCGTCCTTTGATTCCAGCTTCCTGTTGGTCAATGATCCAGCAATAACTCCTGGACCTATCACCTGATAAAGGAACCATAGATCATCACGGTCGGTGATCCTCAGACTGAATTCGCCTTTGATATCATCTCTCTTGATCATTCTCAGAAGATATCACCGCCAATGTTATCGGAAGATAAGAGACATTGTTTTTAAATGATTTCGAACTTATGACGTTTATGGACCCCATCTACAGACCTGATAAGGATTCCGTCATATACGGAGATCATACGGCAGACCTGTGGATCGATGCAAGCGGGACCGATCTGAATTCCATGCTTGGAAACCTTGTCGATGGCCTATACGGCGTGATGTCCGATTGTTTTCTTTTAGAGGGGGGAGGCATTCCTTTCGAAATGAGCTTTCCGGCTTCAGATAGGGAAACATCAATGGTGGATGCACTCTCTGAACTCCTTTTTATCTTCGATTCGGAAAACAATGTGATCCGGGACCTAACATTTCATCAATTATCCTTAGGTGGCAAACCCGGGTTCTTGATGAAGGGCATGCTCTTCAAAGCCTCTATCCCCGCTGGAGAGGGGGGAATGGAGGTGAAAGCTGTCACATACCATGGTGCGATGATCAAAGAGATTATTGGAGGGTTCTCAGGTAGAATTCTACTCGATCTATGATCCGTTTCCCAGGGACACCCCCTGCCTCAATTAAATAGTAAATATGTCTTACCTTTTATTAGCGATAATAAAGGGGAATGGGAAAGGAAAATGGTCTTCGATAGGTCTCTATGCAATATACCCGCCGGAACGGTCATGGACGAGAACTTTGTGAGATGCAAAGGAGATGTGATCATTTCGGACAAGTCCTACATTTCAAGAAACCTGATCACAGAGGGGAGGGTCTTTCTCGGTGAATCCATTGAAATGGAAGGAGACATCGTATCCATAGGAGAGGTCCGGGTAGACAAAGGAACTCGTATTCTGGGGAATATTACGGGTGATAATGATATATTCATAGGAGAAAGATGCAGGATCGCCGGAGAACTGGTCGTTGGAAAGAACCTCGAGATCGGAGAGGATGTTGAGATCGATCCAAAAGCGATAGATTCCAAGGGTAGGATCAATATCCGCAATCCGATCTCAGTGATAGTCTATATCCTACTTTATCTTCTTGAACTGTTAAGAAAGAACGACTCCAAAGAAGTGGAGAATTTTTTCAAGGAACTTGAAGAAGGAGATGAGGAGAACTTCTTGATCTCCCAGGATTTTACCTATATCCCAAAAGGTAGTCGGATCACAAAGAACAAGATCATCATACCAGGAGATATGAAGATCTCGGCGAGATGCCAGGTTGTTGGTGACCTGGAGATCGGGGGTTCTCTTGATATCGGAGAGGAAGTGCAGGTCTTCGGTGAGATCCGTACCAAGGGAGACATCTATCTGGGAGAAAATGTAGTTATCAATGGCAGTATCAGGTCAGAGGGGAGGATTGATATTCACCATTCGGCCAGGTTGGCCGGTGATCTCAAAGGAACCTGGATCGAAACGACATCCGATACCATTATTGACGGAACCTTGAAGGGTGATGAGGGAATTAGGATCCTCACCGAGAGCGGGACAGCTGTTGAGGAGAAGATGGAAAGATATCAGAAAGGAATGGACGACCTTGAAGGGATCATGGATTGATCAGTGATCTTCCTTTTTGACCATTTGCTTATATTATTATATACATAATAACAGATTGTATCATAATATTATTTTTCAACGTATTCAATTATGGGTAATGATATGTTTTTCAGGAAGATTTAAGATATACATCGCTATGGGGAGAGCAGGTCTGATACAGAAGGAGGAGGTCAGTGAATGAAGCTATCAAAGAATGAGAAGATCATACTCTGGGGGCTTGTAAGGTACCCCATGCTGAATGATAGACAGTTGTCGGACAAGATCGGGGTCCGAATGTCAACATTGAACGCTATAAAGAACAAGATGAAGAGGATGGACCTGATCTTTGATAGGATAGTCCCTAACGTTGAGATATTGGACTATGAACTCCTATCCGTAAACTGGACCCAACTCAGCAGGATGGTAAAGGACAAAGGTGATGTATCCCATCTTAAGAATTTGTTCCTCAACCACCCGAACACCTATACTGCCATGATCTTTGGAGATACTCTGTTCTACCTTTCCTTATATAAAAATTATACCCATTTTAAGATATCCGAGGATCAGATCATGTCTGGATTGAAAGATAGGGGACTCTTTCTTGAGAACAGATGGCATTCAACACTCTATCCCTTGACCATCTCATCACTTACAAAGAACTTCGATTATACTGCTGTCCTTGAAAGAGCCTTCTCCATTGGCCCCAAAGGGAACCCTGAGAAGGGAAATGCAGAATTCAGTCTTCAAAAGGCAAAGGATAAGATCTACCACCTCTCCAAGAAGGAGAAAATGATACTCAAGGGGATACTGGAAGCCCCCGACCTTCCCGATAACAAGATCGCCAGCAATCTGGACACAACAAGACAAGCAGTGGCAAGACACAAGAAAGAGCTCTTGGACCTTGGAGTGATCAAGAAGACCCGGGTGATAGATTACGGGAAACTGGGTTTCAATATCCTTTGTTTAGTAGAGGCTACCTATGAAAGGAATGACCCATCGAATCGGAAGGGGCCAGATGTCAGGTCATTGCATCTACCCAGCTTCTTTGCAGTTTATGGCGGATCTGAAACGATTTCCCTTTCACTTTTCAGGGATTTCGACCAGTTCACCAAGAACCGTCAACTTTATTCAACGGCACTCGAGGAATTCTGCAACCTCAAACACGAACCATCGATCAATCTATTCTCACCTGGGGATACCATAACAATAAAGCATCAGGAATATCTACCCCTGATAGAAAAATTCCTCGATGAGAATTGATTGGTAATCACATTCACACACCCCTCCCCATGGTAAAGGATTTATATTTGGATAAGACCGCTATGGTCTCATAAGAGGTGTAAATATGACAGATGAGAAGACTGTTGAAGACCTGCCTGGTGTCGGTCCTGCAACAGCTGAAAAACTGAAAGAAGCCGGTTTCGATGACCTGATGTCCATTGCAGTCTCCTCACCTTCTGTGCTGGTGGAAGCAGCGGAGATCGGTGAAGCCACTGCTTCAAAGATCATTGCCGCAGCCAAGAAATTTGCAGATGTTGGAGGATTTCTCACTGGCGATGTGATCATGGAGAAAAGAAGGGAGGTCATCAAGTTAACCACGGGTTCAAGGGCCCTGGATGAACTACTTGGAGGAGGGCTGGAATCCGGTTGTATCACAGAGTTCTTTGGAGAATTCGGATCCGGAAAGACCCAGATCACTCATCAGCTTTGTGTGAACAATTTCAGACCTGCCGAGGATGGAGGAAATGAGGCACACTCGATCTATATCGATACGGAGAACACATTCAGACCTGAAAGGATCATCCAAATGGCCATGGCCTATGATCTGGATCCGACATCCGTCCTACAATCCATACATGTTGCCAGAGCATTCAATTCACATCATCAGATGCTGCTTGCGGAAAAGGCAAGGGACATAGCCAAAGAATTCCCCATAAGACTGATAATTGTGGATTCTCTAACAGCTCACTTCCGTGCTGAATACATTGGGAGGGGCGCATTGGCGGAGAGGCAGCAGAAATTAAACAAGCATCTTCACAACCTGATGCAATTTGGAGACCTGAATAAGGCAATAATAGCTGTAACAAACCAGGTGGCTGCCAAACCGGATGCGTTCTTCGGAGATCCCACCAGGGCAATTGGAGGCCATATCCTAGGCCACACTTCTACATTTAGGCTTTATCTAAGGAAATCAAAGGGCAACAGGAGGATCGCCCGCCTTATCGATTCCCCCAACCTTCCAGAAGGGGAAGCTGTCATAACGATCTCAGAAGACGGGGTCAGGGATTGATCTAACTGGGAATTTGAAATATCAGAGAAAGTTTTTCAATATAACGAGTTATTACCCGTTCATCAACCAGGTGGTAACACATGGAAAGACTTGACATCAAGAAAGGGAACTTCAAGGAAATTGAAGGGGACAAATTATTCGAAAAGATGGAAGAGGTCTTTGGAAATTGCACGAAGGAGGAGGATTGGCTTATATCAAGATACGGTGCCATGGACCCCATCAAGATAAAGCTTGAATCCAAAACTCAGCTCATTCTGGAGATCAACACAGTAAAGATTCCAGATGATCAGGTCCTTGACACCGTAAGAAAGAGAAATATTCTTCTTGAATATGCCACTGGCTTCACGGCAAAGGAAAGATTGAAGAGATTGAAGAAGAAGGCCCAGCAAAGTGATGATTGAAAAGGGGGCCTGAAAACTTTCTTTATCTATTGTACAATATCCATTTGTCCAATTCGGTTGCGGATGTGGTCTAGCTCGGTAGGACAGTAGCTTCCCAAGCTACTTGCTCGGGTTCAAATCCCGGCATCCGCACTATTTTTCCATTCACCATTGCTATCATTGCTTTGAAATAAAATGCAATGGTGTGTAAATATTGACGTGAGGGATTTGAACCCCTGGGTGGTTGAGCAATTGGCATATAGCTTTGACGATATAAAATGCTCAACCTGAGCAAAATCTATGATTTTGCGGAATCAAATCCCGGCATCCGCACCATTACTTCATTATTATTCTTTGATCCATTTAATGGTGCTTTGATTGTCGAGAGGGATTTGAACCTTGGTCCTTGATATTTCGGCTTATTAAATTGACGATATAGAAATATCAAGGCAGACAAAATCTCTGATTTTGGCGATGTCTAATATCCCGGCATCCGCACCATTTCTCTCTCGTCAAATTTACATTGTCTCGAGAAACGGTGCTTGAAAATGATTAGACACAATGAAAGGAAATTGATTTCATAGGTTTACCTTTCATCTCAGGGGTAGAACTTGGATATCGTGAATTAAAATACAGTTCCACCCCTCCCGGCATCCGCACCATTTTTCTATATACCATTTCTTGAAAATATGGAAATGGAGATCAAAGGACCGATGAAATCGATTATATGGAACGAAGTAATTGGGATGATAGATAAAAGATGAAGATCGCTTTGTATACTGGGACATTTGTAAAGGACAAGGATGGTGTAGCGAGGACCTTGTACGAATTCGTCAGGTGTATTAAGGAACAAGGCCACAAAGTGATGATCTGGTCTCCCGAGATATCAGAAGAAGTGAATGAAGGGGCCATCAGTGTGCAAAAGCTAGCTTCTGTTCCGATTATCATCTATCCTGATTATAAGGTGGGATTTTTCGGATTAAGGACAAAAAGACAATTGGATGAGTTCGCACCGGACATTATCCATATATCAACTCCTGACCTGGTAGGGAGAGAGTTCCTACTCTACGGAAGAAGGAATAACATCCCAGTAGTCTCCGTTTACCATACGGATTTCCCTTCATATCTTTCCTATTATCAGTTAGGGGCCCTAACAACTCCCATGTGGAGCTATCTGAAGAGGTTCTATAACAGCTCCAAATATTCTTTGGTCCCAACATTGGCAATGCAAGAAAGACTGATAGAAAATGGAATAACGAATTCTATCATCTGGTCCAGAGGCATCAAAGGAGAAGATTTCAATCCTCGTTTCAGGTCCAAGAAGATCCGAACCAAATGGGGGATTGATGAAGAAATAGTGATCCTGTATTCAGGGAGGTTCGTTTGGTACAAGGACCTAAGAGTATTCATTTCAGTAAAAAATCGTTTGAAAGAGAAATATAAAGATAGGGTCGCTTTTGTCCTTTTAGGATCCGGACCTGCTGAAGAGGATCTGAAAAAGGAAATGCCTGACGCTATATTTCCCGGTTATTTAATAGGTAAAGAACTTTCTACAGCTTATGCAAGTGCAGACATACTTCTTTTTCCATCCACTACAGAAACCTTCGGTAATGTAATACAGGAATCATTGGCTTCTGGAGTCCCGGCTGTAGTATCTAATGTTGGAGGTTGTGCTGAGATCATATCTCAATCCAAAGGCGGTTTGATATCTATATCAAAGGATGTGAAATCATTTACAGATAATGTATCCAGATTGATCGATGATGAAAAGCTTAGAAAAAAAATGAAAGTAAATGGCCTTTCATTTTCAAAAAAGCGATCATGGTTAGCCATAAATAAGGAATTACTTTTGAAATATAATTCCATAGTAAAAGAACATACAGATTTAAGAGACCCCCTTCCATTTCCACTGTAACAGTAACTTATGAGATGTGTAATAGATTTGAAATGGACAAATAGACAGCTCCTCGATCATATCTCGCTCATTACTAATCGATAAATAGATGACCACATCGATCTTCTCAACGAAAATGAATTTTCCAATTTCAAATGGAAATATTTTTCTTTATATTATATTATATATTTATATATTAATATATTTATATATATATAATATATTTTAGTATTTAACGTTATCCATCTTTTTATTAATAAGAATTAATATATTAAATATTTTTCCAGTGGCAATTACAATTGATCGATTTCGCAGAGATATGAAAAATCTTGAAGTATCGTTTTAAAATAGTGTTACATCAATGAGCAATATTCATTTATGTAATTAGTTGATTTTTATATAATATATTTGATTTTTATTTAATTATAAGCTCTAATGGTATATCATAATCGTTTCATTATAATATCAATACAAAGGTTCAAAGTTCATTTACAGTGGAAAAGGTGGTCTCTCTATGGATGCTATAATAGAATATATCCATATTCATCATGGTTAAAACTCAAGATAGGTCAAATAAAATATGATTATCCGATATCAAAAATACCTTTTTTACTTTATTTAAGAGCCTGTCCGAGAAATGACTTTCATTAGCACGGAGGAGTAACTATTCCATGAAAAACGGGGAGTTTGAAGGTTGAATATACCCTCCGATGAGATTGTTTTTTATTTCTCGGACACACTCTTAATACCTTTTAAATATTTATCCAATATCCTTTCGATAACTATTTTTCTAGTGTTCAATTTTTCCGATATTCCTTCAATGTCATCCATTTCTTCTTTAATGAACAATGAAAGTATCTCTTTTTCAATATAATCATGGGATATTTCAGATACAAGACCATTGACTTCTTGGAATGTCCTCTCTCTGATCGCAAGTAGTCTTCTTCTCTTCATTTCCATTTCTGAGATCTCTCTATTCATCTTCCTTATTAGAACCTTCAATCCCTTGGTCTTAATTGTCATATCATTTTCATGGACTATACTTTCCAATTCCATTCTCATCTTTTCAAGGATGGGATCCGCAAACGCCGGGAGAGCCGCCACTACATCATCCTTCATCTCACCTGTGATCTTTCCATCTATAACGGTCCTCTTTTCATTGGAGATCAAACTATCGAGGTCCTCTCTCTTTTTAATATCATAGTTACGATAGGAATAGAATTCTTCGGAATAAGTGTTAGGTCCAATATCAATTCTAACACAGTATCTTCTCATTGGGACATATATTCTCCTGGGTGGTCCCCCTCTATCCGACCTTTCCTCATAAGATGAGACGAAGGAATTATCCTCCAGCACTTTCAGATGTTTCATGATAGCCTGTTGACTCACATTCAATTCCCTAGAGAGCTGAAGAGGGTAATTGGTATCCCTTGACAGTTTCATGAGTATCTTTCTTCGGATCGGATTTTCAAGGATGGAGAGGATCCTGTCCAATTCGATCTCATCTTCCTCGGGCATACTATACAACCTAAAGTTGTAATATGTGTCTAATATTTACCCTTTTTGTTCATGACAGGCCTATCTCTAATGATCTTCTCTCCAAACCTCTTGTAGAAGTTCATATCGAACCGGATGAACTTTGATTGTATCTTTGACCTTGTGAAAAGAATCTCATCCTTGTTCTTTATTGTCTTTCTGAAATATCCATCAAGAACAAGGTTCGCCCCCCTTGTCTTATGGGTAACCTTCAACGTGATCACACTTTTATCGGGGATGATGATGGGTCTTGCATTGATCCTGAAAGGTGCGATCGGAATGATCTCAATAGCTTCCAGTCTTGGATCCAACACACTGCCTCCTGCTGAGAGAGCATAACTTGTCGATCCCGTAGGAGTGGAAATTATTATGCCGTCAGCCCGAAGGGTCTGGGCCCATTCCATATCGATGTAGAATTCGAATTCCTGGATCTTCGAAGGAGTGTTTGTTGATATTACAGCCTCATTTGTGGCATCTGGCAGCCTCTCACCGTTGAGGAGAGTTTTCAATCTTGACCTTTTATCGATATCGTAATTACCCTCCAGGACCCTATCCAAGGCATCCTCCACCATATCAGGAAGAACTTCCGTCAGAAAACCAAGGGATCCTGCATTAATACCTAGGACAGGAACATTGGTTTGTTGAAGTGTTCTGAGAATGGTTCCATCTCCCCCCACGCATATGATCATATCGGCCTTCATTTCACCTATGGGCGAATAATCCAATTCCAAATTGTTCAGGAAAGAAGAATCCTTATCATATACAACGATCTCAATATCATTGCCTTCACTGACTCGTGTTTTGGCCCAAGTGATCACATTCCTTGCCACGTCCAATGCTAACTTCTTCTGATTATGGGCTACGAGTCCGAATTTCATTTTTCAAGATCCTCCATGACATGGTCGACCTTTGATATTTCAAGAACACTTCTTAAAGATTTAGGGTCTCCTATGGAAAGGAACGCTTTAGAATCATTTCTGATGAACCTAGGTTGAAAGGAAGATATGAAATCCTTCTTGTCCATAATGAATGAATTCCCACCCGCCTCCTTCAGGATCAACGTGGAGGCGGCGATATCCGTCAATCGAGGTATTCGTCCGAACATAACGAACATGTCCAGGGAGCCGGAGGCCACGAGACACACTTCCAGTGAGATGCTTCCAAAATATCTTGTTCTCATAGGCCAATTCATCAGCTCATAAGCCCATTTTTTTGCTTCCGGACCTATATATGAGGAAACCACTGCTTCATTTATGATCATGGGCCGGACATGAATAGGCTTTTCATCCCTGAATGCACCCTCATCTTTTGTAGCATGGTAGATCTGACCTGTGGCAAGGTTCATAACGACAGCTTCTTTCACTTCGCCTGATCTTTCATCAAGCAAAGCTAGGGAAGTGGAATAAAATGGGATCGCTGAAATGGCATTATGAGTTCCATCAACGGGATCCACGACCAGGGTCCATTCGCTCCCCTTATCGATCTCACCAGCTTCCTCTGAAATGATATTCCACTCAAATCCTTTCTTTTCAATAAGATCAAATATTGTATCCTCTGCCAATCGGTCTATCTCGTATACGATATCTCCATCGGCTCCAAAATCCACCTTTCCCCCGCCCCCTCCTACAGGGAATTTTTCTTTTAACACTTTATTAACTGTTCTTGCGATCCCTTGAAGTTCCCTGTTGATCTCCACGACCATTAAGTATAGACACCCTTATTGAACTTTATTACCAAGGATCAGAGCAATCCCTTGCTGAAGGGATCCTCTTTAACCATGCTTCTTCTTTTCAAGGATCTGAACCTGGAAATCTCTACCATGTCCAGGTCAATTCGTATCCTGTCATTATTTTCATCCATGGTCTCTGAGTAATCTTTTGGCTTTTATTGGTCCTATGGGACATCCCTTGGAATGCTCCTAATCCGCTCTTATGAATGGGTAAAATTACCTTTTATCTTTCCATCAAATCTCATTTTGCAGTATCCCATCCTTTCAAACTGCACTACCACCCCGTCCCTCGCAGCATCGATGGTCGATGGTTCTGTCAATCCATTCAATTGAGTGCCATCACTCAACGATATCTGACATTCCAACGATCGATCAGGGACCCAATGGATTATATGACCACCGAGGGCCTTCAAAGTCTTGATATCCGATTTTTTGATCTTCCCGATTGAGCCATCATCTTTTTCCAGCTCGACATTACACAGGTCCTTCAATCTTATCAAGGACCCTTTTTTCAGGACTTTTAGATCCTCTCTTGGGAGGAAAACCTTCACTCCACCATCTAATGGAGTGAAATGGTAATCCCTCATTCCAAGTTCAGGTCTACCGGGGTAAAGGGGAGCTTTTCCGATGATATCCTCATTGGTCATAATCTCCATTTGGACGGGGTCCTTCACAAAAAAATACCTGGGACAATCAGGATCTATCAATTCACGATTGATGGATTCCAGGGTCTCCCATGAGAAGGAGATATCAACCGATTTGACCCCGACATCCACCCAATATCTCCTAATGGAGTCCGGTAAAATACCCTTAGCTGAAAGTGCCCTTACGGTCCCCAATCTGATATCATCCCAACCTTTGAAATTCCCGGAGGATATCTGTTCCCTGATAAGAGAGGTCTTCAACAAGGTATCAGGAATGGATACAAGTCCGTAATGTGTGAAATGAGGCAGTTTCCATCCCATATGTGAAAAAACATATTCCTGCCTCAATGTGTTGTTCAAATGGTCCTTACCTCTTAGGATGTGCGTACATCCCATTAGATGGTCATCAATGGCTACTGATAGATTATAGAGAGGATATAGGTGATATCGATCTCCTGTTATAGGGTGAGGGGCATGTTTGATCCTGATCCCAACAAAATCCCTAACAGCAGGATTCCTGTGATCGAGATCGGTTTTGATCACAAGTGAAGCCTCCCCTTCATCATAGACCCCTTCAAGCATACGGTCCCATTTCTCCATCTGTTCTTCAATAGGTAGTTCCCTTTCCTCACATGGAATAGACCTCGATTTCAACTCTCTCCATTTTTCAGCGTCCATGGTGCATACATAAGCAGCACCTTTCCGGATCAACTGGTCTATCACTTCGTAGTATATCTCGAACCTCTCAGACTGTATGTAAGTCTCATGGACCTTCACACCGAGCCAATGTAGATCCTCAGGGATCATTTTGTAAGCTTCAGGATCGATCTTCTCAGGGTTCGTATCCTCTAATCTAAGTATGAACTCTCCATGATATCTCTTGCAATATTCATCATTGAGAATTGCTGCCCTGGTATGCCCGATATGAAGAGGTCCCGAAGGGCCCGGTGCAAACCTCATTCTGATCTGTTCATCATCTGTATCCTCCAGCGGAACCATGGGGTCGTTCCTCTCTCTCTTTCTCAGGTCGGGAGCCCCCCCCAGTGATACGAGAAGCCGCTCCATTTCTTCCTTTTTTAGGGACCTGATCTCCTGAAGGACCTCCGAGACCTGAATGGATAATGCCTTTGGGTCACTTCTCAATTCGGGATGCGCAGCCATCATCTTTCCAATAATGGGCCCCATACTGGGGTTTCCCCCGTGCTCAAGAGCGTTTTGAAGAGCAAAGGCCCTTATCTCATCCTTCATGGTCGTGGAGATGACCTGATCGTTCATTAATCTTGAGATGGGTGTTCATCACTGTATTAACATTGGAGGTGAAATTTGTCTTTAAGACCCAAATATACCATTAATAGTACGCGCGCGTACGCGCGCGCGATGGATTTAAATACTCCACTGCAATTCACCCATTGTCGAATTTTTAGGGATGCACCAAAACAACATCTGCATTAGGTGTTTTTAGAGAACTCAATGGGAAAACCAGAGGCGAATAGAATGGAAACAACAAAGGATGGCAGTCCAGACGGTCATGAAAATGGTGATTATGATTCTTCTTCGATCGAGGTGCTGGAAGGTCTCGAAGGGGTCAGGATAAGACCGGCGATGTACATCGGATCTACCGATGCACATGGCCTTCATCATCTGGTTTATGAGGTTGTGGACAACTCCATCGATGAAGCGATGGCAGGGTATTGTAGTATGATCAGCGTGGCCATCCTTGCCAATGGATCGGTTCTGGTCGAGGATAATGGACGAGGCATACCCGTTGATAATCATAAGGTATACAATGTTCCCGCTCTTGAGATCGTGATGACCCGCCTTCATGCGGGTGGGAAGTTCAAGAAAGATGCATACAAAGTCTCGGGTGGTCTTCATGGAGTTGGAGTTTCTGTTGTCAATGCACTTTCTGAATGGTTGGAAGTCAGGGTGAAAAGAAAGGGGAAGATATATCACCAGAGATATGAGAAAGGTAGAGTGGCCAGCCCTGTTACTGTAGTCGGTGAGATCGAGGATGGGATCACCGGAACCTCTACTACCTTCAAACCCGATCCTTCGATATTCACGAACCTGGAATACAAGTTCGAGATACTAACCCATCGGCTTAGGGAACTGGCATTTCTGAACAAAGGTGTCAGGATCCAATTGTTGGATGAAAAGACCGGAGAGAAGGAGGAGTTCTTTTTCGAAGGTGGCCTCGAATCTTTTGTTGAATACATAGACAGGAACAGGAATCCTATCATAGAATCCCCGATCTTCCTTACAGGTGAAAGGGAAGGGGTTGCCATCGAGGTCGCCATGGAATGGACCGATGGGTATAGTGAGAACATCTTTTCATATGCTAACAACATCCACACGACAGAGGGGGGAACCCATCTATCTGGATTCAAGGGTGCTTTAACAAGAACATTCAACGATTATTCCAAGAAAGAAGACCTTTTTAAAAAGGACCAAACCCTTCAGGGGGAGGATATCAGGGAGGGTCTGACATGCGTTATCTCCGTCAAGGTTCCGGAACCCCAATTCGAAGGACAGACCAAAACGAAATTGGGCAATTCAGAAGTGAGGGGTTATGTTGAGAATTTCATAAACGATAAATTGCGGGAATTCCTGGAGGAACATCCCAGGGAAGCCGAGAAGATCATCCAGAAATCCCTTCAGGCGTCTCAGGCCAGGGAAGCTGCCAGAAAGGCGAGGGAGCTTACAAGGAGAAAAGGTCTGTTGGAGGGTTCCGGCCTTCCTGGAAAGCTTGCTGATTGTCAATCCCGAGATCCACTTATATCAGAACTATACATTGTGGAGGGTGATTCTGCGGGGGGATCTGCTAAACAAGGGAGGAACAGATCATTCCAGGCCATTCTCCCCCTGAGAGGAAAGATATTGAACGTTGAAAAGACTCGACTTGACAAGATCCTATCGAACAACGAGATAAGGGCCCTGATAACCGCATTGGGTTGTGGGATCGGGGACGAGTTCGATGAGGAGGCGTTGAGGTATCATAAGATCATAATTATGACCGATGCTGATGTCGATGGTGCCCATATCAGAACACTGCTTTTGACCTTCTTCTACAGGTATATGCAGGAATTGATCACCGGTGGATATCTCTATATCGCCCAACCTCCTCTTTTTAAACTCAAGAAGGGAAAGAAGGAGTTCTATTGTTTCACCGATCAGAGGAAGGATGAATTGGTCAATGAGATGGGACAGGGAGTTTATATTCAAAGATACAAGGGTCTTGGAGAAATGAATCCTTCTCAACTATGGGAGACCACAATGGACCCTGGAGGAAGGACACTCCTGAAGGTCAATGTCGAGGATGCCGTCCAGGCTGATGAGATATTCACGATATTGATGGGGGATCAAGTACAACCAAGAAAAGAGTTCATAGAGACCCATGCAAAGGAGGTGACCGAACTTGACATCTGAAGCAGAAGAACCAACGGATGGCCCAACGGAGGGATCCAAGATCGAAGAGGGGGGTGTCGTCGGCAGGGAACTGGTCACCGAGATGAAGACCTCCTATCTCAATTATTCAATGTCAGTAATAATCGGAAGGGCCCTACCCGATGTCAGGGATGGATTAAAACCCGTTCACAGAAGGATACTTCACGCCATGAACGAAGGAGGTTACACTGCTGGCAGGGCCTACAGAAAATCCGCCAGGATAGTAGGTGATGTACTTGGTAAATATCACCCTCATGGCGACTCATCCGTTTACGATGCCATGGTCAGGATGGCCCAGAATTTCTCTTTGAGGTATCCGATGATCGATGGTCAGGGGAATTTTGGTTCGGTTGATGGTGACTCGGCTGCGGCGATGCGTTACACGGAATCCAGGACCGCAAGGCTTGCAATGGAGATGCTGGCGGATATTGAAAAGGAAACCGTGGAGATGGTGCCAAACTATGACGCTTCACTTGTTGAACCAACTGTGCTTCCTTCTAAATTACCCAACCTTATTCTGAATGGTTCATCCGGGATTGCCGTGGGTATGGCCACCAATATCCCGCCTCATAATCTCAATGAGGTGGTAGGGGGACTTCAATTACTACTTGAGGACCCCGAGGTAGAGGTCCTTGACCTGATGGAACACATCAAAGGTCCGGATTTCCCAACAGGTGCGACAATATACGGAAGAAATGGCATCTATCAGGCCTATTCCACGGGTAGGGGAAAGATAACGATCCGGGCAAAGGCCGATATTGAGGATAGGGAGGGAAACAGGCAGAGGATCGTTGTAACGGAGATCCCATACCAGGTGAACAAGGCCAATATGCTCCAGAAGATAGCAGAATTGGTGAAGGCCAAGGTGTTCGAAGGAATAGCCGACATCAGAGATGAGAGCGATAAAGATGGAATGAGGGTTGTTTTCGAGCTTAAAAGGGATGCTGTTGCAGAAGTTGTGATGAACAAGCTCTACGCTCATTCCGACCTTCAGACCACATTCGGAGTGATCAACCTTGCTGTCGTGGATGGACAACCCAGAGTTCTAGATCTGAAATCAATGTTAGTGGAATTCCTGAAACACAGGAGGGAAGTGATCCAAAAAAGAGTTGAGTATGATCTAAGGAAAGCGAATGAGAGACTTCACGTGCTTGAAGGACTTATCATTGCACTTGACAACATCGACGAGGTAATTGCAATTATTAGAGCCTCAAGCGATCCAGCTGAGGCCCAAAAGGCCCTCATGGAGAGATTTGGTCTAACGGAGATACAATCAAAGGCCATTCTTGATATGAGGCTTCAGAAATTGACTTCTCTTGAAAGCACCTCAATCAAGGAAGAAGCAGGATCTCTTAGATTGACTATAATGGATTACGAGGATATTCTCTCTAGAAAGGAGAGGGTGGATAGCATTATCCTTGAAGAACTGGATTACATTAAAGAGAAATATGGTGATGATAGAAGGACCGACATAGAAGAAGATGCCGAGGAGATCGATATTGAGGACCTTATAGTCAAGAGAGATGTGGTGATGACGATCACCAATACCGGGTATATCAAGAGGCTTGATCTGGATACCTACAAGATACAGAACAGAGGTGGAAAAGGTCTAAAAGGTATGGGGATGAAGGAAGAGGATTATGTCGTTGATATGTTCGTTTGTTCAAGCCATGACTACATCCTGTTCTTCACTTCCTTCGGACGGGTTTTCTGGGTAAAGGGATACGAGGTACCTGCAGGCTCGAGACAGGCAAGGGGAAAACCATTGGTCCATCTCTTCCCAAATCTGGAAGAGGGTGAAGTGATAAGGTCAAATATCCATGTCTCAGAATTCAGCAAGGACCAGTTCCTCCTATTCGTAACAAAGAAGGGAATAGTAAAAAGAACCTCCCTTGAGGCCTATTCAAGGCCCAGGTCAACTGGGATCAAAGCCATTCTACTCAATGATGGGGATGAACTGGTGGAGACCCATCTTTGTGAGAAGGATAACGAAGCTGTCCTTGCCACTAAATATGGAATGGCCAACAGGTTCAAGATCTCGGATGTCAGATCAATGGGCAGGGTTTCAACCGGCGTAAAGGGAATGAGATTGAAATATAAAGATGATGAAGTTGTATCACTAAGCATTCTACCTCCTTCCGAGGATACGGGAGTTGATGAGAACGAGGATGACGAAGAGGAGCCTCTTGATCCTGACATGGAAGAGGAGATCAATGATGATCCCAGTCCAAAACTTATTACCTTGACTGAAAGAGGATATGGTAAAAGGGCATCTGCTTGGAATTACAGACTGACTCGGAGAGGTTCAGCAGGTGTGATCAACATTCGAAGGGATCAAATGGAAGAGACGGGCAAGGTCATCAGGGTGATGGTGGAGAAGCCCGATAGTGAGATCTTGCTAATGTCTCAGACAGGTATGGTCATAAGGACGGCATCCTCCTGCATCAGGCTCGTTAACAGAGTTGGAAAGGGGGTCATTGTCATGAGATTGAAAGATACCGATGTGGTAAAAGCAGTGGCCGTAGTCCAGGGTTTGAACGGAGAATATGAACATACCGAATGTGAGGTTCCCGAAGAGGAGACTACAGAGGAGTGATAGTTCATTTCTTGATAAGTGAAACACCGCACTCAGGGCAGAACTTCCACCTGATGTTGAGAGGATAACCGCAAAGTGGACAATGTCTGGAAGTACTGTCTTGTTGCGGGTCCGATACTTCAGTTCCCTTATCCTCTTTGATCTTTTTTTCTGCAAAATATCTTGCTTCAATATCTGATGCGGCCTTCTTATCAGTTGAATATATCCTTTCCCTTTCCTTCTTGAAGTCGTAGGGGAGGCTTACGGATTCCCTTTTACTGGAGAGGTTGTTACCACCACAGACAGGGCAGAGCATTTTTCCACCGCAGCCGTATCTTTCGCATACATCGACACCGAAGTTGCCGCTACATATCTCGCAGTACTGATTCACGTACCGTTTGCAATCCTTACAATAGGCTACCATGGAATCACTTGAGTATCATCTAATGTCAAGATAGAAAAAGGTTATGTTCATCTTGTCTTGACCTTGAATTCATTCCTTTTGTCCATTACGATCCTTTCGAAGTCTGGACCTAGTTCCAATGCGATCTCTTCGATCTCATCGATATTTCTGACAAACATTGCTTTTGAGTCCGTATCGATCAGCTCATGGAACTTCTTGTATTTCTTGTTATGATCGGAATAGTAGAGCCAGCCACCTATCGAAAACACTCCTCCGACAACCAGGGTGACCCAGGCCCATTGATTCAAATAATCAACTCCGGGGATTGGATGCCCCTTCAGGGGCTCGGTATCGAAATACTCCATAAGCTCCCAAAGTGATAGAAGGGCGACAATGGTACCTAAGGTGGCAACGAGGAACAGTTTTCCTCTCTTGTTCTTATGCCAATACCTTTTCCAGGCCTTACCGAAAGAGGTCAAGGGACTTGTCATGAGGAATCCCCCCCTTATCGGTATCCATTATATTACATTTATCAGTGAGGAGTGTCAAGTATTGCCGGGAAATCGATAAATATCAATAACCGGATGGTCCAAGGCCCTGGTTATCGAAGACGGCGGTGATCAATGATCCGCCCTCGCAATATCGGGGCAACAAGAACAAATCGGTGCTTTTTAGGGTCCCTCGCTGACCAATCAGACGTGACGTCAAGGAATGATGCGAAGGCCAACCCAGGCATCGTACAGATACCCCGGGGATGGGTCAGAATCAGGAGTGGGCATACCGCCTGTCAATGAAAGGATTCGTTAATTCCCGGGGACAGTCATTCTCCTATGGCCGTTACATGGACATGACGGTCCCTGTTCTCCCTGACATCCAGTTCCAGAAAGATGATCTGCTGCCATGTGCCCCTTACAAGTTTTCCATCTCGAACAGGCATGGTAATATCTGGACCGATCAAGGACGCCCTGACATGTGAATGTCCATTACCATCATTCCATGTTCTGTGGTGGGCATATTCCATTTTCTTTGGAGCTATCCTCTCAAGCATTGCCGGAAGATCCTCAAGGAGGCCGGGTTCATATTCAATGACAGTCAAAGCCGCAGTGGCACCGGCCACCGAGCAGCTTACGATCCCGGTTTTGATCCCGGACCTCTCCACGATCTCCTCGACCCTATCGGTGATATTCGTGATCTCCCCTTCTCCTTGGGTCTTGAATACAATACTCTCTGCATGGACCACCATTTCAGAACCTCCTGATATTGGTCAATAGTGATAATGGCCGGTTGGAATTAATACTTTTCAGGGAGGGATATTCATCTCAGATCTCCGGAATTGGGGATCATACAGATGAACATGAGGTCTTCTTCACCCGTGTTCTCGTATCCGTGTGATTCTTTTCCCGGTATGAACAGGACATCTCCCGGACCGATGGTCTTTCGTTCATTGGGAGTGAACGCCTCACCGGATCCCTTCAGGATATAGATCTCATGTTCCCAGGGATGATCATGTAGACCGATGCTGCCCCCTGGTATGACCTTGAATCTCCTCATGGCAAAGTTTGGAGCCCCGTCCTTTTTAGAGGCAAGCCATTGTATATATGTCCCCTTAACCCCCGTCATTTCCACAGTCTGACTCTCTACTTCTTCAGCGTTCTTTATCAGCATGGGATCAGCTCCTATAGTTGTTCTCCAACCAGGAATCTACAATTTCTTTGGGTACAGCTTTGTATGAAAGGGCAATAGACATCGAGATCTCATCACCCGGATCATTGTACCTTAGCAAGGCTGGTCTGTTCGATTCTATATGGCCAGCTATGCAGGTCACATTGATATAGAGTCCTGTCCTTCCTGGCTGTGAGGCTCCCTCTGGATCCCATTGCCATTCATCTCCGGTCTCATTTCCCTCTCTCTCAAGTAAAATAGGATTGTTCATGATATCAAGCGAAACCCTGGTTGTTCCCATTTGGGATGTGGAGCTGACCCTGACGACCTTTTCTTCCGTCCCATTCGTGTTATTGCCTCCAGCAGGGTCATTTCTCCAAAGGAGTGGAATACCGATAGCGGAAAGGATGAATGTATCGGGTGTATTGGAGTATAATGGTCTGGATACAGGCGGGGCCTCATCATCGGACCAGGCAATGAGCACTTGAACACCGGTTACAAGAATAAGGTCGGTAGAATTTCCGGGCCTTCCTATATTCCAGTAAACGGTCTCTCCATCTCCCACCATCCTCCCCTCGCATACGAAAGTGGTGGTAGTCTCTCCATACTCCTCCAGTCCCGGAGCCTTCATTGAGGGAGCTTCTTCCTTACCTCCCACAAGGGCAACAATGACCAATGTGATCAGGAACAATGAGGAGACGGCTGCTCCTCCGATCATCAATTTCTTTTTGTCCTTTTTTCTCAGGGTCATACCTCCCTATTGGTGGAAAATATCAAGTGTGATGCGATGGATGAGTGTATGTATTGTTGATTTTATAGTTTTGGTCCTTCAGTATAAGAATATCAAGCATTTATTCTGCTTATGAAAAACATACTGATACCCTGGTTGAAACCAAGGGAATCAGGTAATTAAGTAAGGACCCCCCCAGAAGGGGGGGCCGGATCCCGTTCGATCAACGGTATGATTTCTGTCTCTTCTTCCTGGCACCACGGCCAAGTGGTTTTTTTGGAAGATGTCTTCTCGGATCGTTAACCAATAAGGCCCTGTCATAATGCAGATAGCGGTCCTTGAGGTCCTCATCACTGAAGAATTCCACAAGTCCCCTGGCAATAGCTGTTCGAACAGAGTCTGCCTGGCCCATGAATCCTCCTCCATCCACTGTGACATTGACATCCACGGTCTCAGCCTTCTCCCTTGCAAGGATAAGAGGTTCCATCATCTTCAACCTGGCAATTTCCGGTTCGATCAGCTCTATGGGTTTGTGGTTGATCCTTACCCTTCCCTTGCCTGATTTGATAACGGCTCGGGCAATGGCTGTCTTTCTTTTTCCACTTGTATTGACGAGCTTTCCCATTCAAAGACCTCCTCAGATCTTAGCTCCCAGGACCCTAGAGATCTCGCCAAGTTCCATGAACTGATCGATACCCCTGTTCCTTGCTCCTTCTACTGTTATGGATTTCTTTCCTTCGAATTCCTTGGGTTTACCAATATAGACCTTGACACGTTTGAGGGCATTCCTCCCTCTCTCCTGCTGATATGGCAGCATGCCACGTATGGTCCTTTTAAGGATCCTATCCGGGAGCCTTGGATAATAAGGTCCCTTCCTTGGGTGGTTCAAGTCTCTCTTCCCCTTGTAACTCTCGAGGACCATTTTCCTGGATCCGGATACAATGGCCTTCTCTGAATTGATGATCGCCACTTCGAGGTCCATATTCTTAAGGAGTCTCTTTGCAACATGGGTTGAGAGTCTTCCGATGATAAGTCCTGATGCATCTATTATCTCCACCATTTCCCTCACCCCATTATCCTTACACCCTTCCCCTTAGGATTGTTCTTTACCAGTTCGGGGATGGTCAGCACGGTTCCTCCGGCTGCGGTGATCTTCTGCCTTGCTCCCTGAGTTGCCTTGAAAGCTGCAACTGTCACAGGATAATCTATATCGCCAGCACCCAGAAGTTTACCCGGGACTATGAGCGTTTCACCCTTTTTAACGTAAAGGGCGATCCTCGAGATATTCACCTCGGCCCATACCCTGGATGGTTTTTCCAGACGCTTTGCGATGTCTCGCCAGATGGGGGCTTCATTCTCTCTCGACCATGATTTCAGGTCGAAGATGAGGGATACAAGCCCCATATCGGTCTTTTTTGGGCTTGCCATTCTGACTCCTCCGACATCGTATTTTAATGTCTCTCCCCGAAGGGAGGAAGCGACGTTACGCCCCCATCATTTAAAAAGTTTATTACCATGGCCCCCCTTCTCAAGGTGGCTGTGCATGATGTCAAATGATCAAATGGGCAGATATGATCCTCTTCACGGATCATCCATGGAAGAGATCATGTCTTCGGTGGACCTATCGTTCTCTCAGTTAAAAGACGGTCTCTCTCCCTCTCGAGTCCATTCCCACCTCCATTCAATGTCAATGAATAACGAGGTCGCTGACCTGATCATGGAAATGGCCCTTTCCAGGAAGAAGGCAAGGGGTAAATTTTCCCAAGGGGAAAGGATGTTCTTCACCTCAGAAGGCTTGAGATGGGCCACACCAGAGATCGCCGCTGACCATTGTGCAGGAAGAATGAGGGATCACGATATTGCTGACCTTACCTGCGGTCAGGGGGGGCAGGTCATCTCATTTTCACGGTTTTCAGACCATGTCCTTGCTGTGGACAAGGATCCTCTCAACTGCCTGATAACACGGATGAACCTCCTCTCTCTGGGTATTGAAAATGTGGAGGTCGTCAATTCCGACTGTCTTTCTGAGGAAGTCGTGAAGATGGTGAACAGGGATTTCCTGATATTCAGCGATCCAGCAAGACCTCCGGGGTCATCAGAAAGGACAATGGAAGAAATCGTTCCAGACCCAAGATCAATAGAGAGGACCTACAGGGAAATCGTTTCCGGAATGTGTTTCGAGGTGCCTCCATATATGTCCCTCGACAAGGTAGATTTCAGTCATGAAGCGGAATATATATCCATCGACGGCAGGGTCAACAGGTTGAACTTGTATCTGGGGGAACCCAGAAATGGAACTCGATCAGCTGTGGTCCTTCCTGATGGAGATTCGATCTCCTGTGATGAGGTCCTACCACTTCCACCAAGATGTGATGAAGCAAGGATAGGCTTCCACCTTTTAGAGGTCGATCCATCAGTAGTCAAGGCCGGATTGGTCGGCAATCTAGTAGCGGATAACGGTTGGGATGTTTGCTTGATGGAAATGGACCATAGGAGGACTGCGCTGTTATCTGAAGGATCTTTAAGATCACCTTTTCTCAAACGTGATCACATCATACTCGGATCATCAGGGACAATAGCTGAGCTGAAAAAGGACCTGTTGGAAGTGGGAGCAGGTTCTGTCACCATAAGGTATTCGGTCGAACCAGGAGATTACTGGAAGATAAGGAACGATCTGGAAGCAGGCCTTGGCGGTAGCATTAAGACAAATGTGTTCAAATGTAAGGATTTTCTGATAACGAGAGAGATGGACAGGTAGGATCCTGGTTTGGATCATTTCATCCGGGATAACACATAAGATTAACTTCTCCGCACCTAATTGATGGTGACCGCTAATGTGGAGAGTTCGGCATTCTCATCTGAGCTGTTTCCTCCATCGTCTTCCAAGCCGAGAGCAACATAATAAGTACCGGCTGAGGTAAATGTATAAGATAATGTGGGAGAGGAAGTGGTTTCGATAGCTTCGTCTCCTATGTACCATATGTATTCAACTATGGCTGAATCATCCCATGATCCCGACGCATCCAATTCTACGGTAGCCTCTCCTCCGGAAAGGTCCGCTTCAATATCATCTCCTGCTATTGCAAAGGGTGACGCGTCATAGACGAAATTGCTATTCTTGTCGACATTGACTGTTCTAAAAGGGGAATTGGGATGACAGAATTCGTTTGTGACCTGGCCTGTCAGCTTATAGGTCCCTTTGATGGTATGGTCCATGGCTTTGGTTATCTTTATGAGATTGGCGTGGTAATCAGTGGAATTAATCTCGATCCTCCTGCCATCAGAGGTAAGGACCTCTCCCTTGAACGTATAGACTTGAGGATCGTCACCAGCTGGTGAGGTCCTGTTTCCGAACATGTATCCGATGGTGACCTCTACATTATGATCGTGCGTCATTCTATTGAAGTCAGCGTTGTATCCTTTCCACTCGGGAGAAATGGTATCTGCGACAGAGTCGATCCTTATTGTGTTCATGTCACTTTTTCCATCGGCCTTGGCATATATGTGGTAATCACCGTTTCCCCAGACGAAGTCCATGTAGTTGACCTGATGTCTGCCACTATCCTCTTTGATATTGGCTTTTCCTGAATACAAAGGCTCCGGCATGTCTTCATAATAGATCTCTATCTTTACGTCACTATTGTATTCACCAAAACCATTCACCGAGGTATATATAGGAAATTCGATCCCGTCGATATCCTTTTCAACATTCCCTACCACGATGGAGGAAACCGAATTTGAACCGATCACCATTACAAGAACAATAACGATGATCATTGCCGCAATAATCAGGCCCCCGATCAACATCGCCGGAGATGGTCTTCGATCTTTTTCACTTTCTTCTTCTGAAGGATCATGATCTCTTCTTGGTGCCGGTCGAGCCAATTCATCACCTTTACCAGATAGGAACAGGTCCCCTAATAAAAGATTATTGAACATCCCTTTAAGCTTCACTTGCATCCGGTAAGAATAGTCTGAAATTCGAGCCTACAACAGTCCCTGATTCTATCCTGTCCGAAACCTGGATGCTTCCTCCATATCTCTTTACAAGCATATGGACAATGGTCATCCCAATGCCGGTATGGACCTTTCTGTCAGGATTCGAATACCTGTCGAAAAGGGCGTCTTTAATCTCCTCGGTCATGCCGCCCCCATGGTCCCAGACATCTATTCTGGTCCCTCCAGGATTCTTTAGAGCGCTCACTCCAATCACTGCGACACCGCTTTCCTGGACCTTTATTGAATTATGGAAGAGGTTATAGAATGCCTCTACCAGAAGATCCTCAGCTTGGATCCTAAGCCCCTGGTCTACATCCATATGGACCTCAGTTTTCATTTCTGGGAAACCATCCAATGCCATATTCAATGCTTGTTCAAGGATCATATTCAGTTGAATGGGTCTAATGTCCTTGGGATCCTCTCTAATCCTGGACAGATTCATCACATCCCTGGCCAGTTTCATTGATCTGTCAGCGAGAGAATGAACGACATTCATTGTGTTCTTCTCCCTTTCTTTATCCCATCTAACCATCTCAAAGGTGTCCAATCCGTTCTTAATTCCATGCAGGATATTTCCCATATCATGAGCAAGAAGGTCCAGATAGAATTCGGCTCTGTTCCTCTCTTCTATCAGTGATTCCTGATATCTCTTCCTCTCCGTGATATCCCTTGACACGATACAAAGCATCTTCCTTTCCCCTCTGGTGATGCTGCTTCCTGAAACCTCCACATTCACCAGAGTTCCATCCTTCCTTTTATAGATCCTTTCACCAATTATCGCTTTCCCTTTTGTAAGGATCTCATCTATCTTTTTCTTTATATTCACATTTGCATGGGCAATGAAGTCCTTTGCCTTCAGCGTCTTCATTTCATCTGCGGTATAACCCAACAGGTTCTGGAGTGCCGCGTTGGATTCGACAATGGATCCCGATCCTATATCGTAAATGTATATGTTCTCTGCAGATTGCTCTACCGTGGCCCTGTACTTTTCCTCACTTTGTTTCAGCGCTTTCTCGGATGATTTCCATTCAGTGATATCCAGGAATATTCCGACATATCCGTTGTATTCCATTGCTTCATTGAGACGGGGAGTTCCTGAAAGAAGGATGCTCCTCATCTCTCCATTTGATATTAGTATCACTGTTTCAAATCGCTCATTCAATCCGCCTTTCCATCTCTCGGACATCTGCCGGATCTTTTTGAATTCCTCCTCAGGTACCAGATCTGCAATGTTCTTCCCAAAAAGGAATTCACGATCGTATCCAAAGAGCTCTAACATGGCCGGATTGGCATAGAGGATGTTATCATTCCTGTCCAGGATACCAAGACCTTCGTGGAGATTTTCCACCACCAATCTGAATTCTCTCAGACTTTCTTCGATCTCCTTTGTGTACCCCGTAGATCCTGATATCTCTGTCAAAATCAGGACAAGCGAATCACACTTCCCTTTTCGGTTAAGTATCTGGATCAATTTGTAGCTTACACGAACCCTACGACCATCTTTAAAGTATAGTCCCGCTTCTCCTTCCACCCTGTTTTCATTTTTTGGTCCTTCAAAAATCCTGATAAACAGATCTTTTGTATCCTCCTCAAAGAGATCAATATCACGAAAGGAGCTCTGTATTGCATCCTGGCCGATCCCGAGAAATTCCATACCTCTTGGATTGATAGAGGTCAGATTCAATTCTGGCGAAAGTATCAAGATAACATCATTAGAGCTGGTGAATATAGTTTCGAATAGAATTCCTTCCATCCTTGCCAGAGTATCCATTGGTCACCGATAGTAAAGGAAAACATACATTATTAAAACTATAGATATTATTATATGTTTTTGCAAACAAACGATCATTTTGATTCTTACAGGTAGATATCACCTATTTCCCAACAGTGATCTCTTTAATTTTGGGTAGATCAATAAAATGGTTTTTGATCATTGGGTTGTCAACTCTATAGAACGAATAGGGAGTCACTTTGTTCCCCTTCATTACATTGATCATCGTTTTTCGTGGTCCATCGGGACATTTATCATATATATTGCTATATGGATGTTCAAATGAACGGTGTTTTGAATGAAGCTCGTTATCGGAAAACAGTTCCATGAAAGTGAGATCGAAAGGATAAGAGCTTTTCAACCTGATCTGGAGATCGTTGTTGCTGAAAACGAGGAGGACCTGAAAAGGGAGATCTCAGACGCAACCATTCTTCTTTCAAGATCGATCCCTGAGGGTATCGAGGCAGCGGAGCAATTGAAATGGATCCAGTTCACCTGGGAGGGAGTAGACCATTTTACCGATGCATTCATGGAAAGTGATATCTTGCTGACCAATGCAGGTGGTGCACATTCCCTGCAGATGGCAGAGCATGTTTTCAGTTATCTCCTGACCATTGCCAGAAAGGTGCCTATGTACCTTGATCTTCAAAAACAATGTCAATGGTTGGATTGGATGGATCAGCCACATTTGGGGAGATTGCATGGTAGTACGATCGGGATCCTTGGCTATGGAAGGATCGGAAAGGCCGTGGCGAGTATCGCAAAAGGATTCGGTATGAATGTATTGGTTTTGAAAAGGGATCCGAAAAAGTTATCCGATGAGTTATTCTTTGTACCCCTTTAGGAAGATTGAAAGGGTTAAGAGAGCAAGTTTTAAATAA
>CBDDUX010000108.1:0-31295 GCA_965234725.1 Thermoplasmatota archaeon | reverse complement strand
AAAATTAGGATCAATAATGTGATATGAGGAATTGGGAGTATAAGGAAGCTGAGATATCTTGCCCTTCTATAACCCATAACGACCACATAGGTCATCTTTCCAGCTTTCCTATCTCCCCCTTCATCCTTAAAATAGGTCAATCTGCAAAGAGATGACTGGATAAGCATTACAAGCAGCATGATCATGAGGATCTCCTTATCCTTCAGGGCTGCCTCAAGAGATAGACCGCTTGTGGTTACAGCACCGAAAAATGGTGCTAGCGCGATCATCGCTCCGAACCAGAGATTTCCAGCAAAAGGAATGCCCTTCATTTGCTCATAGATCACATTGAAACCATATCCTGCAACGTATATGATCAGTGACTCCGGATTGAGGAAGAAGGAAATGATACCACCAGCGATGAATATGATACCTGTCACCGTCCACGCCGCCCGTGATCCTAGTTCTCCTGTCACCAGGGGTCTCCTGACCTTATTGTAGGAATCCTCTTTCAATCCCAGAAGATCGTTTACAACCTGATTTGTCCCGTAAGCGGAGAAAAGGAGGATTAGTGATACAGCGCATCTCGCTGGATCCGTCCATCCCCTAACTGCCATAATTCCTGCGAGTCCCGCAGTTCCGGTCACAAAGAAAGTGTAGGGCCTCATTGACCTTAGGTACGCAAGTGGGAATTTCGAAAGGGATCTCTTAACCCTCATCATAGATCCCCATTTCACAGTAGATCGGCGTCTTTATTCCCCTATCGAATTTATTCATGAGGGGGGCTGACCTCTCAGGAGATAGAGGTGTATTGGTTTGACCAGACCTTCTGAATGCTTCCCTCACCCTTTCATGTTCGGTGCAACAGATCCAATTCACCCGGGGATAAATGAAACGCCTCCTCATCCTGATATAGATCTCTTCGAAATCCTCCTCTAAAACATTTCCCACACTCACGTTAACGAATTCGCAGGGTTGGACATCACCATTCGCATTTACGTAGAACCTGTCGATTCCCCCTGCGGTACATCCGTACTCATCAATTCTGGACTCGAACGCCTGAGATGAGACCGGCGGATACTTTGCCTTTTCACCACTCGAATTGTATATCCGGTGAATGTCCTGAAGTCTCCTGACATAGGGACCTTTCATCACGTCATCCTTACCCATCCATGCCCCTGCCGGTTTCTCATGAATGAGCTGGACCATGGCGCATCTTTCCTTCTTCGCTATCTCCATTATCCTATCGAATCCATCTCCTGAAACGAGGTCCTGCGTCCCTGTACAATTGATCATTGTTGCGAGACCAGCCTCCCTGAAGGTCCCAAGGGCCTTTACCGCAATGTCGAAGGCCCCATCATGCCCTACGAATCTGTCGTGAACGGAGGCATCCGGATGGTGTATGCTCACCATGACTCCAAATACACCAGCTTCCCTCATCAGGTCTGCCTTCTTCCTATCAATTGAGAATCCGGTTGTATTTACCCATACCTCTTCAGAAGGCCCAAGAACTGAAAGGATCTGAATTAACCGGTCGAATCTGACAAGGGGCTCTCCTCCCTCGATGTTGAAATATGAGGTCCCTAGGTCGCGGATACGTCTGGTGACCTCCTTCATCTTCTCAACTGGCATGTCATCAAGCCGGTCCACTTTCTGATAGCAATGCTCACAGTCGTAAGGGCAGCTCTTGGTCATGGAAATAAGGACGGATGTACTGGCTATCCTTTCCGGTTTCAGACCCTTGGGAATGAACTTCTCCATTCCCTTCCAGAAGGCAGGGGTTGGATATGCTGGAAAATAAATATGAAATTTGTAAGAACTTCTTACCTTGACCACTTTATTCGTCTTGACCTTGTTGTAGAAGATCAGAACGTTCCTAAGGGTCCGGATCATCTTTCCAATACCCATCCTCCCTTTCAGCATCTCACTGATGAAATGCAAGGCCACTCCCATCTTCAACCTCTGTAGAAAAATGGCCTTCTTCAGGCCTGTGAGATAACGGACATCAGAGGTAGCCATTTTCCCTCCACCACCTTACAGATCTGTTCAACCCGGTTTTCAAACTCGTGCAGGGGAGCGTTCCAAGTTCCGACCTCAATTTCGAGGTATCATATATGTTATTATTGAATCCCATTGAGACCCTTGCCCTTGTCAGGAGTGGGGGGGAATCCGACCTAAGAATTGCAGATAAAAACTCCATGATCAGTCCTACTGGATATGTAAGGATCTTCGGAAGATATACAGGGTCCCTTGATCCTATGATCTTAAAAAGATCCCCATGGTATTCCTCAAGAGGAACGGGCCTTTCTGGACCTGCCATAAAGGTCCTGATCCCATTTCCCTTCCATTCAGATAGCTTAGTTATCATCTTTGCCAGGTCTCTGACATAGACCATATGGAAGAGAGTACTACCCCTTCCCGGTATCAAAGCAGGTCCTTTAAGCCCTGCCCTTGCTGTAATGTATGGTCCCGAATGAAGTTCCCTTTCCCCGAATACCCAAACAGGTCTGATAACTGTAAGACCAACCACGTTCCCTTTGCATATTTCAATTGCCTTCGCCTCCCCCTCTCCCTTGGTCTCTCTGTAATAGTTCATAGCAGAGGGAAATACCCTATGGAACAGATATGGTAAATGAGGTCTGATCGGGCTCTCCTCGGATTTGGGATCTATGCAGTCTTCCTCTCCGATCACACCGCAAGTGCTGATGTGGATGATATGCCCGACCCCGGACCGGATAGCTTCCTCCAAAACATTGATGGTACCTGATATGTTGATCGATCGGAAATCTGCACGATCCCCCCAGTCTCGGGATAGGGCTGCTCCGTGGATGAGAACCTCCATGTCCTCCATGGATCCTCTGAGGCTTCCCGGGTCGGTAATATCTCCCTGAATGAGACGGACCCTCCCCGATTCCAATGCCATTGTAAGATTTGCCCTGCTACTGCTTTTCCTTGCAAGGACCGTAACATCTCGTCCACCCTCAACGAGGGCATCAACGATATGACTGCCAATGAAACCGGTTCCTCCGGTCACAAAGACCCTTTCAGACATCCATTATCACCTCCAATCCCTTCTCCACCAGATCAACTTTAACGGGCAGGAAACCCCTGTGATCGCCGTCGAATTCGACCTTCCGATTGGTACTATTCTGTACCTCGAATTTAGAGCAATATATCAATCGGGCTCCTCTGTAGTCCAGGATATTACCAGCATACATCTTTTTTATTTGAGGTAGAAGCGCGAACTTGGAGGCGGTCTCAATGGAAAGACAGTACATCCGCCCATTGTCATCAGGCATTGCGATCGGGACCCTCATACCGGATGCTAAATGTGGGTCCTTTCCTACTGTTAGATTGATCAGGTCCTTGTAGGTGACCCCCTTTCCGTCAATCCTTGCTTCGATGTCTGAGGGATCATAGCCAGCCAGGGATACAAGGGTGGAAAGAAGGGTTCCTAACATGTCTCCCAGGAATCTCCTGTACCTGCCGTTGGACCTGGAAGCGATGGAGGGGCCCAGGCCCAGGTTCACCGAACTACCGAAATACCACTTTTCCATTGTCCCCGAAAAACCCTTCAGTTCGACCCTGCCGATATCAATCTTTCTCGACCTGCCCCTCTCGATCACGTCAAGTTGGGATAGGGGAGAAAACGGGATCGAATGGTATCGGTTGAAATCCGGGCTGGTTCCGATATGAATGACCCCAAGACAGGGGCGGGGCATCTTACCTGAGCCTGCCCTCATCATCCCAGTAATAACCTCACATATAGTACCGTCACCTCCCATCGCGACTATCACATCATGTTCATCTTTCAGACAACCCATACGGGACAGATCGACCGCTTCATCCTTTCTGGATGTTTGAACGATGTCGTGATCCATTCCTCTCTTCCTCATCTCGCTTACAATGTGATCCTTGATCCGTATCGACCTTCCACTCCTGGCTGTTGGATTATGAATGATAAGATAACTCAATTGTAATTTCCCCCAAGGTCCTTGAAAACCTCTATGACCTGGTCAATATCCTCAATATCCAACTCTGCGCTGGGTATGAATCTGAGGCAAGACCGTCCTATGGGAACGCTTGGAGGAATGAAGGGTATCGCATAAACCCCCCGCTCGAAGAGGTCCCTTGCAAGTCTGATCGTATCACATGCATCCCGGGATATAATGGAGAATAATGGTGTCTCGGAGGAAGTGGTGTTGAATCCCAGGTCTCTAACGGCGGATATTAACCTATCTTTGTTCCGAACAAGTTTCCTCCTTCGGTCAGATGCTCCTTTCACGATCTCTATGGATTTGATACATGCAGCGGTCATTGCTGGAGGGAGGGATGTGGAGTATACGAATTGAGAGGAGTAGTATCTGAAATAGTCTGCAATCTCATGGTTCGCAGATATGAATCCTCCAGTGCAGGCCAGCGTTTTGCCTAAGGAACCGGTCACCATATCGACCTTTGAGAGTACCGATCTCACCTCACAGCTTCCCCTGCCTTCCTCTCCGATGGTTCCGAGACCATGTGCATCATCAACAATAAGAAATGCATCATATTCCTCAGCAAGCTCCACCATTCTATCGAGCCTTGCCACGGATCCTTCCGTTGAATAGAGGCCATCTACCACAATAAACCTCATCCTTCTGTTTTTGTTCTCTCTGAGAAGTGATTCGAGCTCTTCTGTATCATTGTGTCTGAACTTCTTCACCTCTGTCTTTGAGAGCTTTGTCCCTTCGTAAAGACATGAATGGGCATACTCATCGATCAGTATCACATCCACAAGAGTGGAAAGGAGTTTGAATACGCCAATATTTGCCTGATATCCAGAAGGGTAGACAAGGGTCTCCTCTGTTTTGAGAAGATCTGAAAGGGCCATCTCGAGCTCCCTGTTCAATGAGGTATATCCGATGACCACCGGTGTCCCGCACAGACTGATACCGAACTTGTCAATAGCCTCCTTTGCAGCTTTTTTTAATCTCGGATCATTTGAAAGGCCCAGATAGTCGTTCGATCCAAGTGATATAACATCCTTACCTTGGATCTGCATCCTCTTTCCAATGCATGATTGAATCTCAAGATAATAGGGACTGAAACCACATTCGATCGCGATGGACTTGTTGACGTGGAAATAGTCCTTGAAATTCAAATTCCCTCACCTCCTGCAAATTCTAATATATAATTCAAATTGGAGTTGAAAATATTTAAACAATCCCCTGCTGTATTTAAAACACTCAATGAGCCGATCCTAAAAATAAATTAATATAAGGATCGTATGGGGTAGAATCCAACCCTATGGCCGGGATGGTGTAGCCTGGTAGCATCGGGGACTGTGGATCCCCTCGCCCGAGTTCAAATCTCGGTCCCGGCCCTCCCTCCAAATAATAATGAGGTGTCATTCTGGCAGAAGCTGAAAAACAGGCTCCGGTTCAAAATCCCATGGCGGAGATGTGTCAAGGGCCAACAGGCTTCCTGTACGCCCTGGCCTTCATGTTCCTGATGATGATAATGATCAATAGGGACCTTGGAGACTCTATCTCAGGATATGTGGGCCTTGTTCTGATGCCAATTATCGGTTTTTCCTCCAAATGGCCATTACTGACAATGGTGGGTGCGGGTCTTCTCACGATCACGATCTCAACCACGATCAGACATTTTACAATGGACTGGATGGACCTGGCAAGGAAGCAGAGGATAATGAACGCCTATAATAAGGAGCTGAGGCAGGCCCAGAAGGACAATAATAAGTCCAAAGTAGAGAAGCTTCAGGAGCAGAACGCCGACATCATGTCAATGCAGTCTCAGACCATGATGACCCAGATGAAGGCCTCCATCTTCTCCATGGTCATCGCGATATTGATATTCAGGTGGATGTACACCTTCATCTCCACGGTACCCCAGCCCACGGCAACCACGCCCTGGGATCCCTCATGGACCCTGACAGGCTCGGCTTTCGAACAGGTCTGCGGTACGATATGTTTCGGAGGAAAGGGATTCCCATACTGGATCCTGCTCTATATGGTAATCACGATCCCCATAGGCCAGGCGTTGATGAGAGGTCTGAAGTTCTATGAGTTCCAAAGGAAGCTCAAGGAAAAGGGAGAGGACATTTTCGGGGTCCAACCTGTAAAGGATGTGACTGAAACGAGAAAGGAGGTAAGATCCGATAAGAAGGAATCCATCTCGAACCGGAAAAAAGATCAGGCATCCAGGAAGGAAGAGCATAAGGACCATGTTAGGGGAAAAAAGAAAAATGACCGGAAGCGTCGCAAATAAATGTTAAAATCGATCGATGAAGGAGGCATTTCTATGGGTGAAGAACTTGAGCTGATACAGATCGGTAAAGTGAAAGAGGTCTATTCCGTAAAGGGAACCGATGAGCTGGAATTCAAGTTCACTGACAAGATATCGGTCTTCGACAAGGTGATCCCTTCCATGATCCCCAGGAAAGGGGAGAGCCTGTGCAGGACCTCTGCCTTCTGGTTCGGTAAAGGGAAGGAGCTTGGAATAGGGTCCCATTTTATAAAATTGACAGGACCATCCTCGATGAGGGTAAAGAAGGTGAGGATCGAAAGGGACATGAAAAGGATCACTCCCGAGTCCACATCGATCCTGATCCCCCTCGAGTTCATAGCCAGATATTATGTTGCAGGGTCCCTCCTTGACAGGATGAAAAAGGGAAAAGTAAGCAATGGGGATGTGGGGTTCCCTGAGAACCATGTACCGATTTACGGTGAACCCCTGCCACAGCCACTCCTGGAGGCAACAACCAAGCTTGAGGAAGTGGACAGGCCGCTTTCCAACAAAGAAGCCATGGCCCTGGCGAAGATCGATAGAAGGGAATGGGAATCTATCTGGGATTCCGTGCTCAAGATCGACGAGGTGATCGAGAAGGAGTCCGGGTCCAGGGGCCTGATCCATGTCGATGGGAAGAAGGAGTTCGGATTCGATGAGGACCGCAACATCATGCTCATAGATACCTTCGGAACCGCGGATGAGGACCGCTTCTGGGATATCGAGGAATACAAGAAGGGGAAGAAGGTGGAGCTATCCAAGGAAGTTGTAAGGCAGTTCTACAGGTCCTCCGGATACCACGAGAGCCTAATGGAGGCCAGGGAGAAGGGCATTCCAAAGGATAGAGAACCACCCATACCCTCCTTACCTGAAAACGAGATCACCAAGATCGCAGATCTTTACAAGGAGATGTTCCAGAGGTTGACTGGTGAAAGATTTTGACCCATTCCTAAATGAGCTTCAATCTCCTGTCGTATTCGGATCGCTTCAAAGGATCGAATAGGACCTCCTTTGCCTTGTTCAATTTCCTCATTTCTTCATTGATCGTTTCCCGATACAGTTCTCCCACACCTCTATTGAGGTCAGGATGATACAATAGCGCCCGTTTCCTGTATGCTTTCCTCATTTCCAGGAGTGTGGCTGATCGAGGAACCTTGAGAATGGAATACAGGTCCTCACCATCCATCAGGATATCCTCCATGTCGAGATATCTCTCTTCTTCCACCTCGGCTTCGATCCTTTTTCCCTGTTGTGATGTCGACTTGAACTTCATTTGAGAAGTTGTGCCGGAAGTGGACCTTGTTCCGCTAGGGGGAGTCCTCGGAGAAGGTACGCCCATTTCATTCACGAAATCCTCGAACGACTTCACCTTGGGCTCTTCGATCGATTTCTCGGATGGCCTCAGTATCTCCGAAGGATCCATTTCCAACGTTTCTTTTCGTGAATGGGGTTCCATATCGGCCTTTAGATCACCCAGGCTCTGAGCACGAGGGTAAAGGGTCGGGGAACCCACTACAGGAGTGATCGATACCCCCGTTCCGGATGATGGGTCAAGTTCCTCCAATTTCAATGCCCTCAAATAACTGAGGAACAGAGTGATCTCCAGAAAAATGAAATATGTCATGGCCAGACCAAAGGGAAGTGTCCATGGAAGGGTTACCCGTCCAAAGAGAATGAAACCAAGGATGACGATGGAAAAAACAGTCGATGAAAGAATTGCGGGAATACCGGTGAGAAGACCTCTGCCTTTCAGATAGGGGAGTATGATCGATGCAAGAAAACTCCAGAGACCTACCTGGAGAATGATGTAATTGATCGGTGCTGGTGAAATGAATGAAAGTCCGATCATGAACGGACTTGTGAGAAGCATCATTACCGAGAGGGTGGCAAGTATCCTGCCGCTCCTGTTAGTTGAACCCCTGATGATAAGGAAGAGGCCCCTGAGGACCCGAAATGTTCCGATCAGGAACAATAAAAGTATAAGGACCACCAGGACGAAACCGAAGAAGGATGAGAGTAGGGCCACATAAAGAAGGAAACCCAGGAATACACAAACGACCCATAAATTGAGACCTACGAGCTGGCCTTTGATCCCACGGCGAAGATCATCCTTCATGGACCCACAACTCTCTTTCCTCTGATGGTCAATGTTTTTTCTCTATAAAAGACAGTTATCAAGATAGTATTAAATAAGGGTCAAGGTTCCATCGGGGAATTCGTGGTGCTGGAATTCGTGATCGCAACCCTCCTATCCCTCTTTGCCATCATCAATCCGATGGGAGCGGTCCCTAACTATGTCGTCCTCACCTCCGGGTATACGCTCAAGGAGAAGAGGCTGGTCATCAAAAAAGCAGTGATGGTCGCCTTGGGAGTCTTGATAATCTTCACCTTGCTGGGGCAATTAATATTTGATTTTCTAAATATCACTGTTCCTGCTTTCAGGATAGCCGGGGGCGCAGTTCTCTTCCTGATAGCTATGGACATGGTCCGTGGAAATACACCGGAGGCGAAGTTGAACCCGAAGGAGAAGGAAGAGAACCTGGACAAAGACCAGGTCGGCGTGGTACCACTTGGAGTACCATTGCTTGCCGGACCGGGATCCATTACAACAGTGATGATCGCTGTCAGCGATGGTACACATAATCAACTGGTAAGCATCCTTGTGGTCGTGGCCTGTGTCTCCTTCGTCCTGCTGTTCGCCTACCTGGTTCTTAGGAATTCGGATCTGATCTTCAAGAGGCTTGGAAGGACCGGCACAAAGATCTTCTCAAGGATCATGGGGCTTCTTCTAGGTGCAATAGCGGTTCAGTTCATTGCCGATGGCTTAAAAGGACTGTTCACTGTTCTTGCCTGAGGGGGGAAGATGGGATGATCGAAGACCCTTGGGAACTTCATTACAAGACCGGAGCTGCTCAATGGAGAGGGTCCCCATACACACTACCCAAGCTCCCATCGGGCTCAAGGGTCCTGGATGTGGGTTGCGGGACCGGTTCCACCCTTATCAAAGCGGCTGAAACCGGTTATTCTGTTGTGGGGGTGGACATATCCTCTTCCGCCATTGAGAAAACGCGAGAGAGGCTCGAGTCAAGGGGATTGCAGGCTGAACTCCATATAATGGATCTGACCGGACAGATAACGGACCTTGGTAAGTTCGATCTCATATGCGCCCACTATGTTATCGGTGCTCTGGAAAATGAAGGGAGAAAAACCGCTTCCGAAAACCTGATGGACCTGATGAAACCATCCGGACTCCTTTCTTTCGAGGACCTATCTACCGGCGATGTCAGAGAGGGAAATGGGACCATGGTGGAGGAGAGGACGTTTAGGAAAGGAAACGGCATCATTCAGCACTTCTTCCGTCCTGATGAGTTGAAGAAACTTTTCAAAGGATTGGAGATCATCGAGCTCCAGACAGAGTCCTGGTCCCATTCATCAATGGAACGACATAGGATCAGAGCGCTTTTTCGTCACCCCTGACGGGGAATATCCGGCAGGACATCGGGCTTGTTCATTGGTCTGAATGTGGCAGTATCAACGAACACCCCATACTGGTAAGCTTTCGCACAGACCCTGTCGTCAATGGTGAATTCCGACCGAAGGGCCCATCTGGGCCCCATCAATTCCTCGACCCATATCCTACCTTTGACTTTGTCCATCAACCTTGCTGGAAGCTTGAAATCTATCTCGGTCCTTGCAAGGACCGGAACGGAACCACCTGAAAAGAGGTCCCTGATATCAACATATTTTGAGAGAAGTTCCATCCTCAGGTCCTCCAGCCATCTCTGGTACACCTGATTGGACATTATCCCTGCGAAATCCACCTCGTAGGTCATTACAGTGAATTCCCGTTCCACCTGATCCGTTCCCATTCTGACTCCTCGTCGTGCCAAATGCTAAGCCATTATAGAAAACTTGACCTCCCAATCAAATATCACCTTGCCCATTACGGGGAAGATGGATATCGAGGAGACAGTACCGGAGACGCCCTGGGTGGACAGGAAAAGGACCCCGAAACTGATCCTGATCGTACTGGCTCTTGTCATCTTCATGTTCATCCTTGCCAAGGTCATCGAGACCAGAGACCCTCCAACGGGATGGAATGGACATGGGGACGGTCTTGTCATTCTCCATATCTTCGAAATAGGCTGCCTTCTCCTCATGGCAGGTTCCTATTTCCATGCATGGAAGAATTGGGGAAGGAAGAAAGCCACTTTCTTCTTCATATTCGCCCTGGTTTACGGTTTCATTCTTGAGGAGATCACTGTCACCCAATCCGGTTATTACCAGTACAATCCAAACTCCTGGATAATGGCTGATTCTACTCAGATGGCAGTTCCTTTCTGCTGGACCGCTGTGATCTATGCCTGTATAAGGACCATAGAAGGAAGAGATGAGCTCAAGCGCCTTGCAAAGATCGAGAAAGGACTGTTAGCTGGAGTTCTGGCGGTTTCGATAGACGTTGGTATAGATGCGGTATTTGCCAACTATGGATTCTGGCACTGGGAGGAATGGCAGTGGCTTGGTGTTCCCCTTGCCAATTATACTGCCTGGTTCATGGCCGTGGGCGGTTTCACGATCATTTGGACGGATATTCATGAGATCAGAGTACCAACCCTGTTCAAGGAGATATCAATGGCTGCAGGTGTGGTCATTTCATATGGCCTTCTGCTCCTGTTTGTTTACATTACTTATTTCTTCCAGGTGGTGGTCTTCGGATGACGGATCTGAAGAGGTTCCTCTCTTACCAGGAGATATTCGTGCTACTGGCCCATCTGGCAGGTGTGGTCATTTCCGTTTGGATGGGGAGATGGGACCTGTTAGTAGCAGGAATGGCCTTCGGCATACCTTCCGCCCTTCTTTTCCATGATCTATCACCCGGAGGGAGGGGCATTATGATAGGCATCATCAAAAGACTGATACGATGAATTTACTCTTTTTCATGGATTATATCTAAATAACCCTCTATGGTAGTTGCATATGGTATTGATATGAAAGATTATGATCTCATTGTATTGGGTTCGGGAGCCGGTATGAACGCAGCTTCCGAGGCTTATTCCAGGGGAATGAAGGTTGCGGTCATCGACAACGGACCCATAGGCGGAACTTGTCTGAACAGGGGCTGTATCCCTACCAAGATAATTCTATATCCAGCCGATGTTGTCCAGATGTTGAGGGATGCCAAAAGGGTAGGTGTTTCAGCAAAAGGAGTGAAGGTTGACTTCGATCTGGTAATGAAGAGGATGCACGAACTTGTGGATTCTGATGTTGCCCAGATGACCAGAGGGGTAAAAGCGGGTTGGGGGAAAGGACTTGACTTCTACCATGGAACAGCAAGCTTTGTCGATAAAAAGGTCCTGGAGGTGGACGGAAAGAAGATGAAAGCTCCTTTGATCCTGATCGCAGCAGGGACAAGAGAAGCGGTTCCGAAGATCAAAGGTCTGAAAGAGACCGGATACATAGATTCGACCAAGGCGCTGGAACTGAAAAAACCTCCAGCCAGTCTGATCATCATCGGTGGAGGTTACATCGCAACCGAATTCGCACATTTCTTTGATTCCATCGGTGTGAAGGTGATCATACTGGGAAGGAACAAGGTTCTTCTCCCTCAGGAGGAACCGGAGATATCAACGGAGGTAAAACGGAGACTCTCGGAGAGGATGAAGGTCCATACCGATTTCGAAGTTGAAAAGGCGGGGATAGAGAACGGACAGAAATATGTGGTGGCAAGGGATAGGAGAACTGAAAAAAGATTCAGGTTCAGGGCAGAGGAGATCATGGTTGCGGCAGGTAGGATATCGAATGCAGATCTCTTCCATCCAGAAAAGACCGGCGTGAAGGTAGATAACAAGGGTTTCGTAATAGTTGACGAATTCCTGAGAACCAATGTGGAAGGTATCTATGCGATCGGTGATGCTATTGGCAGGAATATGTTCAGGCACACTGCCAATTATGAATCTGAAGTTGCATGGAACAATATGGTTGCCCAAACGGAGGAGGAGATGCAGGTACGGGATGAACATGCGGTCCCCCATGCAGTCTTCACATGGCCTGAAGTGGCCAGTGTTGGTATAAGGGAACAGGATGCAATAGATAGTAAGATTCTCGTTCTCGTTGGACAGGCCTCTTACAACGATGCCATCAAGGGATATGCAATGGGTGACGAGGGCAACAGTTTTGTGAAGGTCATACTGGAAGCAAAGACCCGAAAGATCCTGGGAGCGCATGCCGTGGGCCCCCATGCCACTGCAATGGTCCAGCCTCTCGTATACCTTATGAACTCAGGAAAAGGGACCTATATGCCTCTTGTGAGAGCACAGACAATTCATCCTGCTATGGAGGAGATAATGGTCAGGGCCTTTGGTAATCTCAGGCCTGGAAAGGGACAGGAGGATCAATTCGGCCATCATGATCACAACCATGGAAACGGCCATGAACATCAGCATTGATGTTCACTCCTCACTTAAGACGGAAAACGGTAAATACGGTCCGACCCACTTGACCGGCCGTATCAGGGGTGCATATATTGAGATCGGTCCTTGCCAGTCTTTGTGCTTTCATGTTGATCACGATAATTTATCTCGATATCAACGAAGAAAATATTGCAGAAGGGGCCTCAAGAGCAGAGGGGAACATCCTCTATGTTTCTGAAACGGGATCAACATGGTCCTCCATTCAGGAGGCAGTGGACAACGCCTCAGCGGGAGATACCATATTCGTTGGTCCCGGGAACTACACTGACGGGCTTCTTCTGATAGGTGATTCAATTGACATCGTGGGGAATTCATCTCAGGGTGAAGTGAACATATTGTTCCCTGGGAATGAGGCCGTGGTCGGGATATCCGGCAAATGGATCAATATCACCGGAATAAACATCGTTGGCCAGGGAGGTCATATCTACTTGCTTATGTGCAGTCATGCCAGCAATGTTACGTTCAAGGACCTGGAGTTGTCCATGGATTCAGGTGACGGGATCTATATCAGAGACTGTTTCGATATAATGATCGAAGGAATGAAAATCACGCAATCCGAGAGGGATCCGATCGAGATAAGTGATGTCGATAGACTTACCATCGATGGATTTGAGATAGAGGCGGATGATGTCAGGGACTGTTTCAGCTTTGATGGGGGATGCGGTGACATTACGATCAAGAACGGGACCATAGGAATGGACCATGAGTTTTCTGTTCCATTCAGGGCAGAGGATGATCTGGACCTTGTCATCGATAACGTGTCCGCCACCTACCAGTATGAATTCCTCCATATGGAGAGAGGTAGTGTAGTAACCTACGACACATTTTTCGATCCGGAGGATGTCAACATCACCTCTGGTTCGGTTAACGACACGGTAAAGGCCTATGTCAGGAAGGAATTGACGTTCCTGAAGGAGGAAAGGAATGGATCGATGACCCCTACAGAGGGGGTTGAGATCAACATAACATCAGAACTTGGTGCCGAATACAGGACCCCATACTACGGAGGATCGGACGATGTCTCCTCCAGCGGTGGGCGCTTCATCGCACCGATGGAGCTGATGTTCTTCAATCAGACCGGAGGCGGATTCCCGTATACCTCGGGAACGGCTTCTCTGGAAGCTTTTTATCCCGATGCGGATATGAACGGAACTATCGTAGTGAATGATATCGATCTCTCAAACAAGTACCCCATCGTATTGGAATTCAGGGACCTCTGGTACACTGACGGGACTGTATTCGGTAAGGTCACCTATGGGGTGGGACCTTTGAACGGATCGAACGTATCGAAAGCTGTTATAGGGTTGGGGCGGGATATTGACCTGACCGGCCTGCAGGTGATCAGCTCGATCTCCGAGGTACCTTCAGAGGACCTAATCGTCTGGAACATAACAACGGATGAAAATGGTACATTCCATATTCCAAATATACCATTTTATGATAACTATACACTCTTGATCATTCCAAAAGATTGGGCTATGATCGATGGAAGTGAGAGCGGATACATCATCTGGACACAGATGTTTGCTCATCCTCCAACAGGATATGGTCAATCGTATCCGGATACGGAGATAGATGTTTCAGTTCCCTATTATTACCACATCCCTCCTGTCGATGGTTCCATTTCAGGAACCGTCAGATACAGTGGAGGGCCCCATGATGGAGGAGGGGCTTCCAATGTAACTGTGAAACTATATAATCTGACAGGAGCTCTCTTTAGGGTGGTCCTCTCCGATGATGAAGGTAACTTCACATTTGAGAACATCAGTTTCGGAGAGGGATACGAGCTCAAGGCGACCCCCTCGGATGATATTCTTGGTATCAACAATGAAAGGACCGGATACCTCCTCTGGGATGGTTCCTCTTTCAATCATACAACAGACACTATCTACAATATTTCACTGAAGTACTACGAATACATTTCACCCATTGAAAAACACCCGAAGGTTGCGATCATTGACAAGGATAACGATCCGATCTTGGATGTGAAGGTAACGGTCAAGATCGGAAGTGATACGTTCATTGCATATACGAATGAGAACGGCATCGCTGAATTCACCGATTTCAATGGTACGATCTTCCCGGCAACAGCCTCATTCAAAGCAGAGCTTGAGGGTTACGATACGATCGAATGGGACCAAGGTGAAGGAATTCCCAAGATGGGAGAGGAGAAGGGGAGATCCGACGACATGCTCCTGATCTGGATCCTGATCGGCATGATCGTAATCATACTTGTATTCGGAACGATCCTCATAATAGGAAGAAAAAAACCACCGATTGAAGAGGAATAAAGGAAAAATACGCCTGGATTTCACTTGATCAATGAGGATTACATGGGATAGTTTTATATACTGCCAAAATTTTGAATGACAACGGGTAGGACAGAATGTCGGCCTGAAAAGGGATGGGATCACCGATAGGACCAAATTTACCCGAGATTCCAATAACACTAGGAAGGAGGTAGAAAAAGATGAGATACAGAACATTAGCGGTCGTATTACTGCTCCTGGCATCAATGATGGGAGCCGTTCTACTGGTCGCAGAAGACACCGGTGCGGATGCTCCAATAGCTCCCACCACGAGATACGTTTCACCCTCAGGATCCACCTATTCTTCAATTCAGGATGCTGTGGATGACGCAAATGATGGAGATATGATCATAGTTGCCAATGGGACCTATTCAGAAAATGTCCAGATAACCACCAGCAACCTAACGATAATGGGAAACTCGACCAAAGGGGTCAATGTCACCGGTTCAGGAGTGATGACCTTCTATCTGGGAAGTGTCACAAATGTTACAATAACCAACATGAACATCAGCAGCACAAATTCCCAGGCGATGAGGATCTACGATTCTGACAACATCACCCTCGAGGGCCTGACACTGTGGTCAGAGGGAGGAACAGATGGTTGTTTTTACATAGATAGCTCGGAGAATGTGACAGCGGACCTAGATTGGTTCACCTCCGCACCTTTTATCGTACATGCGGAAGGTGACGGCAACAATGCCATCAAGTTGTACTCGGCTACAGATATCTACCTGTTATTATTGGACATATCCTCCCAGGGAGATTCTGCCCATGGAGTGGCAACCTACACTGAAAATACAAGGGTACTTGTTATCTATTCATCTATCATGGCAACGGGGGCTAATTCCGATACATTCCATTGTCAGGGAGAACTCCTCATGATGGCCTCTGGCTTCATGGAGATGCACGGTGATGATTTCATAGATATAAGCGACGGAAGGTTCATGACATTCGATACGGATGTTCCGGATACCGATGTCAACGTTGGAGCGAATGCCGTGCTCGGAGTATTCTATGACAGGTTCCTCACTGTTTATGACGAGGAAGGAAATGGTGTAGAAAACGTCGAAGTAAAACTGGAGGACCAGATGGAAGGTGTGGTCTATTCCACTCCGTTCTTCGGCGGTGATGACTTCACCTCTGATTCCGATGGCATGGTGGATTCCATTTCATGCCTGCAGAAGTACTATGATGGTTCGAACACACCTCAGTGGGGTAACAACTACCTCACCCTCTTCTATGCAGATGGCGACATTCCGGTGGGTTTGAACATCATGATTGATGCCAATAACTCCGATGATCTGGATGTAGTGCTGTCCGATTTCGACATACCTGAAGAGGCAGTCAATGTAGAAGCGGTTACGATCTCTCATGAGCAGATAGACCTGTCATTCGAGGCCTCACCTGCTTTGGATATCGATCACTATGAGGTATGGGTCAACTCGGGATCCGGAATGATGTGGGATTTCAACACCACAATTCCCGGAATATTCCCTTACATGGCCCTTATCCCGGATACTACATACAGCTTCCAGGTGATCTCCGTGGACGATGACGGGCTCATGTCCGATGGTGTTGTTGTGGCAAATACAACAAATCCACCAGTGAACGGAACGATCGAGGGAATGATCGAATACATGGGAGGACCCATGGACGGAATGGCAGCGGAAGCCGCCATGGTCGTTGTGAATAACTCCACCGGAGCAGAGCTGGCCAATATGACAACGGGCGTCAGCGGGATGTATGACTTCCAGGAGGTCCCCTTCGGCGATAATTACATCATGACAGTATATCCCTTCGGCTATGTCCAGGATGGGGGGAAGGTTTCAGGATACCTGGTCTGGACAGGGCCCTTCGATCACTACATGGATATGATGATGAACGTTTCCTTGAACTATTACAGCTATGACAGTGATGATATCTCGGGCATGATCACCTACGAGGGAGGGCCCATGGACGGTATGAACTCAACAGATGCCATGGTCACCTTGTACAACCAGTCAATGGTCCAGATCGATCAGGTCTATATCGGAACCGACGGAATGTATCTTTTCGAGGATGTTCCATTCGCGAACGGCTACACTCTGAAGATCACACCTGACAATGTCTTAGTTGACATGGGAACCGTTTCCGGTTACCTGGAAAAGTCCTTAACCTTCGACCATAACGGTGTTACCGAAAATGATGTGGTGCTCCAGTACTATGAATACATCTACATCTCAGACGACATCCATGGAATGGTCACCTACAATGGAGGACCCATGGACGGCATGAACGCCACCAACGCGACCGTTCACCTTCTCAACGGATCGATGGTCGTGATCGCAGAATTCACTACCAACGAGACCGGGATGTATTTCTTCGAGGATGTTGAATTCGGTGTTAACTACTCCTTCAGGATAACCCCACAGGATGCTGTCATCGATGGTGGGGAGGTTTCCGGATATATCGCATATCTATCGGACCTTTTCAATCATACGGGCATGCTTGAAATGGACTTCGAATTGGAATATTACGAATATACCCCTCCCGCTCCTACCACCGGACCAATAACCGGTATGATCACCTACAAGGACGGTGCCAAGGACGGACAGCCGATGATAGGGGCCACAGTTTCCATCGTGAATGCAACGGAAGGATATACCAACCGCACAACCAATTCAACCGGATATTACAAAGTATTGGGCATGCCATTCGGCCCATACACCATCACGGTATACCCACCAGCGGCTGACGAAGCCGTGTTGAATGAGAAGAGCGGTTACCTGGCTGAGGAGTTCGACGCATTCACACTGAACTCCGCATCAGGTGTCAACAAGGATTACGAGCTTGTCTACTACGAGTATACTGCCCCGGTAGTGGAACATCCCTCATTGATCATCAATGACAAGGATGGAAACCCGATCCCCGGTGTCTTCGTAACTGTGACCGTTGGTGAGAATATATACACCGCTACAACCGACGCTGATGGAAAGGCAACCTTCACTGAACTGGAAGGAACCACCTTCCCCGCAGGGGCGAAGTTCAAGGCCGAGAAGACCGGCTATGAGTCCCTGGAATGGGAAGGAGATACTGTACCTGCTATGAAGGAGAAAAAGGACAAGGAAACAAACGATAGCAACTTGCTCCTCTTCATTATAATAGCGGTGGTCGTACTCGTGATCCTCATCATCCTGTTCCTGCTTATCAGGAAGAAGGGAGATGACGGCGGATTCGAAGAGTGATACAATAACCGATCCGGGGGTGCTAAACACCCCCTTTTTTTTATTTTATTTTAACATGTTAGGGTATTTCAAGAATTCGATTTCAAAATGAACCGGTATTAAATTAACTGTAGAGTGTGTCCGAGAAATAATAAACAATCTCATCGGAGGGTATATTCAACCTTCAAACTCCCCGTTTTTCAAGGAATAGTTACCCCTCCGTGTGAATGAAAGTCATTTCTCGGACAGGCTCTGTAATTAAAAAATAGTGGATATCGAATAACTACCAATGGAGGTATTGTATGTATCGAAAAGGAGGGGCAATTCTATTAGCGTTCGCCATGACCTTGACCATATGGACCCTCATCCAGACCGAAGATGAGGTGCAGGGTGCGACAACCGGATCGACCTCAGATCAAACCATATGGGAACATGATTACGCATTCTTGGGGACCAAAGCCCTTGATGGTATAGCCGTGGGGGATGTTTATACGGATAAACCCGGAAGTGAGTCCGTTATCACATCCCGGGATGGTGGAGTATACCTTGTTTATTATGAAAACGACCAGTGGATCAAGGAGAAGATCTGGCAGTCTCCCGGTCAGCAATTGACCCCGGCCATAGGGGACCTTAGACCTGATAAAACCGGAAACGAGGTCCTTGTTGTAGGTCTATCCTCCGGGGATGAGGAGAATAATCCAGGTGACGGCACTGCCACAGTGATCTACAGAGAGGGATCCTCATGGACAGCGGATCGGGCATACACAGATAATAAACTTATTCACGGATGCGCCATAGGAGATCTGGACCCCAACCTTCCTGGCCTGGAAGCTGTTGTGACCACCTTTAACTATACTGCTTTGATGGTCTGGTGGGACACGGACCATTGGAACAATTCATTGATCTATCAGGATTCACACAATGTTAGGAAAGCTATCATTGCGGACCTTACGGATGTTCATGAAGGCAATGAGGTCGTATGCGTATCCAAATCAGGAAAGGCCACCCTTGCATGGGGAACCGCAGGCAATTGGACAGTAGAGACCATCTACAGCGATCTACCACTCGCAAGGGTTGCAGTGGGCAATGTGGACCCCGACCCGGGCCTGGAGATATATCTCGGCTGTGATGTCCCGACCGGTGACGTGATCGGAATAAAATGGGATGGATCACAATGGGTCGAGAGGGCCGTTTTTACAGATATTGATAAGAATAGAGGAGTCTGGACCGGAGATGTCGACCCGAACATTCCCGGAAACGAGCTCTACTCATTCGGATACTCAAGAAGACTTGTTCAGATAACCGGAAGTTTCGCAGGCGGATGGAACTACAAGGACCTCTTCCTCGACACCGCAAGGGGTCATGAGATTAGGATAGGGGACCTGAGGTCCGATATTCCAGGAAACGAGATCGCGATCGTCGGATATTCTAACAATATGACAATGGTATACCCTTCAGAATGGGTATACGACCATCCGTTCATCGGAACCGATGCGATCGATGGTATGGCTATCGGAGAGGTATATTCTGATAAAGCTGGTTTTGAGACCGTTATAACTTCCAGGGATGGAGGCGTTTACTTAAACTACCTCGAAAACGGCCAATGGAAAAATGAAAAGGTCTGGCAGTCACCTGGTCAGCAGCTGACACCGGCCATAGGTGACATTCGACCGGATAAAACCGGAAATGAGATACTTGTTGTAGGACTTTCTTCAGGCACAGAGGATCTGAATCCTGGAGCAGGAACCGCAACTGTCCTTTACAGGGACGGTTCAACCTGGAAATCGGAGAGGGCCTATACGGACGAAAAGCTGATACATGGATGTGATGTGGGGGATCTCGACCCGACAAGACCTGGAGTGGAGATAATATACACGACCTTCAATTATACCTCTGTTATCGGCTGGTGGAACGGGACAGGATATCAGAGTGAGCTCCTGTTCAAGGATTCCCACAATGTCAGGAAAGCGGTCATAGCCGATCTTCTACCGACCCATCCCGGAAACGAAGTGGTCTGTGTTTCAAAGTCAGGGAATGCGACCCTCGTCTACGGGACAATCGGTGATTGGACAGCCGAGACAATTTTCAGCGGATTGCCTCTGGCAAGGGTTGCGGTTGGCAATGTCGATCCCGATCCGGGCCTGGAAATATACCTTGGCTGTGATGTTCCTACCGGAGACGTCATCGGTCTCAAATGGGACGGTTCCAGCTGGATCCATACCGTCATCTTCCAGGACACCGACAAGAACAGGGGTGTCTGGACCGGAGATGTCGATCCGGATATACCTGGACAGGAACTCTATACCTTCGGATATTCAAGAAGACTGATGCAGATTTCCGATCCCTTCGGAACCGGAAAAGCTGAAAAGGAACTTTTCCTGGACACCGCAAGGGGCCATGAGATAAGGGTCGGAGACCTGATCCCCGATAAAGAAGGGAACGAGATCGGGATCGTGGGATATTCGGGAAATCTAACGGTCGTCCACCTCAGAGAGGAAGGAGAACCTGTTGTCCCGACACTGACCGGAGATGGATCCGTTTCTGTAGCATCCGGTGGTTCCGGAACCGTCAACCTCAAGGTCGATGGGGATTCATACATGTCCCTTGAAGTATCAACTCTTGATGGTGCACAGGTATCGGTCTATCCCCAGACCGTCTTCATCAAGGGCGATGTAAAGCTTGGTGTGATGGCAGAAGATACCAATACCGAGATCACTGGAGATATCACTGTGACATTGCACCATATTGGTGGAACGGTGACAAAGACTATTTCAATCACCATCACACCGGACACTTCTGCACCTTCGGGCACCGGAGCATCAACTGGTGGAAGCGCACTTAGCGAAGGGTCCAAGGTCCTCTACAATGATACCATCGAGATAGGTCTGTCAGAAGCTGTTTCCCAGGCCTCCTTTGATACTGCGGTGACAGCAGGTGATGTCAAGCTGACGGTTGGTGACGAAACACAGAACGTTTCCTTCTCCCTTTCAGAGGACGGGACCAAGGTCATCATCACTCTGAATGAGGAGATGAATACCGGAACAGCTGTCATCTCGATCGGTGGATTGAAGGACCTCGCAGGGAATACCATGGAAACCTACTCGCTTACACTTGAGGTGGAAAGTGGGAAAGATGACAGTGAGGACGACGTAGGTGCCGGATGGTTGATCATCCTGGTGGTGGTTGTCATCCTGATCATCGCGGTGGTCCTCATTGCCTATTTCATGATGGCATATAAAAAAGAGGAGGAACAGATCCCAGAGGACCTGCCAAAGGAGTAATTCAGTTGGATGATCTGAAGCAAGATACGCTAAGGAAACTCGATGATGCCTTAATGAAGGGACTCGTCGATCCGGAGGTCGTCCCGTTGCTGGAGGCGATAAACAAGCTCCCATGTGCGGTGACGACCTCTTCATGTTCCGGCAGGATAATGGTAATATCGGTTCCGGAACCAGGAGATAAATTGGGTTCCACGGTCCTTGGAAAATGGCATCGGACGGTCTCATCCCAAGAGGTCCTGGATGCCCTTGGAAAATGGGATGGGTCCGGACAGGTTCATCTTCTTGTTCAGCCTCTCCTCCTTCATATACGGTGCATGGATATCGTCACGGCTTCGGAATTGAGGAACCTTGCCAACGGAAACGGTCTGAAATTCTCCACGATCAGATCGGTTAGAACGGATCCTTCGGGCAGGATCCCTGATTGGGGGGTGGTCGTTGAGTTCCTGGGAACTGAGAGGATCGAGGTCCCCCTCCATATCTTCAACAGGGAGAGTCTACCTTTCATCATACCACCTCTTGTGGAGCATGGAAATGAGCTCATTGTAAGGATCAAGGGAAGGATCCCTACCCTGGTCTCGGCCATTCTAGAACTGGAAAATGAAAAATGAGAGTGTTCAATTAGACCAATTGCCAATAAGGTTTAAAAAGAAGAGTCTTATCCAAGACAAGGGTGGGTCACATGGCCTTGTTGAACAAACCTGGGGTATTGATGTATCACGCTGCACTGTTCATTCTATTCGGAACGCTGTTCCTAACACTCAAGAACATGAACCTTGAGGACATTACAGAGACAGCGGACTATAGCAATGCTCTCAAGATGTGGATATTCGGGATGGTCGGTGCTGCCATCGCCTTCGGGTTCGTCGTTACGCTTGGTTCCCTTTTCTCCAAGGCCAGGAAGACCGGGCCCGCTGTAACGATCCTTTTAATATTCCTGTGGCTGAACATGGCGATCATCACGCTTTATACATATCTCATGGACATCCTTACAGATGAGCTCACCGACCCGGGGATCAGATGGGTCATCATATCCGTGGGAATGGTCTTCTATTTCCTTTCGATCATGGGACTTCTCATCTTCAAGTTCCCGGGAACCGTCGAGGACAGCATGCTTGCCTCCAGGGTGAAAAAGAAGCTGGAAGCGGAGGAAAAGAAATCAGTAAAGTCCTTCTGTCCGATCTGCAAAACACCTTCCGAGAAGACATTCAAGTACTGTCCCGGATGCGGGGCCAAATTCTCTGAATGATATCTGTCTATCCTGTAAGGACCTCTCCTGTCAGGTGTCATATTATTAACCATCAGGACCATTCTAAGTCCTATTATGTCCGACGGTATTGAAAAGCGGTCCAAGAATGCAGGACCAAAGAGTTACGATCTCTTCCTGGCTCCCATGGAGCTTGCATGGTTCGCAAAATGGAGAAGGGAAATGCTTTCTCCTCTTACGGGAGAGGTCCTGGACATCGGTTCTGGCACCGGAACGAACCTCAAATATTATCCGGAAAGTGTCAACTGTGTCACGGTCCTTGATCCCAACCATGAGAATATCACTTATCTGAAAAGAAAAGCTGAAGGGTGGGGATACGGTGATAATGGAAGATGTCTGAGGACAACGGTAGGATACGGGGAAAAGCTACCTTTCGAGGATGAGAAGTTCGACTCGGTTGTTTCAACCCTTATACTTTGCACAGTAGAAGACCCCCTATCCGTGATCGAGGAAGGTGTTCGTGTTCTGAAGAAAGGGGGACGATTTGTTTTCATTGAACATCAGCTTCCGAAAGCCGGGCCCCAGGCTTTCATCTTCGACAAGATATCACCCATCTGGCATGCCCCTTCCGGCTGCAATCTGAACAGGAACACGGAGCAGATAATCCGATCTATGAAGGACCTTATCGAGATCGAGAGCTTCAAAGGAGGACCTGTTCTTGGCTACCCCTTCTTCATTGGCTCCTTTAATAAGAAATGAAAGACTCCGAATATCATCATTCCTGGAATAAATAGGAAAAGATCCTTTTCTGCCCCTTTCTGAGGTGTGTCAGGAAAGTTGTATGTCTTATACCGATCTCTTCAGATATCTTACGGGAATCTCTTTTTCTTGGAGTATCAAAGAAACCTCTAAAATGAGCTTGCTTCAATACAGAAAGCTGCTTCTCTGTCAATATTGAAAGGATCCCCCTGTCCTTGGGATTGTATGCCCTGATCCCGATGATCTCCATACTTGATCCCCAATCTTTCATATAATCCAACAATCTGGTTATCTCTTCAGGAGGTCCAACCATGTTGAAAGTGCCATATTCCTCTGTCGCATGGATGGGGAACTCCAGGAAGCAGAGGTATTCCTTCATTATGAAATGGAAGAGATCCGTATACCCCGGATCATGATGACCTTTGATAAAACATAGTGTCCTTCTTTTCTGGGTATCTATGTGTATAATCTCTTCATACCATTCTATCTCATCAACCAGTAGTTCAAGCAGCAATTCGACATTAGCCGGGACCTTTTTCCATTGAATATTACACAGAACAAGAAATTCTCTTGAGGAGATCATGAACTGTTCCTGAACTGTCAATGAATTAACATAAACGAACATTCTATCGAGATATGGTATCAGGGTGGAGTGATATCTCGTCCTGAGAGTGAATCTCTTCAATCCAAACATAGGCTTCCATGGAAGTCACAATATTTAATGCATCTCCAAATGAATCAATCCCATGAAGGGCAAATATCTTGACATGGACAATATCAATCATTTGATCTCTCAATCTAGGGGAGGAGGGATCCATGAGGATAGAAATTGGAGAGAAAGTTACTATTTCAATATGACAGACCCGAAAAAAAGGATCAGTATCATCACGACCATAGGTCAACTGCCAAATAAAAAAAGGTCGGTTGGATTTATTTTAATAATTAAAGATGACAGGCCGATAGTTCTCAAACCACTGATATCTTTGAAGAAACCATTGTTTTCCGGCTATGAATTCAGGATCGGTGATATGGGATATTCTGTCGAAGGCACGGATTGGAGATTGAAATTCAATGACAAGAAGATAGGAATGGATCTCAAGTTCTCACCTGTCAACCGTATCTATCCTTACAGAAAAGATGACGAAGAAGAATGGATCTTCGAAAGGATAGGCACCCAGCACTATGAACAGTTCGGAATGTATAGTGGGTCCTTGGTCCTGAATGGAAAGGAGATGAGAATTGGTCCATGTTTGGGACACAGAGACCATTCCTGGGGTATCAGGGATTGGGCTTCGATAGACAGATACAGTCTTCACTGTTGTGCGTTCTCGAAAGATCTGGCATTCAATATATGGGATGGATCGATCAGTGGAAAACCATTTTTCAAGGGTTTTGTATTCGACGGTGAGGAGAACGTAGATGTGATCGACCAAAAGATCATGGTCGAGTATCAAACCGATGGAAGAGAACCGAAAGGATCCCATATAGTATTCAGAGACTCGAAGAACCGGAGATTCGAGGTCAATTGCGAATCTACCATTTCGATCCCGTTCCCTCCATCCGGAAGCCTTGTTTACGAGGGCATAGGCAAAATGACGATCAACAACAGTGTAGGGTTCGGACTTCAAGAATACCTCTGGCACTATCCTAACAAACTGAAAAAGCTCCCCTTCTTACTCAAGCTTCTTAAAATTGGAAGAGGATTTTAATGATCGTAAGGGAGGGGAACAGGGACCATATTGGATCGAAGGGGTTCGAATTGTACAGATGCCATCTTCTTGGGTTGCACGTACCGGAATTTTGGATCCTGACAACCGAATGTTACAGAAAGTTCGCCCACAGCGATATGGATGATGATCTTTTAAAAAAACTGAGTGAAATACTGGAAATGCTGGGTGGGAAGGTTGTGGTAAGGTCCTCATCAGTGGGGGAAGACCTATCGGATCGATCGAATGCAGGTTTATTCAGAACGATCCTTAACGTGGTTTCCCATCAGGATCTGATCAAAGCCGTCAATGAGGTCTGGTCCTCAGCCGGAGAAGAGGATATGGCCGTAATAATTCAGAAGCAGCTTGATCCAAATGTCGCCGGGGTCCTTTTCACCAGAAACCCTCTCGACGGGAGTAATGAAACGATAATCGAATATATTGAGGGGTTGTGCGACTCCCTGGTCTCCGGAAGGTCGGACCCGAAGAGGATCAAGGTTCCAAATGATCTGGATTTATCAATAGAGCATATCAATTACCCGGAGACGGGGATCGACCTCGGAAAATTGATAGAAACCTCGAGGTATCTGGAGAAGAAATTCGGCTATCCCCTGGATATCGAATGGGCCTACTCTGAAGAAGAATTGTCCATCCTCCAGGTAAGACCGATCACGAACCTGCCTCCTCCTGAAAGGATTGGTTTTCGAACATTTAGCCGAGTCCAGGCAGAGCAATTCTACTCGGGACCCGTAACTCCCCTGTTTTTCTCTATCTTCAGGACCATTTACACAGAATACTACCTTGCAGAGACCATGAAGGATCTGGGGCTTGGTGTAAATGTGGGTGAAGACTTTCTCATAAGACACAAAAATTTTCTCTACGCCGACACCAACATAATGGAATATGCGCTGGGTGCCATGCCTTTAAAGGATGGCATGGACCAGATATGGGAGACCGTTCCTCCCGACATCAGAAAGGAATTGAGAGAGGGGAATAAAAGATCCCCCATCCCGATCATGATGAAGGTGCTATCTTTCATCCTGGGCCATCGAGATTGCTGGATATCAAGACTTGATGAGAACTTCAGGACCGTAGTAGTTCCTGATATTCTTTCCAAACTACATGAGCTGGATGATCCTGAAAGCTTGGATGATGCACATCTATGGGAGCACTATTCTCATCTCATGGAGATCGTGAAGGTCCATGTCAGTTCATCGAAATGGGGTATGATTCTTTACTCAATACCACTCATGGGAGCGGCAACAAATCTGCTTCATAAGAACGACCTTGTGGAATACCTACCAGACCTCATGTCCGGTTTCAGGAACAACAGGACCATGGACGCATCCGATGAGATCCGTTATCTTGCAGATATGGCCCGGTCAGAAAAACAGATACTGAATGTCCTGACAGGGGACTTCAGTGAGTACATATCCTATAAGGAGAAGATCATGGAAATTACAGGTGGTGAGCTGTTCATTGAATATTTCGAGAATACACTGGAGATATACGGTCATCGAAGGATCAGCAGGGATATCCATCAACCATCATGGAAAGATGACCCGATGATACCATTCTCGATGATGAGACAGCTTACCCTATCAGAGGGCCCCAACGATGAAAGATCAAGAAGGGACTCGGTTCTGGAGAAAAGAAACCAGGCTAACCGGAAAATAATGGGATCACTCCCCTTCAGAGATAAGACGGCCTTCCGCATTATTTCTCGATATCTGGTGCGCTATATCGAATTCCGTGAGTTACAGAGGTTCTATCTCGATATGATCCTGGCTAAAATGAGAGAACTTTTTATAGTGATTGCTAAAAAAATGGTCGATGAAGGGATCCTCAACAGAGTGGATGATATTTTCTTTCTGGATGTTCGATCGGTTTTTGGAAAGCTCCCGGGAACTCACAGCAAGGGTTTCAAAGAAGAAGCTTGGTTCAACAGAGCTTCCTTCGAGAACGAAACCGGACCGCCCGGAAGATATCTCAGGAATGGAGTGGATTTCGATTCCGTCCCTGAAAAACATGAGGAGAATGAACAGTATGGTGGGCAGAAAATAATCGGACAGCCTGTTTCTTCCGGAATACATACTGGCAGGGTCCTGGTCGTGAAGGTTCTGGACAGAAATGTGAAGATCAACAAAGGAGATATTCTGGTCACCAGGTATATCGATCCGGGACAGACACATCTTTTTCTCTTGGCCGGGGCACTCATTCTCGAAGTGGGGGGGATGTTGTCCCATGGAGCCATTCTTGCCAGGGAATCCAATATTCCAACTGTTGCGGGATTGAAGAATGCAACGGAGATCCTCAAGGATGCAAACAACGTGGTGGTAAATGGTACAAAGGGTACGGTAACCATTCTGAATTAGCATGACCGGTCATGTAACTCGCTAATGGCATGGAAATGTAACTATAGAAGATCATTCGGCATTATGGATCACACATAGATACCTGGCTTATGAAAATGTTCGTGAAAGTGAGGTTGTGACCATCACTGGTGAAGAAAAGGTATGGGCCAGGCCGAAATTGTTCAGAAAATGATCGTGAGATCATTTAGTATACTAAACTATAAATATGTCCATATCATTTAGTATGACGAATGATACGGTCAGAATTGATGGAAGTAATATCTCCTTTCAACTTCTGGGATAAAGAGCTTGGAACAGGATACGTCAGAAATGAGTATCTGGATCGTTTCGAGGACTATCTGAAGGTCCCTTCGACCATTGTTGCTGTGACCGGTGTAAGAAGGAGTGGAAAGACATACCTCTGCAGGCAGATGATCCAGAGACTGATGGAAAAGGGAACGGATCCTCGATCAACGATCTTCATCAATCTCGAAGATCCTGCTTTGGAACCCTATTTAGGGACACAATTACTCATGGATATCCATGAAACCTATCTGCATTATCTGAAGCAAGAGGGGCCTATTTATTTCTTCATTGATGAAGCTCAAACCATCAATGGATGGGAGAGATGGGTCAGATCAATGATAGAGAAGTATCCTGAAATTAAGATGATCGTTACAGGTTCTTCATCAGAAATATTGTCTCAGGAATTGTCATCACTTCTTACAGGAAGGTTCATGGAACTAAGGATCCAGCCTTTTGGTTTTCAGGAGTTCCTGGGTTTTAGAGGTCAACTGAATAAGGTCTGGAATGAAAAGGAAATGCAGGGCAGACTTCTTGAATATATGGAGGGTGGAGGTTATCCACAGGTACAATCTATCGAGGATCAAGGTCTTAAAGGGGAGTTTCTCAAGGAACTATTTCATTCAATAATCAATCGAGATATAGTAAACAGGTTCGGGGTCAGAGAGGTCCACAAATTGAAATCACTGGTTACACTGCTCCTTAACAATATTTCCAACCTGACAAGTGTAACGAAGATGAAGAATTCCATGAACTCTGTCGGGTTCAAGATCTCATCTGCTACGGTCAATGAATATTTCTCCTACCTTTCTGAATCATTGATATTCACTTTCATACCGATCATCTCATACAAGGCGAAGGATATAGAGCAGTATCCAAAAAAGTTGTACTGCATTGATACGGGTATGGTTCGATCGGTGAAGAGTCCGAAGAGAATGGATCTTGGAAGTCTCGCCGAGAATATCGTAGCAATGGAGCTTTTTAGAAGATTTTCTAAAGATGAGATATTCTACTGGAAGGGGAAGGGGGAAGTAGATTTTGTTATTGTAAGAGGCGATGAGAAACAGTTGATCCAGGTTTGTTGGGATATGGAAGATCCGAAAACGAGGAAGAGAGAGATCAAAGCATTGTTCGAAGCCGAGAAAGAACTGGGAAAGGCCAAGAAAATGATACTCTCCAGGGAAGGATCCAAAACCGAAGAAGGGATCGAGATAGTATCTCTCTGGAAATGGTTGCTAAACTGAGAAAATAGGACTCGTCAAGAATAGTTGGTGGGCCAGGCCGAATCCTGACTGATAGATCCAACATTCATCGAAACTGATCATATGATCATTTTATAGAGGTTCTTTTGATATCAGACTTATAACTTTCTTGGAAATTTCGGATGCGGATCGTTTTTCCGGCCATACGTAATCATCGATAAGTTTCTGTCTGCTCAGGATATCATACGATCTTTCAGTATGCACCTTTGCGATTATATGACATATAGGATTGAGTTTGCGAATATTCCTTGCAGTTACAAACAGGTCGTGTTCATCCGCTATCGAGAGTATCGCCATTCTGGCCTTTGAGATCCCCGCATCCTTTAAGACCGATCTGGAGGCGGCATTCCCGAAAATTGTCGGAACACCCCTTTCTTCGATCTCTTTCAATCTTCCATGGTTCTTATCAATAATAACAAGTGGAAAATTCATACCCTCCATAATATAAGCTAATTTGGATGTGGTTCGACCAAGACCGCAGATAATGATATGATTTCTAACCAGTAATCTTTCAATATCCTTTCTGACGAACCTTCTTAAAATGAACGGTGTTCCGAGAGCTGAAAACAAAGCCATTATCACAACTGCCACCATTACTTCCTGTTTGATGATTCCGGTTTCATACCCCACAGCGGTCGCAGCTATGGTAGCGGAAAGCTGAGGCCACAAGACCATACCTAAAATGAAGCCGTCCCTGAGAGGCATTCTCTTTATAATAGCAAAAATCAAGCCTCCGATAATCTTGGTCATGATAAGTGTCAATATGAGGAAAACAGGAAAGATCAGGTTGCTCGTTCCTTCGAACAGAACACCTATCTCCAGTTCCATTCCGAGTACGATGAAGAATACAGGTATCAACATTCCGTATCCCATGGCATGGACCTTGTCAATAACTGTCTGGTTGGGTAAATGCCTGCCCACTATTACACCCGCTATGAAAGCCGTGACTATTCCGTGTACACCTATGGCATAACCTGCCGCCACTACAAACATGAGAATGGTTATTATGAATTTTAGATCGCCCTCATTAGGTTTTCTCGAGGTTCTGTTGAAGAAGAATTTCAGCAGTCGGGGAAGAAAAGTGAACGAGATTATGACCAGTAGTGACAATTCAACAATGAAGAGGACCACCTGGATCATCGGTTGTTCTGTTTTAAGGATAACTCCGAGGAGAATAAGGCTTGCAGCATCCAGAATGACTATACTCGGGAATATGATATGCGAAAGCCTTCTTTTCACAGAAGGAGTTGAATTGACCATGGGGATGATCTCGCCTATTGATGATGAGATCAGCACTGTACCAATCAGAAGGGCAGTGAGAATAGAGTAGCCCATTCCAAGTCCGAGAAGGAATCCCCCGAAAAAACAGATGACCGCCGAGATAATAGTGAATAGAACGATCTTTCCGATGTGGAGGTCCCCCATCTCGTAGATCTCCATTCCCGCAATGAATATGAGAAAGAGAAGCCCTACCTCTCCTAGGAAGATCAGACCTTCTCCGAGGTGCAGCCCAATACCGAAAGGACCGAGAAGGATTCCGGCTATGATGAAGAATGGAACGGATGTTATCTTGTATTTTTTCAGAAATTCCGGGATTATTAGGGAAATTATGAGAATAATGCTAAAAGTCAGTATCGGATTGGTCAGGGCATTGGAAATGTCCATCATCCGTCTCAACAATATTCAATTATTTAATTTTGAGGGAGACTATGATCAATGATTTCTTACGTCCTTATGGGAATATGGGGACCAGTAGAAGATTGATGCGTAATTGAATGTCTAAGGAGTTTCAGGTAGATGTATATCTGGACGTTTCCACAGAATGGCCTGAAAAAAAAGCAAAAGTGGGCCAGACCGATTTTGAACTTTCAATATTTATCTATGAATGAATAGAACGAATTATATGTTTTCATGGTCTGTTTGAGCATGACTGATATTACGTTTTGATGCCCTTTCCTGACAATGCCTTGGATATGGAATTGGAATAAGCAGTTGAATTTGCTCTATGGATAATAACGGGAAAATATCTCTGGCTCATCAGGAGATCTTATTCTTGGGCCTCGATGGAATTGAGCTTTTCCTGTTTTTCATCGCGGTGCACATGTTTCTTATCTCCATTTTCAATATTTTTTTTGTACCCCTTTAGGAAGATTGAAAGGGTTAAGAGAGCAAGTTTTAAA
>CBDDUX010000107.1:0-11992 GCA_965234725.1 Thermoplasmatota archaeon | reverse complement strand
GAGCCAAAAACATCAAAATGAAAAGGTAAACGATGTTGTGAGCCTTTCCACCTACACTTTTGGAGGAAGAATTGTGAGGAGTCATGTTTTAATAATTTTGAGCATGTTTATATTTTCATCACTTTTGTTATTATCACCTGTAAACTCAGAGGAAAATATTTCTTCTATGACACGCGCAGCATATTACACTCCAAATTCCCTTTTAGAAATAGATCTTGAATACATGGTTGAAAACTCGAATGGTATCGTGACCAGGGAAGATGGCTGTTATCTGATCAGAAATCCTGTTTTTATTGAAGAAACGGATTCTCTTACAATTTCTCCTGGAAAGGTTATTAAATTCCTTGCCCTTGCAAGATTGGAAATCAGAGGCACTTTGATTGCTGATGGGACACCAGAAGAACCTATAAAATTCACTCAAGACCCTGAGGGTGATTGGCCGGAATACTGGCCAAGCCACTGGAGTGGTATCAAATTGGATGAGACATGTTCATCTACAATTATTGATAATTGCATTATCGAACACGCGTCAACATCCATTGTAATGAACAAGGTAAGTGGAGCAACAATTTCGAATGTTTTCATATGTTCCCATTTTGGAGGTATAGCTGGTTGGTTCAATGATGAAACTATGATAGAGAATATCACAATGGAATCTGGGCAGGGGATCTCTTCATACGGAGGGGATGATATTGTTTTTAGAGATGTTGATATCAGGGCATCAGATGGTTATGCTATTACACTCTCCAATACCATTGCAAACCTTGAGAGATCTAAATTAGTGGGAAAAGATGGAATGCTTTCACTCAGATATTCAAAAGCATTCCTGGATGATACTTACATAAACGGAGATAATATATCAATTGAGCGTAATAATTCAAAAGTATACGTTATTGATGATCTATACCTGAAGTTAATGGACATTAATCAAGAGCCGGTAGAGGGTGCATCTGTTAACATTTCAGACAACTTTGGCAATGTCCTGCTTGATACAACATTACCACCAATGTCCTCAATAAGATGGATTGAATTTCATTCCATTTTATATCAAGATCTGAATGATGATCATGATTGCAAAGATCTGGGTGAGATAGTTTCTTCATCACCCTATAGGGTATTAGTTTGGAAAGATGGTTTCGAACATTACAATGAAACGATGTTCCCCGATCTATCAGGAAACCTATCGGTGACATTGACTCCATTCTTAAAATGCGATGTTCCAATAAAAAATATATCATTTGAGGAGGACTCTGGAAACGGTTCTGGACTTATTGATGCCTTGGGTCATTATAATCTGGATCGGAGCGATAATGTAGAAATTCAAGTTCATTACATGGAAAATGAAATGATTTTAAAATGTATCATAAATGGAACAAAACTTGATTTTGAACAGTTGGAAAAAGACTGGAATGGACAACTTAAATTCCAGATTAAGTTGAAGAACGAATCAAATGTTTGGGTATTGAGCAATATCTTCTCGGTTTCTGTTTCTCCTGTAAATGACCCTCCAGTATTCAATGGGGTTATTGTCGACGATTTCTTTGGTGAACACATACATTATCATCTAAATGAGGATGAAACCTATCAGTTCAGGATCAATATAACAGATGTAGATGGTGAGCCGATAGAATTCTATTCAAATGATATTCCGGAATGGATATTATTCAGTCAAGGAACTGGAGCTCTATCTTTATACCCTGAAAATGATAAAGTTGGATTTCATATTTTCAATATGACAATAGATGATGGATTTTTCAGTGTTACAAGAAAATTCGTTATAGAAGTGCATAATGTAAATGATCCCCCCTCTGAAGCAATTATCGAGCTTCCTCAGGATTCCAACATTTTCTATGAGAATAATTCCTTGAATCTCACCGGGAAATGTGTTGACATAGACCTTGAATGTTCGATCCTTTCCGATGATCATACATATGTCTGGTCATCCAATATTACAGGTTTTCTTGGAACTGGTAAATACCTTCCACTTTCAAAATTGGTCTATGGAGATCATCTAATAACCCTTGAAGTTACAGATAGCCAGGGGAAATTTGTGATGACCTCAGAGGAAATAACAATCCGACCAAAGGAGAGAGAAATCGAGGTGGAGGAAAAAGGAGAAGATCAAAAAAATGAAAAAATAATACTTATAATTCTCTCTGTTTCAGTATTGGTCATGTTTGTTTTAGTGCTCTTTTTGATAGTGTTTCTTGTGATATCTTTGAAGAATAGAAAGAAAGAATATTGAATACCTAATGGGAAATTTTGATCATTGGTGAATATTCCTAAGGAGAAAATATCTCATCCAAACTAAGATCTTGAACTTCTTTTATTTCATCGTCTGGTGAGGGAAGATAGGTTTCATCATCTGGTTTGGGTTGTTCAATAACTTCTTTTTCATTTGATGGTTCAACCTCAGAAGGACTCTCAAATTCTTGTGTATTCAATCCATTCATAAAAGTATTGTCTAGGTTCTGTCCAAACTGTTCCACCATCTCATTTTCTACTTGATCAAATGAACCTGTCTGTTCTTGTTCAGGATTTATTGGAGATTGATGAAGACTGTTGAGAATTAGATCATCATCAGGTTCTCCCTTGATTATACCATCAATCTCCTTATCTTTATGGACATTAACTGGAACATTCTTTTTTATCCTAATGATCATAAAGATCAATATAAAAGAGATGATCATTAGAATGATGAGTGAAATTAACAGAAGGATAATCATCTGGCCAAGATCTTTTTCATCTTCTTCACCATTTGATATATCTTTTCCATTATTGTCCGTGATATTGCCATCTGTATTATTTTGATCATCCGGTAGATTATTCTCGATCCGATGAGGAGGTATGGTAACAGTATGATTAATTGGTAAAGATATCAGATCACCATCTGATACCGTCATAATAACATTATATTTCCTCTCGGAAAAAGATTCAATAAAAGTATGTTCTATCACCTGGCCCACCAACGTAAATGAATCATCGATCAACCATGTATAGGTGAAATTTATACTATCAATATCATATCCGGGATTGGCTCTAAGGGTAACCTTACAGGTATTATTTTCATCTATATCGTAAGTAAAATCATTGTTGACAGGGGCGTCATTTACAGGGTAGACTATTACGAGCACATGGCAACTTGTTGTATTTTCTCCATCAGAGGATATCAGAGTAATATTCTCGCTACCATAGAAATCTTGATCAGGAATTATTCTCAATCCTAGGTCCTCACCCTGAACTACCTTAATATTTTCTGAGCCAATGCAACTGAATTCAAGCTTGTCACTGTCAATATCATAGAACATGGAACCAATATTCCATGCTTCATTTACAGTATCCTCATTCATGGAGATTGTCAGTGAATCATCATAGGGCATTGGTGGATCGTTTACATTCAAAATATTGAATGTGATGTTATAGAGTATCGAAGAACCATTAATATCAGTTATCATCAGTGAGATGTTCATTGTTCCTATAAAGTCTTTCAATGGATCAATCCTCAGGGATTGATTTAATCTATCAAGTGTAATAAAAGGACTTGCTGAATAAAGGATCAATTCACACTCTTCATCATCATATTCAATGGTATTGATTGGAAGATTGTATCTCATGTCCTCAAAAACATCAATTGAAGAAAATTCACCAGTGATATTGAAATCTCCGATCGTGTCGATCTCAGGTGGATCATCGGTAGGTTCTACTATCAATGTGAATTCACCAAGATCAATATAATTGTCATCCGAATTTCCTTCAATCCCATCCTTTCCTTCATCATGACATGATATGGAAAATTCTGCTTTACCGTACCAGTGTTCGATGATCTGTTCAAATTCAAGGAATCCATTATCAACATATACCTTCATGGTTCCTGCGTTGCTTGTATCCTCGACATTGAAATGCATACCTTCCTCTCCCATGTCATCGAATACATAGTAGTTAAGATCTAAAGTAGGTGTGAAATCGATAGAATCCTCATCAATATGGACCTCGGGAATTTTTCTTATTTGATCTGGTGGATGATCACCGATAAGAAGGTTAGTGTAGTACAGACCACCATCATACACTTCTCCAGGCCTTCTCCAGATGATGTGGATACCATTTCGTCCGTCATACGATATAGCGGGATTCCTTTGGTCATCCATTGTATTGTCGTTCAATTGAACCGGGTCCTCAAAATTGGCCCCATCATTTGAATATATCAGATATATCTCATTATTTCCTTGTGTGTCAGGAATCGAGCATACAACATATATTCCTCCCCAATGATCTGTCTCTATCCTGGTATCGTTCAAGAGGTCATTGAACATTATTACAGGCTCTGAAAAAGCATCATCTTCAGGACCCTTGGATGCATAATAAGTTTTATCTTCCGTTCCGTGGGGCCAAATAGCATGGACTTTTTTATTTCCATCTACACTGAAAAATGCTCTTCTTGAAAGATATGGGTCTGAGCATACAAGTAGTGGTTCAGTGAAAGTTGTGCAGTTGTCATAGGAAATTGTTAGCCAACTGTTTTCGTATGTGTTGTTAAGAATGTATACATTGCCATAAATGTCAACATCAATATGATATCCATGAGAAATACCCATTTCTACCGGGTCCTCGAATGTCTTTCCAAGGTCCCTTGATACATGCAGATAGTAAGAATATGATTGTCCACCCCCCATTCTTGTAAGAAGATAGATATTATTATCAAAAACAACAAATTCATGTCCAGGGAAAAAAGCATTATCTGTATTTACATCTCGCTTACCAATAAAACTCCCACCGTGATCGTTCGATCTAGCATATCCCAATCTTCTATCCTCTAATAGATTCTGAATCTCGTAAAAACAATGTATAATCCCATTATTATCAACATAAAGCTTACCATTATAGGTGTCATCGTAATAACTGGATTGTATCATCCCCCCTTTATTGAATGTGTTACCACCATCAAGGGATCTATCAAAAAAGATCTTGTATGTTCTTGCAACATCGTTCATCATGTATGAATGACTTATGAAAACATTCCCATTCATATCAGCTGCGATGCTTGGGACCTTTATTTCCAAATACTCAATTATTACATCTGATTCCTTTTCTGAATAATCATCATGACCATTAATGGATATAATAAAAGGAAGTGTTATCAAAGACATTATTGTAATTGCAAGGTTTATCCTTCTGGTGATATTTGTCAAATTATTCACCTCTTCTCCTCATCAAAGGATACTGGTATATTCCCTTTAGATGAATCGAGTTATTGTATATGAACATGACCAAAGATCGGCTCTGTAGAAACCCTATGATCGAGACCATTAACTCTGTTATCAAGCTAAAGAGGGGAGATAGTGTACGGGCCAGGTAGGTATCAAATCAGAATCGAGAGATATTGCTCAGAGTGCTGGTTTTCAATATTGATAGAAATATGAAATTTTCTTTAATTGTTGTGATAGGGAGTCTAGAAAACCTAGTAACTATTATTTACCAATTGAATTATTGTATCAAGTGGTGTTGAATTGGAACCTTATCATCCTGTTGTGTATAATCCAAAGAAGAGAGAGTTAGAAGATGGTCATCAGGATTCCGAATATTACCTTGAATTCCAATCAGGCATGAACCCTGTTCCCGAAGAACTGATGCACGGGAAGGAAGTCGAGGTCCAGATAGATGACAAGTTCCAGATATTCGGACATTACAAGCATCCTATTCTGGAATTCGAGAATTCAGAACTTGATATAGGTGCATTACTCGACCATATTCCGAACAAGATAACCATCTGGTACTGATCTTTCAGATCATTCAATTTGAAGCTGAGGAAGATGAATACATATTCTCGATCAGGTCACCATACCTTTTCATGATCACTCTTCTCTTGTTCTTCAGGGTAGGTGTTATCTCTCCAGCTGCCTGGGAAAATTCTTCAGACAGTAGTGTGAATTTCTTGATCTGTTCGAAATGGGCAAGGTCCTTCTGGACCGCATCTATCCTATTTTTATAGAACTCGATGATCTCTTTTTTCTTAACTAACATATCTCTGGAAGTAAAAGAGATACCTTTTTCCTTTGCATATTCCTCAAGCGCTTCGAAGTATGGAACAACAAGAGCAGAAAGGAACTGTCTGTTGTTCCCTATCGCCATGATCTGCTCTATATAATGGTCCTTTCCGATCATAAGCTCCACTCTTTGTCTGGCTATGTTCTTTCCATTCGAGGTGATTATAATGTCCTTTATCCTATCGGTGATCTTTAGAAACCCTTTATCATCGAACTCTCCGACATCTCCAGTTCTGAACCATCCATCGATAAATGCTTCCTCTGTCAATTCGGATTTGTTCCAGTATCCTTTCATCACATTGGGTCCTTTCACCAGGATCTCATTGTTCTTTCCCAGTTTCACCTCTACCAGTGGAGCGGTTTTTCCGACGGTTCCGAACCTGATATCGGTGGGCCTGTTGAAGGATATGATCGGCGAGGTCTCGGTCAGGCCGTATCCCTCACAGACAAGGACCCCTGCTGAAAGGAAGAACTCTCCGATCTCCTTCAACAGTGGTGCTCCACCCGATGCGAAGAACTTCTTATCCCCTCCCACGATCGTTCTTAGCTTTGAAAGGACAAGTCTGTCAGCAAGCTTGTATTTCAAGGAAAGGATGGACCCTGGTTCCTTTCCCTCGGTTCTCATGGTATGATATTCCTTTCCGACACCCATGGACCACCTGAACATGATCTTTTTAAGGGGAGAGGCCTTCCTCAATTTTTCGTTGGCACCGGAATAGATCTTCTCGAAGAGTCTGGGAACAGAGACCATCACCGTGGGTTTGACCTCTTCCATGTATTCTCTCACCAGTTTGTGATCCTCCATGTAGTGGTTAACGGCACCTGAATGGAATATAAAATAGGACCAGGACCTTTCGAAAACATGGGAGAGAGGAAGGAAACAGAGGGACCTGTCTTCCGGTCCCACATCGAAATAGGCATCCACAGTATCTATCTGGTGGAATAGGTTGGAATGTGTCAGCATGGCCCCTTTTGGTTCACCGGTTGTACCAGATGTATAGATTATCGTTGCCAGCTCTTCTGACCCAAAACCGGAAAGTTCCTTTTTCAGATTCATGAGATCCTTGTCATTGGTATCCTTATTCCAGAGGTCATTAAATGGGATGGTACCGGGTGAGGGTTCTTCCTCGAACGATATCACGATCAGGTCCTGTTCCTTTCTGAAATGGAAGATATCATCATACTGCTGCCTGGATCCTATCATTATCGCCTTGCAACCAGAGTCTTTAACGATATAACCAGCCTGATCTGAGGTGCTTGTGGCATATATGGGAACCGTAGTCCCTCCTATTGCGAGTATCGCGAAATCCCCTATGGACCATTCAGGTCGATTATCAGAGAATATTCCTACCCGATCCCCATGTTCTATCCCCAGTTTCTTCAAACTGGAAGCGATATTCAGGATCCTTCTTGAGAGTTCAGAGTAGGAAATGGACCTCCATTCACCATTTTCCTTCCATTTCATTGTGGGATGATCCGGGAACTCTGTTCCTTTTTCAAGGATCATTCGGCCAAGGTGTCTGTTCTCCATGGACGATCTCCTATGAAAAGCAATGCAGGTTGGGTAAATACCTTTATCGGAAGATAAGACAAGAAGGGTGATCCAATGGAGATCAATTATGTCTGCTTATTACGGGTTTCTTATTTTTTCGATCAACGAGGTTGATCAGCTAAACAGTCCTTGACAATATTGTAAGATGTCTTCAGTCTTTCATGATAAATTGGCAGGTCCCATTCCTCCCAGGAATGAAGCAGCATGTCATCCGATCCGATCTGATCGTTTTTCCTCTCGGGAAAGGTAGAACTTATCAAAATTTTTCCTTCTTCTTTGGTATGCGTCACCAGAGCGAATTTAATGCCATCTTTTTTGACCTCTGCCTTCAACCCGTCGGTCCAGATATCTCCTGTTATCATCCTCCGGGAAGGATCCTTGAAATTAAGAAGCAGCCATGGTATCCTCATTTCGATGATAGGGTCCTCTCCTGGTCCAAGTATATCCGCATTGGAATCATAATACGGAGATATTGGATCCGAATTTCCCCATTTCAGATGACCGGTATCGAACTTGTCCAGCGGTAGAAGGACCTCCTGCTCAGGCAGGTATGTCGGCTTGTTGACACAGTAGTGGATATCATGAAAGATCCCGTTATCGGGTTGCTTTGGGTATTCAAGTTCATCCATCATGGACAGTTCTTCTGCATACTGATAGTAAAACATATCATAATGGCTGTCCACCATTATTTTGGACCCATCACGATCCTGGATATCAATCCGGAATTCCATTCCAGATGAGAAGTATATCTTATCATCATTCGGTGTTGTTATACCCATTCCATCCACCGTATCGAGATAGATATGGAACGATTCCTCCTCCCAGTCAATGGACCCATCTTGAAACTCCATACCTATGTATAGATAGGTCTCATCGCTTGTTATCATTAACCTGCTTGCAGGACCTTGGTCGATATCTCCAAAGGTCCTTTCATCGGATGGCAATCCGTACCAATCATCCGATCTGCCGTCTATCAATATTCTTGTTGAGCCACCTGGGTCAAAGGAGAGCAATCCGAAGTTCTGCTCGCATGTCTGAACATCATGCCAGTAGGGTCTCCTGTCAGGGTCCATCAGGTCCATGGTGTTCCAGGTCCTCTTGAACCATTCGTCCTGCCAGGAGAATAGGATGCCACCTGCATAATCTTCATGGATGATATCTTCGAACATGTGGACAAGGGCTTCCCCTTGCTGATCTTCGGTCATATTCCCCTGGTTCAATCCGTTGACATTCCTGTGCGTCATTCCCCTTGATGATGGGATCCCGAACTCTGCTACCAGGAGTGGAATATCATGCGATGATCTCAGATCGTTCAGATATCCGGCATAACTGTTCCTTTCACCTCTATGATCAATATAATTGGTGTAATTCCTGTCGTAATTCAAGAGATCAGGATAGTAGGGATAGATTTGATAGGACCCGAAAAGGCCTGGAAAATGGTCCTCTGTGGATGTTATCCTATCCGGATCGATGGATACAAGGTCTTCATCCTGCAGTGGTTCACTAGGGTGGCTGAGTTTATCGGTGGTTACCCAGTTGACGAAACTGACAGGTCTTTGTTGTCCATATTCATCTGTTTCATAATCGATGATATGCTCCATCATACCTCCAAGCCAGATCTCGAATGGAGACGCATTGTTGGTATCAAGGTATTTACCATGCTGATCAATGTGACCTTCTTCAAGATCATTGGTTGTTGATACAACAATAGGATCCCATTCCACTCCGATAATGTATCCCATAAGATATTTCGAGACATCAGCGGTAAATTGTCCGTGGGAATGACCCGGTTCTTTCTCGATAACGACGTTTCCATGTACTACATCGGCCACTAATTTCATGGAGTCCTTGAACTCATTTTCAATGGTATCCTCGAATACTGAAGGATGAGAATGATATGTCTCATCATTCAACCATACTCCATGAATCAAGTATATTGGATCCATTGATCTCTCATTATATTCATTAAGAGCTTCGTAGAAACCGGGGGGGTGTATTGTATAAACCCTGATAGTATTGGCATTCATTTCCCCTATCTGTTCTATCCATCTTGCATATTCATCCTTTGTAATTGCCGCTTCTCCCGGAAAGTATCCTGGTTTTCCCATCCCGAGATTTACACCCTTTACAAGGACCTCCTTCCATTCACCTTTTTCATAGGTCCTTATCATACCATCCGAGACCGAGAATCGGACCTCGATATTCTTTTCATCGAGTTCGAAAATGAAAGTATCCTCAACGATTTCCCCCTCGTCATCTGCCTTCTTCAAGCAACCTGGAATCGATGAGGAAAGGAAGATAATAACGATTGATAAAACAAGCAAGGTCCTTCTCATGTTATTCAACTATTGTTTGAAGATAATAGTAATTTTTTACGGGTGTGTGAAAGTTAGAATATTCATAGTGGGCCCGTCCGAGTCCGCATTAATGGTCCTGTTGTATCGCCTCGTTCTTTACATGGTTGCTGAGCAATGGAACCAAAACGTTGATATATGACTTGATATCTTATGCATATTTGTTAATAAAATGAAGTGATATGAATGGAATGGGCTGAGATCGAAGCGTTGGCCAGGATGTTGGATGCGCGTGTCAAGAGTGTATATCAAGAAGAGATGCAAAAAGCGATACTAACATCCTTATCTAGAAATGGATGCTTTGATGATATCGTATTTCATGGTGGAACCGCTCTTAGATTATTCCATGGCAATCCACGGTTCTCAGAAGATATTGATCTTGTATTGAAAGAAGGAATTGATTACTTTGATCTGTCAAAATACATGGCCACTATGGAACGGACCTGTCTTGATACATTTCCCTTCCTGCAGAATGTGAAAGTGAAGGTTCAGAAGAATGAACATGAACTACAGAGATACATATTGAAGACCATTTCCGAGGATCCCAGGCAGAACATTAGGGTCCATATCGAGATCGCAGATGTACCTTCATATAAAAATAGTCCGAAGATCCTAAATTTCCCCCCCTATCAACCAGCTGTGAGAGTTGAGGACGAAGAGGAGATCCTTGCAGATAAAGTTCGAGCTCTTGGTTACAGGCCCTTCCTGAAAGGTAGGGACCTCTGGGACATTTATTTCCTGAATTCAGAGAGATCAGTAGAATTGGATATGGGTCTTGTTATTAAGAAGATCGATGATTACAATGAAAATGTCAATGAGATCGTGGTTAGATATGAAAAGATCAAAAAGAAGATCCAGGTAGATGGTATCTCGATCCTCTCCAATGAAATGGACCGGTTCCTTCCAAAACAGGTTCTTGATAGTTACAGGCCGATTTACAATGACATCCTTATTTCCGTGATCGAACTCATTTCTGGATTCAAAGGACCCATGGAGAGTGATGACATTGAAGGTCAATGAATGGATGGATTTCTTCAGGGAACATCCCATCAAGAAGATCTTCTCATTGAACGATATCAAGGTCCTGACCGGTGAGAATACGTCAACCATTTCCGTTCAACTCTCAAGATTGTCAAGGTCTGGATTGGTTGAGAATCCGATCAAAGGCTGGTACAAAAATCCCTTCAATACACCAAATTCCGAGGAATTATCTATGGTTCTCAGGGCTCCTAGCTATCTTTCCATGGAGTATGCTCTTTCCAGGCATGGCATCCTGAGTCAGGATGTTCACACCTATACGATGGTAACGACAAAGCTTCCACATACTTACCGAAGTGACGACGATATCTTTGAATACCATCAGATCAAAAGGTCCCTGTTTTGGGGATTTAAAATTGAGGGAACGGTCCAGGTTGCTGAACCAGAGAAGGCTCTGCTTGATCTGATCTATGTCAGGATCACGAGAAATCGGTATGCAAAGGAGAATGTAATACTTTCATTAATCGATGACATGTATATTGAGGAGCTAGATGGAAAGAAGGCTCTTGATCTTTCGAAAAGATTCGACAGAAAGACAAGGGAATTCACGGTCAGGATATTAGATATATAAACAAAATTTGTGGGCCCGTCCGGACTTATACAACTTCTTGCACGGGCCATAGCAATTCATATATAGAAGGGGCCCATCACCCACCTTATGACCATTGTGGAAGAGATGCTGAAGGATAAGGATATCAAAGGCTGGTACGGGGAGATGGTTTACTCCGGAGTGGAGGTCACTGCCACCACATATATCAGGAGAGTATCCGCCATTCTTGATTGGATGAACGAGACACCTCAGAGCATTATTGAACTAAGTACCGAGGATCGATATGACAAGATGATGGAGTTTGCGAAGGAGGAACAGAGAAAGGGTAGAACCCCATCATACATCGTTTCAGAGTTCAAGGCGATCTACTCTTATCTGAAGTATAAAGGTGTATTCTTCAAAAGAGTGCCAAACCCGAAGAAATCTATGTCAACACCTACCTTGGCCGAGGAGACCA
>CBDDUX010000106.1:0-14176 GCA_965234725.1 Thermoplasmatota archaeon | reverse complement strand
TCAAACCATATGGTGTCGTATAACTAAGGGTATGGTGTCGGGGACGGGGTTTGAATAAACAGTCAAGACTGTCAAAAACGACCCCCAAAATGAAAGAATCTCTTCTGGATGCCTTCAAGAGAGATTTATCTGGATTGAAGAAATGAGATCCTTCCCCTCTTGTGTGGGGGGAGGGATTCGAACCTTTCACTCATTCATCAAAAGGGCCATCTTACTATTTACAGTAATCATTTAATAATAGTTAGTGTCATAAGCACCGACATAATCGGTATTTGTGACATGCATGGAAGCTTCAATGATCTCAAAGAAATTATTGCTTGAAGGCAAGAATATCGCAACAAGGGACGAGATATTCGAGATCGCCCGAAAGATTAGGAAGGATGAAAAGAGAAGTCTTAATTATTTACTGGAAGAAGGTTATATCGTAAGGATACTTCGCGGTTTCTTCTATATCCGTAGTATGGAAGAAAGGTATAGAAAAACACAGGACCTTTCCACCTATCAACTAGTCGCAAGAGCGCTTGAGAGAAAAGGAGTTAAAAATTGGTATTTCGCCCTTGAAACCGCTTTGAAACTCAACCTGATGACGCATGAGTACTTCCTAAGGAATTATGTGGTCACTGATTCATACAGAACGACAAAGGTCATCCAAGTGTTGGGTCAGGATTTTCTTTTCATAAAAAGAGGTGAGAAACAGTTTGATCATGGTCTTGTTAACAAAGATGGGATCTGGTATTCTGATAGGATAAAAACCATTCTTGACCTTGCTTACAGGAGTTACCTTAAAAATGGAGAGCTCAATGAGATCAAAGAGATATTTCAGGAATATCAAAGATTCATTCAAAAAGATCAAGTGAAAAGTTATCTTAAAGATTTTCCAAGAAGATTCGAAGAAACCGTGGAGAAAATCTTATGAAAAAATTCTTTCAGGATCTAAACGCTCGAATAAGACCCAGAAGAGAGGATATCATCGAAAAAGATTATCAGATCCATAGATTGCTCAATGAGATATCTGGGAATGAGTATCTTTCAAACAGCCTTGTATTCAAGGGTGGAACATGCCTGGTGAAGACATATACCGGTTATAATCGATTCAGTGAGGATATAGATTTCACATGGAAAAATCCGGACCTATGGGAAAATAGAAATCATACTCAGGTGAAAAAGGATTGTTCTAAGGAAATAGACAATATCCTTGAGGAACTAGTGAAGATAGCTAATGAATTGGATTTCAAATTCAATGGTGACAAATCTGACATGGATGAAGTGATAATAGGAGCTGGAGGAAGGATGCCTCGATTCTATCTTGGATATGATTCGGAGATCCTCAAAGTACCTGCGACAATAAAGATCGAGGTAAACTTCATGGACAGGATACTGTATCCAGTGAATGATCGTGAGCTTCATAGTTTGGTGAAGGACCTTGATTCAGAAGAGATAAGATTTCTGTATGAAAGCCAATGGAAAACATACTCAACTCTTATTAGCTTGCCATGTTATGATATCAGAGAGATATTTGTTGAAAAAATAAGAGCGGTTTTGACAAGGATCAAATACAAATTCAGAGATGTGATCGACATATACCTGATTGAAAAGCGGTTTGGTTATGAACTTATGGATTTTAAAGATAAGATCATTGAAAAAACCGAATTCATGATAGACCTATACAAGAAGTACCAAGAAACGATCAGGATCAAGGACCTGTCAAAGGAATTAAAAATAACAGATTCTGAGTTAGCTCTATTAACATTTGATCCTTCAAGGGAGATGATGGATGAGGTAGAGAGAATTCAATACGAGATCATGGAAATTCAGAAAGATATCGATCTCGGGTAGCCCTTCTCCAGGATGGTTGGGTGTCGGATACAAACTGTTGAGCTGACGGGGTCTAACCTCTGGGTACCGTAATCAAGGGTATGGTGTCGGGGACGGGGTTTGAAAACAGACTCAAAACTGTCAAAAACGATACCCAAAATGAAAGAATCTCTTCTGGATGCCTTCAAGAGAGATGAAAAGGAGCAAAGGAAAAGGGCTTCTTCGGAGTCCTACTTACAATGATTGATATCTAAACCTATATAGATTTGAGTCCAAATGGTTCTAAAGACATATTACAGTACTTCACTAGGTTTTAATAAGGTCAGAATCGGAATATTATTGGAAACGGCCTAATATCTTGATAGCCTTTAGGAAATACTCTGTCCTTTGAGGGGATAGAGTACCAGTCGAGAGGTATAGAATGGATTTCATAGATCATTTCAGAAAAACCACTGTCTTCGATACCTTCGATTATCAGATAGGATCGTCTGAGCCATCTTGTAAAGTGAATCCCGAGGGAACTCAAGAAGTGCCTGTCTATAATGAGGAAATCGAGTTTGAGCTAAATAATAGGAATATAATTATTGATGAAGATGAAGAGGGGGATTGAAAAAATGGATTATAAAAATTTCTTCCAAAGAGCAACGGGAAATGATCCATTCCCGTTTCAGAAAAGAATGGCTGAGGAAGAGGAACTTCCACAATTACTGGATATCCCGACCGGATGCGGAAAGACCGCTGCTATTGTAATTGCGTGGTTGTGGAGGTGGAGGTTCGGAAACGGGGTCATTGGAGAGGACGGCAAAGAGGTCCCGGCAGAGGATGTGAGGAAGAACACTCCGAGGAGGTTGGTGTATTGTTTGCCAATGCGGGTGCTGGTTGAACAGACGCGTGAATGTGGTTTTACATGTCTTGGGAACCGCGTTTTTTCAAAACTATCCGGAGGTTTGATTTAATATGCAAATTGATTTTGAAAGTTGTCTAAAAAGACTAACCGGATTGAAAGAAGAAGAAAATGCGTTTCCCTGGCAGGTTAGATTGTTTGAATTAATGAAGGAAGGAAATATACCTCCATCTTGTAATATCCCTACAGGTCTTGGAAAAACAATGGTTATACCAATTTGGCTTCTGGCATTGGCAAAAGGCTCAATAATACCAAGAAAGCTCGTTTATGTTGTCAACAGGAGAACAATTGTAGATCAGGCAACAGAACTTGTAAACTTAATTAATAGTAAAATCCACGAAGCTTCCAATGATAATAATCACGCACTGTATGATGTTGCTAAAGCACTTAGAAAGATGAATTGTCTTGAGGATGATGAGAATATCATTGCGGTCAGTACTTTACGTGGTGAACTGGCAGATAATAAAGAATGGAAAAAGAATCCAACCAAACCTTGTATTATCATTGGTACTGTAGATATGATCGGAAGCAAGCTCCTCTTCTCAGGATATGGTGATTCCCGCAGAACAAGACCTCTACATGCTGGGATACTGGGCTGTGATACTATATTCATTCATGATGAGGCCCATCTGACACCAGCTTTCGGAAAGCTGCTTCGTTCCATAGAAAGATTCCAAGCGGATCATTCCAAGATTCACGATGAATTGTCTACAATGTCAAATATTCGGGTAATTGAGCTATCTGCAACGCCTGATGTTTCCTCTGACAAATCAATTTCATTATCGGAAGAAGATCAGAACCATCCCATTGCGGAGAAGCGTTTGAAAGCTTCCAAGAGACTAATATTTCATGAGATCGAAAAGGAAGGTAACCCCTTACAGGAAAAGATAGTAGACCTGGCTCTGGAAAAGAATTCAGGTAGGGATAGGGTCCTGATATTCGTCAGGGATCCGAAAGATGCCCATAGGATATCTGAGGGTATAAGAAAAGAACTTATAGAAGTAGAGATCCAAAAATACAAGGACGAAAACCCAAATGGATCGATTCCTACCAATGAGCGCAAAAAGATCAAGGAAGGCATCGATGACCGTATATCCACGCTTACCGGACAGATCAGAGGTTTTGAACGTGATCGTTTACTTGAAAAGGGTGGAATGCAGCCATTTCTTGGAACGGAAATGATCGAGAGAACCCACTATTTCGTTGCCACATCGGCAGCAGAGGTTGGCATGGATTTGCATTCGGATCATTCTATATGTGACCTATCAACTCTTGATTCGATGATACAACGTTTAGGTCGAGTAAACAGATTCGGGGAGTGTGAAGGTTCGATAATTGATCTTGTTTATGACAAAAATATACAAGAGATGAGAAGGAAGTGGAAGAAAGTAGAAGAAGAAGAGAACGAAAATTTTAACGAATCATTTCAAAAGGAAATCGGAAGGTTGGAAAAATATATCATGAAAGTCAATGGGAAAATATCAATAGAGACCAAAAAAGCTGAATCAACTCCAAGTCAAAAAAAGAAGGAAAGAATTTTAGAAAAAATAAAACAGCTTGAGAATAACAAAACTGAGAGATATAATGCGATGGACAAGAAGAATAGGATGAAAGAGAAAGATATGATTGAAAATATTGTCGAAGTGAAAGGGAAATTCATTAAGAAGGATCCAATTCAATGGTCAAGATACAGAACGTTTGAAATCTTATCAAAGAACAAGGATGATATGAGTCTCGAGAGTGTAAAAAAGATACTAACTGATGCAGATTCTAAAGAGGCATTCTCATCAGATGTTGAAAAAATGGAACTTACCGATGTCCTCCTAGACCTATGGTCTCAAACATCTTTGAGAGAGCTTCCTGCAAGACCACAACCGGAAAGCTGGCTCCATGGTATTAAGGATGAATATCCTAACACATATATTGCCTGGAGGGACGAAGTAGAAAAGATAGCACCTCTTCCGGAAATGGATATCAGCAATTGGTTTAAGCATCATCCAATTATAACCAAAGAACGATTACATATTCCTACATATGAAATCACAAACACCGGTACTGATAACAGAAGTAAACTTTTAAAACAATTCGATGAACAAAGACTTGAACTTCCAGTTATCATCGCCACAGTAAACGGAAGTTTCAAAACAAGCATCCTCAAAGAGATTGTAGATCGTCCAGGGGATTATCCATTAGAGTATGCAACCATTATCTTCCCATCAACATTAGGGGGATTGGACGATTCTGGTTTTTTCGATCCCAAAAAAAAGGATAAGAACATCGATGTATCAAGTGAAGATCTCATAAGAATATCTATTAATCGATATAATGATCTATGGAGTTTCACCTCATTTGATGATGACGGATCAATGAAAGATATGGAATGGAAAAGTCTTAAAGATTCATTATCAGAACTTGAGAAAAGATATTCGAAGAGATCCGTTTTCAAATTACAGACGAAAAGGATGAATGAGTTTTCAGAGGATGATGAGATCGATGAGGAATGGTTTGTTTTATTGAAATCCAATCAAAAGAAAAATAAGAGCATCTCTGAATATCCAACCGTAGATAGACACAATAAAGATGTAAATCAGATCATAAATCAGTTTTGTATCTCATTAGAGATTGATTCAAAGGTTCGAGAGGCACTTTCAATCGCTGCAAGATATCATGACAATGGTAAGAGAAATGATATCTGGCAAACAGCTGCAGGTCACGATCCTTCAAAAGGGAAAGAAGCATTGGCAAAGGGTAATGTTGACTGGAGAAAACTTGGCGGTTATCGTCATGAGGTCGGCAGTTTGATCGATTCATATGGTATCCAAGAGATATCTGATAGTGATGAAAAAGATCTGATATTACATCTGATATCTGTTCACCACGGATGGGGAAGACCACATTTTGAGGAGCAAGCATTTCCGCCTGGAACAGACCATTCCGTTATGAAGGATACGGTTTACCAGACCATGATGAGATATTCCAGATTGCAGGAACGTTTCGGGTGGTGGAAACTAGCATATCTTGAATCTCTACTAAGGCAGGCCGATGCAATCGCATCTTCTGAAGATTCTGACATGGAGGAAGAGGTATGAATCCAACCATCGAGGTCGCTGTTGATATCAGTAATCCTGGGCAAGTCTTCGCCTGTTGCGGTATCTTCGAACTCGCACACCGAATGACCACTGGTGAAAGAAGAGCATTGGGATGGTTTGAGGATATCGATGAAGTTCATACGAAATTTCTGATAGAGGCCTACGATCAAAATGATAATCCAGTAAAGCTGAATGATATCCTTATTAAGCTAAAGGAATGTGAACTTACGGAACTTGAATACAATGATAAGGAAGGCCCTGTCTTTATCGGCAAACCTTTTAATTTAATCATTGACTGGCGAAATCCATATCCTCAAAATGGAAGTGTCAAAACATGGGCAGGGAGGCAGGATATTGGGATAATACTTAAAGATTTAATTCTATTAATTCCAGATTCTTTATTGATTGATCAAAATATACTTGATTATAGGGCATTGACATCAGTTAGTGTAACATCATTTGACGTATCAAAATCAGAAAATAAACTAGATGTAGGTTTCTCGCATGACAGTTTGCAATTATACTCAATTTCAACTTATACATTGACAGAATTATTATCCTTGATCGGATTGCAACGATTTAATCCCATAGAGTCAAAAGTTGAAAGATATAAACGTTTCTTTAATGTTTGGAAAGTAAAATTAGATATTAATATTGCTTCCACTATTGTAAACACTATTATTTTACCGGAAGAAATCAGTCGATACTCATTCACTCTTTATCGTCGAGATTCGGGTGGTCGTTATAAATCTTTTGCTTTAGCAAAAAAAGTATCATTGGAGGTTGAAAAATGACAGAATTGGAGTCCTTATTAGAAAAGGAAAATGTTGCGCTGGTTATAAGAGAGAACTTGAAACCCGTGGAGGGAAAGGAGTCTATAATCTACCCTCCCACATATGCTGATATCGGTTACAATATCGATCCGATAAAAATAGACGACAAAGTCGTCGGAAACATTTGTACGGTGGATAGTGTTGGTTCACAGGCTAATCGAATGGAGCCTATATTCAAGAACGAACCTTACCTGGATTTGATTCCGCATATAAAGGTAAAGGTAGAGAAAAAGGACGGGACGATTGATGAGGTCGATATTCTTGATGCAGGGCATAGGATCGCGGATGCGGTGGTTCGTTTTTCAGACCTATCATCTGATATTGAATCAGCGTTCGAAAAGGCGGAAAAAGGTGACAGGTCCGCGCTTGCAGAACTGGCTCCAACGTCATTGGTCTTTGGATGCTGGGACTCACGTGGAACAGGGTCTAAGGTTCCGAGAATCGTCCGTTCAACGATCCGGGCTCACAACGTGGATTCATTGACTCGCTCAGCCACCTATTTCGTTCCAACGGATTACACTGAAACCGGGGCAATATCTGAGAAGGATGCACAGGAAGCAGAAAAAGCCTCTGCTACAAAACCAGCAAAAGCATCTACAGTCGGACTTGCGAATGCCCTTGCAAATAAAAGTCATGGGGGCGTTCTCCTATCCGAGAAGAGTTGTCTTATAAAGGAATCAGTACTTTCCCTGAGCGCCTTGAGACAGAACACTGTGAAAGAGGACAGAAATAGAACGAGGGAACTCCAGGAATACTTACTGGGTCTCTCATTGGTTGCAATCACGGCACCTCAAGAGAATTTACTCAGGATGGGATGTGAATTGACAAAGGATCCTGAGAATAAATCCACATGGAATCTTGTCAAGAATGACGGTACGAGAGTGGACGTCGATCTTGATAGTAAAAAGATTCTCGAATTCGCTCAGGAGAAAGCAAAAGTATTCGGGATTGAAAACTCAAGGACTGCCACATTCGATCCCAAATCGGCAAAAGAGGCATTAGCTAAAGCGAAAAAGGATTGAATGATTGGGTGATTGGACATGGATAACCTATGTATCTCTATTACCTATCTCGATCCATATTTCCATGGACAGGGTGATCACGGTCCCGAATGGCCACCGTCACCATGGAGGCTTTTTCAGGCCATCCTTGCTACCGCTGCAAGGAACAATAGTTTGGACCATAGGGCTTTTCACTGGTTCGAGACACTTGATCCACCAAAGATATTGTACCCCCCAATAGGAAATGGAAGTATGAGGATTAAGACATATGTACCAGATAATGCATCAGATTTTATACCGAATCGACAGGATAGGCTATCAGAAAAAATGATTAATTCGATAAAAATCAAAGATCCGGAAACACCATTACATTACATCTGGCCAATCAAATCAGAGGACATCGAAAATGCAGGAAAGATCGCGGAATATGCAAGGGAACTGACAACTCTTGGATGGGGAATCGATCTCGTAGCAGGAAATGGCCAATTCTTGAACGATGATGAGGTTTCATTTTTTATAGAAACCTATCGTGGGAATCAGATACTTCCGTCCAGAATGATAGGAAGATCACTCCGTTGTCCCAATAAAGGATCATATGAAAATTTAGTAATGGTTCATGAATCCAAGCAGAAAAGGTTCGACGGTCTGATATACATTCCACCTAAACGTCCAACGGTATACAAGGAATCTGGATATATCCTTAAAGGAATGCCTTATCGTGAAGTAGTCTGTTTGAAGTTATTACAACCCTCGGATGAAGCCGATCGATGGGCGAGTTTTGATCCAAGATACACTGTACGTGTATCTTCATGGATTCGTGGTTATCTATGTAAAATTGCTAAGACTGAATGGCGCTTCAAAGAATCCAGTGAATTATACGTTGCTGGACATCATGATCCAAGAAATGAACGAACACCTCCACGATTCTCGTTTTTGCCTCTACCAACCATCGGCCATCCAAATGCAGATGGACTCATTAGACGGGTCATAATAGCCGAACCATACGAAGACGATGGTTTCAAGGCAAGTTGGGCTGGAGAGAAGATCGACACGGCCATTCTTTATAATGAATCTGGTAACAAGGTTACTCGGGTAGAGAGGATTAGGAAAGATGACATATTCGAGAGATATTGTTCATATGGAAGGGCCTTCAAAACAGTAACACCAGTAATCTTACCCGGCCACGACAGTCGGAAATATCCCAAAGCCGAGAAACTGTTTCTTAAGGCCATTGAACAGGCAGGGTTCAATGTGAATGATATCGATTTCTTTGTCCTGCAGAAAGCACCATTTTTCAATGGAGGGTATCATCCCAGGGACTACAGGTTGACAGCACATCTAAAGGGATTCACGCCTATGCATGTGATGATAAAATGGAAATCACCAGTTCATGGGCCATTAACAGTTGGTGCGGGGAGACATCGCGGCCTCGGCCTATTCGTCCCCTCCGAGGAGTAAGGATACATGAAGGATCGAGAACTCATTCTCAGAAGACCTGAAGGTCAGTTCGTTGAGTTCAAGCAGTCGATAAACTAAACTCTGGCAAGAGAAATGGTGGGTTTTGCAAATGCCGGAGGAGGAACTATCGTAATCGGAATTGATAATTAGAGGTGCTTGAAATGAGGAAAGAAAAAGCAATGGTGGTGTTTCAGGGGAAGACAGTTCGAAGAATATGGTTTGAGGAACAATGGTTTTTTTCTGTTATTGATATTATTGCCATCCTTTCTGAAAGTGAAAATCCAAGAAGTTATTGGAAGGTTCTAAAACATAGATTGAAAAAGGAAGGGAGTGAGGTGGTTACAAATTGTAACCAACTGAAACTTCCATCCTCTGATGGAAAATTTTACAAAACGGATTGTGGAAATACAGAGACAATCTTCAGGCTTATACAATCCATGCCATCCAGAAAGGCCGAGCCATTCAAGAGATGGTTGGCAAAAGTAGGATATGAGAGGATTCAGGAAATTGATGATCCGGAACTGGCTATAAAACGAATGAAAGCTTTCTACAGATCAAAGGGATACTCTGAGGGGCGTATAGAAAAGCGGTCCAGGGGAGTAGCAATTAGAAATGAATTGACCGATGAATGGGAAAGAAGAGGGGTATATAGAGAGAATGAGTATTCGATTCTGACGGCAAGGATATCGAATGTTAGATTCGGTATAACACCAGAAGAATAAAGGAGATTTGAGAATTCGGACAGGGAGATGTGGAAGGAATGAGGAGAAGGAATAATCGGAACGGTATGAATGAGATCATTCAAGATAATCAACCTCTGGAAATTACTAATATAGGTGACAGGGAGTGGATCTTCCCGGACCAGGATACATCCGACGAAATCTACGAATTGTTCGAAGCGGCACTGGATCTCATAGAGGAGTTGAAATTCGGATCTGCAAAGGCCAAATTGAAAAAAATGCTCAAACTAAACCCGGATCATATTGATGCAATTCATCACCTTGCAATAATTGAAAATCGAAAGAAAAACAAGGACCTTTCCAGGAAGCTCTGGGAAAGGGGGGTGGAGATCGGACGCTCCGCGATCCCGAAAAGGTTTAAAAGGGGAAGCAGCAGGATTCCTTGGTCAAATCTCGATAACAGGCCCTTTCTAAGATGTCTCCATGGACATGCTTTTGCTCTTCACGATGATGGAAGGATCGAGGAAGCATTTGAAGTATTTCAGGAGATCATCGATTATAATCCGGATGACGACCAGGATGTCAGGGATATTCTGATGGAAATGTGCCTTGAAGAGGATAGATACTCCGATGCGGTGGAACTTGCCAACAGGTTTAAGGATGATCCGAGTCCCGAGATCATTTACGGAAAGGTCATTGCGCTTTTTCTGAACGGATTAAAAGTTGAAGCGGAAAAGGAATTGAAAGATGCGGTAAGTTTCAAACCCAAGGTGGCATTGGAACTTATGAAAAAAAGGCATCCGAAACCTGAAAGTTTGATGCAGGGTTACTTCAAACCGGGAGACTGGGATGAGGCATATTACTACTGGGAGAGTCAGGGTGATCTCTGGACCCTCGAGGCCATTGAATGGTTAAAACAAAATATTCCGGCAGGAATTGAGGAGGAGGTTTCAAATGGAGAATAAGACAGGACCCCTTCCATGGAGAGAAATCAAGAAACGCATCAGCGGAAAAAATCAAAAGGAACTTTTAACCATGATTGGAAAATGCTACAGAGCGAGCCCTGATGTTCGAATTGTACTATCCATGTCTGTTTCAGAAGGGAGAAATGAAAACAAGATCATCATCTCCGATCTAAAAGAAAGGCTTAATGCAATATTCTGGACCACTTCCAAGAATGGATGTCCCAAAACTCCGAACCTCAGGGAAGCTGGAAAGATAATCACCCTGGCAAAGAATTCTACAACCAATCCCGCGATCCTTGTTGATATCATATTGGATCACCTTGAGCACGGAGTGGGATTCACCATGGAATACGGAGATATGTGGGAAAGTTATTACACAAGCATCGAGAACCAGTTCGAGAGGACCTGCAAGTTCATCGTTGCCCATCAATCGGAGATCGATATGGACAGAGCTTTGGACAGGATCGATAAGCAAATAGAAGAAACAAGAAACATAGGTTGGGGTTTCGAGGAGACCCTGGATGCATTCAGAGAAGACCTTATGGAAAAACTGGAGAAGTGATCATGACTTTGCTCTACCGGGATGAGATATCTGAAAAAGATTTCATCAGGTACATCCGCATTGCTCAAGGTCTTTCAGGCAAACAGGCAATGGGAAGGGATCGATGTATAGATCAGCTTGCGAAGATCGGTGTGAAAGCAGTTGGTCCGATACTGCATGTGGTTGAATTGGATGCGATGCATGATGATGAGACTGATGAAGAATACCTGATCTTCAACAAAGCATGTTTCGAAGCCGTAAAGAGAATCGGAGAACCTGCCATTTCGATACTTGAAAAATATGTGGTGGAAGATAGGGTCCCCGAGATGGTGAATGTCTTTGCCCAGGAAGCCATCTTCGAGGTCCTTGGACTCGATGAGGAAGAGAGGAAGAAGGTCTGCAAGCACAGAGAAGCGATTCCTCATGAGAAAAATGGTAAGATAACGTTTACCTGTGCGATCTGCGAGAAGATAATTACTGAGGAAGAGTGGAATAGTAATTTTTCCTGAAAACATTCACCGGTTCATTCGAACCTGTTTCGGTTCGGGAGCTTTCCTGTCCGGGAGGAAAGCAGGGAAAGGAATAGATGATACGGAATGTGGAAGTAGTCCTTTCCTAAAACCGAGAATAGTGAGGACTATTTTAAATAATTTATAATGTCAAAATATATTGGATATTTATGGAAGAAGGAATATTGAGATTATTCGATGAACAATTCATACCTGTTAGAATGCTCAACGAATACAGATACTGTCCACGATTGGCCTATATCGAATTCGTTGATGGTGATTTCGTTGATAACGAACATACGATTGAAGGATCTAGACGGCATGAATCCGTTGATGATGAGAAAGGTAGACTTCCAGGACCGGATGAGGTCTTTGGTGATTTCAAGGCAAAGGGAGTAACATTATCTTCTGAGGAATTCGGGATCATATCCAGATTGGATATTATCGAATCAAAGAATGACAAGGTATCACCCGTTGAGATCAAGAAAGGAAAGGGTCCTGATGACGGAGCATGGCCTGCTGACATCGTTCAGATTGGAGCACATATTCAGATCCTGAAAGACAATGGATACGACTGCAATGAAGGATTCATTTACTATGCAAAGTCAAACAAGAAGGTTCTGATCGAATACAATGATGATGTTTTGTTGGAGCTTGTAACAGCAATCAACGGAATGCAATCCAGCATGGAAACGAGGGTAATGCCACCCCCCCTGAGGAACAGTAGTAAATGCGACGGATGTTCTCTTGCTCCAATATGTCTCCCGGATGAGATCAATGCACTCTCCGAGGATAATGAGGATATAAAAATAAGGAGAATGTTTCCATCGAGGGATGATACCAGACCTCTGATATTACAGGAGCAGGGATCCTATCTCAGTAAGAAAGGAGATATCCTTGTAATTAAGAAGAGGGGGGAGAAAGTTGGAGAGGTTAGAACCTTCGAGATATCACATGTTTGTTTATATGGTAATGCCCAGGTCTCCACACAGGCTCTTTCAGAACTATTGGATCGGAATATTCCAGTCCTTTATTTTTCATACGGTGGTTGGTTCAAGGGATATTCATTTTCCCTGATCAACAAAAATGTGGACCTTCGAATGAAGCAATACGAACATGCAATGGATAAAACGAAAAGACTTATGATTTCAAGGAAGATCGTTGAAGGCAAGGTCAAGAACTGCAGAACTTTGCTCAGGAGGAACTGCGAGGAAGACTGTAAAAAAGCATTGGATGAATTGAAAAAGACGTTGAATAAGCTAAGTAAGGTCAAGGATATCCCTTCACTTCTCGGAGTTGAGGGAAATGCCGGTAGAATATATTTCGGTTCATTCAACAAGATGATCAAGAATGGATTCAGGAAGGATTTCAACTTCGAATCCAGGAACAGGAGACCTCCGACAGATCCAATAAATTCACTTCTATCCCTCTCTTATTCAACTCTCTGCAAGGATCTCACGGTTTCATCATTGACGATGGGATTGGATCCGATGCTTGGTTTCTATCATAGACCCAGATACGGAAGACCTGCTTTAGCACTGGACTTGATGGAGGAGTTCAGACCGATAATTGCTGATTCCGTTGTCATCTCGCTCATTAACAATGATGTGCTGGACAAGAATGATTTTATCATCAAGGGGAAGGCATGCAATCTTACAACCGACGGGAGAAAAAAATTCTACGGAGCATATGAGAGAAGAGTAAGCCAGATAGTCAAGCATCCGATCTTCGGATATCAGGTTTCCTACAGAAGGATATTCGAGACACAGGTCAGATTGATGTCAAGGTATCTTGCCGGAGAATTGAAGGAATACATTCCTTTCGTCACGAGGTGATATTGATAAACACTTTCATTGTTTGTTATGACATCTGCGATCCTAAGAGGTTGAGATATGTTCACAAGACGATGAAAGGGTTCGGTATTGCCGTTCAGTATTCGATTTTCAAATGCACTCTTTCATCCACGAACCTTCAGAGAATGATAACCAAGGTCCAGAAGGAGATGGACCTGGAGGAGGACAGTGTGATGATAATCGATCTCGGTCCTGAAGACGGGTTATGGAAGAACCGTGTTACGATGATAGGGGAGAAGAAGGACTTGAGAGTTCATGAACAACCTTTAGTATTTTGAATTATATTTGAATAAACATCATGAAAGGAGGTATTTTTTTCTGCGAGAGGTCCGTTAGGGGGTCTCTATGTAAGGACCTCTCGAAAAGTCATTATTTTGATATAAATCAAGAATTATCAACATCCGCAAATATGAAAAATGGGAAAATGGGAATGATAAGGTTTTTAAATGAATGGCACCTCTCGCTTTTCGAACCGGGCTAATATATAAAGCTCTCTCCATGGCCTACTGGCCGTGGCCCCATTGAAGC
>CBDDUX010000105.1:0-10285 GCA_965234725.1 Thermoplasmatota archaeon | reverse complement strand
TCGGTGGGCCAGTGTACCTTACATCGATTCAAAAAGTTAGTGAAGTACTGATGTTCATAGATCACATCTTTTTATGGAAATCATTCCTTACCATGTTCTATACCTCTGTCATCTATCTCTTCTTGAAGGTAATATTGGAAGAGATTGCTAGTGCCAAGGTCAAGGATTACAAGGTAAGATACACCTCGAGGAAGGTAATTTCAATTCTTTTCGTAATTGCAGTTACCTCGATTGTCGTAACCGTTTGGATCGAGAATACACAGGCTATCGTGGTTGCATACGGATTGATCGCAGCGGGTATTGCAATTTCCCTGCAGGATTTCTTCAAAGGATTCGCAGGGGGCCTATTGATACTTTTCAACAATATCTACCGTGTCGGTGACCGTGTCCAGATAGGTCAGGTATATGGAGATGTCATGGATATTGGCCTCTTCTATACGACCTTGATGGAGACAAGAGGTTGGGTTGGAGGTGACCAGGCATCAGGGAGGATCGTTATGGCAACCAATGGGAAGGTCCTTACAGATGACATCTTCAACTACACAAAGGACCACAGCTTCCTTTGGGATGAGATCAGCATTAACCTGACATACGACAGCAATTGGAGTTCCATTATTAAACCGATCCATCGGATAACCTTGAAGGAAGTTGCAGTGATGACGGAGAAAGCATCTACCGAGATAGAGAGGATCGGGGAGAAATACTATCTTCCAAAGAAGGATGTTCAACCCATGGTCTATGTCAATTTCGATTCATCGTGGATCAATTTACATGTGAGGTTCGTGACCGAAGCAAGGTCTCGTAGGTTGATATCGGACAGGATACATAGAAAGATCCTTGAAGAGATCTCTCGGCATAAGGATATCAAGATCGCCCAGTCACAGATCGAGAGCTGGAAGCTTGGAGAAGGACCCTGAACATGAGAGTGGACATATGTTGATCGGGCTACCTACAATTTAGAGATCGTTGATGGTAATGGACATGATGCCAGGGAGAGGTTGTCCAGGAGGGATCCGAGGCTTAAAAGAGTACGGGGGACCGAACAGTATAAATCTCGATCTTCGCCTTTAAGTTAAAGGAGATAGGATGAGGTCCCTAACGTCTTTAATACTAATACTCCTGGTCCTTCAGGGATTGCCAGCATCTGTAGAGGGAGGAGAATTTCAGGTAAAAACCTTCGGAACGGATCGGACCAGGGCTTCATCGATCGATCCCATTCTGATGATGAACGATAGCTCTTTTGAGCAGAATGCCTTGGAAATGGGGTGGGAAGGAAACGGTTCGGAAGAGGACCCTTATATTATCTCGGACCTTGTTATTGATGCTAACAGGACAGGTTACGGCATCGCGATCAACACATCTTTCAGTTTTATCATTAGGAATTGCACTGTCATGAAAGCTGATGGCGGTGGTTCACCCATCGGAGGTATTACCATCCTTTCCGGGAATGGGACGATCACCGGATGCACGGTCAATAGCTCCGGATACGGGATCAGGGCCCTGGACACTTGCCGGATCATCAATAATACCATCTTCGATTGCCACAATGGCCTATGGCTATATTCTGATGGCATGACCGTCATTGGTAACAATGTTATAGATGGCAAGAACCACGCTATCCACTATGGGGGGAACAACTCCCTTTTCATGGACAATACTGTGGATAATTGGGATTTTGGCATATATCTGATCGGATCCCACAATAACAGGATCGAAAACAATTCTATGACCAACATTGATGATCATGGGATAAGACTGGACTGGAGCCATAATAATACCGTCATCGGGAATTACGCTGCCCACAATGATGATGGTGTGTTCTTGAAGTATGGATCTTCAGGGAACAGGATACTCAACAACACCGTCGAGGATTGTGAAGAAGGACTGTATGTTTTTGACGGGAATTTCAACGAGTTTTATGGGAATATGATGTTCAACTGTTCCTTCTTCTTGGAAATGATCAGGGATAATTTCGCAACCCAGATCATACCAGAGAACAATACAGTTGGAGGAAAACCCATTTACTTCATCGGCAGCAAGGACTACGGTGGATGGGTGGTCCCCCTTGTGGTTGGTCAGTGGATCGTCTGGGAGGCATCGAATCTTTCGATATACTATTCAGATATCAACGGTGGTACAGCGGCCATCATTCTCTTTGATTGCACAAGGACCTTGATCAATAAGTCAAGGATATCTGATCAGGTGTACTATGGTGTACTGGCCGATTCCTGTGATAATATTACAGTTACGAACACCACAATATCCGAGGTCGGTATTGCCGGAGTTCATTTTCATGAATGCAGGGATGTTCAGATCACTGAAGATGAATTTACCAATGGTACAGATAGCATTTCGCTTTCCAAAGTTGAAGGTTCATTCGTTTCAGGTTGTATTATTTTCAATGGAAATGATGGTGTAAGGATCCTTGAAGAGTGTGAGAATATCACCGTTTCGGACAATGAGATCAGCGGGTCGTTCTTCAGGGGTATTGCAGTATATTCCGATGAATGTATCATTTCCAGAAATAACATACATTCCATTGATACCTCTACCTCTGGTATTTATGTGAAAGGTTGGGGATGTATTATTGAGGATAATGACATAATAGATGTAAAAAAAGGTTTAGAATTCGATAGTTACTCAAGATACGGTTCTGCATATGGAACTCAAATATCAGGGTGTGAAAAGGGGATTATGAGCTCAGGTTCATATACGAATATTTCAGATAACCGGATTTCCGATATCAATGGAGGTTTTGGGATTGTTGACTCCGGATCGACTAACATGATCATGGAGAACAGGATAGAGGACGATGGGGACCCAGGAATATTGCTCGAGAGATATGCATCTTCAAAGGTCTATTCAAATGAATTGATCCACACTTCGATAGATCTTTACGGTATCGGACCTTCATCCGTTATAGAGATCCCGGAGAACAATACCGTAGATGGTAAACCTGTTAGGTTCTACAATGGTCTTAGCCTTGAGGGGGCCGAGATAGAGAAGGATGGTGGCCAGTATATCCTTCTCAACTGTGTGGATGGTGTGATCGAGGATATGAAGATGGATACCGGTTCGATCAATGTCCTTCTATTCAGATCCCGGGACCTTTTGATCAGGAATTGTTCATTCACATCATATAATATCGGGATATCGGGATATAATTCGTGGAGAGTTACTTTCATGGATAGTGATTTCCATGATCTCAACTTCGGTATCCTTGCCAACGGAGATAGAAGTTGGGAGATCAAGGATTGCAGGTTTCATGACATATCCAAGACATCGGTGAATCTTTCCAATATGAGAGATTGCACGATAGATTCCTGCCTCTTCAACGGAACAAGGGAAGGTTTGTCTCTCCTGGGAACAGATGATTCTATGATCATCAAGAACATGTTCCAAGAAGGTGATAGGGGAATTATCCTGGATATCGATTCCGAGAGTAACAGGATACTAAATAACGGGTTCATGGAAAATGGTGATATCCCGATCTCGGTCCTATCCGGCCTATTCAACAGGATAGAGAGTAATGCCTTCGTCAACAACGGGAGGTTCATAACCCATCCAGTGGACCTCTACATAAATGAGAAGACAACCAAGGTTTTGAATAACTACTACTGGAACCATACCTCACCTGATCTTGACCATGATGGGAAAGTGGACCTGCCCTATGATATGATCCCGGGGAAAGGAAACCTCTCGGATATCGAACCATCAGTGGATCTCCCCTATGAGATCCTCGGATCACCCACAGGTCCTGATTCTGAACAGTTCATGGAAAGGGTAATTATTTCCTGGTCACCCCCAACTTCTGTACACCCATTCGCTCCTGTATTGGGGTATACTGTCAGGAGAATAGGTGGAGGAGATACGAAACCAACATCCTGGGTCTTGGGACCGGTAGAGGCATTCATTGACAATGATCCTGGACAAGAGAATGAGGTCCTCTATTCAGTTCAGGCAAGATCGGTTTTAGGGGAAGGATCTCCGGTCTATGAGATCGCCCTTCTCAACATGGCCCCATTGGGAGTCTTCTTTGAAATGGAGAATGGAGAGATTCTGAACAGTAGAGAAGTGAATATATCCTGGACATCCACCCTGGATTGGACGGATATCACCCATGTCGAGCTCTATCTTGACAATGAGGTTGTTCCTCTAAACGGAACTCCGAGAGAACGAACGATCGAGCTGGATGAGATGGGATGGCACGATCTTTCAGTTAAGATCAGGGACAACAGAGGTTTTAATGCAACTGGTAGTACTTCCTTCTATTCCGATTGGGAGGCACCGAAGGTTAAATTGATACCCCAGATGAACTGGACAAATGATCTGGCCGAATTCGTCTGGAACTCCACTGATAATATGGAAGTGGTAAGTACCTGGTATGAAGTTTGGAACATGACAGATCTGAGCCTGGAGGAGATCGCAGACTATGACCTGGGGAAGTATTACCCTCCACACAGGATAACCAGAAACGGAGCGGTTCCACCCCCGCCCTCCCCTCCCTTCGAGCGGGTCATGAAGGTACAAGTTCCGGACGGCCAAAACAATATCTCTATCGAATTGCCGGAGGGGAATTTCTTGTTTGTGATCATTGTATATGACCTTTCCGGGAACTCGGCAATTGACCAAATCCCAATAGGGGTTGACAGGACATCTCCCAGGATAATTTCTTTCTATCCAACGGGTGACAGTGTCGGATATGATGAAGATGTAACAATTGAGGTCTCCGAACCCCTTGCACCATCCTCGATATTTTTCGATCTCACCGGTCTTCAAGGCGATTGGATAGAGTCAAGTAACAATACTTACCGGTTCATTGTTGATGGGGAACTCGGGGACAATTCGGAATATCATATCATATTCTACGGTGAGGACCTGGCAGGGAATCCAATATCGGCTAGCTGGTCCTTTAAAACCGCCAAGGATCCATCAAGAACGACTACTACCGTTGGGAGGGTAACCAATGAGAAGGGTAATCCCCTTGACGGGTCCGAGATATCGATCAATGGCACGGATGTGGTTTTTTCAGATCCCAATGGCACATTCACTATGGAATTAAGTGAAGGATCATACGAGATCTCCTTCTTCAAGGAAGGATATGGGAATGTTTCGGTTATTATAGAGGTTCCCTACGGAGGTGGCCCCTTTGACATCGGATCCATCGAACTCCAAAGCATCGATGATAATAAAGAAAAAGAGGACCCCCCGTACCTAATGTTCATTCTGGGAATAGCTCTGATCCTCCTCACTATTTTCATTGCAATTTCTGCTTTCACAAGGAAGGGAGGCCCTCTGGAAGAAGAATGATGTCCACGTCTTCATTTTTGGTACAATATTTATTTACAGGGAGTTTCTGTGAGGTTGTAGTTTATGGAGTGAGAACATGGTACAATCATTCTATGAGAGCGTCCTCCAACAGATAGATACCACCGTAGAGAGGATGTGTATCGATAAGGGCATCGTGAAGATGATAAAGATGCCAGAAAGGGAATTAACTGTGCATATACCGATAGTCATGGACAACGGTGAGATCGATGTTTTCAAAGGTTACAGGGTCCAACATTCATCGGCCAGGGGACCTTGCAAGGGAGGTATAAGGTACCACCCAGATACAGATATTGATGAGGTGAAAGCACTCGCGACCCTCATGTCATTGAAATGCGCCGTAGCAAACGTACCATATGGGGGGGCAAAGGGTGGAATTACCATAGATCCCACCAATAGATCTCCCTGTGAGCTCCAGAAGCTTACGAAGAGGTACGCAGCTGCAATTATGCCAATAATAGGTCCCAAGACCGATATCCCGGCCCCTGATGTCAACACTAATCCCGAGACGATGGGATGGTTCATGGATGCGGCTTCGATGTTCAAGGGAAACGCCATGCTGGAGATAGTGACCGGAAAACCCCTGGACCTAGGCGGTTCCCTGGGAAGGAACGAAGCGACCGGAAGAGGTGTAATGCTCAATTCCCTGCAGATCATGAAACGGCTTGGAATGGACCCCAATGGAAGCAGTGTTGCGGTCCAGGGTTTCGGAAATGTTGGATCCATTGCCTCTCATCTGCTTTCTGAAAAAGGGGCAAAGGTAGTTGCCCTCAGTGATGTTTCAGGAGTTCTTTATGACCCTGATGGTCTGAACATCCATAAGATGATAGAATGGGTATATGGTAGTGGTAAACCCAGGCTATTCAAGGATTATGAGGGTCAGGGAACGGATTTCCTGGAAAATGGAAAAGATATTCTCACCTTAGGTGTAGATGTGCTCGTCCCTGCGGCATTGGAGAACCAGATAACAGTGGATAACGCTGATGATGTGAAAGCCAAGGTGATAGTCGAGGGCGCCAATGGACCGATCACACAGAATGCAGACGGGATCATCAATGAAAAGGGGATCCACGTGGTCCCTGACATCCTTGCGAACAGCGGAGGAGTGGTTGTATCATACTTTGAATGGGTCCAGGGAATTCAATCATTCTTCTGGGACCTTGATGAAGTGAACCGGAATCTGAATCGGATAATGGAGAGATCGTTCGCAGAGGTGTGGGACCTGGCTTTGAAGGAGAAGATCTCAATGAGGGATTCGGCGTTCCAGAATGGAATTGGAAAGATATCAAGGGCGATAGAGCTCCGTGGTATCTTCCCCTGATCGTTTTAGGTCTGGATTAAATACTGCTCTGATCATATCCAACAAGGTTCGAATGTTTAGGATCAGAGTGATCTATGATCAGACTACGACAGTGAACAGGGAGGCTGTTCATCGGGTACAGGAGATGCTTCGTGATCAGTTCATTGATGAAAAAGAGGAAAATATCCTCAAGATCCCTTCATCTCTTCATAACCCCATGCTTAGGACATATCGTTCCATAATTTTTTCCGCTGAAGGGTCCCATGGTGAGATCCAGGGTGCCGCAATCCTGCTCCATTTTCCGGACCTGGGATTCTGTTTCCTTGATTATATCTTCACGTCCCTTGGACGGATGGGGCGGGGGATTGGAAGCGCCCTCTATGGGAGGATACGCTATGAGGCCAGATCATTGAGGAGCAAAGGCATCTTTCTGGAATGCCTTCAAGAGACTGCAAGCGCTGAGCCTAACCCTGTGGAAAGGAGGAAGAACATCTCCCGGCTTAAATTCTACGAGCGTTACGGGGCAAGACCGATCATCAACACCGGATATGAAACCCCTCTTTCTCCAGACGATAGAAATCCACCTTATCTTGTCTTTGACGACCTGGGTAGGGACCGTCCTTTGAGAAGGAAGGAATCAAAGGACATCGTAACAGCGATCCTTGTGAGAAAATACAAGGGTCTATGTTCACCGGAATATGTGGACCTGGTCGTATCCTCGTTCAGGGATGATCCGGTTCGGATACGCGAACCCAAGTACTTCAAGGAAGATCAGGTCATTCCCTTTACCGGTGGTATTCCCCTCGATAGACTCATTCCACTCATTATAAATGATAAACATGAGATCCACCATGTTCATGAAAGGGGTTATGTGGAATCCCCTGTCAGGATCCGGTCGATATTGAAGGGACTGGAACCCAGCGGACTCTTCAATAAGATATCTGTGGTGAGGCACAGGGACTCGGAGATCACTCTGGTCCATGACCGGGGATATGTGGATTATTTCAAAAAGGTCTGTGGAAAGCTTCCACCGGGCAAATCGATCTACCCCTATGTATTCCCCATAAGGAACCAGACCCGGCCCCCAAGGGAACTTTCGGTCAGAGCGGGATATTACTGTATAGATACATTCACACCATTGAACAAGAATGCGTACCTGGCTGCAAGGAGAGCAGTTGACTGTTCTTTGACAGGAGCTGATCGATTGGTCCGGGGAGATATGATCTCATACGCCCTGGTAAGACCTCCCGGGCATCATGCAAGCAGGAAGTACTTCGGAGGATTCTGTTATTTCAACTCAAATGCAATTGCAGCCAATAGATTGTCAAGAGAAGGTAAGGTGGCCATACTGGATATTGATTATCATCACGGGAACGGCCAGCAGGATATCTTTTACGACAGGGATGATGTCCTTACTGTCTCCTTGCACGGCCATCCCAGTTTTGCCTATCCCTATTTCACAGGTTTCAAGGAGGAGAGAGGTGAAGAAAATGGTATCGGTTACAATATGAACATACCTCTTCCTGAACATATGGATGGTTCCAAATATCTTGATGCATTGAGATCCGCACTCAGGTCAATATCCAAATTTCATCCGGATTTCTTAGTGGTGGCGTTTGGAATGGACACCGCCAAGGGCGATCCAACAGGAACCTGGGATCTGCTGGTAAAGGATTTCGAAAGGAACGGTAATTTGATAGGCGAATTGAGGATCCCCACGCTTGTTGTCCAGGAGGGTGGATATCGGAATCGTATTCTGGGTTCCAATGCTAGGTCCTTCTTTAAGGGTCTTTTCGATGGGATGTATTCAACCGATCTCTCTCTTATTTCCGATCCGAGGATGAACCGGAAATGAATCCAGATCCATTTCATCCCCTTGAAAATTTATTAAGGATTTTAATGGGTCAGATACGGAAGTATGAGTGGTGATCATACGACCATACTTCCAAGATCAACAAAAGACCTACAAAGAAAGATTTAAAGGTGAAAAATTCAATTATCAATTTTTCCTTTTAAATAATGGGCAAAAATCAATATATTCATTCTTTTAATAATGAAAATCGATAGGAACCGTTTATATACAACTACTTAATTCAAGTGCCGACCCGGGGAGGGAATATCTATTCTACTTGGGTTCAAACCACCCGTCCTGGAGAACCAAATCACGGAGGTCCGGGAGATCGGAGGAAACTACATGGACGTAGAAGAATTCATGAACAATGTCATGGCCAGGAATCCTGGCGAGAAAGAGTTCCATCAGGCTGTAAAGGAGGTCGCAGAATCCGTTCAGCCTGTGCTTAAAAAGCATCCCGAATACGAGAAAGCCAAGATTCTGGAGAGAATGGTCGAGCCCGAGAGGCAGATCCTCTTCAGGGTACCCTGGATGGATGACAATGGAGAGATCCATGTGAACAGGGGCTTCAGGGTCGAATTCAACAGCGCCATTGGACCATACAAGGGCGGTCTGAGATTCCATCCCTCTGTTTACATCGGTATCATAAAGTTCCTTGGATTCGAGCAGATCTTCAAGAATTCCCTTACAGGGCTTCCCATTGGCGGAGGCAAGGGCGGTTCCGATTTCAATCCCAAGGGAAAGTCCGACAATGAGGTCATGAGGTTCTGCCAGAGCTTTATGTCCGAACTCTTCAGGCACATCGGTCCCAATACTGATGTTCCCGCAGGTGACATCGGTGTGGGCGGAAGAGAGATAGGATTCATGTACGGACAGTACAAGAAGCTGAGGAACAGCTTCGATTCTGTCCTTACCGGAAAGGGAATTAACTGGGGCGGTTCACTTGCCAGACCCGAGGCTACCGGATACGGTGCAACCTATTTTGCAGAGGAGATGCTCAAGACCAGGAACGAATCCTTCAAGGGCAAGACCGTTGTGATCTCCGGATCAGGCAATGTCGCCCAGTATGCGGTCCAGAAGGTCAACCAGCTTGGAGGCAAGGTCGTGACCCTTTCGGATTCCTCCGGTTACATCTACGATGCCGATGGTATCTCCGGCAACAAATGGGACTTCATCATGGAGCTCAAGAATATTAAGAGGGGAAGGATCAGGGAGTATGCCGAGAAGTTCGGTGCTGATTACTTCGAGGGTCAGAGGCCCTGGGGTGTGGCTTGCGATGTTGCACTCCCATGCGCTACCCAGAACGAGATCAATCTGGACGAGGCAAAGGTCCTGGTCAACAACGGTTGTATGGCTGTTTCAGAGGGAGCAAATATGCCCACAGTACCTGAGGGTGTTGACTTCTTTGTGGAGAATGGTATCCTCTTCGGACCTGCAAAGGCTGCAAACGCCGGTGGCGTAGCAACCTCCGGGCTCGAGATGGCCCAGAACCATGTTGGTCTTGCATGGACCTTCGAGAAGGTCGATCATGAGCTCCATCAGATCATGATCAACATACACAAGAACTCGTGGGACGCTGCCGAGAAGTACGGAAAGAAGGGCAACCTCGTCATTGGTGCCAACATCGCCGGCTTCCTGAAGATAGCAGACTCCATGCTCGATCAGGGCCTGGTATAAAACGATCGCTAAATGTATCAAGAGCCCCTGAAAATGGGGCTCATTTTTTTTTGTTTATTTTTTTAAAATGTAATTAAGAGCCTGTCTGAGAAATATGAATGTAGACGCAGATTGAAAAATGCATAATC
>CBDDUX010000104.1:0-12329 GCA_965234725.1 Thermoplasmatota archaeon | reverse complement strand
AAGATGAGAAGCAGCTAATGGAGAACGCTCTTGCTTCTGGTGGTCGTGCTCGTTTAAACAATCTTCTTGCTTCATCCAAGGGCGAGGCGAGTGCACTTCCTTCTGCTTCTGTTCATGATATGTCTACTGCTCTTCCTTCTGCTGAGCCCTCAGCTCAACCGATGGAAGCACAACCAATGGCCGCTCAACCCATGGAAGCCCAGCCTATGCAGGCTGCACCCATGGGACAACCCTTAGAGGGAGGGAGCGATACTCAGTAAAGTTCGATCGATCAAAGAGGGGTGTGAAAAATGGATAAAAGTGGGGATATGAAAAAGGTCCTTATGGCCGTTGTATTAGTGATGTCTATGATCCTTTCAGCCTTTGTCCTTACCGGTCTCGTATCGGATGAGGCAACAGCAGCACTTTCAGAAAAGGATGAGAGAGGTTACTATTACATGACCAGTATCGGTGACCAGCCAAGGACCACTTATAGCTGGATAGATGTGAAAAGTTCTGGGACCAGTATGGGATTCTCCAGTTCAGGATCCCAAGACTATGGCCAGATAGATCTGCCGTGGGATTTCCCTTATTACGAGAACGAATACACTAGAGCCTATGTACATGCCCGAGGATATGTGTGTCTGGATTCTTTCACATATACCATCGGTTACAGTTCTGGTATGCCACAGTCCGCAGCCCCCAACCCGATGATAGCAGTATGCTGGGGGTATGGATATGGGAACGCCTATTACATGTTCGGTTCCACAGGTAACACCGAATACCTGGCCATTGAATGGAATACCTTCTCATCCTATGGTCAGCAGGTCCAGGTCATACTCTATGAGACCGGTGTGATAAAGATGCAGTACAAATCCGCCGGAACCGGTTCCTATGTAAACGGATATTACCATAATGTTGGGATCGAGGATGAGACAGGGACGGTAGGATCCATCTACAAGACATTCTACGACCAGACACTACAAGACAATATGGCAATAGAGTTCTCCTATTCCGAACCAGTTTTAGGCCATGTGGAAGTGGAGAATGCCCAGACCGACTATGTCAATGAGAACAATGAGACCATACCCATCTGCTATGCTGATTACCAGGAGTATAAGTTCTCATTCAATGTTACAACGACACATCCTGACCTTGGATCTGCCGACCTTAACGATATCAGGTTGTATTTCGGCCCACCTTCCCTGGGGATCTATGCACAGTATAAGATCCAGGGAGGAAAAGCCAGTTGGGAGATGGGAGGAGGGGACAATGGTCCCGGCAACGGAACAATAGAGATGAACATAATCAGGTCAATGACAGAAACGGATACCACAGGTCTTTTCACACCCTGGGATATGGTGGTATATGTCAAATTCCAGTTCGCATTCCCGTGGACCGGAATGATCCCCGTCACGTTATGGGCCCGTGGAGGCGTTTCCTTACCCTATTCAAAGGTTCAGGAAGACCTGTTCTATCTTGACAATGAGTTGAAGATAGATGGTGAGTTCATGATCCTTGGTGACGATGGAAGAGAGCTCAAACAGGAAAGTTTCACCAGGGACAATGAATCGATAACCTTCACTGGCGCAACACTCCTTTATAATATGACCACCCCCAATGCAACTTATTATCCACAGAACGATTCCTTCTACATGGCAGTCATCGATGACGAACTTACCGAATACAAGGATAGGAACGTTTCGGGAAGGGAGTTCCACATAGCTGTCAACATGCCTACCAGGGCACTAAGGAAGGAGTTTGAGGTCAGGGTCATGGGCGTACCGGCGAAAAGTATTCTCGCTGAACCACCGTCCATCGGTCTTAAGGTGGATGATTCCACCCCTCAGGCTCCGTCGGCACTGGTCATAAGAGCTGATTCCTTCAAGGACAAACAGAGGGAAGTGGATAATGATGATTTCCTCTATGTCAGCTGGGGTTCTGTTGCTGATACGGGATCAGGTATCAGGGAATACAGGATCTCCAGTACTCCTGATCAGAACAATGAATCGGCTGTATCCGTGGATCCCAAGATCACTTCCTGGGTGTGGAACTTCACAACTGTGGGTGACTTCAAACTTTACGTCTGGGCAGTTGACAATGTCGGACACATCGGTGAGGCGGCAGTACAGACGATCCTCATTGACAAAGCAGACCCGATCTTCACTCAGTTCTCTTACAATACAGCAAACTGGTTGAAGACGCTGACACCCAAGCTAACCATCACTTGCATTGATGGTGGGACCATTATCGGTCAGATGTCCGGAATAAGAAAATCCACCGCGGAGTATTCGATCTCAACGGATGGATTGGATGAATTCGGAGACTGGATCTCGGTGGGTCTCTTTGACGAAGAGGTCACAAGGGCTGCTGACGATGATGTGGAGTTGACAGTTCAGCCCAGGTTCATTGAAGGGACAGAGAATTACATCAAGTTCAGGGTCAAGGACTGGGCCGGGAACGGCTACGCTGTCTCCGATCCATATAATATCAAGATCGATGTCACACCGGTGACATTCGAACAGTTCTTCCCCACATCTGGAGCCTGGCATAATCTTGATATAATAAATGAGAAAGAGGTATCACTCTATCTTAGAGATGATACCGCGGGTATCAATACCGATTCCGGTATCTATTACAGGATCTCCCATGAACTGGATGAATCAGGCAATTATATCTGGTCAACGGGAATACAACCTCAGGGTGGCTGGGAAGAGCTTCCGAGGAAATGGTATGACAAGATGGATGAGAACAATCTCATATGGGTCCATTTCCTTTACGAGAATTTTATTGAGGGTGAGATGAACTTCATGCAGTTCATAGCCAAGGACAGGGCAGGCAATGGAGCATATACCGGAAGGGAAGGTGGACCCTGGTCAGCATCTCAGATGTTCCAGATCCTTGTCAATACGGAGCCTGTTGCTCAGATAAGGTCCCCAAAGAACCTTGCTCAATTCAACATCACAGAGCTTATTAACTTCGATGGTTCAGGCTCATATGATGTGGATGTCGATGCAGGAAACCTGAAATTCGAATGGAAGGAGGGGAATACTACCCTTTCAACTGATATGATATTTAATAACTTCAGGTTTGAGACCCTGGGATGGCATACGATCACACTTTATGTGGGTGATTCGGGGCATAAGGATCTTGACAGGGCTATTGCTACAGTATCTGTAAAAATTGTGAAATACATACCAAGCAAAACGAATGATACTGACCTGGATGGAATGGTCGATCTCTGGGAATGGGAAAATCTTCTTGACCTTTCCGATGCATCGGATAGGAATGAGGACTCTGACTCCGACGGGTATACCAATATCCAGGAATACCTTGGAGATGACGGTGTGGGTCCCTACAATGGCAAAAGGGATGCAACCAATCCATGGGACTCTGAAAGCAAACCATCGGCAATTCTAGGCGATAAACCTGCCCCGGCATTGGATGAGCCTTTCGCATTTTGGGTGTTCATTATTGTTGTGATAGCTGCTATAATAATTGCAGCCCTTATCGTTGTGATCGGATACCTCAGGATACATCGTGAAGAGGAATCCGACAAGAGGGAAGAGGCAGAAGAAGAGGCAATGCTGGCAACACCTCAGTTGGATATTCCAACCATGCCAATGGTTGATACATCCGTACCAACCCTGCCAGGTGCCGAGGGAGGTATTCAGAGCGAAGCACTACCGCCTGCCCAACCCATGGATGCTCAGCCCCAGCCAATGGAGCCAGCTCCATTATACCCCGAAGCCGAGAATCCATTATACCAGGAACCTGTTGCAGAGCAGCAGAATCCTATGTATGAAGGCCAGCAGTGATCAGTGAGATCGGGGCAGGAGCGATCCTGCCCCTGTTATTTTTATTATTTTTTACATGGTCAGAGTTATCTTTTTATGTAAGCAGGTCCTAATAGAGATGAACCGGAGGTCAGAGGCGGATGGGTTTTTTTAATTCGATCTTGAAGGGGTTGTCCAGACTCTTCAGGAAAAGACAACCCTCAATAGGGATATATGGACCACCCAATGCTGGGAAGACCACTCTGGCAAATAGGATCAGCCGGGATTGGACGGGAAAACCTCTTGGAAAGACCTCCGAGATCCCCCATGAGACCCGCAGGGCAAAAGAGGCCAAGGAAATAGTCATAAAGGCAGCAGGGTCCAAGATTAGCTTCAATATTGTCGACACACCAGGGATCGCCACAAAGATCGACTTCCACAATTTTGTGGAGGAGTTCGGGATGGATGAGGAGAAGGCCCGTGGAAGAGCCAAAGAAGCAACGGAAGGTGTGATCGAGGCGATCAAATGGCTGGACAAGGTAGATGGTGTACTGCTGGTGATGGATTCAGCAGAGGATCCTTTCAATCAGGTTAACGTGACCCTACTCGGTAATCTGGAAGCAAGGGAACTTCCAACGATAATTGTTGCCAACAAGATGGACCTGGAGAACGCATCTCCTGCAACGATCAGGGATGCATTCCCACAGCACCCAACGATACCTGTATCTGCACTAGCCGGTTACGGAATGGATAATCTTTACAAGGCAATGATAAAGTACTTCAGGTGAAACGATGGAGTTAAAGAAAAGGGTGTTGAAGGAAGGTTCCGAGAGGGGTAGCATCTCCATCGATCTGATCTCCACTGAAAGGCTGGAGGAGATGGGAAAGGGTAAGATCAGGTTCATTATCGATCAGGTGAAGACCGGCAAGGTCCTTGTCCTTGAAAAGGGTTTGACGTCCTCAGAGGAACTGGAACTGATAAAGGTGACAATGACCGAGATCGACCACGATTCCTTTATCGGTGTCGAAACACCAGGTTTCACCGGGAACCTCGCCAAGAGATCGTTCCTCATGAGGATACTTGGAAGGTCCCCTCCACCCAGGATGATGGTGGTGGGACCTGCACATCTCCTGAAGACCATCAAGAAGGATGGTAGGACCATAGAGGCAATAATACTGACCAGGGATACTGCTCTGGACGAGGAAGGTGAAGAGATCGGAAAGGACAGGATCCTCAATGAGGATACCGAAGAAGGAATCGAAGAAAGTGAGGGATCATCCGGATCATCGGATAATGAGGAATGAACCTTCCTTCTCCAGTAAAATATTTCATCTTATTAGATCATTGGACATAAAGGAGGCACACCTTGCCACATCAATGCCTGAACTGCGGACATGTCATACCCAGAGGGTCTGATGAGATCCTGAAGGGATGTTCGAAGTGCAGTGGAAAGAAGTTCATGTTCACATCTCAACCCATGTCAGAGGAGGCAAGGGAGACCCTCAACAGAAAGGCAGACAGGGTCAGGAACAAGATGATCAAGAAGGCTGACCCTGAACTTCTGAAGATCCTGAAAGAGAGGGGGATGACCGAGATAGATGGCTCCTCACTTGAGATCGACAGGTCCCTGGGGGATGATTGGGTGAGGTACAGGCCGGGCTCGGAAGATGAGATCGAACTGGACGAGGGGACCTCCAAGACAGGGATCGAGATAGTGGAAGGTGTCAGGAAACCTTCGGCAAAGGACCTTATCTCGGAATTGGACAGTAAGAAGGAAACTGATGAGGAGACAAAGGAAAGAAAGACCATCAAGAAGAAGAAGAGACCTGTAAAGAAGAGGTCTTTACCATTTAAGAAGGTCCCTCAAAGTCCCCTTAGAAAGAAGACCGATGTAGATGTGATAAACATCATTGAGACCGGAGTATACGAGATAGACGTCGAGAAGCTACTTGATGATAATCCCATCATTATACAGAAGGATGGCTCATACCTTCTGCACCTTCCATCCCTCTTCAAGGAAGGAAGGGAGAAGAAGAAGTGAGTTACATCAGGCCTTCAGATGGTCTGTGATCTTCCTTGCTACTGTGGGGGTTATCCCTTCCAGTTTTACAAGTTCGAATGGTGAGGCGGTCTTCAACTTCTCTGCGGAATCATATCCCGCCTCGATAAGCACTCTCATCTTAACTTCATCAAGGCCAGGTATGTCCTGCAGGACCTTCATGGCCTCTTCTGCAGGGTCAACACGCTGGAATGTTGCCTTGGTAGATTCACCGCCTGCTTCCTTTGGAAGTGCAGGCCTCTCCCCGAGTTCATCCATAAGGGACTTCCTTGGTTTGGAGACCATACCAAGTCTCTTTCCTACCCTGGAGGGGAACTCCTCGAAGAATGACATATTGTCCTTGAACCATCTGTCCCTTTCCTCGAGCTCCCTTGATAATCTGTCCACCTCTCTCTCAAGTTCCTGTGTGATTATGAAGAGCTTCTTGTATCTGGTCCTCTCCTGGTTAAGTGATGCGGATGTCTCCTCGAGCCTGTTTGTGTAGTCAGAGGATTCCCTCTCCAAGGATGACCTGTCTATCTCCAATTTCCCGATTTCCTTATCCTTGGCCTCGACCAGTTCCCTCAAAGTCTCAAGGACTCTATCCTTGTCTGCATTCCTGGACTCAAGGCTGTTAACCTTCTTCATTGCTCCCTGAAGCTCCAGTTCTTGCGATTCGTAGGCATCCCAAAGCTTCATCAATCTTTCCTTGGCCAGTCTGAGATCATCATCGGTCATGGAGCATCCTCCGCAATAACCCGTGAGGTCGGGGAATATACCGGGAATGACCGCATATGTATTTAAATCCTTTATGTGACACGGCGAAAAAAGGACCAGTATCCACCAATGGAGTGGTTTTCAACAACTTATGCATCTCATTATTATCTATCATTGGATAATAAAGGTTATATCCCATCTAAAACGTGAAGATGCCATGGAAAAGGAGGGCCGTACAACGATCCGCCTGTTTCTTCTGATGCTGACATTGTCCCTGATAGTTCCGGGAATGTGGTATTCCAACGGCTTTGAGGGAGTCATCGATGCAGAGGGAACACTGGACCTGAGTGGGATCTACTGGCCAATGGTCGGAAGGGATGCTTTCAACACCCAGGAAGGGATATCATCTGACAGGGGTCTGCAGGATCCTGTTGAGAGATGGTCCGATCAGGAGAATACCACCTCTCCAGGGGGTGTCGCATCGGATATGACACCCAACGTCAAGTTCTCCGGTCTTGAATCCAGACCGATAGTGTTGGTGGGAGATAGCAATACCACTCATGTCATTTTGAGGGACGGGAACAATGGAAAGATCGCTTGGTCGATCGATGTCAGAAGGATAGAAGGAAGGATCACCAATCGATTGCTTGGTTCCCTTGCCTTAATGGATACAGACGACGATGGTAAGGTTGAGGTCCTTGCGGCCATATCGGATGGCAATACACATCAGATGGTCCTGTTCGAACCCAATATAACACTCACCACTTCTGGGTATTCATATTCGAACCAGGCATTCTTCGATGATCGTGTATGGCTCTCGACATCGGGCATTATAGGTTCCGTAATTACATCTTCCCCAATGGTCTATGATATCTCGGGTGATGGTGTGGAGGATGTGATCGTGGGTGCAGGGAATCGACTGTTCTCTTATTACGGTAACAACGGAACCATGTTCTGGTATCTGGATATAGGTCCGATGGGGGAAACACTTTCCACTCCCGCGATCTATCCCGGGGCTGGACCATTGAAGAGAATTGTTGTGAATTCTCTGCTCCCTGGAAAATCCACCATGAGGACGACCGTTGTAAATTATGAAGGACTTCATCTGAACAATGTCACTGACGACCTAACGCCAACCATCATCGGGTATTCCCATCTTGGCCCGATCCCGATGCCCTCTGTTTCCGATGTGAACGGTGATGGGACCTCTGATATAATAGTCTCCTATCCTGCAAGCAACGGGTATGGGAGAGTTGTGGTCTACACATATTCCCTCGTGCCAGTACTTTCCATAGAGGATATACCCGGGACGTTCGAGGGATCCGTTGCACTTGCCGATCTCAATGGAGACCTGAAGGATGAGATACTGCTGCAATCCAGGACCTTCACGATATCTTCTCGGAACATCATGACCTGTCGCAGGATATTCATGGATGGGTCGGATTGGGATCATGACGTTCTCTGGACAAGAGAGGGGACGAACCTAGGGACATCTCCTGTGTATGCCACTCCCCTTGCTTGCGACCTGAACGAGGATTCGATCCCGGATGGGGTATTCTTCTCCAATGGGATCATATATGGCATATTGTCAGACGGAACATCCTACTGGAACCTCACAGTGACGGGTCAATTATCCACGGGTAACGGTTTGATAGGGGATCTGAACACTGACGGTTTCTGTGATATATACATCAACGGACACATGTACACCCAGAAGGTAGTGGACCTCAAGATAAAGGACCCTCCAGGCACCAATATATACCTCGACAATACAGAACCTGTTGACGGGTCTCCCGTTACCGTGAACTGTGTCGTTCAGAATACCAAGAGAACCTCTGTTTCGGATGTCGTTGTAAGGTTCATTGACATTGATGGTCCCGGAGGTGACCCTATCATTATTGGTCATGACAGGATCACCCTTTCAGATACCGCGGAGGCTTCCGTTGTCTGGATACCAGGAGGGGATGGCGACCATGAAATATCAGTTGTGATCGATCCTGATGGGAACATATCAGAGACCGATGAGACCAACAATGAGGGTGAGAACTCATTCTATGTCCTCCCAGCCTTTCCAGATCTGACCATAACAGATGTCATATTCCTTCGAGGGGACGGAAAAAGGGTCTCGAATGACAGGAGACTTGTGGAAGAGGACCCCTCATCCATTATCATCACCGTTTCGAACATCGGTCAGAAATCCGTGTCGGGGGGAACCGTTCGGGTTAATGTCAACGAGGACTCCCCAACAGGAGGTCCTGAGGATACACCCCTTGGCTCTGTTGCAAAGGGAATGGATGTGAACATCTCGGTGCCGTGGACACCAACAGGTGTTCCGGAGGAGGAGGATGAGGCCTCCTTCAAGATAGAAGCATGGGTTATACCCCCTCAGGGCGTACAGGAGATATCCGGGGCCAACAACAATATCACGGTCTTTACGAACGTCAAATCCAGGCAACCCGTGGGTTCTCTTTACATCCAGGGTCAGGTGAATGGCAGCGATGGATCTCCGGAAGCTGACGTAAGAGTGACCCTTACCGTCAAAAGGACCGGTGAGTCACTGGGTCCGATCACCACGGGTTCCGACGGTATGTATGGATTCGACATGAACTTCATCGAATACCTTGATGGAGATGATATCTCGGTAAGAGCCTCCAAGGACCAGATGTGGGGTGAAAACTCATCAATTGCATATTCCGAGGATATCACCCTGGACCTGCCAATAGATCTCACCGATATTCCCACACTCTCCATCTTTCTCTCCCCCGAGGGTTCAACCGGATTCGATGTCGTCCCGAGAGAGGACATCACTCTGGACATCACTGTTGTGAACGACGGGAACATACGGGGAGATGTCCAGTTGACAAAGGAACAGAAGGGTAATTCGACCCTTACTGGAGCGGGTATCCTCCTCACTCCAAGCACCTTCACTCTGGAACCTGGTAACTCCAGGTCCGTCAAGGTTTCATTTTCCGTACCGGATGGTGAGGAACCGGGAAGGATCATCATCATCGAAGTGACAGGATCCATTTCAGGCGATACCACGGTTTCACGGAAACTGGTCTATGAACTTACGGTAGTGGGAGACGAACAGGTCCTTGTCCAGATGATCTCATCTGCAAATGTCACATTGGGGCCTGGTGATGACTCCGAAACGAGCTTTGAACTCTATATCTTCAATAGAGGGAACGTTCCATTCGATTACCAGGTCTCGGTTTCTCCACCCCTTGAGGATGATACGGTGATCAGGGACGGGGATGGATCACTTTTCCCGGGTGATGGAGCCTCTCCCTATGTTGATATAACACTCCCCAACGAGACAGGTTCCCTGACAGGATATATCTTCATTTCCACATCCGGATCGGGAAATATCGTTGATTGGGAGATCAGCATCGAAAGGGCCTATCCGGACCTTGAAGTGGTTGGTGTGATTGGTTCAGAACCCACCGATCCTGTCCTGGGGGAGGAGATCGAGCTAATGGCAGGGGTCAAGAACCTGGGAAGGATCTCCATTTCAGATGTTTTGTGCACTTTCTACGAGGGGAGCTCTATCATCGGTTCAAGGACGATCGAGACAGATCTCAGACCGGATGAGGAAGCAACAATAAGCGGTATCATGTGGACCCCATCTGAGATAGGTGAGCATACCATAACCTTCAAGGTGGACCCCTTCAATGAGATATTGGAGACAGATGAGGAGGATAATGAACTCGAAAGGAGCTTCTCCTTCTATCCTGATCTATCGGTCAGATCGGTTACTCCATTGGAAGGATCCTTCAAGGAGGATGGTCCGGCCTCCTTCAGGGTATCCGTTGAGAATGAAGGGAATGCCCCTCTTTCAAAGGGTTTCATTGTCAGGATGAACATTGACACCTCAACAGGAGACCAATTGATATCCATGAACTTCGATCTTGATCTTGATCCCTCCAAGGATCCCGAAGAGACCGTCACCATTGATCTCCTCCTTCCAAAAGGAAAAGGCAACAGAACATTGTTCGTTACTGTCGAGCCAGTTGGAGATGATCAGGAACAGGACCTATCGGATAATACCGCATCCAAAGAGATCGTGATCGAAGGGACTTCCAGCGCCAGGGAATTCACGTATTATCTCCCATTTATCATAATATTACTGATCGTTCTCCTCATTGTCGGGGGAGGTCTTTATTTTTGGAAGTTCGGTCTTCCATCAGGACCGCCTCCTGACGAGGAAGGTACCGGGATTCCAGATGGTCCGGAAGGGGTCAAGGTCGAATCCGGGGAGATTCCTCCAACAGATGAGGATGTCCCGGAGATGGAGATCACACCCCCGGAGGACGAGGGTGTCCTCGAGATGGAGATCACGGCAGGTCCCGAGGAACCGGAACATCCCACGTTGGTCGCTGAGGTGATCGAGGCCGAGATAGAAGAGGAAGAAGTTCCTCTTGAGGATGAACTCATACCCGAGGTCTGAAAACCTTCCCTGGAAGGCTCTTTCCAAAAGGTTTATCTTGAAAACCTGCCATGGAAGGTAGATGACAGACCTCAGGATACTTCGATTGAACTACAATCCTCCTGATATCTTGGACCTAGGATACGGTGAGATGTTCGAACGGATAGAAGAGGTAACGGTCATCAAACCCCTCATGCAGACCTTCGAGAGGTTCATTCTTGTCTGTGAGGTGATCTGGAAGGACGCTGTTGACCTCACCTTCTTAGACAGGGTCGATCTGGTGGATAAGGCCGATGAGATCACCACGGATGGGAAAAGGTCGCTCCTGATGGTATCCGGGAAATTCCCCGAGATCTATTCGAATGTACTCAAGGCATTCTTCGAGACATTCGATTGTTTCCTTGAATTCCCTGCAAGGTTCACTGAAAAAACACTTACAGGTTCCATAGTGGGGACTTCCGAGAACATAAACAGGTTCCTTTCTTTTGCCGAGGAATGGGGTGCGACCTATGAGGTCCTCTCTATTACCAAATATCAGCCCCGTGTTGAGGGGGCACTATCGAATCTGACACCCAAACAGTATCACTGTCTGGAGACTGCATTGAGGCTTGGTTATTTCGATGTAAAGAGGAAGATAGGCTCCAGGGACATTGCGACTGAATTAGGTCTATCGCACGCCACGGTCCTGGAGCACATCAAGAAGGGACAGAGAGAGATCCTCAGAACGCTGTTCAAGGAGTAGAACGGTCTCCCTCTTCTACAAGCTCATCCATGGACCTGCCAAGTTCTTCCTGATCAGGCTCCGAGGTTCCGATCTCATTCTCTTCCAGGTCCAGGCTCTGACCGAAAGAAAGGCCCGGGGCTGATCCTTCGAATAGAAGGCCGGTCGTGGATTCCCATCGAGGTCCCTGATCCTTCTCTTCCTCAAGGCTTCCCTTTTTCACGCCCTTTGCAAGAGCACCGGATCCCTCTTCATGGTAAACCTGTCCTCCAAGATCGAGCTTAAGGTCGCTTAGGGTCGATTGGTCAGGTCCGAAGACCTCATCCGCACTCATGGTCCCGTATAAGGAGGATATCTCCTTCTGTCTGGCTTCCATCTTCAGGACCCTCCTATCGATATCCTCTTCCTCCTTCTGTTCTTTGACCTTTGAGATCCTTAGGATTACGATGAATCCTGCTGCCAGACTTATTACAATTACCGCGATAATGATCAGCATGATCATCACCCAGGGTTCGATAAATGTATCATCCCCTTTTCCATATTGATCATCATCAATGGAAATGGTTTTCGGATGGCCCGCGTAGACTTCCGGATCCTTTGGATTGACCTCGTTGGTGTTGATGGAATAGACACCTGACATCTCACTGTCATATCTTGGTATCTGGAATCCT
>CBDDUX010000103.1:0-25717 GCA_965234725.1 Thermoplasmatota archaeon | reverse complement strand
TGTATACGAAAATCCATCATATCTGGGAGGAACTTAGTGAAGTACTGAAACTTGAAAATCTGAATATACTGGACTTCTCCAATTATATGGAGGAGGTGGTATTGCACCCATCTCGGAGATATTTAAACGATCAAATGGATCAATGATGATCTCGAAATGATATTGGTGATATCCAACCGACACATTCCCCTCTAACGTTCCATTAATATAGTAATTCTTTAAATTGTTACTCTTTATTGTAGCTTTTTCAATATCGAAACCATCCTCCTCCTGCATATTTTCTGGGTATCGATATATCGGAATATCGTTGTTATATGATTCATTTCCAAACCAATCGAAATGCAATCCTATTCTTATGATTGATATGTTCTCAATATTTGGATTATATATTGTCAATTTAATAGAATAATCTTCAGATTGAGTTACTTCATTCGATTTGAAATCCCAAATAAAAAGACAAATGTGGTCCTGATCATTGAAGTCTGGAACAACAATTAATGTAGATCCATTCACAATAGTAGAAAACAATGAAATCATCAAAATTATTGATATTGTTATGTTTATAGAATGAACCCTGATCATGGAATTCTCCTCCATTTTTCAATACTTTATATGGCCCTCAATTCCTCTTTAATTATATTGGTATAAAATGGGATTATCAAATTCAAGTTAATATTGAAAGTGATTCCTTTTTCCCCCTAGAAAAGGCAATTCTTTAATATTCTGAAACAAATAATTCATAGGACCACAACCTGGGTCCTATGGTGTTGAGATCACCAAGTTCTATGGATTTCCTTTCCGCTTAGTGCTCAATTACGCACAAGTAGGAAAATATTTTTGGATTTTATTGCATTTTTCTTCTGCTAATAAAGATTTAACAATCACATATAATGATGAAATAATCAACTATTATCATTCGACCCTCAGTCATATGATTTTCCGACTTCAACACCATTTCGGAAATCTCCCGATATCATCATTAATAACTATTGTTCTTCGATATCCCAATGATCCTCTTAGAGGTCCTTTGCTTTTGGGAGATTTTTCTCTCTGTTTTTTTGATCTCATACCCGGTTGTAAATCTCAATAGCATGGACTTTTTTTTCCTTTACCAGTGCAAGAAATGTTTCGTTAATATTTATAAACTCAAATCATTTTGATTGATATGAGTGCGTTGATAACAAAGGCGCTTTGCCTTGGAGTGGCGGTCTTTCTGGCCTTTCTGGCCGGAACGATCCCTTATGGCATGACGTCAACGGGAGCAGGTCCCTGGACCGAAAAAAGGGTCCTTGAGGAGGGACTCAATCAGGAACCTGCTCCCACAAACCAGTCACGAGGTGACCTTCTTCTTGCAGAGAGTGAAGAGATCACGATCCATGGTAACCTGACATATCGGAGGGCAATATTGGGGAAGGATTCCCTTCTGAACCTTGAGGATTGTAATCTTACCTTGGTAGGGGACGGAAATGAGATACCCTCAATAATTGGTCATCCTTCCACCCTTTCTCTCATCAATTCAAGTATCATTTTGTCAGGAATGGATGGATCCTCTAAGTTAAGGAGCGCGGGTTCCAACGTTTCAGTTGAGTTGAACATAACATCATCCTTTGAAATGTTCAATTCCTCCATCTATCTCAGGGGAGGTGAAGGCTGGACAAAAAGTGATCCCGGAGCTCCGTTTTCGACTCCGCTTTCGGGTTTCGAATTCTCAGGGGGCAATTCAAGCTTCACTCTCCTCGGTGGAATTTCCACCAACATAACCATTGTGGATTCCGAAATAAAACTGTACGGAGGTTACGGTGGAAATGCTCCCGATGGAGAGGACCTGGATTCCGATGATTTCCATCTGTCCGGAGGTTATACCACTGGTGCAAATCTATCCGGGTGGGTGGGATCCGGAGGCGGAGTATCCGTTTCATTAAAAGCACCGGGAGCTTCCATGCACCTGTCAAACTCCTGTATCTGGTGTGAAGGTGGATGGGGAGGATGGGCTGGTAATGCGGGAGGTGTCGTATGGGATGGGGAGAAAACCTACACTCATCCTACAACCTCCGGGGGATATTCTTCGGGAGGTTGGAAGGCGGGAGCACCCTATGATCCGGGAACGATCAGCGGGGATGTGGGGTCAGGTGGTCGAACTTCTCTTGAGATCATCGTTGAGGACCTTACCATGATCGAAAGCCGTCTATCACTTGGTGCTGGTGGAGGTGGTGGTTCAGGAAAAGGCGGTTCATGCATTTCAGAGAAAAGTGGAACCCCCGAGACTGCCACAAATACAATAGGAGGCGGTGGAGGGGGCAGTTATGCGGGAGGATCTGGAGGTTACATGATGGTTATTGAGTACGACGGAGGGGACGGAGGTGATCTCCTATACCGGGTTGCAAGAGGTGGTGATTCCGAGGCAATGATAAACTGTACCGGATGTATCTGGATGGAAGACAATTTCATAGAATGTTCGGGTGGGTTCGTTTGGAATCAGAATACAGGAGGCAACGGGGGAGGTGATTTATCCCTTGGGATAGACGGAGGGGGAGGAGGAGCATCCGGGTATTCCGGTGGAGGAGGAGCTTCCGCAGAACTTTTGTACAATTCGATGAAAGGAGGGACCTCTGGCTGGATCGGTCCTGATGTTGCAGATTGTGGCGATTACAAGGTCAAAATAACAGCTCCGATGATGATGGCAAGAGGGTTGACGGAAAAATTCCTTGTTTTGAGTACCTCCAGTTCATGTAATAACGTTGACGGAAAGGATGGAGAAGTGTCGGGAATGGTCGAATATGATGGGGGAGGAGGTGGAAATGGTCCGGAAAGGGCTCTGAGGATAGGAAGCGGAACATACAGGGGCCCTCTACCCGCTCCATTTCCCGTCTACCCGCTGGATGGTGAGATCATCACGGATCTTTCTCAACCATTCGAATGGGATCCCCTGGACACAGGTTATTACCCCGCTTCAGGAAATGACTTCACGTTCAGATTGATAGGGTCAATGGATATCAATGATGTTATCCAGGAGTTCAATGTAACATCGCTTTCAACTTTCCTGATCGATGAGATCGAGGACGGTCACTATTACTGGACGGTCAAACCCCACAAGGGAAATGCCGTGACCACCTGGATGAAGCCCCAACTTTTCACAGTGGACCGTACAGCTCCGGTAGTTCTTTCCGGTCCGGTATTTCCATGGGTACCATCCTCGGATCCGGTCTGTTATGTGAGATACATCGAGAACTTGACAGGTCTGGATCCGGATTCAGTTATGGTGAAGTACGGTCCCCTTGATGGACCCTTCGGGGAATGGTTCTCAGCAAATACCATTGAGGACGGAAATGGGATCCATTCCGTTGAGGTGGTCCTCCCCTCGGAAGAGAGCAACTATACCTTCTATGTCAAAGCTTCGGACAGGGCAGGGAACGGTCCTATCCTTGCAGGTCCTTATTTCATCGGGGTTGACGGATCACCTCCGATGATAGAGGACCTTGCACCCGATGGCTGGACCAATAATACATTCCATCTCTCTTTCAGGTCCTTTGATCGTCTTTCGGGTCTTTCCGGCAACTTCACCTTGAACATTCAAGGACCTTTCGGAAGTTCCGTTACGAATATTGTAACGGAGGAATATGAAAAAGGCCTTTTCAGGTCCATTGGGTCTTTAAAACTTGAAGAAGGAAACTATACCTTTGAGCTTGTCACAAGAGATGCTGTTGATAACCTTGGAACGTCCGGACCGCTTTCGGTACTTGTTGATGGGAGCAGTCCGTTATTGGTGGCATACACTCCAGCTGATGGGACGATATTCAACGATCCGGTACCTGCACCATCGATCAAGGTCGTGGATGCATTGAGCGGTCCTCTGATGATGGAGTATCATCTGGAAGGGCCCTCCGGAATATTCGATCTCAGGTACTTTGACCTGCTTGATACCGTTGACGTTAACATAGGCCAGTCTCTTTCCGAGGGGAATTACACCTGGTATGCGAATGCCTCTGATCAGGTTAAGAACAGAATGTCCGCAGGTCCTTTCCATTTCATGGTGGACATGACACCCCCGATCGTCGAGGTGAAGCGGATCGATGAAGGTAACACGATCATGATCGATAGTAATGATATTCTAACCGGATTAGAAGATGCCGAGATCAGATGCGAGATACCTGGAAAGAACGGATGGATAGAGGTCTGGAAGGAGACGATCGACCTTGTTCCAGGACCTCCTCGAAGTGAATATCTATTACATATTCAGAATACGATCCCTGGACCTGTATGCTACCTGTCAGTCAGGGGTACGGACCAAGCGAAGAATATGGGGGATTGGTCCTCCCGGACCAGGATAAACGGACCGGATTCGGAACTGAACGTTCACATTGATCTCCCAGCTGTGATCGGGGCAAATGCACTGTTAGAGGTCAATATGGACCTGCCTCTGGGAGTGGACACATCATCAGTTTCCTTGAAGCTCAGACCAGATCTCGGGTCCACAGCGGTCCTCTTACCCAGATCATTGGAGGTCCTGACCAATTCCACTCCGATCCAGGGATCCGATCTCCTGGTCCCGTCGAGGGTCAAAGGCGCATTTCAGATTCCCTTCGATGAGGGTGTTTTCGAGGTAAGGATAACGTTCAGGGATGGATTGCCACTTCCGATCGAAAGGACTTGGGGTCCTCATTCTCTTACAGTTGACGGAGATTTACCTCTCATCGATCTGGAGGCAGACCCCTTTTATTCAGAGGTCCCCGCAAGGGTGACTTTCGATGCAAGCGACAGGACATCAGGAATATCCATGATGGAGATCTCTGTTGGCGGTGGGGAATTCGGACCTTTCGATCTGCCAGGAGCTCCGTCCCTGCATCTCAACGAAGCTGGAAGTTCATGGATATTGGTGAATTTCTCATACGGACCTGAAACAGAAATTATTGTCAGGGTCTTAGATGAAGCAGGAAATATCGCAGAAGGATCCGTGACCACAAGGGCAACGAGACCTCCTTTCGTAAGTATCATGAGACACTCTAACGGAACAGTTGTTTCGGGAGAGGAATTCCAGCTCACTGCGGACTGCCAGGACCCGGAGGGGGATATCCTCTCATATTCATGGTACGTTGATGATGTCCCGGCAGGGACCGGGGAGGTCCTTTCCCTGGTCCTTGAGAACGGGACCCACAGGATCATCCTCAATTGTACCGATGGTGACCTTTTCGTTCAGGAAGAAATGATAGTTGTTGCCGAAGGACCTGCGATCGAAGTGGAGGAGAAGCAGGGTCCAAAGGAGAAGGGTCCGCCCATTCTTCTGGTCGCGGGTATCATCATTTTGATACTTGTCCTCGCTACAACCTCTGTTATCCTTGTACTTTGGAGGAAGGGGGATGGATCTGATGGAGATGAAGAGGATGAGGAAGATTGGGGAGAGGATGAAATCGTCAAGACCGGAAGGACCGGTGAAGTTCTTCAAGATGACAGCAGTACATCGAAGAGGGAAGATTCCGGTTTCCACTGCGGTATCTGTCTGAGAAGGTTATCAGGAAGCTCCAGGACCGCAAAATGCAGATGCGGAGCACAATTCCACAGGGCCTGCGCCTCAAGAGAAGGGGAATGTCCGGAATGCGGAAGGGAGATAATGCTTCCGACCAATGGTATATAGAACGGAAACGGTTTTATCATGATCATGTATCTCCGGGAAAGAACAGGGGGGATGAAAACGGGAAAACGAACCGCCTTGGTAATATCACTCGTAATAATGCTATCTTCACTTTCAGGTGTATTTCTCTTTTCAGGGGGAGTTGAGGGCATATCAAGGGGAAGCTTTGCAACCCATGACGCTGGGAATTTTACAATCATCATTGATGACGACGCCGGAGCTACCGGATGGAATACATTAGAATTCCCTCCGGGAGCTGACCGGTTATCATCTGCTTCATTTGGCGTAGGAGTAAATTCTGATACAGTTGATTTTGGAAATCATTTTGAATTCCAAACCATGGATCCTCTCAACATCTCCATCCCCGGGAACTATACTGATGAGGAAGGATACTGCTCCTTCACAGGCTGGAGCGGTGAGGATTTCGAAGGGGTCAACATAACACAGAGGACCTTTGTAAATCGATATATAGAGAATACCAGGGGAAGCACAGGAAGATGGATGATCATAGATTACGAGGTCGATTCACCCGTTGAATACCTCTCTCCGATCTACATCATCCAGACGATGAACGTGGACCTCGGAGCTTCCGCAACGGATGACAAGTTCTCCTTCATTCCGGAAATAAACACGACCGTCATATCCGACGGGACCACATTCGTGGGTCTCGGCTTCTTCGACCTTTCAGGCTCATCATACTTCAACGGTCACAACGCTGGCGTATACGGTCCCGGAGTATATTCAGGTGAGAATGAGGTCTGGGATCAGATGTCAACACCCAATAATCAGACCTCCTCGGTCACCGGACAGGATTGGTACATGGATATCTCGGCAAGGGTCCCCGAAAATGAGACCGGCAACCCATTCCACGTATCCTTTGCAGTCCTCGTTGGTTCTTCACTATTCGATATCAAAGCAGCATACAACGATGCGGTTAACGGCCTCAGAGGATTCTGGACAGGACCATGGCTTCCGAACTGGTCGAGAGGAACTCTGGAGATGGAGTTCTCCTACGAAGGACCATTCTTCCCCCCTGCTTCAAGGGACCTTGAACTCATTAAAAAGGAAGGGGAAGGGCCATGGGAGAATATCGGCATCGTCCACCCCGATATCATACCGGGATCCCGTAAAGCCTCATACTTGTTGAACACAACCGAACTCGTACCGGATTGGGGTTCGATCTCATGGACAATGGATTCCGATTCCAGGTTCGGTTTCAGGGATATGAACGATTCAGGCATATTCAAGGTCGACAACAAAGGCCCTGATACCTCGATGCTTGCAGTCAATGACGATCCTACTGGAACACTTACCGTACTGACCAACGCCGGGGACAGGGGAGGATCGGGGTTGTATTCCACATTCATGTCAATGGATGGTATCTACTACTTCCCCGACCAGGAGCTAGAGGTCTTAGAGGATGGAACAGATTTCGATTTCTTTGCATACACCGTGGACATGGCGGGTAATCAGGGTCCGACGGTATCACTGATCGATCAGGTGAATGACGGGACACCACCACAGATCAATCTATTCACATTGGAACCTGTCAATATAGACGAGAACACAGTAGGTCCGATCACAGTATTATTGAGAGCTTCAGATGCTACATCCGGAATTGACATCTCCTCTGCAAAGATGAGGTATGGCATCACAACACCCACTTCCGAATGGATCCAGATGGACCTTTTCGAAGGCAATTTCACTTCAGCCATAGACCTCGATTGGGACGCACTGCAGGGATCCGAGCTTGCTGTCAAGGTGATGATCTCAGACATGCTTGGGAACTCCAGGGATATGACGATCAAGGAACTGATAGATCCTCTGAACGATCCTCCTGAATTCTCGATATCCCTCTCTGGAGAGAGATGGTCATCCGAAGATATTGGACTGTCACTGGAAGGGGTGGACCCGGACGGTGACGATGTCACCTTCTCCTTCGATTACAGGCTTGGGAACGGGAACTGGAAGGATGTCCCCTCCAACTCCCTGGAAGAGACCGATCCATATCATTTCCTTTTAGACATCCCAAGGGAGGATTTTGAGGGACTACTTCAGATCCAATGCACTGTGGATGATGGAACAGACCAGGTACCATTGCCAGTCGTTTCCAGGGACATCGATATGAAACCTCCATCACTTGATATAATCGGACACCCGGGAACCGGTTGGACCACCGTGAGCACAAGGTTGAAGATCAACTCAACTGACAGCATATCAGGCATATCCTCTCTTGGATTCATGGTTGAAAAGGGTGGTATTTCCGAGTTCTTGCCTGTGAATGAGATCGGCCTTAACACCGAGGGATTGTACAATGTCACAGCAATGGTAGAGGACAAGGCAGGAAACAAGAGATCGATGGTCCTTGATCCGATAAGGATCGACCTCCATTCTCCCGTGATAAGCAATGTTACACTCCCTGTGATGGACAAAGCTCCCGGAGATGACCTATCCATTGGATTCAAGGTATCCGACACCTTGGGTTTCGATCTGTTAAAAGTAGTGCAGGACCCGTCTCTCTATATCACATCATATATAATTTCAGGAGGAACGCTCATTTCGACAGGATCAATAATCCCTGTCCAGGGTAATTCGTTCAAAGCCTTCTTCGAGGATCCATTCACAACTGAGATCAAGGAATATTCTGTCAAGATAGATGTATCAGATGAGGCGGGCAACCAGAACGAGTATGAGTCCCCCAAGCTGAACGTTTCGACTCCTTTCATCGAGGAGGAACCCCCATTCGATATCGAATTCCCCGAAGAAGTGGTCCTGGGTGAGGATCTCAAGATAAACATCACCTGGGAAGGTCCTTTGGTACTGGAGGCAAGATATCCAGGTACATCGATATCCTGGATCATCACTGCTGAGAGGACCTCGGGGAATGAAAGGACCTACGATCTGCCAGGATCCTATTCGAGCGATGATATTCAGTTCAAGGTCCATTACGGTGATGTCGGATCAGATGAGGTCAATATGACCTATCCCTCGGATTGGTATCATATCAAAGTGTCGGGATGGGCCGATTCTGACGGGGACCTGCTTTCCAATGCCTTCGAGTCCAGACACGGGTTGGACCCCTTCGTTATGGATGATATCGAAGAAGATGAAGATGGGGATGGTCTGAACCTCCTGGAGGAAATGTACAACCTGACCGATCCAGACGATAAGGACTCCGATGGTGATGATCTCAACGACGGCTGGGAAGCTGAGATGGGAACCCTTCCATTCAGGAACGACAGGAACGAGGATCCCGATTCTGACGGATGGTTCAATTTCAAGGAGTTCGACGGAGAGACCGATCCCAGGGACCCCGAGGACCATCCAGAGGAACCTCCGGCTACCAAATGGTACTGGATAGTTCTTATCGTGTTGGTCCTTCTGGGTATCATTGGATATTTCCTCTGGCAGACAATAAACCGAAAGAAGCTGGAGGACGATCTGGAAGCAATGGATGAAGAGATGAGCTGGGACCTCCCGAAAAGAAGATGAACAGGACGATAAAGGATCCAAAATGAACATGGTCCGATGTAATGATCTAGGATGCCAGATAATTGATCAGGAATTACTCCGATCACATGTCTAAAAAATGAAAATAAGCAAAATATAATATCTATCAAGTAATACCATCAATACAAGAGGTCCATTCCAATGCCACAGAACGACCAGGAGTTCATGCAGATCCTGAATATCATTCGCAGAGGTCAGAAGCTTGTCCTCCAAGCAAAGAAGGAGGGAGCCGAGACCCAAATGGCAGAGGAACTTATCAACGAGGCAAAATACGCCTTGAAGATCGACAAGAGGGAGGAGGCTATTGACTATGCCAAGAAATGCATAGTCGAGGTCATCAGGGCAAAGAGGGAGATAGATACCGAGAATCTAACCCATGAAGGTGCCCTTGAAAAACTCACAAAGGAAGAGCTCAGGCAGAAGTGCAAGGAGCTTGGTCTGGAATCCCTCGGACTAAAATCCGATCTGGTTGAAAGGATCAAGGAACGGCTTTTGGAGATGAAAGGAACCCAACCACCGATCAATGAAGAGAAGGTTCTGGAGGAGGCTTTGCTACCTAAACCGGAATCAGAGGAACCTAAACAGACCGTTCAGGTAAAGGCCGTCCCTCCCCCTCCTGCCAACGGTGAGGTAACCAGTGGTGTGGAAGCTCTCACCAAGAATGCCTGGAATCCAAAGAAGGCGGCAAAGGAGTTGACACCCGGCCTCTCATATCTGATAGAGGAGAAAAGACCGGAACGTCTCTTTCACATTTACAAGGCCCTGAAGGAGATGGGAATGGACGGAATAGTTATCTCCAGGACCAACTCAAAGATCCTTGCGAGGACTTACGGTGTCAACGAACAGGAGACCGTATGGCTGACCGGCAAGGAGATCGAAGGTGAGATCCGATCCGTCCTTCCGATCCTGGAATTCATCATGTCCATTTACGAGGAGTTCATGGACAATACCAGCAATGGGGTCATTCTCCTTGATGGTCTAGAATATCTGCTTACAAACAATAAGTTCAATTCCGTTCTCAGGTTCATCAGGCAGCTGGTGGACAATATCTCACAGACAGAATGCATCCTCATGGTGGCACTTTCCCCGGATGCGCTTGATTCAACAGAAGTAACGCTTCTGGAGAAGGACCTACTCCCGCTGAACTACATCGAGTAGTATCCGACATTTTGAAGGAAAGCCTTCTCAAAGGACCCATACCTCTTTTTGATCTTCCCAGTATTGTCAGTTATCATTACTCTGCCTTTATTGATTATGGCGACTCTGCCACAGAGCTCCTCGGCAAGGGACAGTATATGGGTGGATAGAAGGACAGTGCCTCCATTTCGGGCATATTTCAGAAGATGGTCCTTCACCTTTCGTTGATAGATCGGGTCCAGATTGATGAATGGTTCATCAAGGAGTAATAAAGGAGGCTCATGGATGAATGCTGATGACAACATCAGCTTTTGCCTTGTCCCCTTTGACATGTTCTTCGCAATGGTCTGTCTGTAAGGTTCCAGATCGAAGAAGTCCACCCATTTTTTCTTCCCAACCTCATCCGTTTCCCTTCTTCTTGTATCCATGACAAAATCGAGGAACTCATCAAGTTTGAGGAAAGATGGGGGTGTTTCGGATTCTGGAACATATCCCGTGAACGATTTTATCCTCAAGCTTTCGGTGGAAGGGTCCATTCCAAGTATGCCGATCCTTCCCAGATCCGGTCTTTCAGTTCCGATCAGGGATCTCATCAATGTAGATTTCCCGGCCCCGTTGGGACCTATCAATCCGAAGATCTCCCCTCTTTCAACCTGAATGTTCACATCATCCAGTGCCTTTAACTGACCGAAGGTCTTGGAAATACCTCTTACAGAAACGGCAGGGCCATCCTTTCCGGGAGGGTCCCATCTGCCTCCTTTGACCACTTATTCATTCCTCCCCCGGAATATGACGACTCCCAGGATAAAGGCAGCGGCAATGATCAGGATCAAGAGCGAACTGAGGAACCATTGAGGTATCTTGAAGGTCTCACCATCGCTCTTTTCGGATCCCTGGATGGTTATTTCAGTATGAACAATGCTTGTGGACTTACCCACATTCCCGCCAGTATCTGATACAGGTCTATCGAAAGCCCTTACCTCAATGCGGTGGGTCCCGAGTCCCAGCACTTCGGAATTCATCTGGTGAAGGAAAGGTATCTTTCCCTGCCCGGATATTCCTGGCATGGCGGTCCATTCTCCGTTGTCAACTCTTACCTCGACGCGGTCGATCATCTCCCTGTCGTAGGCGACCCCCCTAAGGATTATTGTACCTTCATCTAGAGGGAAGGTCGTATTGAACTGGGGGCTGGTTATTGTAATCGTTGGATCCGAATCCTCTATCGGGTCTATTCCATAGTAGGAATGAAGGAATTCATCCCACAGATGCTCCCTTGCAAAGGATGTCTCCTCATAGGAAAGGAGATAATTTGTCGGGAGTTGAGTAATGGATAAGGAATCCTCGTCCTTGTTCGGGAAATACATGGAAAGACCATTTGCGTCCGGATGCCATTGGTCCGCTTCGGATGCGAACATGAATCCCTCTCCCGGAATGTCACTTTTAATGGTTTCCCTCACTTTTGCAGTGAGTTCCTGGATCAGATTGTTCTTGGGGAAAGCATCAGCAATGTACTGGTCAAGGTATTTTGTGAAATCAATGACATCATAGAGGGGATAACCGGTCAGATCGTAGACGAAAACATTTGCCATATCGTATGAATTGCAGTTCTTCCTGGCTTGATATATCTGAAGAAGGTATTCCAGTCCTCCGAGGGGGCCTTTTGAACCCAGCTCTTCCGAGAACTCGTCGAGCACTCCTACGACCTTGTCCATGAGCTCAAGATCGAACGCTGCCTGGGTGACCATTGGGTAATCCTGCGGGTCCTGCTGCTTGTTATTGTATGAGTAGATGTATTCATGGACTATAATCGCTGCAAACTCCTTCTCATCCATTCCTGGTTTCTCCGTCAGAGGTCCCAGGATCTCATCATATGGCCACCCATCACCGGGTTCATTGTAACCAGAACCCACACCGACCTTAACGAAGTCCTTGAGCTCATACATGACAGCTACCTGTGCCATGAGGCAGGCATCGAAGCCCCAAAGGTCCATCTTTCGATTTCCCAGGACCTTGTAGATCTCCTCAGCCGCATAGTTCACATCCGACATGTTCAGGGCATCATATTCACCTTCGGGAAGACCAGGGACAGTATCATCAAAGCATACACCCCTGAAAGCTCCACCATGGTTCCAAAGTATCAGGGCATATCTCTGTGCAGGGTAGTTCTTGACGGACCAGGAAACGAAATCTATCAGCGTTTCAGGGTCACCCATATTCACCTCTCCGAGCCTTCCCTGTTCAGGAGAAGTGATGGTGTCCCGATCAAGGTCCTTTTCTATGTAGAATCTTCTGCAATCGTCCCAGTCCCCATTGGTTGAGTCATAGTCCCTTATTCGGTCCATCTGGACAACAATGTTCACATCGTCCGTGGAACCGAACTCCTCCATCTCGTTCACATCATCGATCCCGGCATCCTCCAGATTGTTGTCGGCATCCAGGTAGACCATGAACGTCCATTTGGGGAGCTCATCCTGCCCTTGGGCCCCTTCCAGGTAGGGAAAGAGGGATAGAAAGAAAAGTGAAACGGCGAATATCGAGATAAGCGATGTTGCTTTCAATGAGTGCATCCTCCTTTTATTGATTACAACTCCGGTAATGATATAATCTTTATGGTCATGGGTATGAACAGTTGCCTTTTAACATCAAAGAAATCCGAACATTAGATATACGTGTGTACGATGAAGGTTAAAAAGAACAGGAGGGAGTCCCCTGGAAGAAGCAATATGCCATATCGAGATAAGCATGGAGGGCGATGAGATCGTTGCAAAGCTCCAGAGTGACCTTGGAGGGATCAGGGAGTTCAGGTCATTGACCTACGAGCAGGTCCTGAAATTGGTGGTCAATGAGCTTCAGGAAGAGCTGGAGTTCAATACGGAACATGAGGTCGAGTGAACATATCTGGACAGTCCACTGTTCCATTTGGAAATGTTTTTATATCAAATCAATATTAGCAGGTTTCCCCCAGGGGGTCATTGACCCAACTGTGGGGACCGTGACCTCTCTTATAATAAGGGTTATATATTGGACCTTGTTTAAGGGGGTCTTACCCGCAGCCATTTGCGTTGTTCCGTGAGACGGTGTATTTCCTCAGATGATCGGAACCATCCAGGCCCGCGGACATATGAAAGGGGTTGGAGAAACCCGGAGAATTCCGTGACCTCTCCCATCCGACATACGATGAAAGTGATACTTGAGCGAATCGAACGTTGTGTGCAGGAAGATGGAAAGTATATTTCTCATCTGTCAATTCCGGTTGATCCTGCCGGCGGTCACCGCTCTTGGAATCCGATTAAGCCATGTGAGTCGAGAGGGTTCGGCCCTCGGCAAACTGCTCAGTAACACGTGGATAACCTAACCTAAGGCGGGGCATAATCTCGGAAAACTGAGGATAATACCCCATAGGCCTTGATGACTGGAATGTCTTAAGGCTGAAAGCTACGGCGCCCTAGGATGGGTCTGCGGCCTATCAGGTTGTAGTTAGTGTAAAGGACTAACTAGCCGACGACGGGTACGGGCCATGGGAGTGGTAGCCCGGAGATGGACTCTGAGACACGAGTCCAGGCCCTACGGGGCGCAGCAGGCGCGAAAACTTTGCAATGCGCGAAAGCGCGACAAGGGGATTCCAAGTGCATGCACTCAGTGCATGCTTTTCGTGAGTGTAAAAAGCTCGTGGAATAAGGGCTGGGTAAGACTGGTGCCAGCCGCCGCGGTAATACCAGCGGCCCTAGTGGTGATCGTTATTATTGGGCCTAAAGCGTCCGTAGCCGGTTCGGTAAATCTCTGGGTAAATCGTTGGGCTTAACTCAACGAATTCTGGGGAGACTGCCGAACTTGGGACCGGGAGAGGTCGGAGGTACTCCAGGGGTAGGGGTGAAATCCTGTAATCCTTGGGGGACCACCGGTGGCGAAAGCGTCCGACCAGAACGGGTCCGACGGTAAGGGACGAAGCCCTGGGGCGCGAACCGGATTAGATACCCGGGTAGTCCAGGGTGTAAACGCTGTGCGCTTGGTGTTGGGGGTCCTACGAGGGCATCCAGTGCCGGAGAGAAGTTGTTAAGCGCACCGCCTGGGGAGTACGGTCGCAAGACTGAAACTTAAAGGAATTGGCGGGGGAGCACAGCAACGGGAGGAGCGTGCGGTTTAATTGGATTCAACGCCGGAAAACTCACCAGGGGCGACTGCCACATGAAGATCAAGCTGATGACTTTATCTGATTGGTAGAGAGGTGGTGCATGGCCGTCGTCAGTTCGTACCGTAGGGCGTTCTGTTAAGTCAGATAACGAACGAGACCCTTGCCCTTAATTGCCATGATTCCCTCCGGGGGATCGGTACTTTAAGGGGACCGCTGGTGCAAAATCAGAGGAAGGTAAGGGCAACGGTAGGTCAGTATGCCCCGAATCCCCTGGGCTACACGCGCGCTACAAAGGCCGGGACAAAGGGTTCCGACACCGAAAGGTGGAGGTAATCCCGAAACCTGTCCGTAGTTCGGATCGAGGGCTGCAACCCGCCCTCGTGAAGCTGGATTCCGTAGTAATCGCAGATCAACATCCTGCGGTGAATATGCCCCTGCTCCTTGCACACACCGCCCGTCAAACCATCCGAGTGGAGTTTCGATGAGGGTGGGATTTTTGTCCTTCTCGAATCGCGATTTTGCAAGGAGGGTTAAGTCGTAACAAGGTATCCGTAGGGGAACCTGCGGATGGATCACCTCCTAAGAAATTAACCTAAAATGGGTCCCTACGACCCATAAAACGTTTGGTCGCTCAAGCACTTTATTCATCGTATGTCGGCCTTTAATCATTTGTTGTCTTTGGTTTTCTTGATCAATTACAATTATTGTTGAAAACCAAAGTCCGCACAATGAGTTGTATATTTAACAGTCTAATTGCTGCTGCATCTTCACATCTCCGATGTGGAGGCCAGGAAAAAACCGAAACCGCAGGTTGTTATTTCCGAAGGTCTCGAACTTCCGGATCGATATGATTTTCGAAGGAGATTACGGATCTCCCTCGATCGGGGGGGAATCCTGAATCGGAGTGCATGTCATTTTTTTGATCGGGATATTCTTGGGCTGAATACAGTTCTCTTGATCAGACAAACCCAGCGACATCATTCCTTTAGTTGGAGAGGAGTGAAGGTTTCTCTTCCGTCTCGAAATTAGTATAAAGACGATGATTGAATTGAAGATTAAAAGAATGATTATTAATGCAACCGCCACGATGACCGGCCCTCGTCCAATACTATCCTTCACACTTCCTTCCACTGGCCTGGAGAGAGAGCCTTCTACTTTCCCATTGACGGCTGCGACCTGGTAAAGATATTTAGGACCGCTCACAACGTTTCGATCGACAAATTCAAAAGTATTCGGTTCAACCTCACCCATTAGTACTCTACTCCCATCGTTGAAGGTTCTGTATATATGGTATCCAATGATCTCAAGGCCGCCATTATCCTCTGGAACTTGCCAAGTCACCTTGATCGATCCCGTGCCTGATCTGACCTTTACGTTCAAGGGAATGGAGGGATTCCCATAGGGCATTTTTAAGATCGGCACAGAGTTGATGCTTTCTCCCAGAGTATTGGAAGCGGTCATGGAATAATAGTAAGTTACACCATTTTCTACAGTCGTATCTCTGAACAAACCCTTGAGGTTCGCAGAGCTGTAAATTGAGACGGTCGAATTTCGATCTATACCACGGTAGAGAGTTACATGGGAGATGTGATCCCCTCCGTCGTTCAATGGTGGGGACCAGGATATATTAACGTACCCATCCCCCGCCACAATCTGGATATTGGAAGGGGGAGATGGTTGTCCTACGGGTTTTGCGCTCTTGATTTCCGTAAAGGGGCCTACCCCGATGATGTTCACCGCAGCGACCTTGTAATAGTATGTCTCACCGTTCTTCACAAGCCCGTCAATGTAGGAGAGTTCAGAAGCAGCAACCCTACTGTAAAAGGCCATCTCATTTGAGGAATCACTTCTAAATATCTTGAATTCCGTAACAGGGGTCCCTACTTGTTCCCAGGGCATCTCCCAGCTCAATTGGACATAGTCATCTCCAGCTTTTACATTGAAGTTCATTGGTGATCCTGGTTTCCCCAGAGGTGTGGCGTTCACTGTTTCGGTTGGGTCCGACTCGCCCACCGCGTTGAATGCTGTGATCCTGTAGCTGTAGGTCTTTCCGTTTATGATCATATTATCCGCAAACGAAAGATCAAAGGCCTCAACCTCCTTGATATTGTCCCAGATCTCGTCCTTATCACTCCGGTATATCCTGAATCCCAATATCGTTGTACCCCCGTCCTTCAATGGCATCTCCCATGAGAGTTTAACCGAATCGGAATATACCTTGACCTCAAGATTTCTGGGGGCGGAAGGGTGACCAAAAGGTGTCGCAGAGATCTCCTCCGTGGGATCGCTTGCACCTTCCGAGTTGAGTGCTATTATTTTGTAGCGATGTACAACACCATTCTCCACAGATGTATCATTGAACTGAAGCTGGTGTGATGAAAGTGTGACGTAGGTATCTAGGTTGCTGGAACCTACCGCTCGGAATATCGTGTAATTGGTAACAGGACTACCCCCGTTATATTCGGGAGGACTCCAATGGAGAATAATAAATCCCGGTCCGGATGAAATCTGAAAATTCAAAACGGATGAAGGTCTGCTCTTGGGTGTGGCGTTCACCTCTATGGATGGAGGAGACTCACCTACAGTATTGAAAGCAGTTAGGTAATATCGGTAATTGATCCCATTGTCAACCTCCTCGTCTGTGTAGGTATTCACATATGGATCTATATTGAAGATCTCTGGATCGGAGGACCCACCCTCGAACTTGTGCAATCTGAACCCTGTCAGCATTGTGCCACCATCGTTCTCAGGTGAGATCCAGGTCAGGTTCACATAATTATTCCCGTACTGGGCATCAACATTCCTGGGCGGGGTGGGGATAGTAACTGGTATCACAAATACCTCGTTTGAGAGTTTGCCAGGCCCAACTCTGTTGTGTGCGAGGATCGCGTAGTAGTACCGATTTCCGTTTACCACTGAAGTATCATTGAAGGTAGTGTTCTCTCCCGTGAAAGCTATACTTGAAAGCAATCCGGTTTTATTCCTTCTGTAGATCTCATATTCAATAATTGGGGCTCCTCCATCTTCTTCAGGGGGATTCCAAGAGAGCTCTACGAAGGAGTCGCCGACAACTGCCGAAAGGTTCTGAGGTATCCCCGGTAATCCGGTGAGATCGATTTTACTCACGAACACATCATATCTTCCATTATGCTTAGTGTCATATGCTCCCAAGGTGGTTGGGTAACCGTTTGTTCCCTCCATAGTACTTCCAGTTATGTATCCATTCCCGCTGGTATCAATTGCGATGTTATATCCATAATCTCCACTCGGACTACCAATGAATGTTGAATACACTAAAGAAGAACCAATAGAGTTCAACCTAGTCACGAACACATCAAAATATCCATTATGCTCTGTCTCATAAGCTCCGATTGTTGTCGGGAAATTGGGTTGTCCATCACCGGTATAACCGGTAATGTATGCGTTCCCACTGGGATCAATCGCGATACCATATCCATAATCATAGTCCGATCCACCAATTAACGTTGAATACCCCAACGATGAACCGGTAGAGTTCAACTTGGTAACGAATACATCATTTCTTCCATTATGTGTTGTGTCATACGCTCCCAGTGTGGTTGGGAAATCGATTTCTCCATCTTCAGTATTTCCAGTAATGTAAGCGTTCTCACTGGTATCAATTGCGATACCATTCCCGGAATCATCAGTCGATCCGCCGATGAATGTGGAATACACCAACGATGAACCAGCAGAGTTCAACTTGGTAACGAATACATCAGAACCTCCATTATGTGTCGTATTAAACGCTCCGGCTGTAGTCGGGTAACCTGTTGTTCCATCTAATGTATAACCAGTAATGTATGCATTCTCATTGGTATCAATCACAATACCTCGCCCAGATTCTCTACTTGAACCGCCGATAAATGTAGAATACACCAATGACGAACCAGTTGAGTTCAACTTTGTGACGAATACATCATAATCTCCATTATGTGTCGTATCATACGCTACAAGTGTTGTCGGGAAATGGGTTGGATAACCCCAGGTATCGTAAGTATTTCCAGTAACATAAGCATCCCCAGAAGAATCGATCGCGATACCATACCCTCTTTCATCGGTTGGTCCGCCGATGAATGTGGAATACACTAAAGATGAACCAGAAGGATTCAGCTTGGTAATGAACACATCACTACCTCCATTATGTGTTGTGTCATACGCTCCCAGTGTGGTCGGGTAATCGATTTCTCCATCTTCGGTATTTCCAGTAATGTAAGCGTTCCCACTTGTATCGATTGCGATACTACGTCCGTAATCAGCAGTTGATCCGCCGATAAATGTCGAATATACCAATGACGAACCGGCAGAGTTCAGCTTGGTCACGAATAAATCAGAACCTCCATTATGCGTCATATTAAATGCTCCGGGTGTAGTCGGGTAATCTGTTGTTCCATCTAATGTATATCCAGTTATGTATGCGTTCCCGCTGGTATCGATCGCTATACCATATCCATATTCTAAACTCGGACCTCCAATGAAAGTCGAATAGTTAATAATTGGATCGATCACTACATTTCTACTCCTATCAAATGTTCCCAGACTAACTTTATATTCGCATTCATTCAATAGTTCGAATCTGCACGGAATCAGCTCACCTAGTCCATCCCCATAATGCGAAATCAATCCACTATCAATGATATCCCAATAATCCGTTCCAATGACAAGATCATCTTGCAGATTTATTGAAAGACCATTCGCGCCATCTATATGGATCCGAATATCGGATGGATCCGCACCTGGATGAATTATTAGATCGTATTTGATCGATCCTTCCTTAAGCCGGTAGACAAGATCGATCCCATCCCATAGATCTGAATACATTATCTCCTTGAAATTTGGAACCTCTGTGTACCATTTCTCTGGATCGCTCCCCTTGAAATAATTCGTGTTCCAGGTGCATTGATCCCTGCCTTCAGGGAAAACATTGTTCGATCCGATGAAGGAATACTTCAGGACCACTCCCCATTCGTGATATCCGCTCGCTGTTTCCTTCATATATCCATTTAAAGGGTCATGGCCCGATCCATCTTCATCGATAAGTTCCATTTCACTGAACCGATAGAGAACACCATCTGGGGTGAAGAAGATGTTACCTCCCCTCGAATAGAATTGTATTTCTTTGGATTCAATCTGTCCCTTATTCTGTATGAAGTAACTACTTGACAATGCTATCTCTTTCTCTTTCATAGAGTCTTTCAGGGTATCATCGATAACATCGGTCGGTCCATTTTCGTGACTCTCAACATTTATGGATATAACATTTCCAATAATGAGAAGAAGAAGCAATCCACATATCAGATAGCATTTGAGCCTTCCAAATGTCTCCTCCATATATCCATCCCAATATGAAATAATGCTATACTTCTATTAAAATATGTTCGGATTTGGAAAGGAAGATTTATGATCGGACGACAACTAAGGGGAAAGAAATCAATGTAAAACCCCCTCGGGTAATCATTGAAATTTTGAAATATCGTTACAATTGTATCAAAAAATAAACACCTAAACAAACCTCAAAGTAAACTGGGCTTCCCTTTCTATGGAGCTTCATATTCGATATAAATTAACAAAAGGTAGTTACGAGATAGGTCGGAATGAAACCCCTTTCTTTTTTTTATGTACATTTATTATTTTTCACATCTATTTAGGGATTTAAGATATCTATTCATTTGTCCTTTTTTCCATGTGATAAAATGAAGGAATTGAGAACAGATATCATTATAAATGCCTCTCCTGAGGATATCTGGAAAATATTTTCAGATCTACGGAATTATCCCAGATGGAGCACTTTCATCCAAAGGATAGAAGGTTCTATGAAGAAGGGTGAAAAGATGAAATTACATCTAAAAACACCCAAAGGTCAGGAAATGGATATCGAACCTGAGGTCCTTGTCAACGATCCTGGAAGGGAATTCAGATGGCTGGGACATTTTGGAGGAGTGAACTTCCTTTTCAATGGTGAACATTATTTAAAAATGGAACCGATCGGGAATTGTGAAACAAGGTTCATTCAGGGTGAGAAGTTCACCGGGCTCCTTGTTCCTTTCCTCTGGAAGGGTTTGAACACTGATACCAGAGCTGGATTTGTAGAATTCAATGAAGCATTGAAAAAAAGAGTTGAAAGGTTGAAGGGAGATTAGGCGTCATTTTTTTGGAGATCTTTATAATGAAATTTATCTTTAAGGATTACAGCTATCATTGTAGCAATAAGCAATGCAATGACAACGAGTGAACATAATATCAGGATCATGATGATCTTTTCTCCCAAGTCCCCCTTCTCTTCATACCCGTTCCTTTCAGGGTCCTCGGGATAGTTATCCAGTTTCAACCCGGTCCTGGAATCATCCATGTCCCTTCTATCGTTCCAGCGATTGGGATATCCGTCTCCATCGGTATCGACACTTGCGGCCCAGTCATCGGGAAACGCATCCAGTGAATCCTCCACATAATCATAATCCCTGTCATTGATATATGGATGTTCATCAAGGATCTCGATCCTTTGATAGATCTTTTCCGTCTCGAAATCACCATCACTGACCCACATCGAAACACTCTTGAATCCTTTCTTTGAATATGTGTGGGTAACGTTCATGCCAGTAGTGGTGGCTCCATCACCGAAGTCCCAGAAGTAGGTCAATTTATCATTGTCAGGATCCTTTACACTGGAAACGAAGAACTCGATCTCATCGCCCACATTCAAATCTCTTGACGGATCGGGGTAAATGTAGAATCTATCAGGTTTTTCCGGAGGGCTGTTTTCAACTGTAACGTTGATCTCAAGGAGGACCTCATCGGCCATGGTTGAATTTTCCACTTTAAGTGTTATAATGCAATTTCCACCTACAAATTTTTGGACCTCTACAGATGCTATCCACCGGTCCTCTATTCTGATTATATTAAGGTTGAAGAAATCCATATCAATGAAGGACTGCCATCCATTGATGTATTCATTGAAGATCATGATCGAATAGATTTTGCCGATACTATCATTGAACATCCCCTCGGGTCCTGTCAGATTGAATTCAATTTCTCCATCCCTGTCCCGGATCAACGGAGGACCTTCCCAGTCGGAACTGATCGAAATTCTATCCTCGGTAGACTCCTCAGTTCCTTCCGAACCTCCAGTGAAAATAATTGAAATCGATCCAATAATAAGAAGTACCGAGATTGCGATTTCTCTTCTCATTCACCCACCTTGATGAATTTATCAAGGTTAACATTATTAATGGATTATCTTCCCCCGTGTTAGCTTTGAGTCATTCGATCATTGACATCTAATAAAGATCCTCATCTCTACTCAATTAATTAGGAATTACTATTAGCTGTTTGAAAATATGATACAACTGTATCAAGAAATCAATACGAAATAGGACCTTAGGATATACTGGGATTCCCATTCGCAATGGCTTCGTATTCTCGTATCAGTTCTTCTATTAGTTCCTTGACATGGACCAGCTTGTTCACCCTGTACACATTCTTCCCCGCAAAGGCAAAACCACTCTCCATATTGCCGTCCTTTGCATTACTGAGTGCCTCGGCGATGCAGTACGGGGCTTCTTTGAAGTCACAGGTCCTGAGACATTTCCAGGAGCAGATGAAGGGCTTCTTGTCCCCTTCGGAGACATCTTCAAGGAATTTGTTCCTGATGGCCCTTCCAGGCATTCCAACAGGACTCTGGATGATCACTACATCATCTTCCTTGCAGTTGATGTATGAATCCTTGAAAATGATGGAGGCGTCACATTCGTGGGTGGCAACGAACCTTGTTGCCATTTGAACACCAGAAGCTCCCATTTCAATGAACCTGTAGATGTCCTCTCCTGTGTATATCCCGCCTGCTGCGATGACCGGTATGTCCTTGTGGTACCTTTCCCTGAAAGGGATAATCGCTTCTATTACAGAAGGAATTATGCGTTCGAGCAGATTCTCTTCTTTTTCGAGTTCCTCTTTATGGAAACCAAGATGGCCGCCTGCCATCGGTCCTTCCACAACGACTCCGTCCGGAACATGATCATAGTTCTTGGCCCAGTAATTGAACATTATAGTTGCGCCTTTGGCGTTGGATATTATAGGGACGATCTTGGTCTTCGATCTTTTAATGTTCTCGATGTCAATCGTATCCGGCAATCTAAGTAGTAACCCTGCACCGATGAATATCACATCGACCTTCTCTTCGATCGCCGTATTGATCAAGACATCATAATTTGAAAGTGCCATCATGATATTGACGCCGATGACACCGTCCGACATCTTTCTGGCCTTTCTGACCTCTTTTTTTAGGGCTCTGATATTTGCTTCACCGTAATTGGTCCTCAGGTCAGGTTCATCGGCCCCGATACCTGCTGTCCCAATAACTCCGATCCCACCCGCATTTGCAACGGCAGATGCCAATACTGACAGGGAAATTCCAACGCTCATTCCACCTTGGATAATGGGGACACGGGCCCTTAGGTCATCCATAACGAGTTCCGGGATCTTTTTAAAGTTCATTTAAAAAACCCCGATATTTCCCTGACAGTTTCCAAAAATTCAATCACACACCTATGGTCCAGGAGGTCCAATCATCTCCATGGATGAAATATTTGATCCAAGGCTATGGAATTGATTCACATTATTAATCGTTTCGGAGGATTGGTTACAAATCTCAAAGCTTTTTCGGTCCTTCTGCGGGTTAAATTCCAATTATACACATCAGAAATCGGATCGGGGCTTCATCCATTTGATCAGAATCCGGTATCGAAATCCCAATCAAGGTCCCACCTTTTCAGATCTTCCTCCAGGACCTTTTCCTCTCCGATATTGCCGGGGCTTCCAAATTCAATGGCCAGGAGTCTCCCTTTAAGGACTGCCCTTTCATATCTGGAAGGTCCCCTCATAGGACTCATTGACCATAGTTTTCTTGGAGGGTCCTTCATTTCTAGGCTATTATCTCCTGATCTGATCTTCCGTATCAAACCAAGTGACAACACTATTAATATCAGGAGGATCAGGATGATCACAATGAAAAATTGAGGATTCGATCCATTACCACTTCCTGATTTCTCGGATAGAGGGGTCACGTTATCTGTCGATCCTTTTGTATCATCCTTCTTCACTTCCGCCGGTAGCACCTCGATTACAGATGTCCTTGTATCTGTTAGTTCACCATCATCGGCGATCAGTGTAATCGGGTGTATACCTGGTTCGGTGAATGTGGTTATTAAACTGCTTCCATGTGCGGCGGTTTCACCTTTCAATTCCCAAATGAGATCCACATGGTCCATGTCTGGATCAGAGACCTTTCCTGCTGAAAAGGAAATCGATTCACCCACTCTCACTTTTTCAATTGGGATCGATATCGGGTCCTCGATCCTGGGACGATCGTTAACATCGATAAGGTTGACAGTGGCTGTCTCAAGGTCTTCGGTCCCGTTATAGAAGCAGAGAAATGCTAGGGTTATCGTTACATCTTCCATCATACCTTTACCATCATACCATATCATCTGGTCGTTCAATGTAGTATTCATGACCAGGAAGTGATCATTTCTGACTATCAGGTTAACCCTCGAGAATTGTTCAGAATATGGAAGCTGTTCATAGATCGGAGGTATTCCCTTCACCCATGCATCCGAATTTGTGACAATTATGACATCTTCCATTCGAAGAGTATTATTCAGCAGGACCCGGAGGTCCAAGGTGTCATATTGATAGTATACTTGCTGATAGTCGGTCACAGAGATCAGGTCCTGTTCAATTGTCGATGGTATTGCCTCTCCAGAAATATCAGGAAGGAAGAAATTCAGAAAAATTAACATTGAAGTAATCAAACCAATTCCAATATTTATCGATCTCTTCATCTAATGGTTCACTTCCGGCATCATTGTATGGATCCAACTTCCATTTAATCGTTCTCCTTTAAAAAGTAAGAGGATCAAGGCAAATTCTTTGAGTTAAATTACATTTCAAGGACCCTGTCACCAAATGGATAATCTAATGGCTGGTCCTTTCTCATTCCATGAGGTCCTTCAGGATCAGAAAGATACTGACTGACGGTAGTATCAAAATTGAGTACCAGGGGACCCTCAGAGAGGTCACCGAAGAATATATTTCGATAGATACCGGATGGTCCAGGGAACCTCTGGACCTTGGATATGTCCTATTCGAACCCGATGATACATGGATCGAGACCTTTTTCCATGAAAAATGGTACAATATTTTCAGGATCGCTTCGGGAAAAGGCGAGCTCAAGGGTTTCTACATCAATATCGCAAAACCTCCGGTCATAGGACCAGATACAATCGATTGGGAGGACCTTGCCATCGACCTCTGGGTGAGGCCGGATGAGTCCTATTTAATTCTGGATGAGGATGAGTTCGAGGAGCTGGTCCTGGACCTTGAAACAAGGGAAAAAGCATTGGGGGCCCTTGAAGAGGTCAAGACACTGATCGAAAAATTGGAAGGTCCTCTTTCGGAATTGGGATCCTAATCCTCCTCCTCATTTGCCTCTCTCCATTGTTCGATACCTTCCTTGACAAGGAAGACGACTATGAACAATCCTGTAATGGGATCCGCCCACCACCATCCGAAAAGAGCATTCAGTCCGAGACCAAGTAGAAGGGCAACCGAAAGGATCGCACATACCATTGTCTCCTTGGCATCGGCGATCAATGCCCTCGATCCTATCTCCTTCCCGATCTTTTTCTTTAGTAAAGAGATGGTGGGCATGAAGATGATGGAAGCTGTTGCAATTACGATCCCGGGAACAGAGACCTCAGGTGCCTCTCCGTTGTAAAGGACCTCGGCCGATTCGTAGAGGATCCAAAGGGCCAGAATGAAGAATGTGATTGATACAAGTCTGATGGCCCTTCTTTCGATCTTCTGCTCTTTCTCCTTGGAGATTCCCTCATGTTGATGAAGTCTCCAAATCAGGACCCCGCCAGATAGAGATTCAACTATGGAATCAAGACCGAACCCAACAAGAGCAGGGGATCCTGCAATGAATCCGAAAAAAATGGAAAGGACCGCCTCGGCAAGGTTATAGACCATGGTAAAATATTCGAGTATCAGACCTTTTCTGTAGCCGTTCATGATGTGGATCCCACCGTAATCACGGTCCTTTTGTATTTCTTGATATACCTTAACTGGCCTCTATCATTTAAATAATTCAATGGGCCAAATCTTAAATATTCAACTTCAATAGTCCCTAACCCAATCAAAGGGCCGGTAGATCAGCTCGGTAGATCGCCTGATTTGCAATCAGGAGGCCTCGGGTTCAAATCCCGACCGGTCCACTCCTATTTTGGTTTAGAACCATA
>CBDDUX010000102.1:0-11424 GCA_965234725.1 Thermoplasmatota archaeon | reverse complement strand
TATGGTTCTAAACCAAAATAGGAGTGGACCGGTCGGGATTTGAACCCGAGGCCTCTTGCTTGCGAAGCAAGCGATCTACCGAACTGATCTACCGGCCCATTGATCATTACTAACTTAAAACTGGGTCATTTCAACCCAAGAACGAACTCTTATTTGAACCTTACAGAGATGGATCAGTGTGAAAAATCACTTACTGGCCCTTGAAATAATCCTCTTGGCGATGGTGGGATTCATGCCCTCGATTATCATCAGGTCCTGGGGAATGGCATCGATCAGGTCCTCTTTTCTTCTGTATCCCATTCCATAGAGGCCCTCTGCCCTCTTCTCATCGATATCAAAGTCCATCATGAACTGGAGAATGGTCTCATCTTTCTTAGCATCCTTTTTGAGTGAAGGGAGTCCGGATCCAAGGATTGTTGTCTCCTTTTTCTCTTCGGTTTCCGCCTCATGTTTCTTCCCGAATCCACCGAATAATTTCTTGAAGAAGGATACCTTTTCCTCTTTTTCCTCTTCTGGAGCTTCCTCTTCTTGTTCTTGCTTCTTCTCTATCTTCTTGGGAGCTGAAAGTTCCATCCCTTCCGCTTTCTTCTCTGTCTCTGGCTCGGATGATAGATCTATCTCAAGGTCTTCTTCGATCTCATCCTCATCCTTTTCCTTGCCAAGAAGTACCTTCTCCTTCTTCGGTTTGGAAGGCGTTCCAAGGAGTGTGTGCCCTTTCTTTTCGTGATGGTCACTTTTTACTTCCTCTTCGGCCTCATGGATCAGGGACAGGTTCTTCTCATGGGACTTTCCCAATGTTTCTCTGATCTTCTCCTTCTTTATTGCGGACTTGGTGTTGACGATCTCCATTTTGTGGGTGGCTTTCTCTTCCTTCTTCAGCCTTTTGGCGAATTTCTTGGCCTTCTTCTCCTTATCCTTGAGCTTGGCCCATTTTCCGCCATCAATGGAGATCTTTCCCAATCCAACCTTTGGGTCCTCTACCAGGACTGCAGTTCCGAAGGGGACCTCTGTGATCCTCTGTCTGATATCCAGTTTGTATTCAGGAGCCACTTTGAGGTCGATCAGACTTGCCACACCGATGAACAAGAACCAACCCAGGATACCGAACGTATATGCACCAAGGGCTCCAGCAATGTATTTGATGTAGTTCCTCTGGAGGGCGTCCCACCTGGTCGGGAACATACCATCTTTCCTGATGGGATCAAGATGCATCAAGTATTTTCCAACGGTCCTCCTCGAGTTGGATTCCCTCCAGGAATAGTAGATGGGAAGCAGGAATGACTGGAATATGACCATCACGAGCATGGAAAGGAAAGGAGTGGTCTCCTGAACTCCCTGGACCTGCTGTTTATAGAAGAAAGGTCCGATCAGGCCCAGAAGGACCGTCATTGGATTTGCCTGGAGAACACCCAGGCCGAAAAAGACATACAAGATGAAAACCGGGATCCCGACAATGAAAAGGTCAATAAAAAGGGCGATCGTCCTTCTGGCTAGATTCTCCTTGAGATCATAGCTGTACTCCACCATTATTGGGTATTTGGCCATGGACTGCCCCCGTATTGCAGTTCACCATAAACTTGCTTCAAATATTAACGTTTCCAAATCAACTATGAAATAAAATCATATTTTGGTCCTTCAAATTCCCTTCTGAGCCACTTCGAGGAAAAACTTTAAAGGAGACCTGTGATTAAACCACGGTGCTTCCCAATGGTCCTGCCGTTCAATACCATCGACGATCTGGATCTCGAGGATAAAACGGTCCTGATGAGAGTGGACATCAACTCTCCTATCAATCCTGATACGGGAGAGATACTTTCCCTAAAGAGGATCGAAGAGCATGCCAGTTCCATCAAGAGGTTCCCTCCCTGCAAACTGGTACTCTTAGCCCATCAGAGCCGTCCCGGAAAGAAGGATTTCGTGAGCTTGAATGAGCATGCGAAGGTCCTCTCCGACCTCCTGGAAAGGGACGTGAAATATATCGACAGTCTTTTTCACAACAGAGCAGTGGAAGCCATCAGGTCCATGAAGGTGGGAGAGATCATCCTTCTTGAGAACACCAGGTTCTATTCCGAGGATGTTGTACTAAATGATGCCCCGATAGTCACCCAGGAGAACAGTCATATTGTAAAGACACTCGCGGAGGTATCCGACTTCTTCATTAATGATGCATTTTCAGCTGTTCATAGGTCGCAGCCCTCTCTTGTCGGTTTCTGCCAGATCAAACCAAGCGGAGCAGGTCCGTTGATGGAAAAGGAATTAAAGGCCCTTGCCAAGGTTACCGAATCTCCGGAAAGGCCCTGTATAGCGATCCTAGGTGGTCTGAAAGTTGATGATTCCATCAAGGTAGCTGAGAATTTGCTTGGAAACGGGATAATTGACAAGCTCCTGACCGTTGGTGTCGTTGGTTCAATGTTCCAGTGGGCGGACGGATACGATCTGGGAACACCCAATATCAATTTCATCAGATCGGAACTTCCTGACGCTGATGAACTCATTGAGAGATGCAAGAACATGATCGCAGATAACCGTGGAAAGATATTCTATCCCACCGATATGGCTGTGAACAAGGATGGAGAGAGGGAAAGAGTACATCTATCCCAGCTTCCAACCGAGTTCCCTATCTATGACATCTCCATCGATACGATCGCCAGGTATTCAATAATGATCAAGGAAGCGAAAACGATTATAGCGAACGGACCTGCAGGAGTGTACGAGATACCAGAATTCTCCGAGGGGACCATCGAGATATTCAAGGCCATCAACGATTCGGATGGTTACTCCGTAATGGGCGGAGGTGAGACGACCCAGGTCATCAAGGATCTGAAGATGAAAGGGATCGATCATGTCTCAACAGGTGGAGGGGCCCTTATCAATTACCTTTCTGGAAAGGAGATGCCTGTCCTTACCGCTCTCAAGAGGTCCAGGGAGATGTTCCATTCCATTGAAGAGGACCCGGAAGAAGAAACATAGATCTCGAATAAAGGATACTTCTTAGAATTCCCCGACCTTCTGAACTAACCAGTAATCCGATCATCTACAAAACGATTAATTATCATTATCCACTATCAGCTCAAAAAATGCCACCGTAGCTTAGCCTGGTAGAGCGTCTGATTCGTAATCAGAAGGTCGGGGGTCCGAATCCCCTCGGTGGCTCCTTTTTTTTACATGCAAATATATTTAGGCCAGTAAGTAGATCGGAGTCCATGGGAAAGACCGAAACAATCAAGAAAAGAAAGGTCGAGGTCTACCTAGTTACAGAAGGGCAAAAGGAGAGGTGGCAGAAGTATGCGAAGGAGAAAAAAACCTCTCTTTCCAAGTTCATCATCGAAACGGTTGAAGCAAGGATCATGGGAAACCTGATGAAGCAGTTAGAAGCAAAGGAGACCTTGACGAAAGAGAATAATGCTCTCAAGGAAGAAAATCGTGTTCTTAAGATCCAGAACAAGAGGCATGAAAAGTTTATCGAGATCCTGGAACATGACATGAAGAGAGCACAACATATCTCCTTTGAAGAGACCGGTGATGGCTATAGAATGTTCAACAAGGACCTCACAGGATTACTGAAGGAGTCTAAAAATCCGGTCCCAAACCATAATATCCTTTCTTTATTGGGGGTGGATCCTACGGATACTGAAGCGGTCAATGGTATCAGGAATCAACTGGAAGCGTTGAAAGGATACGGCCTGATCAAGTATACAAAAAGGGGGTGGAAGTGGGTTGGATAACGATTCACTGGAGGAGGAATTCTTCGACGATGTTGAGCTTCGAGGATGGAGCAATTGGACGACCCGGGGATGCAAGTATACTTTGAAGATCTTCAGGGAATGCATCAAGGATAAGTCATTTGTAGATATCGACCAGCATGACCTGAAGCAGTACCTGAAGGATATCAAGAACAGAAAGGGAAGGAACGGAGAGGTGTCCTCGGAGACCATCAGAAAGCACATCAATAATCTAGCTTCGTTCTATGAATATATAGAGGACGAGGACTATATTGTCAAATCTCCGATCCCCAAGTTCAGACGACGATATATATCAAACAACTACAGGACAGGTAAAAAGGGGCAAAAGAGACAGATAATCGATCTTCCGAAAATGAGAGTATTCGTAGGAATGATTCTAGATCCTCAGGATCGGGCAATGTATACCCTGCTCGCAAAGACCGGTCTCAGGGCTCAGGAGCTATTATCCATTGATCTTGAGGATGTTTCCCTTGAAGAGATGACCATATCCATCAAGGCTACAGGAAAACGCAAGAACATGGATGTCTACTTCGATCTTGAGACAAGGAGACTAATCGAAACCTGGATGAGTATAAGGGATGAAAGGGCCAACAAAGGTGAGAGAGCCCTATTTGTCACTGATGTTGGGCACAGGATGTCCCATACGATCCTGAACAAGAGACTAAAGAAATATGCTACAGAGTCGGGTATTCATGATCCCGATACCCAGGAACTCGAAAAAAGGTTCACAGCACACTGCTTCAGACACTTCTTCACAACAGAATTATTGAACTCTGGAATGCCTAGGGATTATGTCAAGGAACTCAGAGGAGACTCAAGGACCGAGACAATCGACATCTATAATCACATAACACCTGAAGAGCTTAAAAGGTCTTACCTGGAGCATATCCCGAGGTTTAACCTATGATCAGAAAAGAAACCTGGATGGTATAAAAATTAATCAATGATACTTCTTGATGTAAAAGGGTACATATTTTTCGATATTGCGTAGAACAGATTCAACAGTCTTTTTATGGTAGAACAATCTTACATTTTCTTTTAAATACTCTGGACTGACAGGATATTGTTTGATATGCAATCTTATGTAGGTTTCAACTTCTCTGATATATTGATGAATTCCTTCTTCTGTGTCGGAGAAATCCGTTTCCTCTCTTAGGAAATCATAGTATTCACCTTCATAGAATTTTGCATTAGCCTTCTTTCTCATATCTCTTCTTAATCGATTTGACCAATCATCGTTCTTTAAAAGAATATCTGAAGTCAATGATTTATGAACGATATCGAAAACCAACTTATTGAAATTATTCATCATAAATTGATCTTTTTCTTTGACAAGAAATGACTTGAATTTTATATTTTCCCTATCCAGTTTAAACTCAATTAATTCAAGTAACTTTTCGCTGATAGAAATGAAAAAATTATCTTCGTATAAAGTGATATCAAATGTCATTTCCCTCGAATTATTCAATCTGAATGAAATCGTACCCTTATAGAATTTTATTGCATAATAATTTTTCATATCATTGTTGGATTCTATCCAAGATTTTATTTTCTCATATGTTTTCAATGCATCACAGATTATATTGTTATATTCTTGATGGTATATCCGTTTGAAATCCATTTCCTCCTGAGGATCGAATATTAACTTCATTCCCTTCACCCATTTTAATATAGTTTATTGGAGGTATATATTTTCTTGGCAGCACTAAAAGATAAGTAACTCTGCGTCCATGCCCGATCTATGATAGATGTCAACAAGCTTGACAGAGTGGGTGACCTCCATATTTACGTCTCTTCACTGAAGCTCCTTGAGAGGAAGTACACAGATTTCTTCGAGAATTACGAGAATATCCAGGACGAGATAGTGATCCATGAACTGAAGGATCACGAAGAGGTCACGGGTACCCTGATGCTCATCTCCATAGATCCCAAGGATCCCACATTGGGCTACTGTTTCATGGAGGTCGGAGACCAGCTCACCAAGGTCAGGATCTATGATCCGAAGAAGGTATTCAAGCGGTGGGATAAGGACAAGGAAATAATATTCTCCGAGAAGGTATCAGTGGCAAGATTTGACACTGAAGGAATTCCGAATTTCCACCTTCGTTATCACTCGGACACCTTCAAGGTAAGATCCAAGGAAATCACCAAGTACATAACGGATTACATCAACGGAACACCCTCAGAGGAAGAGATCAAAAAGAGAAAGGAAGAAGAATCTTCTATGGGCAGATCGAAGTATCCGAAACTGAAGTATCCCCTCCCATCCGATGACCAGTGATGAGATATGTAGAAAAGTACACATTGCTAAAATCCCAAAGCCAAAAACCCCTTTCAAATTAGAAGAATATACATAATTTGACACCGCCAGATAATAAATTAATTACATTTGTAAAATCTATATATGTAACTTTAGTTATATCCCATTTTTATTTCACAACAATCATTGATCGGATATGTAGAAATATACATATGCAGTGAATCTGATGCAAAAATCACTTCTATTTTCCCTCCATCCTATTTAAATGACATGATTTGTTCATGAGCCATCAATTAACCGATTTTATGCTAAAGCATAAAATCTGGTCTGCAGGCCAATGAAAATTCATTCGATATGTATAAATCTATATGTCGAATGAATTTCATTTTGGAACATGACAGAATTACTGTCACGATCGATCTCAATTGTATCGCAAATCAAGGGGTTTAGTGTCGGACATCACTATAAAAAAATGTTGATCGGGGTTTAAGCGATAATGGTATTAATATCAAAAATAGTCCCGAAAAACCCCTTTTCAAGAAAAGATTTCCGAGCGGATGTCGGATGGAAGCGGTCCGGACCAAGAAGAAAAAGAAGCCCCTTTCAATGCGTCGCAAGGGGCTTCGCCTATTTATTATTGAAGCCATTTATAAGTTACCAAGGAAAATAAAGAACTAAACATGATCTGATCTGGACTCGGCCTGGCCCACCAAACATTTTGGGCTAACCCTGATTTTTTTAAGAAATGTATAAATATTTGTAAGTAGAAATAATCACTCTTGACAAGCAATAATTATACAATTCAAATCTAGGCGGGCCCACTCTATTTTTAGTTAAAGTCCAATTTGATCAGTTAAAAAAAAGAAGAGGTAAAAAATCCATAAATCCTAATATTAACTCTCGTTTTTCTTCCATCTGATCAAGGTGTTACACCATTCCTGATTGTTACTGGACCTACGAAGTGGACTGAACGAGATAATGAGATACATCATTCTGATCTTCCCATTTTCCATGAAAGAGATCCTAAGAGGTTTGAAAGCGAGCCCTAGAGATCTGTCCTCCGTTCTTTTGAAAATCCGATCAAATCCCATTTTTATTCCGGTTATGGCATCCTTTATTACGACCTTCTCGAAATTTTTCTTGCTTTGTTTATTAATCCCTTGGAAAATAATCCTATCCTCCTCGAGAATGATCTCTCCTTCGTATCGGTGCAATGGTTTGGCAAGGGATGTATGCGCGTTCGCCCATTCCCAGATGGTCCTATTCTTTATGTCTATATCAAATGACATTAGTGCTTTCTCTTTCTTTGCAATCATTTCAATCACTCCCGTCCTAGGATAATCCTCCGTAGAGACCATGATAGATCAGGTACTGGGTGATATGCATCAGAACAGGTGCCAGAAAACCGTATCTTCTGAACATCAAGCATGAGGAGATGATGAAACCTCCAGATACCAGAAGGATCTGTAACACGGTCAAAGTGGTGACCTCTCCCACAAGCGTGGTATACTGTCCGAACTGGATCAGTATGTAAATGATCGAATAGACCACTGATGCAGACCAGAACACTTCTTCCTGATTCCTTCCCTTCATCAGTTTCTCGGAGACCAGGAAGACCACCATGGTCAGCAGGAACAGCTTCCAGAACATGTTGTCCATGATCGCAATCGGTATGTAAGCCATGATGGAAACCGGAAATGGTAATTGAGGGACCCTATCAGTGGAAAGAAGGTCGAAAATAATTGCCAACACTGAAAATCCAACTCCCAGTATTACCGGTAATAGATGTTTTGAAACTCCTTTGCCGGTGTCTATCATCCCCTTGAATCCCGATCTTCTTAGGAAGAATTTCATTCCCAGAAAACCAAGCCCCCCGTAGATCGGAATGGCCAACCAGTTGACCAATAATTGGGGATCTTTGCAAAGGAACGGTGTGATCATCATCTGACTGATGACTGCGATTGTGATCAGCCAGAAAAATACCCTCAGATCGGTCCGATCAACCTTCATTTCTCGACCACCTTTATTGATGATAATGTCGATATCACCTGTTGGACCTCTTCCCTAAGTACATGGATATCCAACCTCTTGGAACATGTCAGGCCGAATCCCTGATGCATTGTTATACCAAATCCAGATCCCTGGGCAATTTCCACCTTAGAGAGGAGAGATCTCAGTTCATTAATCAGGTCACCATTCTCATCTAGAAAAAGGTCCACCTCCAATATCACCTCAGAGGACTCAATGTCCTCTGGTAATGAGGAACCTATCCTGATCCCCGGGGCTCTGTATTGAAGGTCATATTCATCCGATCCATACCTCATTATCTTTTTATTCGGCATATCTCTGTCACCGGATACCACTGTCATTTGTGGCATAAAGAAGCATGTTAACAGGAAAATTCTCATTAATGACAGGATTTGATGGGTTATTGTCCATTTTCGTAATCCTATTGTTAATGGATCGAACATCCATCTTGAAGCCAGACAATACATCATTGGATGGATCGGTCCAGCCAGGTTTCCAGAAAGTGCATGTCATAGAGGACGTTGAGGTTGATTCTGTCGATGGGATATATTGATAGAATATCCTTCTTCAGCTCTTCGGTCTCTTTCATGGAACCTGCCCAGCAATTCGCAATTAGTAGCCGCGGTTCATTCGATAAAGGTATCATGCTCATTACATGAGGGTATTTATCCTTCCAGATCCTGTGGGCGATGACATCTCTATCGGAATCCTCTTCTAGGTGCAGGAACATGAATGAGATGATATCCCCCGAGGCAGTTGGTACCATCTCTGCTCGGAGAAAAATCGCACCATTCTCCAATAACCTGTCTAATCTTCTTTTCACGGTTCTCGTGGCTATGTTCAGTTCATCAGCTACCTCTGAAAGTGATTTCCTGCAATCGTCTTTCAAAGACCTAACGATAGATTTATCAGTAGCGGAAATGGTGATTTCCTTCGTAAGTGTGGAATTTACCATGTGCGGGATCAGTATCCGGGGATCTTTCATTTCGCATATTTCCTTAATCTTCCTTGAATACCCGTCAAGTTGGGAGATGTCTTTTAAAGCACCTTCAACGAAAAGGAAATCACCTGGTGATCTGATAATCTTGGATGTTCTTCCGTCATCTTCAAGGAGTTTCAGCACCTTTTCAATATCCTCGAACTTTGATGATCCGCAAACTGCAACAGACACCCCCATCATAGAATGGAGGTCCAAACCCGCTTTGAATCCTCTGATAATGCCGATATCCATCAGATTCTGAACCCTTCTATGCACAGCTATGGAGGACAACCCCATCTTATCAGCAAGTTCTCGATATGGCATTCTCCCGTTGAAATACAGTTCATAACTGATCTTGATGTCTATTTCATCCATGATATTCGTTAATCAAATCAATGGCAAATATTTAATCGTTTTTAAGAGATCAGTTTTCCCAACTTAAATGCGGTTAAAGTCAGTTTTTCTCGTATTAAGAACTTTATGTGGACTCGGGCGGGCCCACTAAATATTTTGGGCTAATCCACTTTTTTCAAGGTAATATGTCTGTAAATGAAGGCCGAAAAAGTCATTTTTTTTAACAAGACTATCAATAATCCTGTCCATCCTGACCCTCAAATTATTTTTGAAGAGCCATATATATTCCTATTCAGTAAAGAAATGTTTTTTATTTCATCACCTATGGATATCACATACGAGGACTGATTTAATCAGTATTCAGTATGATCGATACACGGTTCGGTTATCTCATTCATTGTCGATTTAACATCAGCAAAAAATCAATTCCATATCCCTCCCACATAATGGAGATAAATTATTAATGGTGAAAAATCGTTTCCGACTTGTGGCGGAAGTAGGAAAGTTTCCGCAACTGGACGTAATTGGCAAAAATTTTCAGGACAGAACATAATGTTCGGAAAAGGGGAGATTATTTGAATTATAATACTTCTTTAATAAAAAAATTTCATGAACTGATTATTCTAATTGTTCCGATAATCCTTCTTATAACTTCGCAAGGTTGTATAAAATCAAATAATGAGAAAATAAATGAACCAAAATATATTGAAAAAATATTATACATGGAAGGTGAAGAATATATTGAAGAAGATCAAACTAAGGAGATTCTTTCTATTTTCATGAAAGAGTCAACTGTGTTAATTGAATTCACAGTACGTGCAACTTGGCAGGATGAAGATGATATCTCCAATAGAAGGTCATACACAAACGAACCAGATACTGTTCAGGTTTATATGGATGATAAAATGGGATATCATGAATCAGGATATGGTGAGAACTCACAGGGACAAGAAGGTGAAATTATAGTGAATTACCCGATGGATGATTTCGAAAATAAAAGATTAGAAGGAGCAAGATCGATAGTTATCTCAGCAGAAATAATGTTTGCAGGAGATCAACAACCAGATATAGGTACATCCTTTGGTAGTATTGAGGATCGAGGGAATATAGTTCATTGTAATTGTACTTGGAAAGTACTAGCACATGCATCATAGTAAAACTGGACCTAAAGACCAGAATTAAAAAATGTAGAGAAGAGGAGTAAGAAAATCGATAGAAGGGTTGAAATTGAATAAGCGTAAGATAATAATCATTGGATCAGCAATCATCATCGCTTTGATAGTTATATTTTCAATAATAATCATTTCAAATAGTAATGACGAGGATCCTACTTCTCCATTGGATGTGGAAATTAAATCTGATGAAGGAACTCCATTAATCAATGTACCTTTTAATTTATGGATTGCAAATTGCCCTGATGGAGCTAATGTTACTTGGAATATGGGTGATGGAACAATCAAGAATGGAGACCACATTACACATATTTTTACATCACCTTATAACTACAATATAACAGTAAATGTAACTAAAGGATCACAACATGGTTTCGATTACGACCTCATTACTGCCAGAAATCATCCGGTTGATGTATCAAAGACAGGATCAATTATCAATGATATTGGGTCAAGTGGTCGTAGAGAAGTTGAAATTACTTGTGATGTCCTTCCTGGACGCCTTGCACCAATTTTGGATGCATATGTTCAAGTTAAACGTGCAACTGGTAATTTTGAGATAGTCATATTTGTAGATGATCCAAACAATCCTGATGGATTCAATAAGGAGTATTACAGACAAACCCATACAGAGATCCGAGGGGGTATAAGAATTGATGAATCATATTACGACACACCTGTACCTCCAGAGGGTTCGATATATAGAGTCCATGTTGTGATAATAGTTGAACTAGGTGCATCAGGTGAATATTCAATGTCAGCAAGTCTTTTTTATTGAGGATTCCATTTTTCGCCGAATACGGCAAGTTTCATAAGGGAATGAGGTGTTATAAGAATTGGAGGAAAGATCGAGGAGAACAGCGAAATGAACGTTGCCGAAATTGGACG
>CBDDUX010000101.1:0-35327 GCA_965234725.1 Thermoplasmatota archaeon | reverse complement strand
TTTAAAATCCAATATGATCTGATTCCTCGTTACTATTTCCGTGGGAGCTTAGGTTTAAATTCACACCAACGCACATTGGTGTAGATGTATAGTTACGATTTTTAGTACTTCCTAAATCTTTATTTTCAAATTGTAACGATGAACCAATTCGTATGGTAATTCTAAATCCTTCTGAGAGAATCAATGAAAAAATCCCTTATCACTATTAAATATACATAAATTCTTCAATTTAATATTATATGAAAATGCAATGAAACATGTTATTATCACTACAAAGTATTAAAAAATTGTAGAGAGAATGTCATATTATGAATGACATTCTCCCTTAGTTTAACTTGCCCAAGCTTGTGGGTCGTTATAATAATCTATGTTATATATGAGGTAGAATCCCCAGCCTTTCTCATAATTGTGACCCGTGGTATCAGCCCATGCTGTCTCTTCTCTCATTGAGCTATCAGAATTCAATTTGTAGACCACTGCATGAAATGCTGCATAGAAACGACCCTTTGGAATAATATCTCCATTTTCACGGTAATCTTTTTCTATAGTACCGATGTCAAATAGATTGAAATCTTGTACTAACACCTGTCCATCATCTGAATTAAGGGGTGTTGAGAATTCTCCACTATATTGGAAATTTCCAACCTTGGGTGCACCGGATTTTGTAAGAGGAATATGAGTATCATATTCATTCTTATCCTTTGTGAGGCCTTCGCCCACAGCAAGATGCCATTCTGTCATGTACCATCCTTCTTCCATCTCCACTTCAAGACACATCATTTCACTAGCCCAGCTATAATGTATGAATTGTACAGTTCCTGCAATTTCATTTTGACCTGCAATCAATTCTGTCCCGAAATTACAGGCCTCTGCATCCTCAGTAATATTCAGGATACTTATTGCTCCCGCAAACATAGAAATCGACATCAATACTACAAGTCCCATGTGGACGCCTTTTAACATATATATCACCTTCAAATTCCTATCTCATTTTTATGAGGGGGATTATGGGATGTGATTCTTGACTATATCCTTTTTTCCATGACACATCTTTACATATGTTTACATAAATATGTAGATAAGTGTCAAAATAGTTATCAGACAGACCGAGTGCTTTGTTAATTTCTTATTAACGCACTCACCACTCTCGCACTTGATCCGTCACTATTTTTTTTTAATTTCTTTTTTTGGCTTTTCAAAAGATTAATAGCAAACTTAACAAAATTGACATTATGTAAAGAAAGATATATATCTTCGAAAAAAATTAGTTACAGACCTGCCCTTTTAAAAAAATTAACAGTGAACTGTAAATTTATTAAAAAAAAACAATCCAAATCCCATTTTTCGATAATGAAAATTTTTACATGCAGGTCCAAAATGTTGATCATATCCATCTTAAATAAATCTCAAATGAAAGAAAAATATCTCTTTTTGACTGAAAAAAATATATTTGAAATCAACCATTGGTAACATTTGGGGATTCGATGTTCAAGGCATTTTCAGTTTTTTTAGTCTTCTTGGTATTGATCGCGTCTTCATTCCTTATTATCGGAAATGTTACGGCCATTACACCCACCTGGGATGACCTCAACGCAAACTACGTCGATACGGATTCCGACGGAGAGAAAGATGATTACCTGGCCTATGATGTGAATGAAAGGATCATAATGGCAGATACACTGGTGGACTTTGAGAGCTATCCTGCCCTTGGTATCACATTTCTGACCCTCGGATCCGATCCCGACAATCAAGCCGTTTTTGGAAATATTTTGGAATCAAGCGTGAAAAAAGGAAAGGGTATCCTCCTTCATGTTGACATTGTGAAGTCAACCGAAGAAGACGGGGACGAGAAGGAAGTCTACGAAATATACAAGGTAATGGTCCTGACAGGAGATGGTAATCCATCTGAAGAGGATTCCTCATCATCATCAGTTTCCGATACACTTTCATCGATCGGAGCAGTAGCATTATGCTGCTTTCCTCAGATAGCGGCTCCAGCCATTATCGCATTCTTTATTCTCCAGAGAAACAAGAAGAGAAAGGCCCAGGGATCACAAAAAGCCGCCCAAGGACCCGGAACATCACTCTATCCTTCAACTTCCGATCCAGGGACCGGTTCTTTTTGGAACCAAAGTTTTAATTCATCTCAGTCCCCAAGGGTTGTTCGATCTCATTTGGATCCTCCACCTCTGGCTCCTGTTTCTCAGCTTGTTCCTCTCCTTCTTTCCTTTTCTTTATCATTAGAAGAAGGGTAGCCACAACTGCAGCTATTATTACCAGAATGATAATGACGATTGATACTACAATAAAGTTGGAGCTTTCATTCTTTTCACTTGTTCCATCATCATCATCCGGCAGATCATCATCACTATCGTCATCATTAATTGGTTGAGACAGATTGATGGTCACGGTCACTTCTCCGGATATTAACGAATAATTGCAGTATATCGTCCATGTTCCGGAAGTAGCAGCAGTGAAAAGTCCATCGGACTCTATGTGACCCCCGGACCCATCCCATTCAGGAATTATCGTAACAATATTTCCATCCGAATCGTAACCGTTCGCCGTGAACTGGACACTTTCCGATATATTCATTGTCACCTCTTGAGGTTCAATTATGATCTTGGAAAGGTTCCCAGCATATACTTCGATTATCTCGAATGCGGAAAGGCCGGAGTAATTTGCATAGACCTTCCAGGATCCTACGATATCTCCATTAAAGAGTCCCGTCTGGTCAATGGTCCCTCCACCTTCCGCTTCCCAGGTGGGTTCTATTTCGATCTCGTTCCCATCGGAATCATATCCAATTCCCATTAGCTGAACAGTCTCATCAGCTGTTATCGAGTAGGTATCTGTCAGGACCTCTACCCTTGTCAGATCTCCAGGTGTGATCGTGAAGGTCGTTTGACCGGATAAACCTGAGGCATTACCGAAAACTGTCCATGTACCTACCTTCTCGGCAGTCAGATGACCGAATTCATCGATCGTCCCACCACCTGTGACCTGCCATTGAGGTAGAACTTCAATCGTGTTTCCTGCTCTATCACGGCCTATGGCATTGAATTGCAACTCATCATCAGCAGTGACAACTTCATCGATCGGTGAGATATCTATGGTCTGAAGTGGACCTGGTAGAACGTTCAATATCAACGAAGCCGTGTAAAGGACCTCGTCTTTGTAATCAACAAAGAACCTATAGGAGTGGTCCCCCGCATCAAGTTGGGTCTCGAATCCGTAGAGCCTTCCATTCGTACTATCAGTATCAATTCCAATAGGTGATAATGTGGAATTCGTTCCATCCAACTCGACCGAAACATCATCCGGCGGATCTCCGTCAGGATCGATGAATGTGAGGGTGAAATTGAACAGATCATCGATATTTCCTGTGTTGGAGGATACGCCTGTCGAGAGGATCGACCCAGGCAGATCGTAGGTGATGTTGATCCCCTTCAGAGCCGGAGTTATCATCATGTCATCAGTTGTAAGGTTCACAAAGACCTGGATGGCCTTGTCGTCAGCATTTTCAGGCTTGATCATGTCTCCATTCGAATAGGAAGTTTGTCCAGTACCATCTGGGCCGGAGTAACTGACCATTGGTAGGTCATTACTGGAAGGAGCCGTTCTGATCCGGATCATTGAAGATGTTCCCTCAGGAAGATCGATATCTATTCCGATCCTTCCCCAGGTCACATCTCCGGAAAGTTCAAAGGTACTTGTTTCCATTGTTCCGAAAAGTTCTCTATATCCATATACAAAAGAAAGCGAGCTTAAACTTGCCGGGTCACCGGAGCTGCATTGGAATGTGAGTTCATAATATAGATCCTCCTCGAAACCATCAAGATTCTTAAGCAGGATCTTTCCGCTACCCGTGGAGAGCATTGTAAAAAGGTTCGGGACCTTGTTCGAGTTATACCAGTTCACACCATCATCGGAGAACCTGATCCCGATCGATGAACCTGTTTTGATCTTTGCGGTGTAGAACATCTCCTTGATCGAGATAGCAGATATACCTTCCATCATATCGACCGATCGGAAAATGCCCTGTGCACCTTCTCCGGTCGAAGTCAGGTTCAGGAGGAATGCTCCCATAAATCCCGGGCCCCAAGTATAGGAATACCCAATGAGATAGAATCCATATGGACTGACGAGTGCTTCGATACCTATATCGCTTCCAGATCCACCGTACTGTCTGGACCATGTCTTTGTCCCTGAAAGGTCTGAACGGACGATGAAAATATCATCCCCACTGGATTGGGTCGAGCATGAACCCACCATTATAACACCGGTGCTATCAACGGTCATGGATTGGGGTCGATCGTTACCTCCGCTGTCATAGGTCCTTTTCCATTGTTCTTTACCCGAACTATCTGTTTTGACCAGAACGAGATCAAGCCCTGTTCCAGGTATGGACATCACTAATCCGAAGGAGAAGATATCCCCTGTCGGGATCTGTTCCACCCTGTAACCCATATACCAGGCCCCTCCGCCATAGGTTTTGTTCCACAATTCAATACCAGAGCCGTCCAGCTTCCAGAGAGTGATCATCTCGATGCCATTGAAGGGTTCGGAATCCCCAACCAGAAGGAAATTTCCGTCAATGGTCTCGATAAGGTCCCTTGCAACCTCATCACCATCGGTCCCCCAGGTTCTGTTAAGTATCTCCTTCCCGGATCCATCTGTCTTTATGAAGAATGCATCATTTGTATTTTGAGTAGATTGATTTTGTTTGTAACCGCAGATCGCGATCTCCTGGGAAGAGGTCTCGATGACGGACATCCCCCATCCCGTGAATCCCAGATGATAGGTCTGGTTCCAGATCTCGTTCCCGTTGCTGTCGGTCCTCACTATCCATGGGTCAAGATAATTACTTCCATAGGAGACCGAATAACCGACCAATATCAGGTCTCCATTCGAAGCCTCCGTTAAACCTCTCCCTTCGTCATTCATGCTTCCGCCATAGGACCTGTTCCAGAGCATGTTCCCATTCTCATCCAACTTTAACAGCCACAAGTTCACATCATTAGGGAATGAAACAAAGGAATTTGTCGTTCCAACTGCGGCATAGCCTCCATCGGATGTATGGATGGCTCCGAATATCTGTTCATAATTGAAACCCCCGTAGACCTTCTTGAAATCATGTTCGATATTGAAGTTCCTATCATCATGATTTAGATTTTCAAAGAGAGTGGATCCAGAAAGGTCTGTGAAATCCTCCTTGACCCTTTCTCCAAGTTCTTCGACCTCCACCTGGTCCTGCTCGTTCATTTCCAGACCGTTCATTTCGGAACTTCCAAGATTGAATTCATGAACGGATCCCTTCTCACCATCCACCATCCTGGTGGGTAACGATTTCATTTCATGGGATGATACTTGAGCACTAGAAAAACAGACCATGATCAGAGTGATCATGATCAGAAATGATGTGAATACATGGAATCTTCTCTTCTCAAGATTGATCAACATGGAACCTCCCCCATTGTTATTCATCAGGAAACCTCTTCGTATATCAGTCCTGAATATTATATTTAGAATTTTCTCATGCATAAGTCTTTGTTATCCAGAAAATATTTGAATTATTATCAGATTGGAACAAGGTTTGTTGAAAATATGGTGAAATGTCGAATAATAGTCTTCATTATGATCAATTGACCTACCGAATGAATATCAGGACTATGTTTCTTTTCTACCAGTAAATCGATTTCAGGCCCTCTATCACCCGTCCAGGAGCCTTTCCTTGGCCCTCTGGAACTCATTATAGGTCAAGGCACCGGATTTGTACAAATCTGATAGGTCCTTGATCTCCTCTGCAATGGAACGTTCAATTTCTCCGCAATCCAGATCTTCCTCTTCCATCCGGTCCATGGTAATTTGGTAATCAAGTATCAGTAGGAACTCGGATACCTTTCCCCTGAGGAACTCCTCCTGGATCGATCCAAGTCCGTTATTCCAGGCTTCAAGTTCAATGATCTCATTATCAGTTACACTGTCTCTATTTACTTTTACAGTACCTTCGATGTGGTTGAAATGGTCAAAACGCCTCTTCTCCCTAAAACTTACACTGTCCCTGTCACGGGAGATCATCATCCAATCCATTTCAATCAGCGCAGATTCAATAATTGCGAATGCGTTATCGGTATCCGATTCCAGGTGAACAATTTCCTGGACTTTGTACATTCATGTCCCCAATTGTGATTGGATGTTCGATTATTTATCTTTATTGAAAGGAGGATCAATCTGGTATATATTCAATTTTCACATGATTAAGAGCTGATATTGTACGAAACCCTCGAGATCAACAGATCTAAGAAGTGTTCTTTGAACAATTTTAGAAAAGAAAGAGGCGGCAGAGGAGAGCAAGAAGGAAGGTTGTTAGGGCGTGGAGGCAAAAATCAGGTAGTCCTCTGCCTGTTCCTGTTTTTTTGCTGTATCATTATCCTCTCTAGACCCTTTAAATTATTTACGGTGCGATATTGAAAGGAATGTCTATTTGGCTGATGCATCTTTGCTTCTTCTACCTTGTATGATCAATCCAGCCACAATCAGGAGCAAACCAATAATTGTTGAAAGGAGAATGGACTCACCCAGAACTGCATTTATGATGAAAAGGGAGATGAAGGGGCTCAAATATATCAGCATGGAGATCCTGGCGGTCTCCTTGGATAGTGAGAGTGCCTTCAACCATATCAGGAAGGTTATCCCCATTTCGAACATCCCAACGTATACTGCTGCGGTCCAACCTGATATATTTGGTATCTCCGCTCCTCTTATTAGAAGAATGAAAGATACCACTATGCTTCCACCTAGGAAATTGAAAAAGAGCTTGGACTCTGCACTGCCTACCTTTCTCAGGTTAAGTGTCCAGAAAGTGGCCCAGATGACCGCTGATCCTATTGCAAGTACGATCCCAAAAGGATCCGCATCACCAGATGAAAAAGAGAACCCCTCGGATGATATTATCAGTATTCCTAGGAAACCGGCCAATATACCCAGGATCGACCTTGATCTGGCCTTCTGGCCGAGGAAGAATATCGAAAGTACTGTAAGTACCACCGGCCATGAATAATTGATCGACTGTGCGATCTGAGCTTTCAGGAGATCATAGCTGCCGAAAAGAACAATGTAATAGATGAAAGGGTTCATGATCCCCAGGACCATGGAACTGGCAATTTCTCTTTTAGAGGTATGCCAGATATCTCCCCATTTTCCAAAGATGACGGATATCAATGAAATCGAAAGAAGTGAAACGATGGAGGAGATGAACACCATGGTGATCGGGTCCATGGACCGAAGTGTTATCTTGAAAGCTGTTGCAACGGTTGACCAGATCAATACAGCGGTCAATCCGAGCAATACTGCTTTTGATCCATCCTTCACGGTCTTTGAGCAATATGGATGTATAAAAGGTTCACCCGTCCTTAGAATTTAATGACAAAATGGTTAAAAAAGGAACCTCGATGGAACTGTAATGCCCGTTATCGAAGTGAAGAAAGCTTCAAAGGTCTATGGGGAGATCAAAGCATTGGATGGTGTGGACCTTACTGTCGGGAAAGGAGAGTTCTTCGGATTCTTGGGTCCTAACGGAGCGGGTAAATCGACACTTCTTAGGATACTGACAGGACAGTTGATACAAGATTCCGGTGAGGTCAATGTCCTTGGTGTGGGGAATGGTGATCCGGTCTCGATCAAGAGGAGGGTAGGTATCGTACCGGAATCAGAGACTCCTCCCAGCTTTCTCACTGCAAGGGAATTCCTTGAACTGGTCTGCAAGATAAGGAAGCTGGACCGGATCGAAGAAAAGGTAGATCATTGGCTCAATTTCTTCGGGATCGAGGATAGGTCAACGACTCTTTGCAAGGACCTCTCCAAAGGTCAGAGACAGAAGGTGATGCTTGCTTCGGCCTTCATTCATGAACCAGGTCTTCTATTCCTGGATGAACCGTTCATCAATCTGGACCCGATCTATCAGAGAAAGGTCAGGGAATATCTCAAGGAGATAAATGAGAAAGGTACAACGATCTTCATGTGCACACATATCCTTGAGATCGCCGAGAAATTGTGTTCCCGTGTAACGCTGATAAACAAAGGGAAGATAGTGGGGAAAGGTACGATGATGGAGATAAAAGGCTCAGGATCAGAGGACCTTGAATCCGTTTTCATGAGATTGGTAGAGGAGGCATCCGATGACCCGGGGCTGGATTCCTGAACTCCTCTCTGATATGCTCAAGGAGGAATGGAGGCTTCAGAAAGCCTTCGTAGGTGGGTTCGGAACGATCTTCTTTCCCTTATTGATAATGTCAATGTCCCTTTTACTGATAGTGATCCTTCCCTCGGATGATATTACCGGAAATGGTGCCCTTATCTTCTTTCATCTTATCGCAAGTTTGTATGGAGTCCTTGTGGGAGGGATCGCCCTTCTTTCGGACCTGATCATGTCCAGGAGGATGGGACAGGTGAACCTGCTTTTGAGATTATGCGAGGTTGAACCAATTGATTACAGGAAGGTCCTGGGGATCTTCTATGTAAAGGAAATAATATTCTATGTCCTGTATTCCATTATTCCCCTCTCCTTTGGAGTGATCATAGGTTCAATTATCCGGGGCATACCATTGCCCGGAGCATTAATGATGTCTTTCACTCTCTTTCTTGCCTTCCTTCTCGGTATGTCAATTTCCTTTCTTTTATCCAGCCTTCAGGTCAGGTCCCCTTTTCTGGCACTTATTGGTTTGTTCATGATAATGACACCTGCATTGATGGTCTGGCCTCTTGAGATCCTGCCTGTTCAGGCAGTTTTCCATCCATACGGATTTTGGGTGGATAGATCACCACTTATGCCTGTTCTTTCGATCGTTGAAGCTATCATCTTCTCGACCATCGCCTTGCTGTTGTCAAGACAGAGACTATCATCCCCTTCAGTGTCATACAAACCCGAATTATTGCATAGGGAGAAAACATTTTCACGCATAACAAAGGCCTCGTATATGCTATCCAAGGAATGGCTGGAGTTGAAACGCAGCGGAACACTCGCCCCGGTGGTCCTTGGTTTCGGAGGTCCTCTTCTTGCGGTTTACGGTCTTTCATATCTATTTCGGACCGTCCTGTCCGCGGACCTTCTCTTCAATTCCGTTTTCTATGGATCCCTCGTAGGGTTCTTCGGAGTGATGACATATTCCTGGCTTACCAACATCGAGCACAATTCTGCTCTGAACATCCTTCCTGTTTCGGTTCCCTCAGTTGTTGAGATCAAGGTGATCCTTTTCTTCCTGATATCTTCAATCTTGACATCCTTCTACGTTCTTCTTGTCTCTGTCCTCAACGGAGACCTATATCTCTTCCCTCTAGCTCTAGGTGTTGCTCTGGCCAATAATACCTATACCGTTTCAGTTACAGCCTGGCTTACGGGCTTGAGAGCTAATACGATGCTTCTGGACGGAGGGATCCTTTCCATATTCTCTCTCCTTATTGTCCCACCTCTGATCACCCTGGTTATCATATCTTTCTTCATATCGGATGGATCAGTGATCGGAGCCCTCGTTGTCTCCATCCTTTCCCTTTTGCTTCTCGCAGTTTCTGCATTCCTTTTGGGACGGGTCAGGAAAAGGTGGAAGGGTACAACCTTCACGATATGAATCGGGTAATATATCAAGAACACGATCATACCTTCAGGTGTGGACCATGCCGGAGAAGGATGAAGATATACTGGATAGCCTGAAAAGAAATGCCGACCGTCTGATAGAAGACCTCAAGAAGATTGACATTGACAAGGAGGCCACCTCGATCATGAACGAGACAGAGAAGGTCCTCACCCATCTGAGTGTGCATATAGAACGGAAAAGAATGGAGATGGAAAAAGCAGGTGTAAAGGATACTATCAAGAAGGACCTTGGTGATGTTGAGAAGGGAGTTGAAAAGATAATCAAGGATCTGGAAAAGATAATGAAATGAGATGATCTCTATTTCAGTTCCTTCTTCAACAATTGATATTTTTCCGATATTAGTATGAAATAAGAGACCATGTATATCGGAGAGGGTTTCAATTTCCCCCGACCCTGATTCAAATATCAGCGATAAAATATATAACTCGCTTTTCGATAGTAATTGTTACACTACCGGATAATCAAGATCCGGTAATGCATAAACAGAGGTGAAATTGAAATGAGCGAAGAAGGTTCACATCTATTGGATTTTTACGGAGCAGAATGTCCTCCTTGCCAGCAGTTGGAGATATTCATTAATCGACTGAAGGAAGAAGAAGGGATAAAGATCGACAGGTTCGAGGTCTGGCATAGTTCCACAAACCAGAACATCATGATGAAATATTCACAGGGAAGATGCAACGGTGTCCCTTTCCTTTACAACAAGAAGAACGACACTTTTCTCTGTGGAACAGTGACGTATGACAAGCTCAAGGAATGGGCAAAGAGGGAGTGAAAGGCAGGAGATCATAGATCTTCTGCTGAAGGAGGACCATTCCATGGACCCAAGAGTTTGTTTACCCGAGGACTGTGAGCTATATCAGATCCTGGACAAGGAGGGGAACCTGATATCCGAGGACCCCGGATTCAATGATGATCTGTTGAAGGAGATGTACTGGTGGATGCTTTACGGACGGATGGCCGATGAAAAGGCTATCAATCTCCAGAGACAGGGAAGACTGGGTACTTATGCTCCAGGCAGCGGACAGGAAGCCGCCCAGGTAGGTTCAGCCCTTGCAATGAGGGAAGAGGATTGGCTCTTTCCCTCCTTCAGGGAACTTGTATCATACATGATCAGGGACCTTCCTTTCGAGAACAATCTTCTCTATTTCATGGGGGATGTAAGGGGAAACAGGGTTCCAGAAGGGACAAGAAGCTTTCCGATATTCGTTCCGGTTTCAACCCAACTTCCTATTGCAGCAGGATTCGCACATGCCCTGAATATGAAGAATGAGAAGAATGCAGTCCTTTGCTATATAGGAGATGGAGGAACGTCCGAGGGTGATTTTCATGAAGGGATGAACTTCGCAGGAACGTTCCATGCGCCTGTAGTCTATGTCTGCCAGAACAATCAATGGGCCATTTCGGTACCAAGGAAAAGGCAGACCGCATCAAGGACCATTGCTCAGAAAGGGATGGCTTACGGTTTTCCTGGGATCTTCGTGGATGGGAACGATGTTTTAGCTGTTTACAAAGTAACTGAAGATGCCCTTGAAAAGGCTAGGAATGGAGGAGGTCCGACCTTCATTGAAGCCTTCACTTACAGGAAACTCATGCATACCACTGCAGATGATCCCACAAGATACAGGACAAAGGAAGAGGAAAAAGAATGGGAAGAGAAGGACCCTCTGAAAAGAATGAAGGCATACCTTAAGAAGAAGGGTATCTGGACAGAGGAATGGGAGGAAGAGCTGAAGAAGAAGGCAAAGAAGCTGATCAAGAGCTCCGTGGAGAAAGCGGAATCCCTTCCTCCTCTCGAACCCGAGGACCTTTTCAAATACATGTATGCCGACATGCCCCAGAACCTCCAGGAACAATTGGATTACCTGAAGACCTCGTTGGAGAACAAGGAGATAGATGAGGATGCCTCCGAGATACAGGGGGGATTTCCGTGAGCGAGATGAACATGGTCGAAGCGATAAGGTCCGCTCTTTTCAACGAGATGGAGGCCGATGAGACCGTTGTGGTATTGGGCGAGGATGTAGGTGTGAACGGTGGTGTATTCAGGCTTACAGAAGGCCTCTTTGATAAATTCGGAGAGAACCGGGTGATGGACACTCCTCTGGCGGAATCAGGGATAGTCGGTTTCTCAACGGGTATGGCCCTTGCCGGATTCAAACCGGTTGCCGAGATGCAGTTCATGGGCTTCATGTGGCCAGCACTTGATCAGCTGAATTCCCATGCATCCAGATTGAGGAATAGGACCCAGGGAAGGTTCTCGGTGCCTCTCGTTGTTCGGGCCCCCTATGGGGGAGGAGTGAGGGCACTTGAGCACCATGCGGAGAGTTACGAGTCCATTCTTTCGCATATTCCGGGTTTGAAGACCGTTATACCTTCGAATCCCTACGATGCAAAAGGATTGCTGATATCATCTATCAGGGACCCTGACCCGGTTGTATTCCTCGAACCAAAGAGATTGTACAGACTTGGAAAGGAGGAGGTTCCCGATGACCCCTACACAGTTCCACTTGGGGAAGCCAAAGTGGTGAAGGAGGGCAAGGACCTCACTTTAGTAGGTTGGGGTTCCATGTTGCCTAAGCTGATCAAGGCGGCTGACCTGGTGAAGGAGAAGGGTATCGATGCTGAGGTCATAGATATCCGCTCCATTGTCCCTTATGATGAAAAGACCGTTAATGCTTCTGTGGAGAAGACCGGGAGACTTGTAGTTGTCCAGGAAGCTGTCAGGACATCCGGTTTCGCTTCCGAGATCATCACCAGGACCCAGGAAGATGTCATTGGGAGTATGGAAGCTCCTGCTATTAGGGTAACCGGGTTCGATGTACCCTTTCCCTTCTATAAAATGGAGCAGTGGGCGATGCCGGACCTCGATAGGATCGTAAAGGGCATGAGGGAGGTGCTAACATGGTAACCGAGTTCAAATTCCCCGATGTTGGAGAAGGAATAACGGAAGGAAGGATAAAGACCTGGCTTGTCAAGGTCGGAGATAGGATAGAAGAAGATGAGAACATGGCCCTGGTAGAGACCGATAAGGCCATTGTGGATATGCCTTCACCTGCCGAGGGGACAGTTCTCGAGATCAGGGTGGAAGAAGGAGATAAGGTCCAGGTGGGGGAAGTAATGATAGTCATTGGTGATGAAGGTGAGAAAGCTCCGAGATCATCAAAGAAAGAAAAAGCATTAGAACCGGAAAATGAGGAGAAAGTAATTGAGAACAAACAGACAGAAGCTCCTTCCAAAGGGAAGATCTTCGCTCTGCCCAAGGTCAGAAAGCTTGCAAAGGAGCTGAATGTGGACCTGAACTCTGTCGCTGGAACCGGACCCAAGGGTCGTATCACAGAAGATGATGTAAGAAGATACAATGAAGGACCGAAAGAGGTGAGGACCGAGGAACCGAAGAAAAAGGAAAAGAAGTTCGTGATGAAGATGAACTACGACTTCTACGGTCACATCTCATACAAGCCATACAAGGGCCTCAGAGAGATCATAGGGAAGAGGATGGAGACATCCAAGTTCACTATTCCTCATGCAGCAGCGATGGAGGAGGTCGATGTTACAGAGCTTTGGGACCTGAGGAAGGGAATGAATTCAGAAATGCTGGAAAAAGGCGAAAGACTGACCTTCATGCCATATATCATCAAAGCCGTCCAGAAATCGCTGATGAGACATCCATCCCTGAATGCAATGCTGGATGAGGAAAATGAGGATATCATCATCAAGGAGTACTTTAACATCGGTGTTGCAACGGATACCAATGACGGCCTCATCGTCCCTGTCGTAAAAAGGGTGGAGACCAAAGCTCTCTCCGATATACAGAAGGATATGGATATTCTGATAGAACATTCCAGGGACAGGACGATAGACCTTGCTGATCTCAGGGGTGGGACCTTCACGATATCCAATTACGGTGCAGTCGGAGGGATCTACGGCGTCCCTGTGATCAACTTCCCGGAGGCGGCCATTCTAGGGGTTGGCAGGATCAGGGAGGAGCCCAGGGTCCTGAATGGTCAGATCGCTGTCCGGAGGGTGATGGGTATCGTGGTATCCTTCGATCACAGGATCATTGACGGTGCCGAAGTCGCACGTTTCATGAACACTTTGAAGGATTACCTCGAACACCCTGGGAAGATACTGGTCTGAAAGATATTCGATCAAATGCGGAAATCAATAGATTTAACTGCTAACAATCCAATTGATGGAATATGTCTGAGTTACTGAAAGTTTTATTCTCTTCCTTTATCATCTTTCTCTTCGTCCTTTCCTCAATGTGCATTACCGATGAAGGAACTGATGAAGATACAGAAGATGATAAGGATAATGAACCGGAAGATCAGACCATTGTAAAGAGGGGTGTTTTGAATTCCGATGAGGTCTGGTCCGGTAAGATACTTGTCGATGAATTTGTGTCCATTCCAAAGGGGGTGGTTCTGATCATTGAACCAGGGACACATGTTTATTTCAAACATTACAGGGGATACAAGGAACCCTGGAAAAGGGCGATCATAACTGTCAATGGGGGGTCGATAAGGGCTGTAGGAGCTGAGGATGGTATGATCTGGTTCACATCCGATGCGGAGGATCCTATTAACGGAGACTGGGAAGGGATCAATATCTACGATTCGAACAATTCGATATTCAAGTATGTGATCGTGGAGTATGCCGTCCTTGGAATATTACAGATGGATTCTTCGGTTGAGGTCTCCCATTCGATAATAAGATGGATCAATTCCGAAGGACTCTATGCAGAAAGGTCCTGGCCAACCTTTACCTCCAATATCCTCTATGGGAACGGATACCATGATATTGCCCTTGAACAGTACAATAAAAATGTAATGATATCCGGGAACCATTTTCTTGGAGGTCATGTTTCTCTCCATTTTGAAAAGACCGAAGCTGTTGTCCAGAACAATTATTTCGATGGTTACAGGCTTCCGATCACCGGAGGAATGGGTTCAACCGTAACCGTGAAGAACAACAGGTTCAGGGATTTCAAGAATCCGAATCCTATCGGATTCGACCAGACTGTCAATTCCACCATCTCAGGGAATGATATGGGTGATAACTCGGTCCCGATCCCATCACTGGATATTGTGGATATCAGGGAGAAGGAACTGGATTACATGCCGGGGGACCCTCAGGACCGTTTCAATTATGTGTATACTCCGGAAGATGAAACAAGGGCGGTCGTAAAAAGGATTGGCAAGGGATTATCTTTCGGGTGGTCTCTATTGTATCATAATGGATACCTCTGGAGATTCAGTCTTGGTTCCGGAACAATTGGAAAACAGCTGGATTTCATAAGGGTCGATCCGGATACTGGAACCGATGTGAGATACGGGAATGATGTGATAATGAATCCCAGGGGATTGACAACCGATGGTGAATACTACTATGTGAACGATTTCAGTTTGCTCAAGATATTCAAGTTCAAATTGAACGGAACGAAGATCGACATACTGGATTCATTCGATATTCCCGATAAACAGCTCGGGGGGACAACCGGTCTTACCTATGATGGTGAAAATCTCAGACTTCTGAGCAGGGACGGAAGGACATTACACAAATTAACGAACAAGGGTCAAAAGGTAGGAGAGACCTCATTCAGCGGAGGAAAGAATGTCGGGACCCTTGTATGGACTGGAGAGTATTTCTGGTCAGTTTACGGAGGACCCAAAGGACTTGGAAAATGGGATGCCAATGGTATATTGATCGGATCGATCTATCCTGCAGCTGATGGAACATGGGCAATTGCCTGGGATGGGGAATGTATATGGACCATTCAGAGGACCTGTGAGGAATGGAATGATGATAAGATATTCAGGATAGAAGTGATAGATGATTCCCTGGGTGTTGATGTTCCGATAGGATAGATGGAGACAGAATGAAACAATCTCATTTCCTTTCAATCTATGTTATAATTCCCTTTTTTCTCTCGTTGACGAACTTGACAAGCTTCATGGGATCCCTGGTGGAGACGATGTATTCCTTACCCTCCATTGTGATTATACTCACACCTGTCCTGTGCAAAGTGAGGTAACCATATTCCCCCTTTCTTCCTATCTTTATCCACCATGTGCCTATGAAATAGTCTCTTATCGGATGAACGGAAACAGGTGCAATGGAATAAATATCCTTGAGTGGGATAGATTTTCCTATAAAAGGGACCTTTTTCCACACAACCCTCGGACCATAGAAAAATTCGATTCTATCTGGTCTTGCTTCGATATTGAATATTGAGAAGATGGGGATAGTAACAAATGAAATTAGTGTCAGAATAAGGATCTCGATCATAATGAAGAAATGTCCAGGATTATTCCTAATTAGAACTCCATAAATGAGGAATCCCAAAATCAATGATATCACTGGAAAGATTACTGTAATATTTGGAATACTTTCCTTGAAAGGTCTGGATGACCTCTTTCCGGACAGGGACATCTCCAATCCAGATGGTACTCCTGGTTTGTTGGAAATGGATTCTATCCACAATATGAACATTGAAAATACAGCTAAAATGATCAGAAGGATCCCAGGCTGCAGCCAGTATACAATGTATACCTCTCCTATCTTTATGGTAGGAATGAAGAAACCGAGGATCAATAAAAGAACGGAAAGTAAAAGGGACCCTATTAGGATGATCCACAAAGTTCTTCTGGACTTGACCCTACCCTTACTGGACTTGAAATACTTCTCAGGATTTTTCAACAATCTACCGGAATGAATCGGTCCGTTCGCCTCTATCATCTTTCTTCTTTGAGAGATCCTCTTTTTCGCAGTTATTATTGTAATTATTGCAAAAAGAACAGGTGACAATATGATGATAATGAAAACAATGATAATAGGCACCAGTATGTACCAGATGGAAAAATATGTTGAACTATCCATTCCGACACTATATTTCCCATTGCCGTAAACCACAATATAGATAGTACAATTCTTTGAAAGGTCGCTCGATCTTAACAGATCGGCTTTATAAGAATCTTCCTTAATTTGCAGTGTGGAGAATCCTTCTCCTCTACTCAGATTCTCGTAAAAATATACAAGACCCACTTTCCCGCCATCATAGTCTCTACCTTCAAGATGTATCCACAAATCGTCCTCACCGGTAGGGATGACCGCGATATAGAGGTCGAAACTGTTATTGTACTCATCAAGGTTCACTTCTCCTTTTATATCCTTATCCTTTTCAAGAACGGTGGCATTTGGGATCTGCTCCTGGATTCTTTCTATGGATGGTGGTTCAAAGATTCCTGAAGCGCTTGCGCTGTCAAATGACAGGATCGAGATACTTACCAGAACAATTGCCAGGATCGAAAACGTGATTTGTCGATGGCAAGTTCTCTCATTGTCTTTATCAAGTAACAATCAATCACCTCTCTTGAACATCATTATTTCGTCCAATATATCGTTGAAATCCATTCCTTTGAACCTATCGGTATCCAGGACCCTTGTCAGAAGACTGATAAGATCTTTTCTCGATGAATTACGGCCCTCCTCATCGGGATTTGCCTTCGGATCATAGAATACCCTGGAATCGTTCCTGTCATCGATGATCAAAAAGCATTTGATATTCCCGAGTGGAGGGATGGTTCCAATCAGAACTCCAAGGACCTGATCATAAAATATTGGAAGTATCCCCGAAGCTTGAGCCCATTCAAGCAATCGGATAACAACCTCCCTTTCTTGAACCTTCACGGATTTGGATACGGACTGCCTTGTGATGTTGAATTCTCTGGAGATCTCGGATTGGGATTTGCCTCCTCTTCTGAGGTTCCAGTAGTTGAACTGTGCTTCCGAGGAAGTTCCTTTTCTGAACATGTCAACCAGTGTAAGCTTACATTATCTATTATGGTATTTAATGATTCCTAAGGAGTTTAAGTACTGACCCTGAAAAACTGATCTGCAATAATGTATTTTTTTAAGGTTTGGACTTATTCCTCATTTGGAATGGGTCCTTTACTCCTTCTTCTGATAAGTATTAAGAAAACAGATGCTGAAATTAATAGGAGAAGGACCAATCCGATGTTGAGGAGGGCCAACCATAACGGGAGACCGTCACTTTCCTCATTCTCTTTTTCAACCAGGAAGGTCCTTTTCCAGATATTGGCTCCTGGCTGACTGCCTTCCATGAACTGATCGTTCTTTTCATACACATAATTCAATGGATCGACCTCGAAGCTGATATCATGATATCCCGCTCCAAGTGTTATGTTGGTGGTGAAATATCTGAGATCACCCGGATCCATTGGCCCTATATCGAAGAGTTCATATGCCTCTTCGTCGAAATTGAACCTGACTGTTGTTTCAAGTGAAGTCACATCCCCGATGTTCTTGACATAAACTGTAATGATCATTACGTCCCCAACTTTGCAGCTACTGTTCATAAAGATATTTTCATCAGTTTTTACGATGACGTCTGTTATCGTCAGGTCAGGATAGAGAACGCTCACTCCCAGATCGAACCTCTCTATCAAGTTCAATACCTTCTCTTTTACAAGGAACGAAAGTGACATCGCCGGGACCATTTTCTCCCCATTGTAGTCAGGAAGAGTGAAATGCATTCCGATCCATAGGACCTCTCCGGTATCAATGGATACATCGAATCCGCCCTTCTTTATTTCATCTTCTAATCGGTAAAGGACTCCATTAAAAAGATCGGACACTGTGACGTTTTCACCAGTGAAGGTTACCCGGGTCTCTTCTGAATTATCCCCCCTCAATGATATCCAATCGAAGGAGAAAGTACATTCCAGATTGGAACTTGTGAACTGGTCCGGGTGGCTTAGGGCCCTCCTTCCGAACATTGGAACGATATCCAATCCTATGTTTCCAGTGTTCTTGATACCGACAGTGAAAGAATGGTATTCGCCAGGTTCCATCTGGAGGTAGAAGGAATCCATATCCTGAGGCGTTATCAGTTCGAAGGACCTTACATGTGTAATGTTTATTTTGATCTCTATCACGCTAAAGTATCCACTTTCTGTTGTAAGTTGAATAATGATGGTATGAAAGCCCATGGGAGCCTTTATTCCCACATTTATAATGAAATCCAGCAAGATCTCCCCACCCCAAGGAAGCCACATCATTTCTGTTGATGGTATGTCGATGAAGGAGATCGAGATATCATCTCCTTCAATGGCAGGATCGACCGTCAGGTTCAGAACTTCATCCCCCGTTCCCCCGTTCGCAAGGAGCAGTTGATAATCCTTTGATCCTCCGGGATCGATATACTGAACTGTATCCGGATTCAGGACCGTCAAGATGGCCGAGATCCTTTCAACGTACATAGTAAAAGTATCATTTCTGACCAGGGAATCGGATTTCCCAGAAATTTCTACAGGATAGATATTTCCTGCTTTCCAGGAGATTCCTAATTCGATTTCGTGAAAAGAGACCTTGATCAAAATCCTCCTTGTCTGTCCCTGGAAGACCCCCAGAGGTTCTTCGGGATATCTCACAGTCCAACCAGGCTGTTTACCCTCGATCGAAAGTATCACGTATATCAGATCTTTGTTTCCTGTATTCGTGATCCCAATGGGGACCTCTACAGTATAGTTCGGGAAGATCGGGATGGGTTCATCCGGGACCTCGATCTCGAAATCAGGGTAACTTTGTACTACGAGGATCAAGGTGTCCTCTTTTTCCAGTGTCTCATTTAATATCGATGCATTCCTCGAACTTACTGTTAGCTTGATCGGTATCTGTGATCCTCCCAGGAAGAAATCCGGAGATCTGACAAAGACCGTATATGAAGTACCGGTAATCCCACCGAACTGCTCTGCAAATGGGGGTGATGTAAGTGACACATTGGCCGTTGTTCTGTTTGTCTCGATAAAATACCAGTCCCATCCGAGATCCTTGGGTGGTGAATTCAGTGAGAGGTCATATGTATCGTTTACATTCCCCTTGTTCAGGATCGAGATCGTGTAAATTCCCTCATCTCCCGGAGTTATCATGCCCCATTTCTTACCCTCTAAAGGGTCCAGAGGATCTGTTGATGCTTGCTTCAAAAAGTTCAGTTCGAAATCCACGAATTGGTCCAGCCCAGCCATCAAAACCATTTTATCACATATGGTTTTATCATCACTCAGAGTAGCGGAGATATTGAACCTTCCCAGTTCACCAATTTCCCCCTCCCATGGAGCTTCAATATAAACCTGGAACTGCTTTTGATCGTTTGGGATCAAAAAGATGAAATCAGGATTCTCAATGCCATGACTTGGTGGGATCTCCGTGTGACATTTCCATCCCGGTGAAAGAACCTCAACGTCGATATTGAATTTGTTTTCTTCCCTTAACCAATAACCCCTTGTGGATATTGTAATGTTGAAAATTGTTGTGCATCCTGGTTGAATTTTGCGTATTCCATCAGTGTTTGTTATATTGGTCCTTCGAATATCAACCTCCATCCTTGGTGAAAGAATGTACTCTCCTGTCCTTCTGTTGTTTCCCCTTTGGGTGGGCCAATCGATCTGATCGAGAAAACAATTGGTACTTGGTCCCAATGAGAATAACATTCCGCTATCCGTTCCAATTACAATATCAATCTGACGATCTCCATCCACATCAGCCACAACAGGCGATGAAGTTGTGATTTTATTGTTCGTATCGAATACCCATTTAACATCCGATTGAGGACCATCGCCCGGATATGGGACTCCTTCATCGGTTCCATCTGAGGGGTCACCGTCCAAGCAGTAGATTTTTCCTTGATGACTGGCCACAACGATCTCATTTTCCAGATCACCGTCTATATCGCATATTGCAGGAGAACTGGTGCAGTTGCTTCCGAGATAGAATCTCCATTTTTCAGTCAGATTGATCGGAGAGAAGGATAAATCATAAACCTGAAGAAAACCTGAAAGGTTCACATAAATAAGCTCCATGGCAGCTGAAGGTGTCTCATCACTAGATCCATCCAGGTCCGCGACAACTGCCGATGAGGTTACGGGTCCGCCATGATCGATTTTCTTTGAGATTAACAGATTACCTCTGCCACCATAGATGCTGATCGTATGATTTTCAATGGGCCCGGTTCCGTTGAAATCGTTCTCTATCATTATGGTCTCCTTTTCGGTTGATCCGAAAAGATCAGCAACTACAGGCGAAGAATAACTCACACCCTTGTGGATTGAATTGTTGAGAACATGAAAAAAGAATGGATTATTTTCATAGGGAATAAACCAGAAGGTCCCAGTCCCGTTCACATCTATTACTATCTCATCTTCTGGGTCTCCATCATCATCCAGATCGGAAGTGACGACTGTTGTGGAGATCCTTCCTGTTCCGTTAGTGATGAATGTGCTTGATAGATGAGTTCCCAGATTAGAGTATATCTCCAGATAATGAGAACCATTACTATGCTGAGTTGTCAAGGCTATACCGATATCTTCTCCGGGGCCGTATCCATCACCATATACCTCGAAAATGGATGGTGTGCTGACAGATGTGAAATCCTTTCTTCCAGTCTTCCAAAGTATAGCACCTGTGCTATTGAAACAGATAGGTCCCCCCTGTGATCCTATTACTATCTCAGGTTCAGGACCCCCAGAAAGATTGGTTACAAGAGGAGATGTGAAAACCAAGGAATGGAAGCTCCCGTCGTGTTTATCTCCATAAGTGACGGTTCCATTATCTGAGAAAGAACTATTCCACATGTATTTTCCCGAACTATCAATGGCGTGCAGTGTCCCTTCTGATGTGACCAGTATTATCTCCATGTCTCCATCTAGGTCCAGGTCCGCTAGTGCTGGTGAGGAAAGAAAATTTCCTTGACCTCCGTTGACTTCAAGGGACCACCCTCCAGAAAATCTGCTTGGAAAAACATTATTTACTGAAGAATAGGCCGGGCTAATGAAAGGATTGATTGAAATCAAGATAATAATAATTACCAAAGGTGAAAAGAAATTGTCCGTCTTAGCTATTCTCAACATCCTTCTTCCCCTTGGATGGGATTGTATTCAGCTTACCGGTATTAATCGATTGTTGTGTATCATTGAAATGAACACGAGAAGGATCAATTGGACAGTAGGTAGGTCCACAACCGAGTTCATTTATCGTTTCATATAGGTGTCGATCATAACGAACAGAAACTCGAAAAAGTGTCCGAAATAATGGACAGATTATATTTTCATATTCCATTCATCATCAGAATATCTCGTTTCTACCAACCTCTGAGCGTTTTCCAGTTCATCTTCGGCCCATTTCGAGATGTAATTATCCTTTCCCTCCAGAAGTGCAGATCTCACAGAACGGTACACATCCATCATCTCTATCTCAAGGTGGTCCAGGATACATGTTACAGGCCTGTAATTGGAACAAGTTCCCTTTCCGGAAGGAACCACCTTGTCCCCTTTGATATAATTCAGCATCCTGTAAGGATTGACATCATAGAGGACCGTACCATGGTGCAAGATGGCTTTGGAGGTCCTTCTCTGGGAGCTTCCTGAGATCTTGAGGTCTCCTACCATCAGATTGTTCTCCTCTATCCTTGATCCAAGACCGATCTCAGAGAGACCCTTTTTCACAGGGTCAAGGACCTGCTTGTAGGACTTTGTGATATCATTACTTAGGATCCCAGGAGGAGCCGTTATCGAGAAGATGAACTCCTGCCCTAGATCATGGAACATGGTCCCTCCTCCGCTGATCCTCCTGATAATCGGGACCTCATCCTTTCGACACTTTTCAACATAAACCTCGTCATTCATCATCTGGAAGGACCCTATTGTAACGGCCGTCCTGTCCCATTCCCAGAAATGGATCACCGGGTCGCCTCCATCCCTGACGCTTTCGAGGCAGATCTCTTCCAGTGCCATTGCCATGTATGGGTCCAGTTTCTCCATTTCTATGACCCTAAACAAATGGTCCTCGACCATATCGGTGCTATTGCGTTCTTATTCCTTATCTTGTTCTATCGGAACTCCTAATGGATACAGACGAGATCATATCTGGATCCCTTGCTTCATGGATGGATCGATAAGATCAGCTTTTTCCCACGGAGGCAGGATGAAGCATCATTAGAAGGTAAGTTAAGGCTTTATATCCAGGACCCGTTCACAGGAACATCCCGCTCCCTGGGAAGGTGGGTTCAACCTTGGATTTTGATCCCGTGGAGAGATATTACGATCTGTCGAGCGAAGAGATCGCCAGGATTCAGGAGAAGAAGCTGAGGGAGATGGTAAGGTACCAGCTCTATCCATTCTCTCCCTATTACAAGAGGTTATTCGATGAGAAGGGTATTGATCCGAATTCGATCAATACCGTGAAGGACCTAGAGAGGATCCCACTTACCAAAAAAGAAGATATCATGCCCACAGAGGATGATCCGAATAGATACAAGGATATCATCCTCTCGCCGGACCTGGAAAAGATCATGGAGCACTGGCCAAGGATGAAATTGATCAGAATGAAGCTATCGGATCTTACTGGCGGAGATCCTAAAAAGGAACTGGCACAGGAGTATTATCCAAATTTCATGATAAATTCAACCGATGGATCAGAAAATAATTTTTCCTTCATGTTCACTTCCAGGGACATCAGGCAGTTCAGCAATGCGTACAGATCCCTTCAGGATGTTGTGGGAATGGAGGATGAGTGGGTTATATTGAATTGTTTTCCCTTCGGTCCTCATATAGCATTCACATTCATGTACTGGCTCAATATTTTTACACCATTGAGGATCTACCATTGCGGTGGGGATGCATTGTCATCCACCGAAAAGGCTCTGGACATGATCAACGCAGTTGATGCGAATGTGATTGTGGGTTTCCCTTCATACATTAACTACCTTCTCAGAAGGGCAAAAGGGAAAGCAACCGATCTTTCCGGGATCAAATTGGTCCTGATCGCAGGGGAAAGAACGACCAAAGGATCGAAAAAGAAGATCGAGCAACTCCTCAAGGATGGAGGCGCTCAGGATTTCACTATTTATGATATCTATCTCTCTACGGAGATGAGGGATGCCTTACCTGAATGCACCCCGGGGTCCGGTGTTTATCACATACACCCGAATCTCCACATAGCAGAGATCGTTGATCCGTTGACAGGGAAACAGAAAAGACCGGGAGAAAGAGGCCATCTTGTCATTACCAACATTGATGGAAGAGGTTCAACCATATGCAGATACCTAATTGGTGATATCTTTGAAGGTGGTATACTATATGGAAAATGTCCATTATGCGGGAGCAATATTCCACGAATTAGAGGTCCTATCGGAAGGATGAAGGACTATTCCAAAAAAATGTCCCTGACAGAAGAAAATGAAAGGTCTGTCAACCTCGATCCATTGTATGATATACTTCATGGTTTGGAAGGTATCGTCGATTGGCAGGTTTCCATCGAGAAGAAGAACAAGTCCGATCTGGATATCCTCAAGGTCAAAATTGCGATCGATGAAGGTGTGGACAGAAAGGAACTCGCCAAGCAGATAGAAAAGAAGATCAAAGATGCGATGGAGATCCCTGTTTCAATTGACACATCAACATCCGAGAATGAACTCCTTGAAATGTGGGGGAGTAAAATAAAACCGGAAAGGATCGTGGATAACAGACCCTCACGCTGAAAATAAGATCTATCTCCTTACTTTAAATACAACCTGATATCTCTCTTATTTCAATCACAGAGTTGTAGATCTTGGAAACGCCCCTGATCGTTGAAGGTGACGATGCACCCCTTTCGGCGGACATCTCAGACTTTATCGAGATACCTCACGGTATGAAATGGGAATGCCAGATGTGCGGTTCCTGTTGTGGCAATGTTTTTTCAAGGACATGGATCGATGGATACCTGTCAGAATATATCGGAGATCCAGTGGATGGTTTCTGTAAGTACCTCTTAAAGAACAATGGAATTGAGAAAAGATGCGGGAGATATCTGACCAGGCCCAAGATATGCATGGGCTATCCATTCATAATTAAGAAGAAAGGAGACCACTACGTTCTGACGGTACACAACAAATGTCCAGGGGTGGGTAAGGGAGAGGTTTTTAATATCGAGGGTAGATTGATGTCAACATTGAAACTTGTGGAAGAGGACCTTAACGTGGATTTCATAGTACGAAATAATGGATCAAATGGATTCCTGATGTACAAAGTGAAGTGATATCATTTGGTTCCCCAGGCAATGTACTGTTCCTTGAACTTCTTGACATCCACATCAGAAAGGTGTTCCGAAAGAATTTCCCTGATCCCCCTTGAATCATGTCCTTTGAGGTCCTCACCGGACCATCCAAGTTGTGATCTGAAGATATCCTCAAGTATAAAGGAGTCCAGTTTGGAGAAATCGGCAACGATGACCTTTCCCCCCGATTTGACAACTCTGACAAGCTCGGAGATATAGGTCATTTCTTTTCTGGTTCTTGTGAGAGGATAGATCGAGATAACAGCATCAAGGTAGGAATCCTTCAGTGGAATATCATCGTCCTTTGATGGAAAGGAGGCCATTTCCCTGCCTTTTTCATCGATATGCGGGACCGGTGTTGACCCATCATTGGATATCATAAGAAGAGCATATTTCACTCCTTCCATCACAGGAAGGAGATCGATCGCTCTTGCAGTACCCAACCTGGAAGGGTCAACAGCTACACCAACGGTGATATCCATTCCAAGGGGTTGGAGAACCTTTTCCATGATCAAAGGTATCTTTTCAGATGACCTTTCAAGCATGGATTCGAACTGCCAGCATGACATGTACCTTTCTGTTTTCTCAAGCTCTCTCGATCCGGACTCCGTTATCTTGAAATAGACCCTGTCCACACCTCTTGTCATTAGTGCGTCGCCCTTCTCTCTTCTCCCCTTCGTCCTGATTATATATTTCTTCTTCTCCATTTTCTTCAGGTCCGAATATAGTTTACCGGAAGAGACCTCACTCTCTCCGAGATGTTCCTTTAACATGGCCAGCATCTCGTTTCCATACCTTTCATTGGTCCTTAGAAAGTTGAGTATCTCCACTTCGAACCAGCTGAGTCTGGGAAGGTCTGGCAGGGGTACAAGCATTTCTATCATATCCATATCTTTCTAAGAGTATATAAATGGAATTATTTTTATCATAATAATACCTGATAATATTTCCATTATAATTAAGGTATGCAGGCATAAGATATAATAAATCCACATATTATAATACTTCAAAACAAAGTATAAATATACATGAGAATATGCAGGATATGGAGCAGGTGGTTAGTGATGTCGGGATATGGGGCCCCAAGAAATGAAGGCGGTGATAGGATGACCATGATACGATTGAAAGGTCTGCACAAGGAATACAGGTCCGGAAAGATGTCTTACAATGCCCTAAGAGGGGTGGATATTGAGATAGAACAGGGAGAGATGATCTCCATAGTGGGTCCATCCGGATGCGGGAAAACCACATTGCTCAATATGATAACCGGGATCGATAAACCGACCAGGGGAATTGTGGATATTCAGAAGCAAAGGATTGATCTGATGAGTGAGGACAAGCTGGCAAAATGGCGGGGTAGGAATGTGGGAATAGTATTCCAGTTCTTCCAGCTCTTCCCCACCCTGAATGCTCTGGAGAACTGCATGCTTCCAATGGACCTCATTCGGAACGGAAGTCTCAAGGAAAGAAGGAAGAAGGCCATGAGGAACCTGGATATCGTAGGCCTTGGAGATAAATGGGATCATCTGCCATCCGAACTTTCCGGGGGAGAGCAGCAAAGAGTTGCCATAGCAAGGGCCCTGGCGAACGATCCTCTACTCCTTATCTGTGATGAACCGACGGGAAATCTTGATTCAAAGACGGAATCAAAGGTCTTCGACCTGTTCCGGGTTCTAAATGACAGTGGGATGACCCTTGTTTATGTGACCCATTCAAAGGATCTGGCCGGAAGGGCTTCCAGACAGATCAGGATGCTTGACGGAGTGGTGGATAACTGAAGGTGGGAAGGGAAGATGATATCAGCATTATTATCAAAGAGTTTCAATGATCTGAAGAGAAGGAAGGCCAGGTCCATCTTCACCGTTCTTACCATAGTCCTTGGGGTCATGGGAATGGCCCTTTTTGCTGTAAATCCGCTTGCTAAGGGCACTATTGATGATGAGGTGGAGGAGCAGAACTTATTCAATTTGAGGTATTCATTTCCCGATGTAGAACTTTCGGAAGGTACTCTATCCGAATTATCCTTGATAGATAATATTGAAAATATCCAGACCGCATATGTTCTCAGGTCCGAGATGCTGAGAGGGGTTGGAAGGGAAGATATCAGAATGGTAGGTGTGGATGATCTCGATGAGATGTCAGTGGACAGGATATTGCTTGTTTCTGGGTCCTATCCCGAAAATGGAGAGTTCCTCACGGAAAAATGGAATTCGAAGAACGGGATCTTCTGTGGGGAAGATGGGTCTGAGGTTGTTATCTTGGATCCTACAGGAAATGAAAGAAAAATTCCGGTATCCGGAGTTGGAAAATCACTTGCTCATAGTGAGGGATCCTATGACTCTTCAGGTTTGGCAGTATTCTACTGTGATATTGGTTTCATCCATACTATTGCTAATTCAACAGGCATCAACACGCTCTCGTTCGATCTCCGGTCAACAGAGGATGATCAGATAGAGAGTACCATTAACGAGATATGGTCGGTCCTGGAATCTGTGGATGGAATTGGATCACTGGACCAGACCCCGGAGATAAGAAAAGAAGGAGAATGGCCTGCAGGAGAGTTCCTGGATATCTTCATGTCTATCATGTATGTGCTCACTGTGATCGCAGTCCTGTGCTCCATCTTCTTCATTTACAACACAATGAACACTATCATTTCAGAACAAAGGAAAGAGATCGCTATGATGAAGGCTGTCGGGGCAAGAAAGGTCCAGATATTCAGATCTTTCCTGACCACCTCTCTGATAATCGGTTCCATTGGAGCTACTATTGGAACAATCCTGGGAACAGGTTTGACGTTCATCCTTCTCATTTATTTCGGAGGACTCCTGGGATTCGATGCAGTATTCTCCATTCATATTCCAACTGTTATTCTCAGTCTCTTAGGGGGGATTCTCCTCGTTGTCCTATCTTCCATGCCTGCCATTATCAAAGGTATTAGAGTAAGGACCAGAGAGGGATTGGAGGATACTGGTATAGCTTCAAATTACGGCAAGGGACCGGTAGACAGGTTCCTGATGGGGTCGAAATGGCTTCCAAGAATTGTTCAGCTCGGGTTCAGGAATGCATCTCGAAGGAAGGGAAGGAGCATTGCTACCATCCTTCAGATATCTCTTGCAGTTGGAGTATTTCTCGGACTTGTCTCCTTCGGGTTCTCCCTTGGTGAGGAACTTACAAGGACGATAGACAATGTCGATTATGATATAATTGTAGAAAATGTTAATGGGTCCAGCGATCTGAATTCTGGAGAATCTGTAAAAATATCGGAGATAGATGGTGTAGATCTTGTGGAGCCCTTTCTAGAGAACAGATTCACCATGGGCGGCATGGAAGTTCATGTCATGGGATACGATCCTGGTACCGTAATAAAACTCCATGATAGGACCCTTATCAAAGGGTCCTGGTTTTCCGATGAATTTTTGCACGTTGCGGTCATAGGAGAACAACTGGCAGGGTATGCTTCGATCACTGTCGGGGATATCATCAATGTTATGACACCAACCGGTCCTTCCGACATCGAGATAATTGGAATCGACTCCGATTTCTACTATATGGGTATGGTCCTTTACATGCCTCTCGGAGCGGTTCAATCCCTCTCAGAACAGAACGGAACGGTCTCGGGATTCCACATCATAACAGAGGATGATTCCAGATCTGTCGTTGATCGGGTCTCTGCTGATATTGAGGATGAAATGAGATCATACGGACAGGATATCGAGACCCATAAGAAGTACAGGATCGTAGAGGAGACAGTATCCCAGAACAGATCCATTGTCAATATGATGGCTGCCACCTCGCTCATCATCATTCTGATCTCTCTTGTGGGTTTGACCTCCAATCTAACGATGAACATAATGGACAGAACCAGAGAGATCGGTGTGATGAGATGTTTGGGGGCCGTTGCATCGAAGATCAGGACCGTATTCACAACGGAGGTAATTTCATTGTCTTTGGTAGGATGGGCTCTTGGGATCCCATTGGGTTATCTCATGGCGAGGACCATTTCCTATCTCATTTTTTCCATGATCGATTGGGAGATAGAGATCCACTACCCATTGTCATATGTTGCAGCAGGATTCTTCATGGTCATCATCGGATCAATCCTTGTTGCACAACTGCCTATACTAAGAGCTACAAGGATCAGGCCCGGTGACGCTTTGAGGTATCAGTGAAATTGATAATCAACAACAATTATGATGGCTCCCTTTCCCCTTGAGAGGAATGGTTCTCCGATTTTAGATTATTTAACAGATTTAGTGAATTAATACCATTAAAATAATTGCCATTTTCCTCCAACTCCGGAAACATCCTCTCACCATTTAGATTTTACCCGTCCCGGAAGTGTGGTAAAGAATTTCCTTACTGCTTTCAAGATAGAGTAAACTGGAAAAGATCCTAGATGATGTTAAGATGAAATTGTGGATGATGTTAGAAATATCATCATGAAAAGGATCTAAAATTATCATTGCTATATCAATGGAATAGCATTAAGTATTTTGAGTATGAATATTAATCTAAGCTTGGGTGATCTATGTATCTTATCTTCAAATCCCCACACCAACCCCTTACCCCACACCCAAGCCCTTTTCTTTGAGATTCAGATAACTTTTTTCCTGTTACCTCCACTTCGAAAACAATTCCTTCACTATTCATTTTTACTTCTTGAGGGATGTAAGTTACCTTCCATTTTTTTCCTTGGTGATGAGAGTTTTGAATATTGCTTGGAATGCAAAAGTATGTAATAAATGGAATAAATTATCAAGTTAATATCTATTATACTAGATTTTCTTCTTTGGAGATTCAGCCGGTCATTATAAATAGGTTAGGTTCTTAGAAAGGTTGCTCTAGGCTTGTTTTTTTGGTGCTTCGTGCCCCCGAGATCAGGCAAAGGGGGTATTTAAATGAATATATACATTGGAAATCTCTCGTATGAAGCGGGAGAAAATGACATAAGAACGATTTTTGAAGAATTTGGATCAGTAGAATCCGTAAGGATCATTATTGATAGAATGACGGATAGATCCAAGGGATTTGGTTTCGTAGAAATGACCGATGACGATGAGGCAAAAAAGGCTATTGGTGAACTGGATGGCAAAGATCATCTTGGTAGGGCACTAAAGGTCAACGCTGCCCGCCCTCGAGAGGAAAGAAGTAACAATTCCTGGTAATCTCTATTAAAAATGAAGAAAAAAAAGATAAGGATTCAATTCAGAAGGATTGAATCCACATTCTTTTTTATTGTATTGCATTTTTCCTTTCATGTTACAATTCTTCTTTCCTATTGCCTTCTTCTTCCATTTCGGGCATTGCTCTCATGTCTATTTATATTTCCTTGAACCGACCTTTCTATCATCAAGATATTCACATAAATTGATGCTGGTGTATTAAGAAAGATCAAGAAATAAATCAGAACCATGCCACAACGACCTTATTGAAGAAGATGACAAGATATATCAAGAGGGAATGAGTTCAAAGATGTCTCAGGTGTTCATATGAACGCTTAAATTGAAAGAAATGGAAATATTTACATTTTGGATAATATTTTGATGTGGTCGATGTGACAGAAAATACAATAAAACATATTAAAAACCTTAAGAAAGTTGCCTTTATTGGCAATTACCTTCCCCGTCAGTGCGGTATCGCTACATTTACAACGGACCTATGCGAGTCTTTCGCGTCGAGCCATCCCGGTATCCAATGTTTTGCAATTCCCATTACCGATATTGAAGAGGGCTATCAATATCCCGAACGTGTTCGATTCGAAATAATAGAAAAGGACCTAAACTCCTATAAAGAGGCTGCCGACTTTTTAAACCTGAATGACATCGATATCGTCTGTCTCCAATTCGAATATGGCATTTTTGGCGGAAAAGCAGGGAGTTATATCCTTACATTGCTGCGTAAACTGAAAATGCCTGTGGTAACAACACTTCACACGGTTCTTACAGATCCTAACGAAGAACAGCGTCGTGTCATGAATGAACTGCTGACAATATCTGACTATGTAATTGTCATGTCCCAGAAGGCAATAGATATTCTCAACGACGTACATCAAACCCATCAGGACAAGGTCCGATTGATCCCACACGGAATTCACGATGTGTCCTTCATCGATCCAAATTTCTATAAAGACCAATACGGTGTCGAAGGAAAAATTGTCCTTCTGACATTCGGCCTGCTTTCTCCGCAAAAAGGTATCGAGGTCGTTCTGCGGGCGCTCCCGGAGGTCATCAAGGACCACCCCAATGTCGTATACCTGGTCGCCGGTGTCACTCACCCCCATCATATCAGGAATGAAGGTGAGAAATACCGGATATCGCTTCAGCTCCTTGCAGATGAACTCGGTATCAAAGGGCATGTCATATTCCATAACAAATTTGTTCCATTGGAAGTTTTGAAGGAACTACTTGCCATCGCCGATATTTATATAACGCCCTATCTTGAGGAAACGCAGATCACATCTGGAACACTGTCCTATGCTTTCGGCGCAGGAAATGCCGTGATATCAACACCATACTGGCATGCAAAGGAGCTTCTTGTGGATGATAAGGGCCTCCTCGTACCTTTTGGAGATCCAGGGGCTTTGACCATTGCGATCAAACGTCTAATCGAGAACGAGGTCGAACGTCACACCATGCGTAAGAACGCCTATCTCCTGGGCCGCGAAATGACCTGGAATAAGGTTTCACAACAATACGGAACCCTTTTTGAAGAAGCACGCCAGAAACGGTCAGCTGTAATGCAAAAAAAGATCATGATGCGGTCTCTCGAGGAACAACTCTTCATCCTGCCGAAGATCAAACTTTCACATCTGATTCGAATGACGGATTCAATAGGGATATTCCAGCATGCGAAACATAATATTCCCAATTATGCCGAAGGATATTGTACTGACGATAATTCAAGAGCACTCGTTCTCACAGTATTACTTGATGACCTCGGCACTTTGAATACCTTGACACTTAACGACCTCTCAACACGATATCTCGGCTTTGTGAGGTATGCTTGGGATGAAAAAGCCTCACGATTTAGAAATTTCCTCTCATTTGATCGTAAATGGGAAGATGAAATCTTCTCCGAGGACAATCATGGTAGAGTAGTATGGGCACTAGGAACCTGCATCGGCCGTTCCAAGAACGAAGGGTTCAGTCTAATGGCTGCGGAGATCTTCGAACAAGCCCTTACACCAATCTCTTCTTTTTCCTCTCCAAGAGCTTGGGCCAATGGGATAATCGGGGCCCAGGAATATCAACGGCGGTTCCCTGGAGACATGTCTGCTCGGAACAGTATGAAGGAGCTTTCAAAGAACCTTTTAAGACTTTACAAAGAAAATAGTAGTGAAGAATGGAACTGGTTCGAACCGGTATTGACCTATTGCAATGCTGGTATATCTCGTGCCCTCATACTAAGCGGCCGATCCCTTTCAAATGAAGAAACGCTTAGGTGCGGGATAGAATCATTGAAATGGCTGATGACGATGCAGACCTCATCGACCGGACAATTTCAACCTATCGGTTCGGACAGGATATTTGAACGCGGCGGTTCCAAACCCATTTTCGATCAGCAGCCAATTGAAGCATATTCTACGGTCTCAGCCTGTTTGGAAGCTTATAAAGCAACAAAGGACAAGCAATGGTATAAAGAAGCTGAAAAAGCATTCCAGTGGTATCTTGGGGTGAACGATCTGGGAATTCCACTCTACAACTCAGTAAATGGCAGTTGCTACGATGGATTACATATTGACAGGGTAAACCGCAATCAAGGCGCTGAAGCAACCATTTCATTTCTTCTTGCCCTATATGAGATGACGAACGTTACAAACACTTTAGAGACTTTCAAGGAGCCGATATGGAATGAATAAAAAGAGTGTATCCGAAGAACATCCCAACTTAATCGTGAAAGATTCAGGGATAGTATTCTTTCCCGAAAGACAACGGGTCATTCTGCGCCCGCATATTCCTTTCAATAATATCCGGATCGAACGGATAATATCACGAGTATTAGCGCTTGATGAGCATTTGATACAGAAAGAATTGAAGGAAGTGATCGATAAGTTCTCACAACGGCATCATAACTTCGAGAGTATTTTAGAACATCAATTTGACTCTCTTTGTAGATTCATGCCATCCGATGTTTTACCTTCAAGGGAACGAAGGCTCCTGATCGGTTCCTACTTTTTAAGCGAATATTCATTCGAATCAGTCGCTCTTTTCAATCCTTCGATCGTTCCAGACCCGGACCAAACTGGATTGCCTGAAGGTTCTCTACGTTTCATTTTATCGATGAGGGCCACAGGGGAAGGACATTTCTCATCTTTGAAATTTCGTTCTGGATGTATTGATGAAAATAGCAATATTTCAATTGATGAGGGGTCAAATTTGGCCACTACTGCGGAAATGAGAGAGAATCCCAATTACGACAAGACATATTTCGCAAGAAAACTTCGAGAATTGGGTGTTCACAACGATTTCTCGAAATTCATCATCAATTCGTTATCGGACGAATTCTCTTTTTCCGACCTCATGGATAAAGTTAAGATCCAGGTCTACAACAATCAACCCTTATCTGATACTGATAACATTGCCAGAGAAAAGATCGAATGGCTGGCCCGGTGCAACTATGAAGCTCATTTCGAACCTCTAGTCCCTATTTCAGAACGTGTTCTATTCCCTCTATCTCCCAGCGAGCAAAATGGCATTGAGGATGCTCGATTCGTTCTTTTTATAGACGATAATGGAAGAAAAAAATATTATGCTACTTATACCGCCTATGATGGCAAAGCCATTCTTCCGCAATTGATGGAGACAGATGATTTCATTCATTTCAAGATCATTACCTTGAACGGAAGCGCAGCTGTCAATAAGGGAATGGCCATGTTCCCGCGCAAGATAAACGATCGTTACGCGATGATCTCCCGCCAGGACGGTGAGAACCTATTCTTGATGTACTCAGATAATCTTCATTTTTGGCATGATATAATGCCGCTCATGAAACCTTCCTATCCATGGGAGTTCATGCAGATCGGAAACTGTGGTTCACCTATCGAGACAGAGAAAGGTTGGCTTCTTCTTACCCATGGAGTTGGACCTGTTCGGCAATATTCAATCGGGGCTATTCTTCTGGATACTGAAAACCCATCGAAAATAATTGGTCGGTTAAAAGAACCGCTCATCAAATGGACCGAGGATACTCGATCGGGTTATGTTCCGAACGTAGTATACACTTGTGGGGCACTAATTCACAATGACACCCTCGTAGTACCTTATGCAAGGTCCGACCAACAGGTCAACATCTCCATGATCTCGATCTCTGCTCTTCTTGAGAAATTGTTGCATGGAACTGGTTAACCATCCTAGAAGTGGAAAAGGATATAATCACCTGGTCATCAGATACGGTTCTCAAGGTCAGTCAGGATAATATGTAGTTTTTCAAGGAATCTCCAGGTAACGATCAACTGGGCAATTCCCAAAGGGTTGACATAATTTTCCGATGAGTCGAATATTTCAGCGCAGTCTGTCCCTGTGAAGGAACATATCCTATCCTGTAGTGAATATAAGCTTTCCTTCTCGATCTGGCCGTCTATTGTTAGTATGTTGCACAGATTACCGTAATAATAATCGGTCCCGAATTCTAGCGAGAAGTATTTCCGTGTTCCTGAAATGAAACTGGCGAGGTCTAAGCTGATATCTATATGATGGACTGGGAGTTCAGCCGCCCTCATTATCAAGGATACCTGGGGGTTATCCAGCTTGTCATCTGTGTACCTTGAGGGATGAATATTGATCACCACCTCGGAATATATCTTCTGGATATCGATATAGAGTTTGAAGAGCGGTTCCCTTTTGAGGATCTCCTTGAAGGCATCCTCCTTGTCATGTCCCCTTTTTTCCACGTCTCTCTTGAGCTTCCATTTCCATTTCACATCCTGAACTGGGTCTACAAAAATGGAGAAGTCTATCTGGTCTCTCAACTCCTTTGAATAAAATGGATGTAGTCCTTCGACTATTGTAACACGTTTCGGTGTGAACAGGACCTGGGGATCGAATTCTCCTGTATTGTGATTGTAGACCGGTTTGATTATCTCTTTCCCTTTTCTCAACTCGGCCAGGTGTTCAGCCAGAAGACCTAGATGGTTGAACTTCGGATCGAGAGGAAGGTGCTCTGTCATTTTCCTGGTTTTCCTGTCCTCCTTGTGGTAATCATCAAGAGAGAACCCGGATACCAGGCCATCTCCCAGAAGTCTGCGGATCCCGTTAGATAGTGTGGTTTTTCCGGCTCCGCTGTCACCACCCACACCTACGACGATGAATGCATCGATGTTCTCCAACCTTTCTTTTATCGTATCCATGCCGATAACCCCCTTTTTCGCATATTCACATCTCTGCTTTCTGATCCAGGTCACATTTGTTATTTTCTCTCATCTAAGTTATCCTTCCCCGCCCGATCGGAAACATTCGCATCACATTTCTTCTTTTCCTAATAAAAGGCAAAGATAAAAAAAAGGTGTAAAGAGCCTGTCTGAGAAATATGAATGTAGACGCAGATTGAAAAATGCATAATCGT
>CBDDUX010000100.1:0-16121 GCA_965234725.1 Thermoplasmatota archaeon | reverse complement strand
TCGCCTTGAACTCCACCCCACCTCGCCGTTACCCTTTTATAACACGTACGTCCAGTCTGGGAATCTCTTCCTGAGACCCCCTTGCGTCATTAAAGTGCCATTTTGGTTAATGAAATTTTCCTTCATTGGGTGGATCGAGGAACATTCATAGAAAAACATAATAACTATTATAACTGTTGTAGTTATTGATAACATGCCCTACAGGACGATCAACGTTAATCCAGAAACATATGAGAGACTTGTCTATTATAAACACGCTAACATGACATTTGATGATGTTCTCAATGAAATGATGGATGAGATCTCAGAAGAGGAATTTTACAGGAATATTCTTGAAGAGCACAGAGAGGAAGTTAAGAAGATGATAGAAGGAGATTATCTCTCTGAAGATGACCTGGATGACTTTTTGAACTCCGATGATGAATGATCTGGAGTTGATTTTATTCCATACGAATTAATTCATTCCAGGAAGTTCGCTAAAAAATTGAAGGATATAATCAAATCTGGAAAACCAGAGATGAGAGATAGAGTGATGCAATTATTCAGTCAATTAAAACAGGATCCTCATACTAAACGTCCAAATGTAGATCTCAAGTTGATCTCTTCCAGAGAAGAAAGCGTTTACAGGGTTCGAATTGGTGACTACAGAATCGTCTATGAAGTCGATGAAAAGAAGAAGATGATCATGGTTACCAAGATATTTCCAAGAGGGAAAGGGTATTGAACCTAAATTAGGTTGGTTTGCCATCTTCAGCGACATCCGGCAATCTACTAACATCCATATCAGTTTTACCTCCTTTTGCTGGGATGAACGAAGTCTGCGATCAAAGGTAAAAATCTTCGTCCATCATCTATTTTATCTGATTATCATTCTTCTCTTCTTTGGATGAGAATCCTGGTCCCTTCATTCTGGTTCAACGATCTGATATCATTAATATTTAAGAAAGCTCCTGGACCGGTTGTAGTCCCTTGGCTAGTTATAAAGGGTTTTAAATTGGACCCAACCACAACGTCAATTGAAGCACCGGGTGTTATTTTGAGATCGGCCAATGTAGGTTTATCGATCAGGATGGTTCCGTTCTTCAGTTCTTTCGATTGGTGAAGGATTATCCTTCTTTGTCTATTATATTTATCAGCGCTATGTTTATCAACTTTTTCCAATTGTTGAGTAACCATTCTTCTGATATCATTCGATCTTAACCCTTCTTTTTCCTCGATGGAACTTATGATATTCTTTGTGATATCATCTGAGACACCAATGGTTTTCATTGACCGTTCTAGTTTTTCTCTGCTGAAAGCCTCTTTCTGGCCATTCTTTTTAATAATATTTATTGACATAAATCAATCTCCTGTTGTCTTTGCAGACAAACGTAGATTGGATCGTTGAATTTTATATATACCTCAATATCTATTGAAGATGATATACACATTATATACAATTTTGATATTTAACCTATTAAATATTCAAATGCCTTGATAAATAATAATATTTTCATATGAAAGAATACCGTTTATATTACAATATTTATAATATGTATGACATTTTCACATGAATTGTATTTAATATTGAAACATGGTATTATAGGTTCAGTTTATATCAATGGTCATATTGGTCGATATATAATTATACAAAGGAGATGAAGAAATGACACTGAATATAAGGAAAAGAGATGGAACAACAGAACCTTTAAAACGTGGTAAGATCGAGAGGTCCATTAGAGATTCGGGAGCATCACCAGTTATCTCGAAAAATATCGCAAAATCCATCGAGATAACAGAAGGTATGACAACAAATGAAATCAGAAAGGCGGTATCCATGAAGCTCCGTCCTCAGAATACCAAAGCTGCTGATACCTATGATAAGCAGAGAAGACTTTCTATACACCAATCTAAGGATTTGAGTCCTGGGAAGATCCTTCTCGATAATACCACATTAACAGATCTTCAACTGAAACCCGGTGATAAACTCAGCATTGTCCTGTCAACGATTAAAACATTCGAGGTAGGCCATTCTGAAAAGGCAGACCTAGGGGCATACATCAATAATGATGATATTATGTCATCGAGTTACAACGAAGGACAGAAGATCATCGTAAGGCGAAATTGAAAGATTAATCAAAGAGAAAACTGAAAAGACCCCATATTATTTTGGGGTCCAATTTTTTTTTAATTTCAATTTAATATTTTCCTAAAGTGATATTATAATACTAATTCGACATAGGTTAGACCTCAATTCCCCCTTTGATTAAAATTCATTTGCATTTGTTCAATTATATCCATTCTGGGAGACATTTTCATTGCTCTTCTCCCTTTTATTCTTCCTCCATTCCGAGAAAAATCTTATCACCATTCAGATTTTATCTCTTCAGGCGATATGTAGAACGAATTTTGGCTTATCCATTTTCATTATCGTTACTCCCCATCAAATACCTGATAAGGAATATTATCCCCACTATCGATCCTATAATGACGATCAGGATCAGGACCTCGATGCCGAGTAATAAAGGTGCAAACTCATAATCGGTTTTCGAATACTCGATTATCTCACCCCTCTCCCGTTCGTTGAGCTCCCTTGTATAAATAGAGAATTCATAGGTGCCATTTCCTGTGATCTCGAAATAGACCCGATCCTCCATCTCACCTCCATTTTCGAATATCAATCCAGGCAAAGTGGTCCAAACCCCTGTCTCGTTCGGCCAATAGGTTGATAGAGCCTCCGTCTTGGTCTGGTTATTGACAATGAAGGCGTCTTTAAATGGATGCAATGAATCCATATCCATGTCGAACAATCGATATTGAATGGTATCATTTTCTGGAGAATCCAGTTCTATGAGAATTGATGTGAATTGGGGTACTATGAAGATGTAACAATCAGAATCAACATTTGAAACGGATCCTCTATGGATTCCATTGGTAATTGGCTCGGAAGTGCTCAGATCATCGTTGTGATCATTATCCGCCATTACTGAACCCTGTTCGATCAAGATCAAAAGAATACAGGGAAAGATGATCCTGCTCATTTTCATACGATCACCTTATGGATCTCCTTTCTCAGCTTGTGATTGTAATTGATATCTATTTGGTAATATTTGACCATTCCTCATTTCTCCTCCTCCCAAAGTATTATATCAATCCAAGTTCAATTCACATTTCCCCTGAGGTGTCAAAATGCAGGATAGTGTATACAAGGTCATAGAGCTAGTAGGGTCCTCCGAGAAAAGCTGGGAAGAAGCAGTGAACAACGCAGTGGAAGCCGCTTCGGTCAGTCTAAGGGACCTCAGGATCTGTGAAGTGGTTAAACTGGATACCAAGATAGAGGATGGAAAGATAGTGGCTTACAGGGCAAGGGTTCAGATATCCTTCAAATATCAGCATGAGTGATACCAGTCCGATATTTTCAAGGATCTTTTAGAAATTAAAAATAGTCCCCATTCGCTCATTATAACGATGGTAGAGCGTCCGACCGTTATCACGGATAGGCTTGTTCTCAGAGCCCTTGATCATGAGGACCTTATTCACTTGCACAGAGGGGATCTTGATGGATTCAACAGAGCTAAGGGGTGGCCTTCCAGCCATCTTATCGAGGCTCTCCCGCATTTCATCAACGATCTGATGGATGATCCCACTCTGATAGGATGGAACGTGTGGACCATTACTCTTAAAGGATCCGGTATAATCATTGGTGATGTGGGTCTAAAAGGCCCCCCCGATAATAATGGGGTTGTTGAGATAGGTTATTCCATGTCAATACCTTACAGAGGAAAGGGATACATGATGGAGGCGGTTTCCGGTCTAATAGATCATGTCCTGTCTGATAATAGGGTCAGATCGATAATCGCTGAATGTGAGGATTCAAATCAGATATCAAAGAAGGTTCTCTCAACTGTTGGTATGGAAATGACGGAAAGGATAGGAAAATCTACTTACTGGAAATTGGACAAGAAAAGATGATCCCTTGGGGAGACAAAACCCCAAGGGGTACCCGAACCGTACCCCGGTGAACGGTTCGAGCTCTTTTTTCTAGGACCTCTATTAGCTGATGGACGCCACTTGCTCGTCCATCCAGACACTACCATATGCTTCTTTCTAAATATTTAAAATGTCTTGTTGGCAGATTTTTCCCCTATATGTAATTTGTTATGGTTATCATATAAATGAAGCGGAAAATATGACAGCTTTCGTTTCTATCGGAAATATTTAGGAAAATACTTGGACCTGTAACGTTAACGGCCTATCACATACCTCAATGGTTAGGGGTCTTTATTAACTGATAGAACCACCATTATCAACTAAGGCTGTGAAAATGAAAGTTAAATTGATTATTATACTCGCTGCCATCCTTTCCGGATCTCTGATCCTGACCGCTGGTCTCGGATGGAATTCCATTATCCTTCCCGAGATGATGAGCAATATGGACTCCTCCGGAAGATCCTTCTCATTGGGAGATGGACGCGATTCAGCTTTTATGGAAGGAAGGATCGGTTCCATGAGGTTGATATGGGATGCCATGACTGGGAAAGAATCCCTTCCATCCGGTCAGATACCCTCCCTGGAGATGTTCGAAACGGTCTGGAAAGATGTTGAAATAACCTCAAAAGGTATCATTGATACAAGTACGGGGGAAATATTATTCGAAAATTTCAATACCTCCTTTGACCAGGGATCGGGAGCTACATTCCCCGTTGGAGGGGTCGAACGGAAGGACTATGAGATCTTCAACAGCGGATTGAACGATATCACAACCGTTGAGTTCAAGGGAACAACAGAGGTTCTCGGAAGGACTGGATACCTCTTCAAGACCAATATCACAGATGTGGAATCCTCATCTCCCTCTAATTTGGGAGGTTTCTCATCAATGGAAGGAGAAACCCTCCCTTTCCTTGATGACCTCACCATCCTCTTCAGTGACCAGACCGAATATGTCTTAGACCCCAGGACATCCATCCCCTATGATCTGAGATTGATGATATCAAGTTCGTTCATTTTCCCTGATTCAACCCTTCTGACGGTATTGGAGGAGCAGGTCCAGTACTCCGAGGAATCCATATGGATACCCAGCGACTCTGTACCCGGGAGAATGGAAGAGACGAATGTAATCAAGGAAACATCAACAAAAGGAAGGATCGATCCTGAGGATGAGATGGTAGCTCTATACGAACAGTCTGTAACCTACTACTACAAGTCCTCGGGAGAACCCTTGCCGGAGGACCTTCAGGGAAGGACAGAGAGCTTCGCGGTTGACAGGGAGAATTATCAGTATATGAGAGGATTCAGGAACACCCAGAGATCAGGTTATTATCAATTCCCCGTGGGAAACCCGAAGAAGATGGATTATCAGATGTGGGACGAATACCTGGGAATGGAGAACACCGCTGAATTCTCCGAAGAGACCTCTGTCAACGGAAGGAACGCTTACCTCTACAGGATGTATACATATAACGTTGAGGTGGAAGGGGGAAATGCCATCATTCCGATATACAGACATCCTGGAACAACCTACTATATGGACACCATCCAGGAATGGTATATCGATTCAATAACCGGATTCATGCTTGATTTCAAAATGGATGGCACGATAAGGGTGACATCTGCTGGACCGTTGGAAATAATCGACCAGTCAGTGGGATCCTTCAAGGTGGACCTTCCGGATAATACCACCTCAGAGCTCCTTAAAATTGCAGAACTCTTTGAAAACCTTCTCTTACCACTTTCGAACAAACCTGTGGAAGCCTTTGCATTGGACCTCGGCTTCACCGAAGACCTTCAGCGGGATCTCATCAAGATCTCGGATGATGTTGTATTCTATCTGGACTTATTCCAGAACAAGATACCACTTGCTCTTGGTATTGTGGGAATTGTCATTATATCAATTCCTGTTGTATTCCTCATTGTCAGATCGGTCAAGAAACGAAGGAACCAGGAAATTGCATAGTCCATCTTTAGGATCAATCCCTTCTCTTCGTATAGATACCGATTGCAACCATAGCAGCTAAAAGAACCAGACCTACTATGACTGTCCCACCACAGCAAGCGTCCTGGAATGCATCCTCTGCGGCTTCCTTTGCCACCTCTTCGAATAGCTTGTATTCCAATTTCACATTTGCAGTTTCGGTCTCGGAGGGATTCATGATCAGTATGTAATATATTGTTTCCAGGTCGTTGACCTCGTAATTGACATTCAGGGAGGTCTCTCCTTCCCATTTCTTTTCGTATTCGAAATCGTCACTCTGGAAATTGATAAGTTGTTCATAGTTTATAACATAGATATCCACGGGAATATTGCTATCAACCTTGACGTCAATGGTATCTGATTCAAGAACCGGAAGAACGCTACCGTTGTATCCTTCGGGTTCGATCGTAAGGTCCACGGTCGTTGACGGAAGCGCATTGACCAGATTGAGTAATCCAATAACGATCAAAAGCAGACCAATGAATGATAAAACCGCTGTCCTTTTCATTTTCCTCACGGTCACCGTTAACATACCAGACCATATTTCTAACTTTTCCATCTGTCACTTTCTGGACCATAGACATCCCAGGGCACCCATGAACCTTGCCTTCTCAGGAACAAGGACATCGATATCCAGTCCCTTAGAGAAGGTCCTCTGAAGTCCCTTGAAAGAGGAAACACCACCTGTCAACACTAGGTGGTCCAGTGGATACATCTTCACATATGGTCTGATCCTCTCATATACAGAGTGGACAACTCCTTGCGCAAGTTCGTCCCTTCCAATACCTTCCATCATAAGTGATATGATCTCAGTTTCTGTGAAAACGGAACAGGTGGATTCCAGAATCTTCCTGCCCCCTTTATGGTCTCCCAGTTCTTCCAATCTCATTGAAAGAAGGTCAGCCATCTTTTCCATGAACCTACCGGTCCCTGCCGCGCATTTATCGTTCATGGAGAAATCCCTTATGGCCTTCCCCTCGACCCTGATAACCTTGAAATCCTGACCACCGATGTCGAGGATGGTGCAGTCAGTGAGGTCCATGGAGCGGATCACTCCGGTGGAATGCGCCCTTATCTCAGGAATGGATCTGTTTCCGATCCTATGTCTACCATAACCTGTTGTTATCATCTCATCGGAAGACCTTATTTTCCCTTTCACAATCGCCTCAAGAAAAAGAGGTGTGTCGCAGATCCCCAGTCGAATATCGCTTCCTTTTCCGGAGGCGACCTTGGTCGATCTCGATCCTATATCGACCCCTATCCTCTCGGTGGATGAAATGATCGAGAAAAGGTCTTTCATATCGCTCAAGGACCTCCCTCCAGAACATCCAGGAAGGCTTCCAATCTGATCAGGCTCCTCTCGTCCAAGGGTCCGGGAAGGTTCCCTTCAAGTGTAAGTATAGGCACATCGATCTCATGTCGGAAGATCATGTCATCCATCTGCCTGTGGCAGAAGGATTGGACATAGTGAACCAATCCGTCCAGATCACGTCTCCTAACTTCAGCCCTGATATCTGCCACTCTTGCTGATATATCGTAAGGATAGGTGTATTCAAGGTAATCCTCTATCCAATCCCCTGTCCTGGCTGGCATTGCAAACTGCCTCTGGGTCTCGAAGAATACGATCTCAGCGCCCAACCCCTGGAGCTTAGGGAAGAAATCAGTGATTATTGGAGGGACTCCTATGTATCCCAATCGGGGCCCTTCCGTCGATACAGGAAGCTCCCGGGGACCGTCTATTAGTTCAAGTGTCTTTCTTCTCCACTCATCGATGTCGCCATTGAAATCGGATGTGGATACCAAGGTCAGGTGAACATCTTCAGCAAGTATCCCACCCTCCTTCCAGGAGATCTCATCCAACTCAAGTGCCAGGTCCCTGAGATCCCTGACGACCTTTGTTGCGATGGCGGCATCCTCGATCCCCGTACCAAGAAAGCTGCATAGTGCCTCTATCTCAAAGACAAGGTCCTTCCGCTCCTTGGAATAAGGGTATGAAAAGGGATGGACCGGCAGTCCTTCCCTGGAGAGTGAAGAAAGGAGAGACTCGGTATTGGAGCAATCACCTCTAACGACACCAACAACTCCATCGACCTGGTCTGCCGCAGACCTCAGTCCTTTTATCCAGGTGCATATGTTCCTTGGATAGCCCCTGACCTGAGATTCTTCCACAAGCCCATTCGGATCCTTGCTTGTGATGAAAGCGTTGTTCAGGTCCACCGGGATCTTTCCAGAGGCCAAGAAGGGTTCCAACGGGACTGTGGTTGTGAGACCTACCCGTTCCATCTCATTTCCTGCCATGGACCGACTTGTAACCAAGGTCGAAAGCCTTAAGGTTTGCCTTGAGTAGTTTCGGAGGAACCGATACTTCAATAGCATTTCTCATTTCATCGTAGGTGAAAGGCAGAACATCGGTACCGGTAAGGGCCCCGAGCATTACCACGTTTGAAACCCTCTCGTTCCCTGCCTCCATTGCTTTCTCCTTGGCAGAGAGTGAGAATAGACAATTCGTATTCCTGCCAATATCCTCAAGGATCTCTTCGATATCTGGATATTTATGTCCCAGTGACGAGACAGATATCGGACGTATGGGGTCAGTGGAAACAACAACCACCGTTTCCGATGTTATCCTATCTTTGGCCCTGTAAACCTCAAGAGGTTCGAAACCAACCAGTACCGTAATATCAGAGGAGAATGGCAGTGGTGAGATCGTCTCTCCCAGCCTTATCGTGGTCTGGACCACTCCTCCCCTCTGTGCCATGCCGTGGATCTCGGAAACAATGATCTGAACATCCTTCTTCAAAGCGGCAGCACCGATTATCTTGGAAACGGTCAAAGCTCCCTGCCCTCCGACACCCACTATCTGGACAGTACAAGCCTTCTGATTGAGCATTGCCATTTCACTCACCTCCTTCCTTTACGGGTCCCATGGCACCGAATGGGCACACCTGCTCACACACACCGCAGGACAGACAGAGGTCCGGATCTACGAAATGATCGTCACCTTCCTTGTAGAAGGCAGGACAGGCGAACGTCTTCGTACAGACATCGCATTTCCTGCATTTTTCCTGATCTACCGTATATTTTACCCTCTTCCTACCTGCCTTTCTGAGGTTCCTGTCGAGAAGCAGGGCACAGGGAGATTTTGTTACAATGACAGCCGGACCATCAAATGCCATGGCCTCCTCGAAGACCTTGGTGGTGGCCTTGATATCCAAGGGGTTCACAGTCTTGACGAACTTCACTCCGATCCCTTTGCATACGTTTTCGATGGATATTGCAACGGCGATGTCGCCCATTCCATCTATGGGAAGACCGGGGTGCGGCTGGTGACCGGTCATCGCCGTGGTGGCATTGTCCATGATGTTCAATACGAACTTGTGACCGTTGTGGACCGCATTTACAAGGGGCGGGATGCCAGTATGGAAGAAGGTAGAATCTCCCATGAAAGCGATTACAGGTTCATCCACAACCCTTGAAAGGCCTCCGGCAGAACCGGCAGAACTTCCCATACAGATCAGAACATCACCTGTGGACTGGGGAGGCATTATCCCCAAGGTATAACAGCCGATATCTGTTGGATAGACAGCCTTACCTTTTGTGGCTCTTTTGACGGCAAAATAGGTAGCCCTGTGGGGGCATCCCGGGCACATGACGGGAGGTCTGGGGGGTTCCGGTATGGTCTTGCTCCATTCCATCTTCTCCTTTTCCGGGACCTTGACGTCCCTTCCAACGGATTCCAGGGAGGTTACTATGCCCTTCATGACAACATCAGGGTTGTATTCGAAAGCGAAGGGGAAATGACCGTCCCTCTTTCCAAGGACCTGTGTCGGAATGTTCCTCTCCTTGAGTATGGCCTTTGTGAACTCCTCAAGGTATCCTTCCCCTTCTTCCACAGTGAGGACTAGATCGTTCTCCTGGCAGAACTCGGATATCATATCTTCAGGTAGAGGTGCTGTCATACCTAGTTTCAATACCCTTGCCTGGACGCCGAATTCGAAGTTCTCCAGGACCTCCATTATATAATTGTAGGAGACCCCGGAAGTGATGAAACCGAGCTTGAGGTCCCCGGATATATTTCTCTTCTCGGGAACTATCACCTTGTTAAAAGGTGACACCTCGGATTCGGATTCCATCTTCGGGATCAGTTCAAGAAGTGCGAGCCGCCTTTTCCTTGCGTTGGCAGGAACCGTGACGAATCTGCCCGGGTCCTTTTCAAAATGAACCCTTCCCTGCGGGGGTCTGATCTCACCCAGTTCAATGACTCCCCTGACGTGGTTCATCCTCGTTGTTGTCCTGAAGAGGACAGGTTCTTCGAACTTCTCGGATATCTGATATGCATAATGCATCATCTGCCTGGCCTCTTCGGGAGAGGAGGGCTCCAGCATGGGGACTCCGCTCATCTTAGCGAAGTACCTGTTGTCCTGCTCGTTCTGGGAACTGTGGCACGAAGGATCGTCTGCAGTGAGAATGACATATCCTCCCCTAACACCAGTATAGGCCAATGTCATGAAGGCATCGGCGGCGACGTTCAATCCAACATGCTTCATGAAACTGAAAGCCCTTACCCCGGCTACCGCGGCAGCTCCCGCTGTCTCGAAGGCAACCTTCTCATTGGTGGAGAACTCGAAGTACATTCCAGCCTCCTTGGCGATCTTGTGAAGAGTGTTCCCGATCTCAGATGAGGGGGTTCCGGGGTAGGTGGCGGCAAGTGTGACACCTGCTTCCACGGCAGTTCGGGCGATCGCTTCGTTCCCCAGGACCAGCATCTTCTTACCTGGCTTATCCTCTAATAATGGATGCATATCATCACTCCTTTTTGGATTGTAAGGAAGAAATTCTTATCATTCCTTCTTTCTCTGGGCGCACTCCTCTTTGAAGAGCAGTTCCTCCCATTTCTTCTCAAGGTCCTTCTGCACTTCCGCAATAAGGTCCTCTGGCATATGCTTGAACCTACCCTGTCTGTAAAGATAGTCCTTGAGGGGGGTCTGCTTTGGCTTCATTGTGATCTTGTAAACGCCGTCCTCAACCTCGTAAAGGGCAAAAGCCCTTGCAGAGATCGCCTCCTTTGCTATCTTGACCGTCAGACCGGGATCCATTTTCCAACCCGTAGGGCAAGGTGAAAAGATCTGGATGAACTTCGTCCCCTTGATCTTCAAAGCTTTTTGCACTTTTCTTATGAGGTCCTCCGGATAGGCTGTGGATGCTGTGGCGATATAAGGCAGTCTATGGGCCACCATGATGTCAGCCACGGATTTCTTGGGTGATTTCTCCCAAGCCTGATTGGTACCTACCGGTGTTGTTGTCGTCCATGCTCCGATGGGGGTCGATCCTGATCTCTGGATACCTGTGTTCATGTAAGCCTCGTTGTCATACATGATGTAGAGGACGTCATCGTTCCTGTCAGCAACACCCGAGAGGGCCTGTAGCCCGATATCAGCGGTCCCACCGTCGCCGGCAAATCCGATGACATTGATATCCTCTTTTCCCAGTGCATCCAATGCCGCTCTTATGCCAGAGATGGAGGCTCCGGTGGTCTCGAATGGTGTGTAGAGCTCGGGGACCTTCAGACAAGTATTTGGCCATACTCCTGGCATGACCGCCCAGCAGCAAGCAGGGATGGACAGAATGGTCCTAGGACCCGCAGCTTTCAGAACATATCTCATTGCCTGAGTGGCACCGCATCCGAGACATCCCATATGCCCCGGTTCCATGAGCTCCTCTTCCGGAATTGTAAGGTTTGCCATCTTGATCACCTCTTAAAGTTCGACCTCCGGTGTCTTTCCATCGAGAAGACCCCACCAGTGGATCTCCCCTTCCTCACCGTAGTTTTCCTTGGAAACTTTCACAAGATCGTCGAAGATACCCCGGATATGCTTCTGCCTGACGTCCCTTCCGCCGACCCCGACGATGTAGTTCTTGGTCTTTGGTCTCTTACCATGGTTGTACATCTGCGAGTTCATCTCATTGAAGAGAGGCCCGCCATAGCCAAAAGTACAGGTCCTATCGAGGATCCCAATGGCATGGGCCCTGTCTGCCAGATATCTGACCTCATCCACCGGGAATGGTCTGAAGACCCTGAGCCTTGCAACACCGACCTTCCTCCCTTCCTTTCTGAGCTGGTCCACAACATCTTTGGCAGTGGACATCATGGTACCGGCTCCGAAAAGAATGAATTCAGCGTCCTCACATTGGTACATATCCATCATGCCGCCGTAGGACCTGCCGGTCAGCTCTTTCCATTCCTTGTCGGCCTTTCTGATAATGTCCCTGGCCTTGTCCATGGACCTGGCCATATGTGCCCTGAACTCCATATATTGAGGAGGCATGATGAAGGAACCGAATCCTATGGGATTGTCAATATCGAGCTTGATCTTGGTCTCGAACGGGGGAAGATATCCGTCCACCATTTCCTGATCCGGAATATCAACCGGTTCTGAAGTATGGGAAAGGTAGAATGCGTCCTGGTTGATCATGGCAGGGAGCAGAACATCCTTGTTCTCGGCAACTTTGTAGGCCATGATAACGGAGTCCAGGATCTCCTGGTTGTTCTCGGCCCAGATCGAGATCACTCCCGTGTCCCTTTCTGCCATGGCATCCTGATGGTCTGCATAGACGGACCAGGGTGGTCCCATTGCCCTGTTAACGTTCACAAGGACCGCCGGGGTCCTTGCTCCCGCGGCCCACATGAGGACCTCATGCATGAGTGCAAGACCATGGGAGGAAGTGGCTGTGAACGCCCTTGCTCCTGTATTCGAGGCGGCCACAGTTGCTGCCATGGCCGAATGTTCCGATTCCACCATAACATACTTTGCATCCCATTTTCCCTCGGAGATAAGGTCTGCGATCCTCTCCACTATGGTGGTTTGAGGTGTAATGGGATATGCTGCGATGACCTGTGCCCTTGCAAGCATGGCACCATAGGCTGTCGCCTTATTTCCTGTCATTATATCCTTGACCATTTTTTACCCCCCCTTACTTGTTCTCCGGTATCATTTTGATACATTTCACAGGGCATTCATTGGCGCATATACCGCATCCCTTGCAGTGGTCGTAATCGTATATGGGCCCATCCTTTCCAATAGCGATGGAAACATCCGGACAGAACTTCCAGCATGTCCAGCATTTTATGCATTTGGAATTATCGCAAACAGGTTTGAAAGCCCTCCATCCCCCGGTCTTTACGACCCTTGAACTCTGAGTGTTCATAGGGGTCGGAGGTATCTCATCTATGGTCATGGGCATTTCAATCATCCTCCAGTATGGTTATGGCTTCATAAGCTTCCCTTGCAGCCTTTGCGTTCCTCTCAGGATATCTTGGAAGGTTCATAATGGCAGCTTCGACAGCTTCAATGCCGACCAGTCCTGTTGCTTTTGCGAAAGCACCCACGATCGCTGTGTTGACTATGGGCTGCACTCTGGAACCTAGCTTGTTCTCCAGGGCGATCTTAGTCGCGTTGACCACGGCAAGTTTCTTGACACCCAGCTCCTTCATGATCGATTTGCCGTCCCCTTCGGTGTTCACAAGGACCATCCCATCCTCTTTGAGGCCGTTGGTAACATCAACAGCCTGAAGAAGTGAAGCTTCCAGAACGATAACATAGTTGGGTTCATACACCATGGATTTGTCCCTGATGTGTCTGTCATCGATCTTGGTAAATGCTGTCACAGGTGCTCCCCTTCTCTCTACACCGAAATACGGGAAGGCCTGAACATCTTTTCCTTCAATAAATGCGGCCTCGGCCAGAACCCTTGATGCTACAACGGCACCCTGGCCGCCTCTTCCATGGAAACGGATCTCTATCATTTTACTCCTCCGTGTTTCATATGGTTGGAAAAACCTACTCTTGAAATATATGATCGGGACGGGGGCCCCCTATGGATCAAATACGGACTTATCAGTAGGTGCATATCCGGCAAAGAAGCCGGGTTTTTCCCAATGTGAAGCCCCTAATTTAACCTTATGGTGTAGATGGAACAAGGATTTATTAGGAAGTGAGTTATATCTAGTTTTTTAGACCATATTTCTCCATGGCCATTTCTCTCAGCCTGAACTTCTGTATCTTGCCTGATTGTGTCATAGGGTAATCATCGATGAACCAGATATATCTGGGCACCTTGAAATTGGCCAGATTTACCTTGCAATAGTTGATGATATCATCCTCTGTCACCTTCTCCATACCCTTTGAGACCTTGATGACGGCAAGACCAACCTCTCCGAACTTCGGATCCGGAACTCCCACCACTGAAACGTTCTCAACGGAATTCAATTTGAAGAGGAACTCTTCTATCTCCCTGGGGTATACATTGAAGCCACCACAGATGTACATATCCTTTTTTCTTCCCACTATCCTGTAATATCCTCTTTCATCCATTATAGCCAGGTCACCGGAATGGAGGAAACCTTCACTATCAATGGCTTCACGGGTTTCCTCTGGTTTCTTGAAGTAGCCTTTCATGACGTTGTATCCTCTAACCACCAGCTCTCCAGTTGTATTAGGGGGGAGAGGTCTGTTGTCCTCATCGACGATCCTTACTTCCTGGTCAGGAAGGGCCTTTCCTACTGTTTCCACCCTGTCCTTGATATCATCGTTGAGGTCTGTCATTGTTATGACAGGGGACGCTTCGGTCAGTCCGTAAGCGATGACGATATTCGCTCCCATCCTATCGGTCGCACCTTTCATTACCTCGACCGGACAGGGAGCTCCGGCCATGACCCCTGTCCTGACACTGTTCAGTCTGTAATCCTTCTTCTTCAGGGACTCCAGATAACCGATGAACATTGTTGGAACCCCGTGCACTATGGATATATCGAAGAGGTCCATGTAGGTCAATGCCTCATCGACATCGAATATCGGCATGGGAACCATTCCGCTTGAAGCTGATACTGAGGCGGAGATCCCGATGACACACCCGAAGCAGTGAAAGAATGGAACCACGATCAATGTCACATCCTCGACGTTCTGTTTCATTACCTGTGCGATATGCTCGGCGTTCCTTGAGATATTAAGGTTAGTCAGCATGGCACCCTTTGGCTCACCTGTAGTGCCTGATGTATAAAGTATGAAGACGACATCGTCCTCTTCTATTCCATTTTCAATCTCTTTGAGTATCTCATCATCTTCATGGTCCTTGCCAAGTTCAAGGATGCTTTCGAATCGGTCCATCCCCTCTGAGATCTTATCTCCCAGAACCATTACTTTTTTGAGATCAGGTATCTTTCCTCTTAGTCCTTCTAGGATCTCCACGTAATCGATGTTCAGGAAATCGGAGGTCATGATGAGGCCAGCAGCCTCGGAGTTGTTCATGATGTAGTCCACTTCCTTGGACTTGTACCTCGTGTTCATGGGAACAACTACACCCCCCATCCTTGCTACCCCAAAGAAAGCTATGATCCATTCAGGATAATTGGGCATATAGAGGCCCACCCTATCTCCCTTTTTCAGTTCCTTCTTCAGTAGTCCGGAAGCGAACCTTGATACCATATCATCGAGGTGGGAATAGGTGAAAATACGTTCATTATAAAATATTGCGATCCTTTCCGGATCTGTCTCTGCTGCTTTTCTTAAGAGAGCCGAAAGTGTGTACTTTCTCGAAATCATTTATAGGTCTCCTGAGTTGATTGGCCCCATTAGGGAAATCTTCCTGAAATACTTTATTCCAGAATATTCATGATAGAATCAGAATATAATTAAATAATATATGCAAAATATCAATGATAAATATATTTCATGGACCATCTTATTAAATTCAGGAAAATGAAATTCTTTAAGTCGGATCCAAATTAAAAAAAAACTCTCATGAACTGTTGTTCACAACAGATTATGAAAATGTGGAGCGAGTTTTTTCGTAACTTGCTTCTTAATAAAAGAAGCTCGGAAACTACTTTCGTCATTCTTATTTTGATACGTAGTTTCGAGCCACAGCACCAATGGAGCGTCAATAATAAAATACCATTGTGCGTGCCTTGGAATTCTATGACGATACTAGTAGATCAGCAATTCCAAGGTCCAGTCAAATCTACATCACATCGCAAGTTCGAAATCATTGCAGAAAACAGGCTACGCCTTCGGTTTTCTGCTGACCTTGCCATCGATGATGTCAAGACCCGAGCAAAATAGAGCGTCAATTACAGACACTGCTTTGCGTGGGTATGAAAAAAGGGCGATACTAT
>CBDDUX010000099.1:0-24735 GCA_965234725.1 Thermoplasmatota archaeon | reverse complement strand
TGTATACGAAAATCCATCATATCTGGGAGGAACTTAGTGAAGTACTGAATATAGAAATTCAACGTATCCGATAGTATGGCTGTTTATATTATCGAACATGTAAAAAGCGCATCCTATCCAAATATTCCATAAAAATAATGAAATATTCCCATCTTTTACTTGTTATTGAAATATTTTTCTATATAGTTATTTAAGGTCCTTCGAAAGTGATAACTATCAGAATATGCAATTTGAATTTATGTTATTAAATGGGTTTGGGAAAGAAGTCATAGGTTTCTTCCTTGCGGGAACATTGTTCATTTCCTCACTTTTATTTGTCTTTGCCTCTGCCCAAACGACTCTGGAGAGGATTGATGACCAGGAGTGGAGCTTCGATGGATGCATTGACGATAAGGGTATCGTGCATGTTATCCATTCCACTCAGGAAGGGCTCGTTTTCTCGGACTATCACGGCGGCGTAATCGAGAACCCGCGTTTAATCACGGATGAGGATGCTGAACAGGCGGCCATGATCTACACGGCGGACGGTTTCTTCCTGATAGCCTATATCGTCGAAGATGATTTCTTTAACACCAGGCTAATGACGATCAGGTATGATGGTACAAATGTTGTCGGTAGATCGATGCTACTCGAAGGGGCTCCATTTCAGAATCCTTCCTTCTCCTATTTCCATGGATCCCTTTATCTTGCTTTCGAGCAGGGCGGTTCGGCCAATGGATCCATTGGTTTTTCCAACGACATCGCTGTTATAAAAAGTCTGGATGACGGAAAAAGCTGGACCGATCCAGAGGTCCTCTTCAAGAGTGATCTCAACGATAAAATGCCCTCCCTTGCTGTGTTCAAGGAAAGGTTGTACATTTCCTTCGTTCAGACCCAGGATGAGGAGATCACCCACCAGGGTAATGCGTGGGAGGCGGAGGATGACGCGATCTTCATAAGCTCAACTGCTAACGGGGATCAATGGACGGAACCTTACAGGGTTTCCTACGATATTGCACAGATACAGACCCCCTCTCTCATAGTTTACAAGGACCGCCTTGCACTGGCTTGGGTTACTAACATCGGAGGATACGGAATAGAGAATATCGAGAGCATCGCGGTATCTCTCTTTGACGGTTATATATGGAGCGATCAGATCATATTCCAGACTGAACATATTACGGACATAGTACCGCTTCTGATATCTTATACAGATTATCTCATGGAAGGCGGTCAAAATGTTCCATCCTATCTTATAGATTTCTCAGAATTGGAAAAGACACAGAGGAATCCCAACTTCGAGATAAACGATCAGGAATGGGTTATTGAGGCCTGGACAACGGAGGGGATATATCGAAAGAATTTGACGATACAAAATACGGGTAATTCCCTGCTAAACGGATATATTGAAGTACCTAAGAGAACAGATAATATCGTCATATCCTCCTCTATCTACAGTTTCGACATTGATCCCGGTGAGGAAATTAACCTGAATCTGCAGGTCGAGGCAGACTACCCCGGGATTTACGATCTACTGGTACTGTTTAGAACGAACGATGCGGAGAACAGGGTCGTCCCCTATTTTATCACGGTCAATATCGAGGGCCAGGTTGAGGATTTCTACTCCAACTTCCCCGGAGCCGTCGAGCCAGACGATGATGACGATGACATACCAGACGATGATGATAATACCACAGATGATGACGACAATATCACCGATGATGATGACGATACAACTGATGACGATACCACCGATGATGATACCACTGACGATGATACGACTGATGATACTACAGATGACGATGATGATTCAAGTGAAAAAGGAACAAGTGCTTTTTTGATACTCGTATTGATAGCCCTTATACTCATCATGATCCTGATAGCAGCTGTATTTGTCGTGAGAAGATTGAGTTCCATGAAGGAGGGCGACCTGAACGAGGAGATGGCAATATTCTTTGTACTTCTCCTTATGGTGGCGGCGATGTCACCCCTCTCATCGAATGCTCAAGAGGTAGAGGAGACCAAACTCATTGACGAGAAGATCGGGGATTTTGCAAAAAGCAGGATCAATATTACGGAACCCCTGGACGTAACCTCAACAATCACTGTTGGGACAAGGTTCGAAACCGAATCTCTAGATATTTTATCCCAATTCACGATGGTTTCACAAGTGTTCGAAATAGGAGGCCGCATCGTAGATGGGATATATTTCCATGCCTCGACCACCTCAACAGGCGAGGTTCCTATAGATGTAAGAGTCAGGGACCTAGGAACGAACAAGATGATCGGCAAGTCCAGAATGATGATGATGGGGGAGATGAAGGAATATCTGATGGAGTTCGATAACAAGGAGTATATAGAAACATGCGAGGTGGAGTTCTCATCCAGGCAAGTATTCACACCTGACCGGAAGCTCGAGGTAAAACTTGGTTGTGTGGTTAATTCGGGTGTGAACGTTTCACAGGTCTTCAAGTACTCTCAGCAATTCCCCATAACCTCAGGCAGGATCAACCAGATCGACCGCTACAATACTGATACCATTGCCCTTGGGGCAAGATATCTTGACCCCAAGGTTTTCGTTATGGACCTGAGCATGGATAAAAAAGCTCTACTTCTTGACAAGGAGAACGATCACATTAACGGCTCGTTCGTGATTGCCAACGACCTGGACCAAACCATTGCTGTCAGAGTGAAGATAGTCTGTTATGATGCTTTCGGAAATGAATATCAAATCGCTAACCAGTTCCTCGATCTGGATGCAAAGAACTTGTCCGATTCACTTGTCTTTGAGATCCCAACTGATCTGGGATTCAGCGAAGGTAGGCACGTTCTGGTCGTTGGAATTTATTACCTCGATCAGCTGATATTCAGATTCGGTGACGATCCATTCGAGATGTACTCAACGGCATTCCTTGTTTCTTATAGAAGGATCAGGGATGTTGCGGTACTTCCCACCGACCGCATCAGACCTGGAGGCCATATCAACTTCGCCGTGCTCAAGATAGATAACATCGAAAGGGAGGTTAGTGATGAGCAGGTGGCAGAGATCAAGGAAAAGCTCCGGGACGTTGCCGAAGAATATGCATTGTCCTATTCCTGGAAGGAGATAACCGATCTTTCGGAGTTCATTCAGATGATGGAGGAAAACGCAGAGGATTATGCTTTGATCAATACCCATGGCTCACTTCTTCCAATCCCCGAGAATTATGTTGATGAGTACAAGGGTGGAAAGGATACGGTTCTCCTGATGCATTTCAATGAATACAACGACAAACCGGAGGATAGCTCCTCCCTTGGCAACTTCATAGAGGATTTCCCAAAATCCAGAAAACCAAATAATGCTTTCTGGATACAGAATCAAGGACCGAAGGGGATCGAACAATCTCTTTACCTCCCATTCTTCATCAACGGCCTTGCAGACCTGCCAGCGGATATCGGGAGTTCATCCGATCACATGGCGAGCGGTCTCGATCTCACTATGAACCTCAAGATAATGGACCTCCCGTCAAAGAACGATTATGCTCAGATGGCCTCCTTCTGGGACCAGGATACTCTCAACGAGACATTCTTGTCGATGAAGCTCTGGAACGATCGGGCAGACAGCGGTGAGGTCGAGCTGGAGATAGCCCTTGAAGAATCCACTGGGTGGAAAAGCATTTTCTTTACTCTCCCTTACAATGATGGGTTCGATATTGGGGAGTGGATGACCCTTATCGTCTCCATAGACAGAACTGTACCGGGTAATGCAGTCAAAGTTGAGCTTCTGGATCGTTACGCCAGCACTGTGGAGATATTCCACGGACCATTGAATGTGAACAGCAGCATGGACGTCAGGAACATTGACAGCCTCCTTATTGCCAACAACGATAATAACGGATCCCTTTCATGGACAGCAAAACCCTTGGAGGCCATCATAGGCTCGATCGAATACTTTCTTCAGGGAACATCAGGGACGATCGACAGCGACACATGGGACCTCTCCTCGATACAACCCTCTCTGAATTTCGAGAGCTACTACGATCGTAATGGGAAGTTTTACGGTTCTCTATATACTGGCGAGGATGTTTACAAACCTCAGTTCATTACATCGTACACATTCCAGGGTGATAAATGGCTTGAGGTCATGGGCAACAGGAAACAGGAGCTTCAAGAATTCACCATAGAGTTCCTTGTCAGGATCGACCATAATCCATCCGAGGAGGAGGTTTGGACCCTGGTTTCCAAAGGGCTCGAAAACAATAAGACAGGATACCGTGTGGAACTGGAAGGTGACGGTTCTGACAGTAATATTATAAGGTTCTCCATTGGAAATGGGGAACGTTTCTTCTCCATCGAACACGGGGAACCCGGCGTCTCTGCATTATCAAAAGGCGAATGGCATAAGATCTCCGCCCTCTATGACGGATCAGAAATTGTACTCCAGATAGACGGCCAGGAGGTCGAGGTTCTGGATGCGGGGACGAATGTCATCTATGATCAATCCCCTATCTACATTGGAGGGTTCCCTTCATCAAATAATTTCGATGGAATGATCGATGAGCTAATCCTTTCCAAGGGTGTCGATAACACAAATCACAACATCAGATACCAGACCTGGCTTACCCAGATCTCTACATGGATATCGAGTTCTAACTCGGTATGGGTCAATCCTACAGGATACCCAATGGGATACCTCGGTCTTGAGGACGTTCTTCCAATCTATTATGGTGACACTCTGTTCAAGCAGCTCCTTGCACCACTGACCCATACTCCGGGAGAGTTCCTGAATTCAGGAAAGGATGCAACAAAGACTCCTCAGGGTCAGGTCCTTGACGATGAGTTTGAATCTCTCTCTTTACCTGAAAAGTTCGAATATGACTTTGCTTGCTCGGCATCCCGGGAAGGTGCTATAATTTCTCTCTACTATGATATGGTCAAGGACCAGATACCCACGGGTGCTGTTAAGTTCGGTGAAGGAGCCTTCTCGTTCTCTACCTATTTCTCAGTCGATATCACACTTGCACTCTCCCTGCTTCGGTCTCCGAACGATTACCTTCTGAACATTCTGAATTACGAGCATTACAAGGGCGAGGATATCATAGTTGAGACCCATGTTGTAAATCCCTCCGACCAGATAGAGACCTATTTGGTCAATCTCACTGTCAATGACCCATTCGGAAGGGAATATCTCGCACATTCCAAGAACGTAACAGTTCTTCCGGGTAGAGAGGCTGAAGTCCACCTCCTTTTCCAGCCGAAGAAATCCACATATCCCAAGGGAACCTACCGGATGCTTCTCTCCGTTGAAAGGGAGAGCGACGGTATGACCCTGGATATCTGGGGCGACGACCAGGATGAATCCCTTGACCTCGTGATCAATCTCATCGATGATATAGAGATCGAGGTACTGGATCACCTTACTGAGATCTCGCATAACGGTACATTGAAGATACCGGTCAGGGTCATCAACCAAGGGGCACTTCCATCCTACGTAAATGTCGAATTATCGATCCTTTCACCTTCGGGAGGTGTCTTCGATGTGGCCCTTGATGACAGAATAATGGTTGCTTCCCACAAGAGCACGATAGTTGAAATGGAGTGGGACCCAGCCAAAGCAGTGGAGGAGCAGAACAGGGAAAATCTCGTCACTGACCTGCCCTTCGGTGAATACAAGGTCCTCGTGGCAATGTATGATGCCGAGAGCGTTATGTACACCAGCAGTATTATCAATCAGCGGGCCAAAGAAACCGAGAAATTGGTGTTCCATGCTGATGATATGGAGCACATGGAGGGAGCAAAGGACGAGGGAAACGGTTGGTCAATCGAACCTCAGATTCCTCCGGTTCCCGGCTACCTGTGCAAGAGCCTGAACTCTACAGATATGGAGGACGACGATTATATCGCCCAGTTCCACTTGATGATCAACAACAATGCTGGTCATAACGACCTGGTTGCGAATATTTCGGTATGGTTCGGTGATGAACCGGTCGCTTATAGGCCCCTTTATCGTCATGATTTCATCAATCCCAACTCATATCAGTTCTTCAACGTGGATTTCTCCACCAAAGATAGAAGGAACAAGGCTCTTTCATTCAGGACGTACTGGTATGCCAACTCCTACATCAAACAGGACAGGATAGAGGTGATCCCATACGAGACCGTGGGAGATGTGGAGAACATCGAGATGAGGACGAAACCTTTGGATTTCGAATATACAAGTTTCTCCATTCTTGCTGAAACGCAAATTGTATCTTTCCTGACACGGGAAGGAGATCATTACGTATCCGCGGAGCTGTTCTACGAGGTGGGGAATCAGAAAGGATCCTTCGACATACCGAAAACGGATCAGTGTTATTCTTTTACCCTGTATCACTATCCAAAGGACACCATTAAGATAACCACGGCAGGTTTAGGGGGAGGTAAAAACCTCAAGCTCTCTGCGGTAAGAACGCTCGAGACCTTTATCATCCAGAAGAAAGGCAGGAAACTGATAGATGTGGAACACGGCTATACCAATGATGTCGTGGACATCACTCTAACAGAGAGTACTTCAGACCTCAGAATAAAGGATACTTTGACACTAGAGGACCTTTCTGTCTACAACTATACCTCGGGAGTCACTGCTGGGTTCGATGATGAGTACTCGAGGCCTTATGTACAATTCAACAATTCTGAGGATTGGGCAGAATTCGAAGTGGACATCCCACAATCGAAGGCTCAGAGGCTCACAATAGAAGCGTTCGAACCAGAAGGAAGTCAGGTGGTCTTGAAATGTGTGATCAACACCACCAGAGCGGAACTTGAAGTCACCTTTGCATTTGTCGGGGAGAGCGGGATGTGGGTCACCAATTCCACCAACGTGGAGCTCGCAAGCGGTCATTATTCATTCAGGGTCAGCCAACAAAGAGACGGATATCATGCCAGGATGTATCCCGAGATCTATGTCACACCCCTTCCTGTTTTCGATCATGGAGAAAGCGCAAATCCCAAGGTCAAGGAGGCCGGAAATTCCATTGAAGTCTGTATACTGGGTTTAGGCTTCAATATAGACTTGAGCTTCATTCCCAAGATACCGGATATCCCCATTCCCGGTTTGGAGGTCCCCAAGCTCAACATAGGTGATACTCTACAGCTCAAGATTGTGGACCTTAATTATACAGACGTAGAAAAGATGGAGGTGGGAAAGTCCTATTATCTCAGGATCCGTCTGGAATACACCCATGAATCAAAAGATAACAGCAAGGATGTGAACGAGACCCATTCCTCAGGTCTGAAATACAGCTGGAAGAAGATGAACGACAGGCCAGGTATCGAGTCGATTACCTTCATTGTTGGAGTCCAGCTTAAGTTCGTTTACAAAGAGCATTCCAGCGGATTGAGGTATCCCGCGGTCAATTCTTTTGGCCTATACGAGTTGGGGATCAAGATAAAGATAAGGCTGAAGGCATGGTCGAATCCCGGGACCTTCATACTGGATATCGTGACGGGAGGGAGCGGATCGCTCACTCCCGGAGTATCTGAATTGTTCAACGTCGTCTTCGGAGTCCTGAGGGCTATCGGGTTCGATATCGGAGCCGGGCTTTACCTTGTAATAGAGGCGAGATTGATATTCAAGCCGTTCTTCAAAATGATATTTGATATATATCCTCTGGGAGAGATGTGGGCGAGGATCATTCTGAACTTATGGTTCTTCAAGTTCACGATTATCGATCTGAAGATATCGCTCGTACTTCCCATAGGTATACAGGTCATTGCGGATTCGGGATACAAGCCCTGGCGTGTGTCGATCGGATTCTGGATTATGATGGGTGGAAGACTGGTATTGTTCGAGATCAAGATATTCGATGATAGTTTCAGGATCAACCTATTTAAGATCTACATATCCAAGGGGACACCCAGGACCAGATCGGACATGCTGCTTGGCGGCTGATAAACACCCGACATCAGATCACCCCTTCATAAAGGGATTCATCCACATTGAGATACACTCCTTCCACCTCCTGGTAGAGGGTCTTAGGTATGTCAGGCGATCCCGGTGGTATGTCAAAATACATCTTGTATGTGACGTTCCATCCCGGCCGGAACTTGTAATCCCCTTCCGGTTGGGGGAGGAACTGACCGTCGAGGATCACACCGTTGAAGCATTCCAGATCCATAAGCCAGAACTGGAAATGGGATGAGTTGTCGGTTGGATTATTAACCTGGAGGGTGAAGTATAGAAGCTGCTCGCGTCCTGACCCGTTCTCTTCCCTGCCGCATCCGGTGATCTTGATATCCAGGGGGGTCTTCCATGGTCTGTAATCTGGATCAATGCCCGAAAGGTTCACCGAGAAAGTTAAATTGTAATCGGTATCACGATAAACAAGTCGAAGGGGTTTCTCTGTCGGGAAGAGATCGAAGTAGAGATAGCCAGAGATGGATGAAAGCGGGGTGATGTTCTCGGATTGACCCAGACCTCTTCCCACGAACTCATCAAAAAGGTTCGGACCGTAGGTATCCCGGTCGGTGACGAATTCCAATGAATTGGGCAGGAAAAAGATGGTTTCATTCAGAGGATTGGTGAATTCCATGTCCAGAACAAGAAAGTTTGTGGTGAAGAGAGGAGGGGTAACCAATCCCGTAACCCTATCTGTTGTAAAGGAATCCATGACCGTCACCTCCATCTCCGTGAACTCCACCAAGGGCTCCTCCCAATTGTCACCGTTCGATTCATCTTTTTCCTTGAAAAGAGAGATCACGGTGATAAGCAAAGCTGTAACCAATATTAGAGCTCCTGCTCCGATCAGGATCTTCCTCGTTCTTTCCTTCATCTGAACATGGATGTGATTCTGATTATATACAAATTTCACTATCGCCTCGAGTTTCCGGGGTTTTCCCTATTAATAAAGTATTTAATCATATAGATTCATGCATTCCAGTATTACGGGGAATAATAAGGATGTTGATTGAAAGAAGGGTTCTAACGGCCATTCTGATTGCCGGTCTTGGGTTGATTTCCATTATCTTCTCCCTGTCGACGATAACGGATCTTGGTGTGAAGTTGGAAGAGATCCATGTAGGTAGGGACCTCCAGGTGGATTCCATTCAATTGGCCATAGATCTGGCCAGTGAAGGCACAACCATCATTGTTCACCAGGGAGAGTATCATGAGAGACTGATGATAAGTAAGGGGATAACCTTGAAGGCTGCCTCGGGTGAAAGCTTCACCTTGCTTGGTGGGGGCAATAGCCGCGGCCCTCCGGGTAGTAATGGCACCATGGTTACGATTGCATCATCGACTCCGGTAACGATAGACGGAGGTGACTACAATTTCAGCGGGACCACATGGAACGATTCCGCCATCAAGATTCAGCATGGTGATCACCATGTTGTAAAGAATGCGAATTTCTTCGACAGCAGGCAAGGAGTATGGGTCCACGGAAATGACCATGATGACCTCTCCACCATCAAGAATATCCGGATACTGGATAACACCTTCAACAACATATCAGGGCATGCGATCTACCTTCAAGGAACCTGGGCCGAGGTGGAGAACAACCGGATCAACAACAGCGGGGACGGGATTATGGTCGCGTTCGGTTGGATCGCCCAGAATTCCTATGTAGGGTCTATCTCCAATAATAGAATAGAGAACTGTTCCGTCGGAGTGAACATCATCGGCTCGGAGGTCTATAACTATGAGGAAAATGACATTGTCGACTGCGAAGTGGGAGAGATATTGAACAATACAAAACAGCTCTCAAAAGGCAACAGTTTCATCAGATGCCAGAACGGAACAATGGTGATCGAAGATTCAACTCCTATGATCGTGGAGAACAACTACGTGGATTGCCAAATACCTGTTGTTATTGAAAAGTGTAATGGTCTCAGAGCCTATGAGAACGAGATTATTGGAACAGAGATCGGTTTCAAGCCGATATTCGAAGAAGTAAGTCATCTTGATCACAATATATCTATGAATAATACCATCGATGGAAATCCCATTTTCTATTCCTTCGGAGACTCTGGAATATCAATGGACCTTGATGATTACGGTCAGGTTTTCATTGCAAACTCAACATCTTCAACATACTTGATCAATGGCCCCACATCCTGCCCGATGACCGTGGCATATTCTGAAGATATCGATATCAGTGGATCAAGGATTACGTCAGGAGCTCAGTTTTTCAACTCGATTATATCGGGGGATGATATTGAGTTCGATTATTCGGACCATATGGGTACATCTTTAATGATGAGGTCCTCCGATCTGAAGTTGTATAACTCAAGGATCGATGGAAGGTCTGAGGAGAGAGTTGCATTGAACATTGATGAAGGATCCGATGCGGGACTTTACAGCTGTGAAATAGTTGGCTTGAATATCATTAATGATGCTGCATCAAGGATCAGGTTTTACAGTAATATTGACCTGAAAGTCCTCCATGAGGATGGTATTGATCCCGTCGAGGGAGCACAATTCAAGATTGATGTTGAAAATTCCACGGTCCACTCCACCCCTCTTTTCGAGGGAATAGAACCTTTAACAGGACCAGATGGAATGTCTGAGAAGTACTGGATCAAGTACCTGACCAGGTCTGCATCGACAGATACCGAACACTCGGTTGAATTCACAGTTAACGCCACCTTGGACAGGTCATGGGAAGGAAACCGCTCTGTGGATGCTTCCAGAGACCATACCGAAGAATTCATCATTGGCGACATCAGACGTCCCTCAACACCAAAGAACCTACAAGGTGAATCTGTTCCCGATGGAGAATCAAACAGGCTTACCTGGGATGTGAATACAGATGATACGGTGTCTTATAGGATATATTCTCTGGAAAATGAAAATTGGACCCAGGTAGGGGAGGTAACGGAAAATGTTTTCGATGATTCAACGACTCCCCATGGCACCCTGGCAAATTACAGGATCACTGCAGTCGATGAGGTGGGGCTGGAGAGTCCACCCTCAACCTCGGTAGAGGTGATGGCACAGGACTTCATTGGTCCTAAACCACCACGTGACCTTAGAATATTCGATATCACTGAAGATAGATTCACTCTATCCTGGAAGATATCTCTCAGTCCAGATGCGGAAATGTACGAGGTACATCTGGTGGAAGCGGATATGACCAGATCCCCCGGCAGTGTCAAGTCATCCGTACGAATTGTCTCTTCGACCGCCGATACCACAATAGTCATTCAGGACATGTCCGATCCCGAGAACATTTTTGCGGTCCGGGCCATAGACGAAGCAGGTAATCCTTCCCCCTTTAGCAATCATGTAAGTCTTGAGGCAAACGACCTGACATGGCCAACCTTCTCCAACTTGGAGTGGATCTTCGGTGCAAAGACCGCCAAAATATCTTGGGAGACAAATGAACCCACCACATGTACACTATTCCTAGGATCTTCCGTTGAGGACCTCTCCGCTCACGGTCCTACAACACTCGGAAAGGATCACTTCTTCCAGGTTGATAACCTCCTACCCAACACTACCTATTACTTCTACATCTTTGCCGTGGAACCATCCGGAAATGACGTTACCGATGATAATGAAGGGGCATTCTACTCTTTCACGACCCTGTTGACGGAGGGATACCTTGCCGTTACAGTCCAGGATGAAGACAGCGAGCCAGTTTCTGGGATAACCGTTCTATTAAAAAGCGGCAGCATAGAAGTGATCGGGGTTGAAACCGAACCGGGCATCTATGAAGCTTTCCTCCTTCCCGGAAACTGGACGATCACTATCCTTTCTTCAGACCACTCAGAACACGATCCCGAAGTGGTGGAGGTACTTCCCTTCAGGTGGACCAATATCACTATTGATCTGACCAGTATCCTATGGGAGAGAGCGAACCTGACTATAATCGTAGTTGACGAGAACGGCAACACGGTCCAGTGGGCTGTTGTCGATTTCGATGGGAAGGAGTCCATAACCGGTCCTGATGGAACGGTCATTATCGAAAACGTCAAGACGGGAGTGAGCTACAGGATAAAGGTCTCAGCTGATGGTTTCGAGAACTTTGAGAAGGAATTATTCATCCCTGCAAAAGGTGTCAATCAATCGGAAACAATTACAATAATCCACAGGGAGGAAGGGTCTTCCGATGGTAGCTGGATCTGGATATTGTTGCTAACAGCTGCCGTATTGCTTCTGATCATCATACTCATCATAATCATGCTGGTAGTCAAACGCAGAAAAGATCATGAAGAGGAACCGGAAGAGCCTGCAAAGGAGATCAAAGAGGAAAAAGAGGAGGCGGAGGAGGAGGGTGAGGTGAAAGAGGGATCGATGGAGGAAGCTACCGACGTCAAGGAAGCGGGGATAGTCTCAGTACCAAAGAAAGGTTTAAAGAAGAAGAGTAAAAAACAAGAAGAATAAAGAGCAATAAGGGCCTCGAAGTATTCGTCTTCTTTATTTTTAAGTATATTTATGGACAAATTTCTATTTATTTAATAAATATCATAATATAGGCAAGTATCGATCCTTATATCATGACCTCCAAAGGGTTGTGGTCATGGGTGGCTGTTATCGGGCTGGTGCTCATTGCCCTGGGTGGATTCCTCGCTATCATACCCTTCATAGGGCTTCCACTGATGGGTATTGGGACCGTTCTTTTCCTATTGGCGGTAATTATCCTGATACCGATCCTGATAAAGGAGATGAAAAAGGATGATAAGGAGATGAGATCGGAGATCTCGGATGAGGAGTTGAGACCATGAGGATTACAAATTTGGATCATTTGCACGGGTATGAAGTAGTTGAGGACCTTGGCCTCGTGAGGGCCAATGTTGTCAGGGCCAAGAATGTTGGAAAGGATATACTGGCCGGATTGAAGAACATCGTCGGAGGGGAGCTCAAAGAGTATACTGATATGCTTTCCGAGTCCAGAGAGATAGCCTTGAAGAGGATGGAGAAGAAAGCGGAGGAGCTTGGAGCCGATGCTGTACTGAACATAAGGTTCATGACCTCTTCCATCGCAGGTGGAGCCGCTGAGATAATGGCATACGGGACTGCGGTGAAGCTCAAGAAGAAGTGAAAGAGGAAGATTTACCGATCTTCCTCTACTCATATTCTATAGCCTTCAATGGATATTTGACGAAGATCAACCCGCTGCCCTCTCTCTAATAACATTCGCGATGTTGATATTGGCAATATACCTCATTGTAAGAAATGAAACCAGGACCACCGTGAATATGATCAACAATGAACCTGCAATAAAGCCACCCCAGCTGAACTGAGTGGTCATCCCAAAGGATTCCCATTCGGAGTTCTGGTTCAGCATGTAATATGCCATTCCATATGCCCCAAGGATACCAAGAGCAATGCCAAGGACCGTAATGTATGCACCTTCCTGGAAGATCAACTTACGGATCTTTGCAAGAGTGGTCCCTAACGTCTTCATTGTGGCATAATCCCTTTCCTGTTCCCTTGCGGATATCCTGAACATCGTGTAGATTATTGCCCCTGCAAGGATAACAGAGATCACAGCCATTACAATTACAACACCAATGAAGATGTCAAGATACTGTTCGATCAAACCCTCCCTATCGGTGATATGGCTTACGGAAGAGATGCCTTCTCTGGTGATCAGGTCGTTCTCCATCTCTCTTATCTTCACCCCATTAAATGTCTGTATGTACACGGTATTGATCAGGCCACCAAGACCTGTGATGTTCTGCAATGAGGAAAGGGGCATGAAAGCAACTGTTCCCAGATGATTGGAATGGATCCCTGAGATCGTCATCTCCTGTTTCTCCATCCTGAAACCCAAAGTAGGATCAAGGATGGGGAGTTCCATCTCGATCCTATCTCCTGGCTTAAGACCTAATTTTTCAGCATGATACCATGATACGACCACCATGCCTTCCCTGACCTGCCCGCTTTCAAGTTCAATATCAAATACACTCCCAAGGTCCCCAAGTGAATAGATCAAAGCTTCATATGAATCATCCGATGGGTCCAGGACTGTTGGTAGCATTATGCCCGGTTCCACTCTCTCGATGTCTTGGTATTCTTCTTCCCAACCGTTGATAATGGTTACCGGTTGGAATCCTTCCATCGAAATTTCATAATCCCAATCCATTCCCTGAGAGGTACTATCCAGTGCCACAAGAGCGGATTCGAATACCATCATGAATCCAAGGAAGAGCGATAAGGACATTGCTACCCCAAAAATGGTTGACAGGCTCTTGAATGGTTTTCTCAATTGATTCCTGATCGTCAATTTCAGAGATACTGGAAGCCAATGGATCTGTTTGAGTACACCCCCCAGTCTTCCCACCTGTTTCTTTGAGATCCCCTCTTTCCCCTGGATCACATCAATTGGTTTGACCCTGACAGCCATGGCCGCCGGGATCAAGGTGCAGGAGAGACACAGAGCGATCGAGATCAGTGCACCGTAGAAGTAATAGATGTAGGAAACATTATACTGGTCTACGGGGAAATCCAGCATCCTATCTCCCAGATTTTGGAAACTGATGTTCAGTGGTATTGATAGTAGATAACCAAGAATAGTTCCGAGTACCGCTATGAAGATAGCTATTATTGAGAAATAGATCATTATGGTCCTGTTCCTGACCCCCAGTGCCTTGAAGATCCCTATTTGAGGTCTGTGGGACCTTATCATCCTTCTTAGGGCCATAACAAGACCGAATGCTGATACACCAAAGATGATGACCGGCATCACAGCCTGGGAGTTCTTATCGTTCTCATAATCAGAGATCAGGAAGAACCTTGATGGATTCTCATCCTTTTCCGTGAATTTAACAGCAACCCCCCTTTCTTCAAAGGAATCCTGAAGGTCCCTTTTCAGGTCCTCTATATTTTCAGGATCGTTTAATGTTAGAACCACTTCATTTACAATAGTAGTATTCCAATCTGATCCTGAATAGAGCTCCATTGCTGTCTCTATCGGTAAAAGAAGGACACCAAAGGATCTCTCTGATGGAGCAAAATCACCTTCTCTGATCACGAAGAAATATTCCGGGATAGCAACCTGTTCCCTGATGGTCAGGTCCTTTGAGATGTTACCTCTGTTTACATTGATCGTTTCTCCGGGATCGAAGTCATAGGCCTTTGAGAATTTTCTTTCAATATAACATTCATTTCCGATATCAACCGAATATGGGTCCGGATCATCGACGTAAAACAGAGGTGTATTTACCTCGAGGTCCTCTCCCGGTGTATCTCCTCCGGAGACGAATTGTCCGATCACCTGGCCCCTTGTCACCTTCGGTTCACCTTCAAAGTCATGTTCAATGAACACTTCATAAACGAGCCTCATCTCCCAGGCTTCGATCCTTGAAGCATATCCGTTCTCTTCGAGGATCCCTTCGACCTCACTGCTGTTCAATGTGGACCCGTAACTCATTGTCACCTGAAGGTCCATGAAGTTGGATTCATCAAAGATCTGGTCCAGGCCATCCTTTCGATACCTTGCAAAATCATTGAAGGATGAATAAGCTGCAACACCAAGACCTATGACAAGTGCCAGAAGGAAATATTGGACCTTATGGGCCCATATCTCTCTAAATCCCTTCTTGATGAATGTCTTCTTCATTTTCACCACTCCAATTTGGAAACCGGCATGGGGTGATCGTTCATCCTTTCATTGACGATCCTTCCGTCCTTGAGGTTCAGGACCCTGTGAGCTATTTTCCCGATCTCTTTATTGTGGGTGACTATGAGGACAGCTCTTCCGTTATTGGCAAATGAGACCAGTAGTTCAAGGATCTTCTTACCAGTTTGATAATCCAGTTCACCGGTAGGTTCGTCAGCGAGCAGTATTTTCGGGTCCTTGGACAAAGCTCTGGCGATGGACACTCTCTGCTGCTCTCCTCCTGAGAGCTGGTATGGGTAGTGATCTGCTCTGTCCCCCAATCCGACACTGTCAAGCAATTTCTGGGCCCTGGCTGATACTTCTCTGGAGGGTAGGTCCATGACGTATTCCAGAACGAATTCGATATTCTCCTTCGCCGTTAGGTTCGGGATAAGATTGAAGAACTGGAACACGAAACCAATGGACCTCTGTCTGTATCTGGTCAATTGTTTCTGGGAAAGCCCCTGGATCTCATCTCCTTCAATTAGCAGCTTCCCTCCTGTTGGAGAATCTATTCCCCCTATCTGATTGAGGAGTGTTGTCTTTCCACAACCACTTGGTCCGAGTATTACCGTGACCTGGTTAGGATATACCTTCAATGAGACATCCTTCAGGGCATTGACTGTTATCTCGCCCATCTGATAGGACTTGGTCATGCTCCTGGCCTCTATCAATACCGTATTCATTTCAATTCCTCCTTTTCCTTTCAACCATGTCGTCAGTATTCTCAGTTGAAGACATCATATAAGTCGATTTCAATTCATAAAATGAATTTTTAAGATTAGATCCATTTTTAAGAGTAATATCGGAGATCATTTCAACTCCCCCATTGCATGCACATACAATTCAAGGAGTAGGCCCGGTCTTGTTCCCAAGAGCCTCTCATTGATCTCTATTGTGGCTTTCAGAAAATCCTGATCGTAGGACCTTCTGTTGGCATGATCATGGTCTCTTCCTGTTAGGGCATTCGTGGCACCCAGGATGGCAATAGCAGTTTCTCTAGGATATGTGACATTGAAAACCTTTTCATCGATACCCTGTCTGATGATATTCTCATAGGAATCATAGACAATAGGAAGGAGTTTCTTTTCCAATTTCAGGTGCCAATGGGCATTCCTATCCTCGTGGAGGAAATCCGAGAGCCTTTCCCATCCGATTGCAATGGTTCGGAAATACTTGCTTGCTTCACCCAACTTCTCAAGGGCGGTCAGATCTACCTTCATACTGATCTCATCAATGCCATTTCCGACCTTCTCCACCATGAGATCCACAATAACTTCCAGGACCTCGTCCTTTGAGTTGAAATAATGATAGAAGGTCCCTTTTGCAATGCCGATCCTTTCAATGATCATACTGATGGAGGTCTCATCGTATCCGTATTCCGAGAAAAGCGATGCGGATGTCTCGATTATCTCCTTCCTTCTCTCGTCATATTCTTTAACGATGTGTGCCATCTTGATCACTTCGCCGACCGATGGTCACTGACCGACGGTCAGTCTATATGTTTGTAACTATATTATTTAATAATTATGGGGGATGTCCCGTAGAAGTCCCAAAATTATGCCTTAATAACAGAATAAATTATGATACTGTAATCTAAATATTTTGAAATGATGATGTCGGATCAATCTTCGTATGAGATAAGAATTGACGCTTGACGACAGGTTTTATCTATTCAGGTCTTGATGGACCACTATGGGTGAATGGGGAAGATCCTGCAATCTAATGATGATCCTGCTTCTGATCATCTCACTCTTGTCACGATCCATTTCCGTTGATGGGGTGGACATCGGATATGATGATCAGGAATCACCTTCCAGGCTCGGAGAGGATCCCCCCTCCTCCCCTCGCACTCTTCGGTATACGGAAGAAGCCCACAGGATCACCCTCAGATGGGATCCTCCATTGAATTGGGGCGATTGGACTGAATGGAGGGGATATCACGTTTATTATGAGGATGACTATGGAAATCCGCATACGGCGGATCTAATCAAGGACCCTGAACAGACATATACCCACAAGATGGTGAGGTATGACTGGAAATACTGGGTTGCAGCTGAAACGGATATCAACAGGTCCCAATATATTGGACCGATCATGCCCAAGGATCATGTAGGACCATGGGCGGAGGTCCTGAGCTATCCTGAGGAGATGGTTTTTAGAATGAACTATACCATCTCTGTAGCTGTTCATGAGTTGAACGAATTGAACCGGGTGATCCTCGAGTTCAGGGATTCTAATGATTCGATCCTTTTCAACAGATCGATGGTCCATGATGGAGGTGATACCTATGGAGAATACTATTCAAGAAATGTCAGTCTTAACAATACGATATCCAATGCCAGTTTCAGGATAGTGACTTGCGATTCAGCCGGAAACTGGAACAGCACCGGTCTCTTCTCAGTATCGACGATCGAATATGACCCCCCTATCCTCCTCTATGACAACACGACCTCTTCTGTTTTGGAGGGGGAGATCTTGGAATTCGAGATCGAAGGGTGGGATGAAAGCGGTTTGAAGGAGGTTGATATATTGTACTGGAGAGGCACCGAAGAGGCCAATAATGTAACTCTTGAGATTACAGAAGGTCTAAAGTTCACTGGTTCTATTGAAGTGGGTAATGATATCAGACCTATCCATTATTCCGTACGTCTCGAAGACATCTATGGAAACACTTTTACGACATCGGATTTCAGGACCGTGATGATCATCGATAACACTCCTCCGAGGATCCTGGACAACTGGGTTTCCGGAGTGCCTCGGACTGGAAAAAATCTCACATTCAATGTCAATGTGACCGATAATGGTCCTATGGACTTGGCAAGGTTTTGTTACAGGTTTGACAATTCCTCAGTGTTCGAGGTGGATGTTATTGGATGGTCGTATACTTTGCTCATTGATCCTTCAGCTAGGAATATCACATACAATTGGAAAATCATGGATAGGGCCGGTAATCATAATGCCACTAATGAGACCACTTTGAGGATCCTTGATGTCGTTCCTCCTTCAATTGAGATCATATCCGAAACGGTTGAACCTACCACCGGTGATCCTTTCATGATCAAAGTAGATGCAAAGGATAATTGGAATGTCTCGGACGTCACATTCTTTTATCGATTCGGTGAGACCTCACCTGTAAAGATCATGTGGGTCTATGATACAGGTTCGGGATATGAGATCACCTTGGACCTTCCATATGACTATGATGGATACCTGGATTATTGGTTCTCGGTGGAAGATACCTCGGGAAATTTTTTAAATACGAGCCTACAACAGAAGGATATCGTTGACAACGATCCCCCTTACATACAGATAATTGAGGACCAGAACGGATCGGTCGGTGAACCTTTCGAGTTGAACATCGTATACAATGACAATATAGGTGTTACCTATGTTGAATGGAAGGACTCTCCTGTGATCTCCAACACGGACCGTATATATTTCACTCCATTATTTCCGATCCATCAGACGGTATCTGTAACAGTATATGACAAAGAGGGTAACTCCTTTACCAGACAGTTCCTTCTTCATGTCACTGGAGATCAATCCGGCGGTAGTTATCCCTCGAGTGGATCTGGTTCCGAAAGTGACCCAAATGGTGATCAGGAAATGATCGGTGTTTGTTGTGGTTCTTTCTTCATTATCATCATCCTTATCATTTTTCTTGTGAACATATTGAAGAAGAAGACAACAAAACCAACTGATAAATTGGAGCCAAGGGCTCCCATTCCAATGCCTGCTGCAAGAGGCAAGGGGATCGATCAGTTGGATGATCCCGGATCAGAGGCTTATGATACTGTTGATAGGGAGGAAGGACCCGATCTGGACATTGGAGAATGGTTTGATGAGATCCCTGTTGAAGAAGAGGATCAAAGTGACCGATCGGATATAATAGAGGATGAGGAGATCCTTCCATACATGCCAGAACATGGTTCGGGTGGTCCAAGGATCCTTGAACCTCCTGGAACAGATGGACCTCGTGTTCTAGCTCCCCCACCCGGATTCGAGGAGGAGTAATCCTTTGGAATCATGGGGTTGTAATCTCATTTTTTGTCACAAGGAGCAAGAATGAGGGAAGAACCAGTAGTGAAGCGATCAAAGCCATCAGTATCATCAGCGTAGTTAGTATGCCGAAGGAGGAGAACATAGGCATCGGGGCAAAGGCGATTATTGCGAATCCCACCATGGTAGATGCAGCTGATCCAAAGAGTGCAACTCCTGAATGAGAGGCCGCTTCTTCCAAAGCTTTTTCCCTGTTTCCTTTCTTTCCAAGTTCCTCTCTGAACCTGGCGGTGACATGGACCGAATAGTCGATGCCAACTCCTATTGATATTGCTGCGATCGTTGCTGTAACTGCGTTCAGATGATATCCCAGAATGAACATCAGAGCATAGAGCCATGCAGCAACAAGGATCTCGGGAATTACGGTCACGATCGCATATTTGACAGATCTGAAAAGTACAACAAGAACTATGAAACATAGGATTATTGCGACACCTATGGACAAGGTCAGAGAATCTGTGATCGCAGTCAATTGCCTCTCCCTTTGCAGGGCTGAGCCTGTCATTCCATAACTGTCGATACCCTCTGCTCCCTTCAGGACCTTGCTATCATGTTCAAGCTCTTTCTCTCCCTCTCTGACGGAATCGATCTCCCTCGTATCCTGAATACCGATCATTACAACGGTTGCATAATTGCTTCCATCATCAGAGATCCATAGGAATTGTCCAATCTGTTCCTTTTCATATGTCATGAGAGTTTGATTGTAAGGGAGTCCATTTTCATACATATACCAAAGGGTTCCTCTCAACTGCTCCCTTGTGTCAGGAATGGAATCGTTATTGATATCTGTGATCTCGATCCCAGATCCTTGGATCGTTGCATTCAATGAATATGGGTTGTTGAACATATATTTGAATGGTCTGAGTATATGCATGTATATCTGTACCTCTCCAGTAATTGGATCCCTGGCAATGTTCTCATTATCCTCGAACTCCTTTTCCAGTTGGATGATCGATCCAATTACCTGAGGGTCTTCAATATCACCTTCCATGTAGATGATTACCGGTTCTCCACCTCGTTCCTGGACATGGTCGGATAATTTGTCCAGAGATACTACGAAATCAGAATTTGGGTCAAAATATTCCTTCACATCCAATTTTGCTTCAAGCTGTGTTGCAAGGAAACCGGCTCCTATTGAGATCATAAGGATAACCGGAACGACCAGATATCTTGCCCTTGCCACCTTTAAGACCACGCCTCCCAGAATTGCGGAACCTTTTCCATTTTTGGCCCTTCCACCTATATTCTTTCCTTTGCTGAATCTCCTCTGGTCTATCAGCATCGTGACAGCTGGAATGAAGAATCCCATGATCCAGAAAGCTGAGACTATGGATATGGACGCTGATATGCCGAAACCCCTTATCTCATCTATCTCGGAGATCATATTCGATGAGAAAGCCACCACGGTTGTCACCATTGCCAGGAAAAGGGCACTCCCCACTCCAGCAATGCTCAAACCAATTGCCTTTCTGGGTTCCTTGGAATCCCCCCTCTCTTCGTTATATCTATGCATTGCATGGATAAGGTAATCCACTCCCAAAACCATCATTGAAACGGGAACGAGAATATCAACAGTAAGTGAAGCTTTGATACCTACAAGATTTGAGACTGCCTTCCACCACCAAAGCATGAGACCGAGTCCTAATGTAGTTAGAAGTGAAATCCTTGCTGATCTGAAAAGCACTGTTATCAGGATCACTATCATTACAACAGCGGCGAAGATCAGAGTGAATGAGGTCATCCCTTCCTCCTCAGCCTCAAGAGATACGTCTATAGCGATTCCCCAAAGTCTGTAGGATTCCTGATTGCCACGGAGGATCTTCTGAAGCTCTCTATCATAATATTCCTTTACAACAATGTCATCATTGTTCCCCTCAAGGGTTGAAGAGTATTCCTCAAGTATCCTGAGATTATCCGAAAAGGTCTCCAGAAGTAGGGCTTCCGATGTCCAAATATTGATATCAATACCTTGAAAGTTACCAGGTGTACTTGTCGCTTTTTCCGACATCGTGTTCATGAATTCGTTTCCTTCTGGTGATGAGATCATAAGGTGAGCAGCGAATTTCACCATTTCATCCGTGGCATTTTCAAGAGAAGAGTCCATATTCTCTATCAATATCCTGTTTACCTCGTCAGCAATGGAATAGATACCTGGTATCCACGTTCCGATCTCGACATCGTATCTGTTGATCAGGTATTTCTGGCCTATATCCGAATTCCGGAGCCTCTCCTCGTTCAGGTAGAGTTCATAAAGCTCCTTCTGTGATAGGATATCTCCGTCCTTTGCTTCAACTATGAAACCTGTGTACTTGTAGGCTTCCGGCATCCTGTCCTCTATCTTTTCAGAAAGGTCGAAAACCTCATCTTCCGGATTCCCGGTAACCCTATCGTTTGGGGCCATCAGACCGAGTGGGATCAAAAGGACCAGACTGATAACAATTGTCAGGACCACTATCAGAGGGCTTCTTTTCTCGAAAATAGCCCCTGTCCTCTTCCAGAATACATCGATAAGATCCTTTCCATTTCTAGCATTTGACATCAAGGTCCCCCCAGAGCTTGTTCAACCTTTCCTTTGTACATTTTGGATCATTTAACACGGACCTTACATTGGTCATGAAGATGATGTCCCCACCCGCTTCCAATAAGATCTTCTTGATGTTCTCTGTTGAATCATCAGCCATGTTCCCCTGGCTAGCGAGTGCCGCCATGCCGTATGCAAAAATCGACATTTTATTGAAAATGGACCTCAATTCTTCATCGGAGAATCCTTTGAGCTTATCACCTTCCCTCATCCTTTCAAGTGTCTCATGTTGATTTTCGTGATTCACAGTCTCAATAGGACCGCTCTTGCAGCAAATGTTGAACAGGATCGGTTCATCCCTGGCAAAACAAACAAAACCCACTCCCATGTTCAAGAATGGTATATCAGACCAGTCTCTCCTGCTGTAATCCTCCATCAGAACGCGGGCTTTTTGCAGGGCTGCAAGCTGGACATCTTCTATATTTTCGAATTCGGTATAAATGGGTCCTACGGATGAACCCATTTTTTGTGCAATATTCCTTGCAGTGACCCCTTCCATTCCCTCCGATCTCAGTATCTCGAAGGCTACTTCCAATACCTGCTTTCTTGAGAATTGTTTTTTTGGCGGCATGTCATTCCACATTCCATAACATCTGTAATATAACAATAGTTAACTAACATGTGTTATATAATTTTATTCCTTCCTCCTTAGGTCATTTTTCGTCGAGAAATGATATACTGAGTTATACCTAAACATAATTACGATTTAGTCCAATAAAAACCTCAAAAGAACTCATTCAAATTGTAATTTTCTTACAAATAAGGAGTCTGAAACTATCCCTTACATACTGGTGAGGTTTATCCATGGTACGATCAATTCTTGGTCTGTACTCTTCTTTTAATGATCCTCTTCCTACCAGGTTCAAGGGGTGTGGATGGGCCTTCCATCTTCTTGATCTTCAATTTTGCATACTGCTCCACGGAATCAAGCAGACCTTCAAGGTTGGAGTCAATGTCCTTTGCGATCTCTTCAAGGGTTTCCAGGTCACCTATGGAGTTGAGTACCTCCTCTTCACCGATGAGACTTTCGAACCTTTCGAGGTCGGTGGCTCTCCTTTTGAATATCTTTCCTTCGTAGATATCCACCTCTCGTATCAATGATTCAATATCATCTGGCATTTCGACCACCTATCTATGGGATCATGATCCCGGGGGAGGATCACATACTGCTTTTTACCTTTGAGAGGGTTTCTCTGTAGGATCCGATGGAATCAAGCATTCCCTCAAGATCCTTATGGAATTCCTTTACAATGGAGTCCAGGTCCCTCTCTCCCTCTTCTATGGAAAGAGAATCCTTCAACTCCTCCTTGTATGGATCCTTGGAAGGTACCTTGACCCTTCCTTCCAGATAATCCAATTGTTGCAGGAGTTCATCCATCTCATCAGGCATTTTGATCCCATATTAAAATAAGTTGACAAGGTTATTTTAAGGTATCCATGAAAATCACCCTTCAGATCAAAGGGTATAAAAAAGTTCCTATAGTCTACAGATTGGGAGCCAAGGAAAATCTCCTTTTTGGAGTATTGGAAAAACGACCTGCCATGAGGATTATTATAGAAGCCAGGTTCAGCTATCACTCTTCTTGACCTTGGAGATAAGCCTCTTATATTCCTCTATGCAGTCTATCATCTGGTCCAGGTCCTCTCCCACCTCTTTAAGCACTGCTTCCATATAGACCTCATCTCTGCTCTCCCTTTCAAGTCTGAACAGTGATCCCTTCTCTGAAGAAAGACTACCCGTATCATCTGTCAACGTCTTTGCAGATGAGAGGGGTGGTGCTTTTGGGGGGAGGTCAATACCAAGGCGGGACCTGACATAGGTGTTCAGAACAATATCATCATCTTTGACCATCGGACCATATGTATATCCATCTGCTGATATTTCCTTTTTTTCAAATGACCATTTCTTTCCGATCGGAAAAATATGGCCATATATTTGGATATATACACATGACAATACATTGAAAATTGAAAGAATTTTTATGGAAAAGAGAACCCCTTATATACATCCAGACCAATCTCTTGTAGTTATTATGACCCCCTCAACCTCCTCAAGGGCTCAGAATTCTATTCCTAAAAGTGCAAGGAAGGAGCTCCTGCAATCCAATATCAGGTCCATGATGCAGAAGGCCAATATCGAAAGGATAGAGGAGAGAAGGTCAATCGAGGAGGACCTGAAGAGAATATCATCCCTGGAGGTCATAGACCCAGAGGTCGAGAGGATCGAGAGGGAAAGGAGGCAGGAGAAGAAAAAAGCAAAGGAGGTCCTGGAGGAGATAGAGGAGGACCTCGATATTGAATTTGAGAGGATGCTTTCGAATTTATGATATTTTGATCTGATAGTTTTTTGTAAAGCAACTGTTGTTAAAATTTTATGATATACCGTGAGGTAAGAAAATACTGAATTTCCTTTTCTTTTGGTTTTTCACCTTTTCAGAAAATCTAATAAAAAGAAACCATAGCATAAGCTAACTCATCGGAGCAAATGGTCCCTGGCTCAAGTTTAAGAGTATATAAATGACTGGGGATTTCTAATTTCATGGCCAGTCA
>CBDDUX010000098.1:10155-14470 GCA_965234725.1 Thermoplasmatota archaeon | reverse complement strand
TAACGATGTGTTGAGCCTTTTAGGGTAAACGATGTGTTGGACCTTTCCACCTATCGATTTGACAGGAAGATTACACATCATCCGGGCCATTGTGCCATGGATCGAAGTCACCAGGTCCTCCACTGGGATCGATCGCAGGCCTGAATGAAGGATCCCCGTAACATGCGAAGAAGGTAACCTCGTACCAGTCAACCTCTCCTGTAGGTTCCATAGGGGCGGGATGATTGTTGGGAGGATACTGCATGTACCTGTTCTCGCTCCATTGAACAGCCTTTCCGATCGTTCCGTGCTCTCCGGGGTGGTTCAGTATACCATCCCAAACCCAGGCATACCAAGCATCATTATGGTCCCACTGGTGATCATCCACGAAAGGGAGATATTCAGCAGGAAGAGAGAATAGGTCCTGACCTATATTGGAGAAGGATACTTCTGTTGCTCCGACAAGGACCGCAGGTCCAGCTGCCAGATAGTTCAGGGTGAACAGCTTGTCGAACTCAACATCATTTGCGGGGTCAGTTCCCGGTCCATGCCCGTAGATCTTTCCATTCAGACAGGATACGAAGAAGGCGATCTGAGGTGGGACATTCATCTGCTGACAGTCCGAATATCTCAGCTGATACTCATCGTCGTTGGGTCCATAGACCCTGATGCCATAGAGCGAACCAGTATCCGAACCATGACCCCTGTAAGCCACATATCCCGCTCCTTCACAGATCTCTGAAAGATCGTTTTCCATTGAATTCACGGTACCGTCCAGGAACTTGTTCCCTGTATTCAATGGACCGATGTAATCGTAAGTGAACCCAAGGTCCTCGAAATCTGTGCATACCCATCTGGCAGGGGTTGCCTGCATCCTCTTGTACGTGATGTCGAAACCTGAGAACGAGGCCCCGTGTTCTTTCCAATTAATATCCTGGGTCCCACCGGCCACCTCTCTGTAATCGACGGTCACTGTATCCGAGAACTCGTCAAATAGGTAAGTCTTCAATAACTGGTTAGAAGCAAGTGAAACCTCGTACTGGATCACCCGCCCTACTGCTACATCCATGGTGGAATGGTCGTTATCCATGAAACCGTATATTACATCGGAATTCACGATCTCGCCCTCTGCCGGACCTGGCATCAAGAACTGCGGCACGGCAGGGGCCGACCCTGCAATTGCAATATATTCCATGGGTCCATAATTGGAATTGAGCTCTACAAGCTCGGAATAAGTGCCAAACGCTCTCCTGTTCTGTGAAAGGTCCATATTCATTTCCCAGGCCGTATCCGATCTAGGTGTCGTATTAGTGATCACATAGGCATCGTGGTATGCTGAGAGTTGGGCCGCCATGAGGGAAAGGTCCGGGCAGAAGAATGGATTGTCGTATGTATCGTAATCAGGTGTCCTTGATAATCGTTCTATGGAATGGTCGTTGGGATTTGCCACAACAGCATATTGTGCGTCGATACCCATCATTTTCAATGAGCTCCATGCAGCTTCCTGAGAGAAGAAGGTCCTCTCACCGGAAACCATGGCCAACCCCATCTTCTTTGCATAGACAGCACCCCAAAGGGATTCCTCATAGTCCTCAACGGTCATCACACCGTTGAATCCGTAAAATGTTCTCGAAATATCTGTTGAAAGGGGGTGGACATTGGAATCATTGATTGCTTTAAGGCCACCTCCTTCGAGCTGTCTGTTGATATCACCCAGAGCCGTCTCCTTGTTGGTGAAAAGGACCTTCTCCCTGTCATTATCCAGGTTGGTCAAAGTGAACATCAATTGGTCAGAAAAACCACCCTCCGGAGCGCAAACGACCAGTGGATGGTAGCTGTCTCCAATGAACTGGACGGAGGTCAGCATGGAAATAGAAAATAGTTCCTCATCAGTGGTCGGATAGTCTACAATGATCATGAAATCCTCCGGTAGTTGGTTCTTCGGAGCATAGGGGACACCTCCTGATGGAGCCTCGCCGATCAAAAGATACGCCAAAGCACCTATTAGTAGCAAGGTAATGATCGAGACTGCTCCTATCTTTACCCATCTGCCAATGGGACCATCTTTCCTTCCTGCTGCCATATTGATCACCTGTATCAACCTTCTATGTTGCCGGATTCTACAAGAAGACTGAGCTCCTCAAGAGAAAGACTCTCACCCCTTTTGTATTTTGCCAGGGCATCCTGCAGCTTCCTATCCATATCGGACCTTTGCCTATCCTGAGGACCTTTCTTGAATTCTTTCTTCCATTCGTCAATCTCACGGTAAAGAGTTGTTACCTCCTTCCTGATCTTCCAGACGTCCCTCTTCATATTCTTAATGACGTTCATCCCCTCGATGAAGGCTTTGTGCTCTTTTTGAGCCTCCTCTCGGATATTGTCACGCATGGTCCATAATTCCTTAGCGGTCTGGAGACCTTCATGGGACTCGCTTTTCATCTCCCCTATATTATCCTCCATCTCACCCATGACCTCATTGAACCTCTTGAGGTCTACTTCCTTAATTCGAACGATCTCCTTGTGAATTACATCTGCCCTTGCCTTGACCATTAACCTATCCTTTATCTCGAAGAGGAAGTTATAGAGATATAGTTCGTTCTTGAGACTGATATCATCCTTCAACAGGTTATTTGTGGTCCCCTCATAGGAGTTGAGAAGTCTATCCAGGGTTCCCCTGGATGCCTGATTGTAGGCATCCCTTACCTTCCGGAGTTCACCTATTCTCTGAAGATAGGGCTGCATTTCCTTGTAGAGGTTCCTCTTCTCCTCGTTCATCTCTTCAATATTCTCCCATACCTCTTTCCTCTTGGCAAGGATCTCCTTTGGTTTCCTTGAGAGGTCCTTGACCTTGTTGTTGAGCTCGTCCCTCCTTTGGCGGATGGACTCCACCTCGGAGATCTTGTTCTGGATCTTCACCTCAAGGATATCTCCTTCATCCCTGAGTTCGGAGATCTTCTCCCTTATGTCCCTGATCTTCTGTGCGATCTCGAAGTTCTGCATCAGGACACCTCCCCTTTACCCTCATCGGTCTTTTCAACGGGTGGTTCAGGATCCTCTTTTTGATCCGAGGGATCTATTTTTACATCTTCTTCTTTTTTCTTCTCTGTTTCCTTTCCGCTTTCTCCATCCTCGATCGAGGGCTTCTCCGGACCTGACTCACTCCGGATCTCTAGCTTCCTCCTGGGCCCTGATTTCTTGGTCCTTCTCTCTCTATCCTGGCCCCCTTCTACCTTTCCACCACTGACATTTTCAGAGGAATCCCTTTCCCCGAAGATCTTCATCAGGTTCTCACGGATGGTTCCAAGGTTCCTTTTTGACTCTTCATTATCCATCTGGTTCGCCTGATCCTTCTGACCTTCCCAGAAGATCGCCATCTCGGTATGGAGCTTGATCCTTCTATCCAACCAACCCTTCCTGCTTTCCTTTTCCTTTACCTTTCTCTGAGCGTCCAGATACTTCTCATGATGAACATTGGACTCCTCTACCCTCTCAAGCATCTTGGTGTGGAGCTCCTCTATTGATATGAGGTTCTCTCCGATATTCTCTTCTATCTCAGATAACTGGACCTTTATCTCCTCAGGTGTCAGGCCATCAGTGATGGCCCTTATCTTCCTCATGGTACTCTTGAGCTCATCGAGGAGCCTTCTCTCTGTCTGGATATCGATAGCTTCCGTGGCCATCTTCCATTCAAGGTCCTCAATGAACGATTGATGGACCTGAACCTCTTTCTCATGCTCCTTGAGTGTCTCTTCCTTCTTCAGAAGTTCAAAGAACCTTGACCTAAGTTCCTTATTACTTTCCTTAAGACTTGTCCTCTTATCCTTCAGATCGGCAACTTCCTTGTTGATCGAATCCCTTCTTGTCTTCTCCTCTTCGGACTCGCCAATTATCTCCTCCGGAGGTTTCTCCAGGGATGCCAACTCCTCTGTGAATCGTGTAACAAAATCCTTGTGTTTGTGAACCAGTTTCTCAACCATCTCTATCCGGGTTGGGAGAGGAATGTCCTTTAGAAGTTCTAATCCGTCCTCTGGGATGGGAGGGAATTCTATCTTCACTGCTGGAGCTTTCTCTTCTTTTGCTTCATCAGTTCCTTTACCTTCTCCCTCAACAGGCCCTCCTTCCATTGTTGTGGATTGATCCTTTGACTTCTTTTCAACCTTTTCTTCTTCAGAAGGGATATCGGTCTCTTTGTCAGAAGGTACCTCTACAGGCTCCTCAGGCAATTTCTCGGAAGAGGGTGGTCTCTCAGCTGGTATCGATCCCTCTACTTTATCCTCTTTTTCAGAAGGCCCTTTCGGTTCAACAGCTTCTTCACCTGCTCCACCATCGGATCCTT
>CBDDUX010000098.1:0-10055 GCA_965234725.1 Thermoplasmatota archaeon | reverse complement strand
AACAACTTCTTCGTCAGAAGGCCCTTTCGGTTCAACAGCTTCTTCACCTGCTCCAGGTTCCTGTCCGGTTGCTGGTTCGGGTGGGTCCTCATCTTCCTTGGAGGTCACCACTTCGTCAGTGTCCTTCTTTGAAGATACTTCTTCCTTTTCAGGTTCATCCGCCGGACCCTGGGCTTTCTCCTCTTCCTTATTGTCAAGGACAGCCAAAACCTCCTCGGTCTTTGGCTCGGCATTTTCCTGGGTCTCGGGTGCTACATCCTTCTTTTTGGTCATATCTGTCTCACGTCCTGGGATGCTTGTTGTTATTCATAGCCCACAATATCATCTGAATTCTCATTCCAGTAATTGTATGGGGATATCTGTTTGGATTGGGATTCGGACATCTCATTCATTACAGCTCCCTGGTAGGCTCCGAACCTCTCCTTGATCTGCTCTTCGGCTGTCCTGGCCCTTTTTATTGCCATATGGACATCCTTGGAGGTAATAAGGTCGCCACTGCGGGCAACTGCCAGGTCTCCGGCAGCCCTGATAACCCCTCCCATATCTCTCAATCTCAGGGTCAAGGCTTTGTTCTTTCTATCCAGCAACCTTGCACGCCTTCTTGCCTCTTTGATCAAGTCCTGGACCGCTTCTCCATCAGCGTGGGGGATCCTGCCATCCATCCGGATCTCCTGAGCCACGAACTGGAGGAATTTGGCCCTGTTCTCAGGAGTATCATCCATGGTATTCGCAACAAGGACCTCATATCCGGAGCCTGTGATCCTGGACCTCAATGGGGAAATGATATGGTGGAGGTCCTGGATATTACATGCTCCAACGAAAACAAAATCGCAGGGAACATTGTCAACCTTTACACTTGCTCCCGCACTCTGCGGATTCCTTCCTGAGATAGAGAATAGCTTCTCCTGCATTGCTGTAAGTATGAACCTCTGCAGTGAACCCAGATGTGGCAGTTCATCTATGAAAAGGACACCTTCATGGGCTTCGTGGATGGCACCGGGTACGACCCTCTCATAAGGAGGAGTACCAAGTCCTTTATGACCTCCGTAAGGGTCGTGTCTGACATCTCCAAGCAGTTCCGTCTCAGAGGCACCAGTGGCCATTACGAAGTTCTGCCTTTTCAAGGGGATAAGGACCTTTTTAGGAGATGCCCTTTCCTTCTCCCTTCTTGCTTCCAAGGCTTTCTGGTCCAGCACCTTAATCTTTGGACCTGCCGATTCGTAGACCACAACCTCTTCCTTTCCATTGATGAGCCTTGTTGTCTGGATCCTATTCTTCTGTCCACCTAGCTGGTTCAAAGTCACTTTCAGGATATCCTCCAGGCCCTGAAGCATATTGTTCATGCCCATATCCACCCTTGCGACCTTGGGGCCCTTATCCGGAGATTTGGCCGATTGGCAATTGGGGCAGATAAGCTGATCCAGTGGAGAATAGGTTCCGCATCTTGAACACCTGTAACCCAACCTCTCGGCAACGTCCACAGGGGCTTCTACGGGTGAGATGAGGTTCTCTTTGATCATCAAGGTCATTTCATTTTCCTTTTCCACTTCATCCCTGGTCTTGACCTGGATAAAAGGGCGTTCAGGATATTCAGGGTTGGATACGACGTATACCTGGGATCTTGGTGGTGGTAGATGGAGAGCAAGGGCCTGTGCAATCATTGACTTGCCTGTACCTGGAGGACCTACAAGGAGGAGATGTCTCCTCTGGCTTGCAGCTATCTTGGAGATGATGACAGCATCTTCCTGGCCTATGACCCTGTTAAGAGGATCGGTTGGTATTGCCACCTCGGATGTATCCTCAACAGCATCCGACCCCAATAAAGGGGATCCTTCTGTATCCTTCTTTCTGGACCTTCCCCTTTTCCGGGGTATTTTCGCTGTTTCCATCATATCACCGAGCGGCAGTAAGTGTTCCACTTTTGTGGGTTTTCCTCAACCATTACATACTGAGGTCTTCCTTCGAAAGGACAAGGACCCCTTCCGGTTCCTTTGTTAGGTTCCCTTTCTTGGAACCTACAAGGAACTTGATCCCCTGCTCTGAAGCAATGTCCAGGAGCCTTTGGGAGATTATACCATCGAATACAACTGTCTGAATGCCTGTGGGTGGAGATTTCAATGTGTCTGCAAGCTGCCTGACTGCAAGCTCTTGTACAACCTCACCCTTTTGATTTATCAACATTGCCCTGAGGGTTCCAGATAGCTTCTTCAGGATATCCCTATACCTGGAGATCTCGGCATCCATCTTGTCATCTTCTTTGGGTTTAGGTTCTTCCTGAGGTGGTTCCTCCCTTTCCTCTCTCTCGACCCTTTCAGGTTTGGGAGGCTGTCTTTCTACCTCCTTCCTCTGGGGCCTAGGGGCAACCTTCTTATCCGACCGGTCCCTCTCATTTACGTTCTTCTCCTCTCTCGGTCTCTGGTTATCCCCGTTTTTGCCGTTTTCCTGCTTATTCTGGAATTCTTGGAGGAGATCGTTCATCTCAAGATATTGTTCAATAGGTATCTTGTTACGGAGAGCCTTGATTATCTGCTTCTGGGTAAGCTCCTCGACCTCAAGTGATTTTGGAGCCCTAGCAACGAAATCGACCTCAGCAACCTGGAAAAGTTCCTTAAGGATCAATTCACCGCCCCTGTCTCCATCAACAAAAGCTGTCACAACCTTCTCGGATGTGATCTTCTGGACTGACTCAGGGACATTCGTACCGCCTACAGCAATGGTATTCTTGATACCATATTTTAACAGGTTGATAACATCTGAACGTCCCTCGACCACAATGATCGCATCGGATGTTTCAACGTTTGGTCCTGCCGGGCATTTATCATCTCCAAATAGGATCACCTCATCTATCTGAACAGCCTGTCTTACTGAATCGGTAAGATCGACCCCTGAGATCTTTGAGGCTCCCATCATATCATTGAGAAGCTCCTTGGCCCTGTCGATAATCCTCTGTTTCTTAGTAACCCTTACATCCTCGATCTTCTCAATTGAGATCTTTGCCCTGCAGGGGCCTATCCTGTCGATCGTCTCAAGAGCGGCAGCAAGGATCGCTGTCTCCACCTGATCAAGAGAAGATGGGATAAGGACGCTTCCGTCAGATTTTCCCTTCTTGGAAGATATGTCAACCTCAATGCGTCCCATTCTGCCGGTCTTCTGGAGGTCCCTAAGGTCAAGCTCGTCTCCTAACAAACCCTCTGTCTGACCGAAAATAGCACCAACAACATCAGGTTTTTCTACCACTCCATCTGCCACTAATTTGGCTTCAATAAGGTACTTTGTCGTAGCTGGATCAAGATTCATTTATTTTCACCTTCATTTTCCTTACCTTTCGATACTTCAACGTTCACCGTGACATGAAAAGGATTTCGCCAACCTGATATCTTATATCTATCCATCTCCACCGCGGGTCGAAATAACGACCTTAAAGTTCATCAATACTCGGGTCAATAGGTGATCATGATATTGATGGGCTCACGGAAACGTCCAGGCTCCGGACCCTTTTCCCTTCCGCATGATCGAATATATATATATTTGTTTTCTTGGAATCATACAATGTTCACACTGGAATACGATAATGTTCCCACCTGATCCTGGACCAGATTTTATTTCGTCTTACCATCTGGAGGCATTTGGTCTGTGAAAAGGTTATATAACCATGGCTTTAATACCGCTCAGGTTCCACATGAAACGAATAAAGGTCATAAATGAGCCAACAGACCTTGTTGCTTTGCTCAGGGCCATGGACACTCCTGTAAAGAAAGATGTCTTTCAGGAGGCATCGATAGGGTGGATCACAAAGAAGGCCACCGAAGATAAGTACGGGACCGAAGGGATGGAGGCCCTAGACTTCTTCGAGAAGATGCACCTCGTTGAAACTTCTTGGCAGATTGACTCCCAGTTCAACAAGGAAAAGATCTACCACACCTACTATGTTTCCGTTCACATTAACACTTCGGCCTCCATTACCGAGATCTCTGATATCCTCTATATTACCCAAATGGACGATAAGACCTACAATGAACTTGAGGAGAAGGTATATCAGAAGGTCTCTGAGGAAGGAACATTCTCAGGCTCGTTCATAAAAGATCTTGAACTGACACCTACCATGCTAAAATCCCTGGTCAAGAGGTCAGGCAGGCTAGCAATTAAGGGTCACCGGATAGAAAAGATCCAACAGTAAGAGTGAGATCAAATGGATTATGAGGATCCACGGACCAGAGTAGAGGTCCTGAGACTCGGTCATAGACCGGAGAGAGATAAAAGGATCACCACTCATGTTGCGCTTGTTGCAAGAGCTTTTGGAGCGTCCTCGATACATGTAGACACCAGTGACCCCTACCTGGAGAAAACGGTCAACGCACTTAAGGATCGGTTCGGTGGTGATTTCACAATACGGACAGGTATGACCCGAAAATCCGTTCTGGGAAAGTGGAAGGGGACAGTGATCCATCTTACGATGTATGGAAGCAATCTCGATGATATCATTGACGAGGTCCCGCTTGACGAGGATATTCTGGTTGTGGTTGGTGCCGAGAAGGTACCAAGGGATGTATATGACCTTGCACATTTCAATATAGCTGTTGGAAACCAACCTCATTCCGAAGTATCCGCATTGGCACTCTTTCTTGACAGATATTTCAAGGGTCAAGAGCTAAAAGTAGAAATGAAGGGTGGCCAGGTCAGCATCGTACCCTCCAATGTGGGTAAGGTGGTCGTAGGATCAGGGTCCACTAATGATTCAAGTGTAAGCGGAGACCCATTCAAGAAAAGTTGGCCAAAGATACCCGATGAGGAAGGTTCCATCGAAATACTATCCATGCTTGGAGCCTCCAGAAGTGTCATTGTTCATGTAAAGGAAGTATACCGATTAGGAATGGACATGGTGAACAGGTCCATGGAGATCGGAAACGGGAAGGAACTGGTGATCGATCTACCACTCCTCAGAGCAGGTCTGATCCTTCATGACCTTGGTAGGACCCGGACACATTCGATCCGACATGTAACAAAGGGTGTGGAGCTTGCAAAGAGACTTGGATTGGACGAAAGGATCCAAAGCATTATCCACAACCATCCTGGAGCTGGTATACCCCGAGGAGAAACCGTTGACCTTGGCCTTCCTGATGAGGACCATATACCCATTACACTTGAAGAGAAGATCATCTGCCATTCTGACAATCTTGTTGGTTCGAGCAGGAGAAGACCTCTTTCGGTCCCGATCAACAAGTTGAAAGAAAAAGGTGCTGAACTTGCATCTGTAAGGATGGAAGACCTCCATACGGAACTGGAGGATATCCTAGGCATTGATATCGATGAACTACTTCCGGAAGAATAGTGTTCCAGACCATCTACTACCTAAATATTATTATCATATCTCCACATTGGAGGGGTCGGTGTGCCTGATGCAGAAGTATAACAAGGAAAGCCTCAAACAGGAAAAGACCCGGGTGAACCAACTTATTGACGAGGAAAACCGGAACTGTGCGAAGTGCAAGGACAAAAAAGAGGCTGGTTGCGAGGGATGCTTCCACGATAAGAGGAAACATGCCCTTCAGAAGAAGAAGGAAGAGATCGCAGCTGCACTGGCATCACAGTAATTCAGGGGCCGGGTGATGGCCGAATGACCGAATTCCAGCTCATTGGAGACCAGAGGAGGGCCTCTGAACTATCCGCATTGCTCAAAAGAAGAGGGTTCTTCTTCCCTTCTTACGAGATATACGGAGGTAGTGCCGGATTCTTTGACCTTGGACCCATGGGGGCTGTATTAAAGGATAACATCCTAAGAGCCTGGAAGGATAGATTCGTTGTTAGAGAGGGTTTCCTCCTTGTAGATTGCCCCTCAATTACTCCAGAGATCGTTTTCAAGCATTCTGGCCACCTGGAGAAGTTCTCGGATATTCTTACAAGATGTTCTAAGTGTGATGAACCTTTCAGAGCTGATCATCTCCTTCAGAGTAAAATTGAAAACCCTGATTCCCTGACAAAGGATGAACTTGTCCATGCTTTGAAGGAGCATGGTGTAAAATGTCCTAACTGCGGTGGTTCGATGGGCCCTCTTGAAGAGTTCAATCTGATGTTCAAGACATTTATCGGACCTGGAACAGAAAGACCTGCATATCTTCGCCCCGAAACCGCACAGTCCATCTTCCTTGACTTTTCATTACTGTATAGAATGAACAGGGAAAGGATACCATTCGGAGTAGCTCAGATCGGAAAGGGATTCAGGAACGAGATCTCTCCCCGTCAGGGTCTCCTCAGACAAAGGGAATTCAACATGGCGGAGGGGGAATATTTCTACGACCCGGAAACTGATGTATTCGCCCCCTTTTCTGAATACAGGGACCAAGAGGTCAATCTGGTCCCAAACACTGACCCGACCAATACAATAAGTATGACATTGGGGGAGGCCATTTCAAATGGTGTGATCCGATCAGAGGTACTTGCACATTTCATGGGAGTGACCTTCTCCTTCTCGGAAGGGATCGGTATACCCCCTGAAGCCATGAGGTTCAGAGAGCACTTGGGAACTGAGATGGCCCACTACGCCTCGGACTGCTGGGACCTTGAGGTCTTGACCTCCTTCGGATGGATAGAGATGGTTGGTATAGCCGACAGGTCAGCATATGACCTGACCCAGCACAGTAACGGATCCGGACAGGACCAGAGTGTGATCAGAAAATACCCAGAACCAGTACTCAAGAAGGCATCATTGATAGAGGTCGATATGAAGAAGTTGGGACCCATCTTTAGAGGGAAGGCCAAAGAGGTCAAGGAAGCAATAGAGTCCGAAGACCCGCTAAAAATAAAAAAAGCCTTGAATTCCGATGAACAGATAAATGTAAGGATATCGACCGGAACGGTAGAGGTTCCATCCAGTGCTCTCACATACAGAGAAAGCGAAGAGAAGGTAACCGGAGAAAGATACATCCCCCATGTGGTCGAGCCATCCTTCGGTATCGACCGTTTGATGGTTGCGGTTATCGAACATGCTTATTTCGAGGCGGAGAAAAGCCCATTGAAGAAGGAAGCTGATGAAGACGAAGGACCTTACAGAGTGATGAGGTTGAGACCCACGATCTCACCTGTCAAATGTGGAATTTTCCCATTGATGAACAAGGATGGCCTCCCTGAGCTTGCCTTACCCATTGAATCCAAACTTAGAAGAAGGGGATTGATCACCTATTACGATCATTCCGGTTCGATAGGACGTAGGTATGCACGAATGGACGAGATCGGGACTCCCTTCAATATTACCGTGGACTACACATCAAAAGATGATCGGTCGGTCACCTTGAGAGAGAGGGACACAGGGGTACAGAAAAGATTACCTATTGGTGGGATCGTGGAGATCATTGAGGACTTGATAACCGGAAGGTTGCAATTCAATGATCTGGATTACCCAATAGTTACCTGATCAGGTCATCTATTGATTAGTCTCTTTGCAATGAAGAATGGAAGGGATAGTAATAGTCCGAAGAAACTAAGCACCAATCCGATCGCAACCACCCAACCCATAAGGTCAAGGACGAAATAGGTTGCAGGTGCATTCCATCCCAGACCTCTCAGAACCTGATCATTGAGCACTGCCCAAACGATGATTACCAGGAAACCTATGATCAGACCAACCCATGCATTCTTGAAATCCTGTTTTGATGGTGCAAGAGCAGTGGTCAGTGATGCTGCAAGATATAAATAAATAAGAAACCAAAGGGACCGATTCTCGAACAGGTTTACCCTGATAAGATTGAATGATGATCTGAAGGTGCCAATTACTATCGATCCCACTTCCCAGTTGAAATCCCTACTCCAGGTCAGGTCGCAGTTAAAGAATGCGATCTTGTCAAAAAGGATCGCAAGCAGGATGAGAAACAATGGAATTCCGAAGAAGGGTGCCATTGAAATGAATGCCTGGCCAATGAGACCTCCCCTTTCAGGCGGACCATGGGTAACAGAGCCGCCTTCCATGGATATGAGCTTGACCCTTGCAACATGGGCCCCAGTCATCTTACAAGCGGCATAATGGCTCAGCTCATGTATGATTATTCCAGGTGAGGCGAAGATGACATAAATGATCCTCCCCAGGGACATTGACCACATCCTGTCCAAGAAGAATGAGATAATAATTAGAGCAGCGAACCAGAAGATCAGGTCGATGACAGAGGTAAGCATTCACTTCCATACCGGGGACTGAATATTTCAAGATTACATTGGTTCGGGATATCAAACTTACTTAACATCTTCTTCGATCTCAACAAGCTGGAGGTCAACTCTCTCCTTGATCATCCTGAAAGTGTCCATGTCCATCTCCCTGTCGATCACCTTCTCAACTAGAATGGCGATCACTTCCCCTGCAAGCTTCCTTCTGGTCATCATCTGGTAACCGATCACTCCGTCCCTTTCCACTTCCCGGATCAAACGTCTCTCCTTTAGTGCGGATATCACATCTGTCAGGTCCTCCCTTCCAATATCCAGAGAGGATAACAGCTCCTTTCTTGTGATCCCCGGATGCTCTCCGATCAGGGTTCTGACCCTTTTCTGGGTACTTGAGAGTTCCTTGCCACCCAGCCCATTCTTACTGAAGCTTGCCAGGTAATCAGGGAAATAGCGTTTCCTACCCTTCTCTAAGACCGATCTTATCTTATTCTCCTTTTCGAGATGATCCAGATGGTATCTGAGCGTCCCATGATTGATCCTGAATGCAACTTGTATCAATTTGAAGGATACTCCAGGATTCTGACAGATATACCTGTCCAACTCCTCTCGGGTGGGATTAGACTCTCCCCTTCTACCCTTCATTGAAACACTCCTTCACCTCGATTTTCAATTATTATAGAGATCAAGGGCTCTTTTCAGCTCGGAATATTCATTTTCTTCCAGATTACCTCTATCCAGACTCTCCTTCAATCTCATGTATGCGGTATCCATCCTGCTTCCGGAAACCTCCTTGACTGCGGTTTCCTCAGCTTCGTTTAGCATCCTCATTCTGAGATACTCACTGGATAGATCTTCTTCTCCTTTTTCGGATCCATCATCTCCCTTTACCGGAAAAGGGATCGAACCTCCCTTCCTCTTTCCCAGGAGATACAAGGTCACGATACCTCCGGCAGCAAAGGAACCCAGAGTGGTTATGAATGCTATCGATGCGATCTGATTCCCCAGGTCTCCATCTCTAACTAGCCCATTCTCAGAATGAAACAACGAATAACCGTTGGGATCCATAATAATACGTTCTGATGTCCATCCTTCATGTTCTGGAATGATCTCCTCCAGTTGGAACCGGATATCCGAGTTTCCCTCCCTGGAGGTTCCCCCGGGAGGTTCAGAATGGGATCCGTCACCTGAAAGGGACCCTCCTGGAATCATCAGCAGGTTCATTGCAAGAAAACAGAACACGAGAAAAAGTGATGATGCTATGGTCGTGGTGCTCGGACTACTTTCCTTCTTTTCGTCTTCATCCGGACCATTTGCTGCTGGAGGAAGGGCTCTTGTCAGAGGAGCTGCAGTTGGTAGAGCGGGAGAGACCCTCTCTCCCTGAAGATATGGTGCCATGTATGCAGTGGTGGTGATCTGATCCCAGGACACAGATGGCATGATCTTCCGCATATTGCGGACACTTCTAATCCTCTTCACCTGCTTGTCCTTCTTGTTCTTCATCACGGCCATCGTTACGACCACGACAAGGATCAAAAGAACAAGTATGCCCCAAAGAGGTAGCATGGAATCCGAGAAAGGACCCTTGTCCTCAGCCTTTTCCTCTTTATAGATCTGGGTGGGATGGCTGCGGGGATCCTTCGGATTGGTAAGGTTCTGAGCATACCACTTACCATTGCCGAACTCCTCGTAATTCGTGTAACCATCACCATCGGGATCTTCACCGGCATCCTTCACAAGAGGATCAAGCTTATACTTGATCTCGAACCAGTCCTTCATGCCGTCAAGATCGGTATCGATGGTTGGGTTGATGATCTCGTCGTCTCCCACGCTCATCCTATGCTCAACAGTGATCACGAAGTTCTTCTGAACCTCGTTGTCCATACGGTCCTTCACTACAAGGGTGATCG
>CBDDUX010000097.1:0-11437 GCA_965234725.1 Thermoplasmatota archaeon | reverse complement strand
CCTTGAACAACCAACCCCCCTCGCCGATAGTCTTTAATAACACGTTCCGTCCATTTGCGGAAACTTTCCGTCTTCAACCACTAATCGGAAACAGGGTATTTTAACCTTATTCGTTAAAATTACAGATTATTAATCTGTATAATAACCCCCTTCATTCACACGGGACTGTGATTTGAATTAAAAATCATTATATTTCCAAAGATAAATTTTATGAAGTTGTACATAAGTTATCCCTAACAATGAATAATGGATTCAATTACCATGTTCCTGTCGGAAGAAGGTCCTATAGGATAGGACGCAGCATTGGGATCAATGCCTATCTTCAGCGATGTTGGCCCCATCATCAGCACAGGTTTCTAGCATATATGTGCTATAAGACAATTGGGGTGGATTCTGAGATAGTCACCCAAAAGGAGCTGATAGACGAATTCGACCTGAACAAGGGAGTGGTATCAGCAACCCTCAGTAAAATGTTGAAGAGAAAACATATCGAAAAGATCTCGAAGACCCGACCTTTTTGGTATAGGTTAACGTTGGGTGGAGAGCAATATGGTCGGTATATCTTCACTCATTTCCCGAAATATCATCTTGATATCTTTCATTATTTTGATCTGACCAGGATAAAGAATGAAAACCTCCAATGTATCAAACAGAGCCGGTCCCTTACGGATAAAGTAGAGAAGATCCATGGTCCGACATTGTTTTCGGTATCTTTAAAGGTCAGACTTCTTGATTTGTCCTGTGAGATACCTGGAGAGTTTATGCAGCTTTGTGTGAAATTGAGAGGGATGGGTCCAGAAGAACGGAAAGAAATGTTCAGAACCAGGAATTGCGGAGAACTAACGGGGTTGTATCAATTACTTGAGGAGGAATGGAGGATAAGATATATCCTGACCACCTTGATCAAAATGGATGAAATATACAATGAGATCAAGGGAGAGGTGAATCCTTTGGAATCAAGAGCGATATATGAAGATTATATTCATGATATTCTCTGGAAGGACTATAGCAAACCATTTCAGGAAGATTTTCCGAGAACACCTACTGAAGCTGAGAAACCTCCTGAAAATGTCCAAGTATCTACATGGGATTGGGGTATTAAATTCCTTGAAGATATGAATTCTATTATGGAATTGTTTTCGCCTAGTAAGAATGTTATAGATATGTCCGAAGTTGAACATTCAAATGAAATGGAACATAGGTTGAAAAGAATGGATTTCATTCTTGAGGAATCGAAGAGACGAAGGAGAAAACGAAGAAGATAGTCGTATGATCCCGTTAGATTTTCATTCAGGTATATGGATCCCTTTCAGATAGCTTCCCAGATCTCGTAGGTCACTGTTACCCCCGATGCATTCGGATTATGAAATATCAATGAGTAGTCATTTTCATTGGACAATAGGATCTGGAAATCATCTGATAAGATGCTCTTTTCATCATACAACCGGTATTGGTTTTTCATACCGAGTGGATCAAAGGTCCCTTTTTCCTGGATAAATACATTTATTACATCAGTTGATTCGAATGAAATATCAATGTCCGTATAATCCGATAGATCGACTTCGATGAATGATAACGGTAGTATGATCTCGGATCCCTCCTCAGACAAAGCGGTACTCCTTGGATCTGAGTCCATTGAGAATAACCAGATCGCTCCAATGAGCACTAAGATCATTATGAAACCAATAACGACTAGAGCACTGATCAATATCATTTTTCCTTCTTTCATGCACTTCACCTCTTCTGAATCCGTTATTCTGAATACAAGATTACAGTGTATTATGTTCTTTTATATTTTTCGATATTCGGAATAACATGGTAGACAAGCAATTTGCACAGGCTAAAGTGACAATAAGGAATCAGATTGTCATCCCTTCAAAGGTCAGGGAGAAACTGGGAAACGTAGAGGAAGGGGATTTTATATTGTTCTATGAAGAGGATGATAGGATCTATATTCAAAAAGGAGTCATTCAACCAATAAGGACAAAATAATTTTCTATTGTATACATGACCAGAAGATCTGATTGATTTTAATATTCAAGGAATCAGATGAGAATGATCTGAGAATATTCTGAGAAAAAACTGGGAAAATGAGAATGGGAATGAAATCGAACTAAGGGCCTTTCTTCCTAAATCTAAAATCATCCCCTTAAATTTTTGAATAAAGTGGATTCAAATACCAACGGTTTTTCAAACAATATGTTGGTGTATTTATCTTGATTCAATATAAGGACAAATTCCGGGGTAGATCGGTATCTCGATCTCCTTCTCAAGGGATTTGATCAATTCCTTCTGCATGTCTTCTGCGACTTGTTTTTCTGATCTGATCACGGAATAATGTTTCAGAATAGGAGTGTCTTTAATTGACCCCATCAATTCACTTATTTTCCTAAGGTAATGTGATTCTTTCTTGTTCAGAGGTAGTACCATTATCACTGCACCATCCAGTCTGATTTGTTTGACCTTTTCATTACCGACCATGATTCTCTCTTTTTCGGATTTCAGTTTCTGTGTATATCTCTTGTAAAGAGAATCATCCCCGAAACTCAGATAATATAAGTTCCTTATCACCCAATCGACAAGATTGGGGCCGAATGAATCAATTCTGTCGTGATGTTCAGCATAGGCCATTCCGAGTTCACGTGATAGCTCAGAGATGATGATCCGTCTGACCTTCTCATCAAGGTCAAGGAAATTGTTTACAGATACTCTCATCTCTTCAAGTTTTATTTCCAGATCCTCGGATTTCAGAAATGTTCCGATATGATTTCGTAAGTCATCAAACAAGGTATCATTTTCGAATGATAGGTTGTTCACCTTGAATCTTATTATTGCAGGATTGATCTCATCCGGAAAGAAATCCCTGTCGAATACCTTTGAGATCTCGTCTTTGATCTTTTTCAATAGTGCCCTTATCCTGTCGCTGTGGTATTTTCGTCGAAATTCCATATCACCATCAGGATCATTTATTTCGGGATTGTCATTAGGGAAGAACCGGTCTTCCATCACCGACAGATATAGATCTTCATTTTCAAGGAGTTCAATTCCTGAAAGTGTTAGATGATATGGGATGGATCTTCCATCCGTTCTTTCAGTTCCTTCCATTGGCATAACAAGTCGGATGTCCTGAAGTTCAGATAATTTTCTAGAGATAATTGATCTTCTCTTCTTCACAAACATAGACTTATCCGCATCAGATATATTGATAGTTTCATTTTTATAATAAACAAGTGTGATGTTCCTTGGATTGGATTCTTGATAATTTTCCATCAGGTGTTTGATGGCCTGTAATATTTTCATACCTGACCTGACGGTTCTTCTCTTGATCGGATCTTTCAAAATATCTGTCAAGTCTGATTCTATTTCAGATGTCATGTTACGACCGCTCCCATATCAGTTGCAATCCTATATTGCTATTCACATATTAATAGATAGTCACACATCATCATGCGATATGGTGGTTTGACATAAGATAGATATACTTTGAGAGTTATGCACTTTCAGGGTGATACAATGTCAGAAGATGACATCATACCAAAGAAAAAGAAAAAGGACAACAACAATGATAGTGGAGAATTTGAGCACTCGGAAGAAGCATCCAGTGATAGTCCAAGAGCAGAACAACCTGTCTACCTTGACGAGATCATTCTTGAGAATGTGGAGAAGACGATCTCGCAGACAAAGAATGCCAAGCTCCCTTCTGTTGAAGAAATGAAGAAGATGGTGGGAGCCTATGAGACGATCAAGAATATCGGAAAGGAAAGGAACGAGGAATCTGATAACAAAAATCCTGACTGCTCATAATACGATTGAATAACGGAGGGGATGGGAATTGGCATACAATCTCAAACCAATCAAGAGGTTTATCAGGGATCATTATCCCGATGATCATCCGCTCCGTATCATTCTCCTTGAGAAGGACGAAATTGAAGATCCCAAGGAACTGTTGGGCAAGGTCGAGGTTTGGCTTCACCTGTCCCATTAATATCATTGATTATGGCAGTTTCATGATGGCCCGGTCATCCGGGAGATTGTTGACATATTCCCAACCCTTGAGGATATAATCCTCGACATCACCAAGCGAGATCACTTTCTGACGGTTCCCGTTCTCCTCAAGTGTTTTAAGCAATTTTTTTCGGAGGTGTTCCATCACATCGGAATCGTCCATATTGGAGACATCGAGCTGGTCGATCTCTTCCTGGGCTGTTCCTGACATCCGGAGAATATGTTTGCGGAACTCAATCGTATCTTTCTCCTGGTCTTCTGTTTCAATTGTCTGTATATACACTATACTTTTTTGGTAAGCTTCTCTCATGTCTTCGATCATCTGATCGGTGAGGCCACCTTTATGGGTTGTATATCGGGCTTCCATGTTGGACCCGACATGGCCCATCATAAATTCTCGATAGGCCAGGGTCATTCGACCCTTGCTCTCGGCTATCAACATCTGGCTATCGAAAAAACTTCTCAAGATGTAAGGTCTCCACCGGTATCCCGCTGATCGGATAGCATTCCTAATCCCATCTGAGATATTTGTGGTTCTAATGAATTTTTTGTCAGCAGATTTTGGTGTTAGCAGATCCGTATCAGGAGTAAATTCCTCCCCTGATCTCAACCGCTCCTCAAGATACTGGACGAGATAATCAATCCCTTCCGGGCCGAGGAACGTGAAATATGAATGGCCTGCTTTGGATAACTCTGATCTTACTTTGACAAGTGTTGGTGATTTGCTGAAAGTGACATTTCCGTTTTCAATCTTCATCTCCGGAAGGTCCTTGATCCGCAAACCGTCATCCCCTTTGTAGCTGCCCAATGACTCAGGTCTCAAGCCAGAATGCGCCAACAGGACACAGGATACCCTGTCACGTGGGGTGGCGGATAAGAAGATCTTACGAAGTTCAGGAACTGTTGGAATTCGTTCATCTACAAGTGTGGTGGCCTTCCTATAATCCTTGATCTTTATTTTTTTCTTAATGGTAATATCATTGTGTAACAACCAGCTCTTCAACCCCTTGAGAGTCGAATGGATATACGATCCTGTTTTTCCCCTTTTCTCCTCACTGGCTACGAAATCCATCATCATATCTGCTAGTTCTTTCTCATTCTTTTGAATCAGTTCATTTGGTGTTATGTCTACTTGTTCGCAGAACCAGCTTAACCGTCGAAGGTACACATCCGCAGTTGTCAATGCTCCTCTGGATACATTATCATACCATCGTTTGATATTGGGATCTTTGAGCATGTTCAATGACTTATTTTTCTTCCTCATGATGAGTTAATGGACTCGAAAATACTAATATATTTTGGTTCCGAACCAAAAATAAGGCGGACCCAGGGGGATTCGAACCCTCGTCACCGGCTCCGAAGGCCAGCAGGATATCCAGGCTACCCTATGGGTCCTTACTTCTTGGATGATATTTAATCTAAAATACCTAAGAGCTATTTGAATTAAAGACTATCGTTTAAATCCCGGTGGCTAAACCTTCAGGGGAACCTTATATACGTTTCCTGGACCTAATTGACTCTATCGAGAGAATAAGAAGGGTCGAAGGGATCAAGAACTGTTCTATCCTTCGATTCTGACCCGTATGAGGGAGGTTGTTTAACTTGACACCTATTGATACAATGCTCTTTAGTGCAATAAAAAAAGAGACCATAATCGGTCTCGATCATGGCCATTATCATCACGAACAGGTGATGCATGAAGTAGCGACCAGACTTCCCACAAAGGATGGGAGCTTCAGGATACATCTGTTCAAGGATGAAGAGGGAAGAGAACATGTGGCCCTGGTCAAGGGTTCAGTTAGAAACAAGGAGAATGTGATGACAAGGGTCCATTCCGAATGCCTTACAGGAGATCTATTCGGTTCCCTCAGATGTGACTGCGGTCCCCAGCTTCATCATGCAATGAGGATCCTCGAAGAACAGGAAGAAGGGATCCTGATATACCTCAGGCAGGAGGGGAGAGGGATAGATCTGGCTGAGAAATTGAAGACATACAATCTGCAGGATGCCGGCCTGGATACCGTAGATGCGAACCTGTATCTGGGACATAAAGCAGAAGAAAGGGATTACCACGTAGCAGCTGAGGTACTCAGAGACCTTGGCGTTCTGTCAATAAGACTGCTCTCAAACAATCCTGACAAGGAGAACAAACTGAAGAGTCTAGGTATTGATGTTGCCTCAAGGGTCACACTGGAGCCGGATGTCAATATAGAGAACCTGAAATATCTCAAGACCAAGATAGACAGGATGGGGCATGAACTTGGTTCCACCCAGCTCTTCCCGTTCCAGCCTGAGATGGATGATGTGAGGAGATACATTTTAAAGAAGAGGAGTGAGAAGTTGGGCACCCCTTACATTAGCGTTTTCAATATATCCGGATTGGACGGTCAGCTCACTTATGAACCATCATTACCTGGAAAAGGTCCTGCCCTTTACAAGGTCCTGAGGATGAAGCTGATGAAAGAACATGATGCTCTACTGGTTACAAACGATGACCTGGACCTTGCCCTTCAGGTGAGAGAGACCGAAGGAAAGGTACTCGTTTATGACCCTGATCTTCGAATACGAACGGATCACCCACTTCTGGGAGATGGTGGGCCGGTTCTGGCTGTACTTCATGGTCCTGTGGATAACGATACTTTGAAAGAGATTGAAGAGAGGTCCATTCCGCATTTTACAATATTGGATAACGAAGGAGATCTGGATATCGGAGCCTTTTACGAGGCACTGGATAGAATGGGTATATCATCTATAATGGTGGATGGAAAGGATGGGATCTCCAACCTTCTTATGAGCAATGTCATGGTAGATACAGTGATCAACGCCCTTGTTCCTGTGATCTCCGGTGGAAGAGGGACCAAGCACTACTCATTGGGATTCACTCTAAGAGATGTTGAGAATGTCAGAATGGGAGAGGAGATAATTTATTACGGGACACCAAGGACCGATTGATCTCCACTTTTACAACACCCTCCCTCGATATCCAGTATAAATATTCATAAAAATATACTATTACGGGATCAGAATGGAAGAAGCTATTGAATTCTTATTGAGGGGACCTGCTTATGTCAGATATAACACTTACATTCATCTGATGGGAATACCTCTATACGATATATCTGTCAAATCTGCCAGAAAAGAGATGTTGAATGATACGAGAGTACATTCATTGATAGAGGAATGTGCTGCCTGGCCAGGCCCTGTTTTGAAGAGGCATAATGATGCTTCGCTGTTGATACACAAGCTTTGTTTCCTGTCAGAAATCGGATTGAATAGACAAGACCCGGGAATTGAGGAGATAGTGGAGAAGATCATGTGTGATCAGGATGAAGAAGGTCCTTTTCGAATACTTACTCACCTGTATGAGAGGTTTGGAGGATCCGGAAATGATGAGAAGGCATGGTTCCTCTGTGATGCTCCAACTATAGTCTGTTCACTGGCAAGGTTGGGATATTCAAAAGATGAAAGGGTGATGAAAGCTCGTGATCATCTGATCTCTCTGGTAGACGAGAACGGATGGGGATGCCATGTTTCCAGGAACCTTGGAAAATTTAGAGGACCAGGGGGGAGAAAGCTTGAATGTCCGTACTCGACCCTGATCATGTTAAAGCTTATCTCGGAATATCCGGACCTCAGAGATGGAAGGGAAGCGAAAATAGGTGTGAATACCATCTTGGACCTCTGGACCGAGAGAGAAAAGAGAAAACCTTTCCTCTTTGCTATGGGAACCGATTTTAAAAAACTGAAGGCTCCTATGATCTGGTATGACATTCTTCATGTCACTAATGTCCTTTCAAGGTTCGATATCGCAAGGAAGGATGAAAGGTTCTCTGAGATGGCAAACATAATTGAATCCAAAGCTGATGAGAATGGTCTTTTCAAAGCTGAGAGTATTTGGTTAGCCTGGAAGGGATGGGACTTCTCCCAGAAGAAAGAACCCTCTCCTTGGATAACATTCAAGGTTATGAATATCCTAAAGAGGAGATTTCATTTAATTTGATCACTCTGATTTTTTAAAAATCTGAAGTGTAGGGTCCTTACCAGAACTTACCATATCTCGATTTTACGTTCTGGAAGATGGGCAGAGAGAACCCTGAACAAAAGATGTGGACCCGGACGGGAAAAATCAGGTTCCTATAGGGGAGGTATGTAGTTATGGTGGGGAATGTGGGGATTATGGCTACAAGCCGGGGTCCGTCCGAGTCCGGTTTGGGGTATGAAAGTGATCCGAATCATCTTCGAACCACTCCATGCTGAACAACTCCCGTTAAATATGAGAGATAGGTGCATATAAAAAGAGATTGAGGGGGTTTTTGTCTTTGTATATTTAAATTTTGGATGGTTAAGCAATCGGTTGATTATTGTATCTCTATAAAAAATTTGATGGTATCACTTTTTTCTATGATAGAGGATAATAAGGATTTTTAACAATAGGTCTGTTGATGGTCATGATGAAACAGGGAGATGCCTACCAACTTCACAAAGAGGATTTGATGGAGGGGCTTATGGTATCTCCCGAGGGTCTTTCAGATGAAGAGGCAATTTCAAGATTGGAAAAATTCGGCCCAAATGAACTTGAAAAAGGTAAAAAGACCCCTGTCTGGGTCAAGTTCCTCAGACAATTCACGGATGTTTTGATCATAGTACTTTTAATCGCAGCTGTGATCACATTCGTTCTGGAACCGAGATCCATCGATTGGATAGTGATCGCTGCGATCGTTGTGATCAATGCCATTATTGGCTTCGTTCAGGAAGAGAAGGCGGAAGATGCCATAGAGAAGCTCAAGAAGATGTCCTCCCCAAAAGCCGCTGTTATAAGGAATGGAAAGAGAAAAGAGGTAGATGCGAGAAACCTTGTCCCAGGGGATATTCTTCACCTTGAATCCGGGATGAGGATACCCGCCGATGTGAGACTGATCGAGGCTTATGGACTGAGGATCAATGAGGCAGCCCTTACCGGGGAATCTATGTCTGTAGAGAAATCGACAGGTAAATTGGGAAAAGAAGCTCCACTTGCAGAAAGAAAAAACATGGCCTACATGACCACTACCATAGAGACTGGGAGAGGGCGAGCTGTAGTTACAGGTACCGGGATGGATACGGAGATAGGAAAGATAGCGGGAATGATCCAGGAGGTTCCCAGGACCGATACGCCACTTCAGAAAAGATTGAAGAAGCTGGGAAAGTTCCTCGGTGTTCTTGTTCTGGGTATTTGTGTATTGATGTTTGGTCTGGAGATCTGGAGGGAGTGGGACAACCTCTCCTTCGAGATAGCGGTAGAACTGTTCGAGACTGCAGTTTCCCTTGCAGTAGCTGCGATCCCCGAAGGATTGCCCGCTGTCGTTACCATAGCACTTGCTGTGGGTTTGAGGGTGATGGCAGGTAAGAACGTTATCATCAGGAAGCTCCCCGTGGTGGAGACACTTGGCAGTGCAACTGTGATATGTACTGACAAAACAGGAACCTTGACCACAGGAGCCATGACCGCTGATATGATCCACATCTCCGAAAGAAGCTATCAGGTCACAGGGACCGGATACGAACCCAAGGGAAGGATCCTTTCGAACGGAAAGGAGCAATATGATTTTCCGGTTCCTCTCGAGCACATTTTCAAAGCTTCAATATTGTGTTCGGATGCTTCTCTGGTGAATGATGATGGATGGAAGGTCCTCGGTGATACCACCGAGGGAGCCCTCATAGTAATGGCTGAAAAGGCTGGATTTTCATTCACAGGTTGGAGAAAGGAAGATCCTCGTGAGAAAGAGCTCCCATTCGATGCCGAAAGAAAAATGATGTCCACTCTTCACGATGTGAAAGGGAAGTTGGTAGGTTATACAAAAGGTGCTCCTGAATCAGTTCTGAAAATCTGTAATAGGGAGTACAACGGAAATGATGTTGATATCCTAACACCTGAAAGAATGAACGAAATTCTGACACTGACAGAATCCATGGCAAAGAATGGTTACAGGACCATGGGATTCGCATTTTCGAAAGAGGGAAGAATGGAAGACAGGATGGTGTTCCTGGGACTTGTCGGTATCAGGGATAAGGTTAGAGGTGAAGCAAAAGAGGCGGTCCATACTGCAAAGCTGGCCGGGATAAGACCGATCATGATCACTGGGGATCACCGGTTGACCGCAGCTGCCATAGGAAAGGAGATCGGGATAATCAGAAAGAGCGGTCAATCCATCAACTGCAGGGACCTGGACGGGATGGGAGTGAAGGAATTCGCAAGAACGATCCGAAAGGTCTCGGTATTCGCAAGGGCCTCTCCGGAACATAAAGTGAGAATTGTCAAGGAACTGAAGAAGCAAGGTGAGATCGTTGCCATGACCGGAGATGGCGTGAACGATGCTCCGTCCCTGAAGACGGCTGATATAGGGGTTGCAATGGGGATCACCGGAACAGATGTTTCGAAAGAAGCCTCGGATATGATCATCACTGATGACAATTTCGCATCCATTGTATCAGCAGTTGAAGAAGGACGATCCATTTACGATAACATAAGGAAGGTAATACAGTTCCTTCTATCCTGCAACATGGGGGAGGTCATGGTTATGCTGGCAGCGATCATTGTCGGTTGGGAGCTTCCTCTCATTGCCTTGCAGATATTATGGATGAACCTGGTGACCGATTCCTTCCCTGCACTGGCCCTTGTTACCGAACCCAAGGAGAAGGACCTGATGAAGAGAAAACCGCGGAACCCGAAGGAGTCCGCCATTACCAAGGACATGATAGTCTCGATCCTGGTGAGTGCTGGAATCATCACAATTGGTACTCTCGGGGTCTTCTGGTACTATCATGACTACCTGGAAGAGTCCATCGAACTGTCAAGGACCATGGCTTTGACAACCATGATCTTCTTCCAGATGTGGACTGCCATTGCTACAAGATCTACAACACACACAATGGCAGAGATCGGTTGGTTCTCGAATAAAAAACTGTTGGGAGCGATCGCTCTTGCAGTTCTGCTGATGGTTCCGGTGATCTATGTTCCATTCCTTCAGGAAGTCTTCGGTACAGAAGCCTTGGGATTGATAGAGTGGACCTGGGTCCTTGTTGTCAGTATCTTCGGTCTGATCGTTGTGGAGGTCTGGGAACGGATAAACCGCAAATGGTTTCACTTCGGTGTAACAGCGTGAATGAGGTTTATCCGTTCACATTGTAATCAATATAACATCATTGGCCAGACCAAAAACGGTTGAGATTCCTATGATATTATTTTTGGTCGATGGTCTGGGAACTGATGAATAGGAAATGGTTCCATTTTGGAGTGTCTGCATAATTTTGATGATTAATGTTGAAAGATTTGAATTTGGATACAATAAGTTCCTGTCCCTGAATAGGTTCCTTCTTTTGAGATCCATGGTGAAATATATCACAAAAAAAGCATTCCTACGGAATGCTCGAGCCTAACGGCTCTTTAGATCAA
>CBDDUX010000096.1:0-5575 GCA_965234725.1 Thermoplasmatota archaeon | reverse complement strand
CTTCGTCCACTTTAGGAATCCCTTCCAGAGACCTCCTGCAGACAATATAGGCCTTGGCGTTAAACTATTTTCTATCACAGGGTGTTACAACCAACAAAATGAGAAATGAATAGAGGGTCATGGGCTTGTCAACGCTTTTAGCTTTCTGCTTGAAGGTCCCATATGGTAGGATATAAAATCACCTCTTCTGATGGATCAAGAATCATTATTACTTGGGCCAACCATTATTATGGTCAGTGCAGACCAACATCTATGACTTTCTGAGGAATCAAAAGATCGTGAAGCAGAGATTTCATGTGGAGGAAGGATTCGTCTCTCACCCCCTGGTCAAAGAGAAGTCGATACTGGCGAAGGATTTCCAGCTCAACATTGCATCAAGTGCCATAGAAAGCTCCACTCTGGTGGTACTTCCCACGGGCATGGGTAAAACGATAATCGCCATCATGGTGGCTGCAGAGGTCCTATTGAATGATGAAGGAAAGGTTCTCATGGTCTCACCCACCCGTCCTCTGACGGAGCAGCATTTTCATTCGTTCGAGAAATTCCTCCAAATCGAAGAAATGGTAATGTTCTCAGGGTCGATGAAGCCGTCAAAGAGGGTAGAAGAATGGAAAAAAGCAAGGATCGTCTTCTCGACGCCTCAGACCATTAACAATGACCTGCAGAAAGAGAGGTATGACCTATCCAATGTGTCGCTCCTCATCGTCGATGAAGCCCACAGAAGCGTTGGTGATTACGCATACACCGGAATATTATCTCATTACGACAGACATGTTCTGGCGTTGACAGCCTCTCCGGGAGGGGACAGTAAGAAGATCATGGAGGTGATCGAGAACCTGGATGTGGGCAATATCGAGGTCAGGACCTCCGATGATGATGATGTTAAAGATCATATCAAGGGAATCGACATCGAATGGAGGAGAACGGATCTTCCCGATGATATGAGATCAATAAAGGTCCTCATTGATGATTTTCTGCAGGAAAGGGTGAGAAAACTCAGAAAACTTGGATTTCTCAGGGATGCCAGACCAGGAATGGTATCCAAGAAGAAGCTGCTGAATGCCAGAGAGGAAATCCTGAAGAAATACATCAGGAACAAGGGGCTCATGTTCGGGTCGCTGCATAATCAGGCGCAGGCCGTTATGGCCGACCACATGCTCGAGCTTCTGGAGACTCAGGGAGTCGTTCAGTGCCGGATGTACATCGACAGGATGAGGGAGAAAACAAAGAAGTCCAAGGCCGAGAAGGGTTTTTTAAAGGATCCGAGGATTGCAGAATGCGGGGGAAAGTTGGAGAATTTCGAGGGACCATCACATCCGAAACTGGACCTCCTGGAAGATATTGTCAGGGGATCTGTCCAAAAGGGAGAGACCCTGATCATATTCACCCAGATCAGGGACACCATACCCTTGATTATGGAAAGATTGCACGGATTGAGTCTGGAGAGGTTCGTGGGCCAGGCAAAGGGAAAGGATGGAAGGGGATTGAAGCAGAAGGAGCAGAAGGAGATCCTTGACCGTTTCAGAAAAAGGGAATTTGATGTGCTGATAGCAACATCAGTTGCGGAGGAGGGCATAGACATCCCCGATGTTGACCTGGTTCTATTCTACGAGCCGATACCTTCCGAGATAAGGACGATACAGCGCAGGGGCAGGACTGGAAGGTCCTCCACGGGTAAAGTGATCATATTGATCACAACGGGAACGAGAGATGAAGCATACTACTGGGCGGAGGGTTCGAGGGAGAAAAAGATGGGGAGGATCATGTCATGGCTCAGCCATGAAAGTGAAGGGATCGATTGAAAGGAGGAAGGTGGTCGAAGCAAACAATGATCAATTACTCGACCTCGGCTTCGACCGTTCCTCGATAAATGAGATGACCGGGAAGATATATGATAGGATTGTCGACGGTCCGGTGTTAATAAAGGAGGGGAACTTCACCTCTGTTTCATCAAGTGACATCAAGATGATGTTCGAACTCTACGATGAGATATTTTTCGATGACTTCTTCAAGCTCCATTATCCGAAAAGGATCAAATTCTCTCTTTCCAGGAGAATGACCCGCTCGGGAGGGAAGACCGAATATCATCCGAGGAAGATCATTATAAAACTCTCCACCCCTCTCTTGTTCCAGTCATTCAATGGAGAAGGAAGGGATGTGATCATCTGCGGGATCGTTTGCAGCGACCGATTAGAAGCAATGATGCGAATAATGGAACACGAGATCATCCATCTTATAGAATACGTCTCCTATGGTGGATCAAGTTGCTCGGGGAACAGGTTCCTGTCTCTGGTGAGCAGGATATTCGGTCATACGGATACCGGGCATCAGCTCGTAACCGGACAGGAGATCGCTGACAAGAATTACGGTCTCATGGTAGGTGACAGGGTCTCATTTGAATTCCAGGGTGATATCAAGCAGGGACAGATAACAAGAATAACGAACCGAGTCACTGTTATGGTAAAGGATTGCAAGGGGTTTTACCACGATCTCAGCGGAAAGAGGTATACCAAATATTACATCCCTCTTAACCATCTGGAACCCTTGAATAAAACGAGCTGAGCCCATGCCTTCGAAATACCTGTGGACCTTTGAAGGGAAGAAAAAGGTAAAGGCTATGGGATCGAGGAAGCGTCAGGTGAAGGAAAGAGCTGACGCGTTCCTGGATTCAACTTTAAAAGAGCAATTGATCACTAAACAGGATGCATCCATTCGAGATGCGAGGATCGTTGAACTATACACAAAATGGAGGGGCAACTTTTTCTATTTCAAGGCAAGATTCGAAAGTAAGCGTCCCGATGCGATCTCACCGTTCTTCGAGGAAGGATTTGCCAGGCTGGAATATGTCGGTGAGGATCACTTCAATCTTGCCTATTTTAGGCACACCGGGAAATGGTGGGAGGTGTACCGGGAAATCACTCTTGAACAATGTCTTGAGAAAATATCAGATGGGCAAATGTTCCAACCCTAAGGATCAGATGGAGCCTTTTTTTAATCTTCTGAGTTCTCTTTTCCATTCTCCGATCTTTTTGATATTCTGTTTTATATCCTTGATATCTTGATTTGTGAGAGTATCATCGTTTTCAAGTACGTCTTCATGACATTCTATCTGGTTGTTGAGAATGTCCATTCTGAATTCGAGGTCATCATTGGTGAGCACCTCTGAGTTCCCCTTTTTGATATCCTCCATCCAGCGCAGTATGTCCATTTGGTATCCATTGGAAAATTCATAATCTTCGGAATCGTTGCCATATTTTGATTCGATATATTTCAGGAGAGTCTCGTTGCTCTCCACTTCTCCTTCAAGAATATTCAATTTGAACTCCACAGACGGATCGGATGATCTCTTCACTCCTGTCATATTTCCTCATCTCTATATCCTAATCAAATCTCAAACAGCATTTCTTGTATTTCTTCCCGGAACCGCATGGGCAGGGTTCGTTCCTTCCTACCTTCATACTACTCCTGGTCCTTTCATAAGATGGTTCGATATTTCGGATCGTCACTTCCGGTACCTCTTCGGTATGAAAATCTATACTGAGCTTTTCCACGAACTCCATGTACTTGAAAGCCGGATCGAATTCGAGTTTTTCTTTTATGATCCCACTCAATTCCTTATCTGACTTTTCCTCACTCTTCTTTTCGAGTCTGGCAATTGTCTTCATGCCCCTCTTCAAGAGATCTAGGTGTTTGTCATCCGAATCGAAATACTCATAGAATTGTTCCAGCAGGGGATAGACATGCTCCATGTCCGAGAGGTCGGAATCCAAATTCCATTTGTACCTTGTCTTACTCTTTCTATTCTTCTCCACAACATCTACCGCCTCCAGAATTGCTTCATGAGCCTTATCAAGGTCTTTATCTTCCAGATATTTGAGATACAAGTAAACATGGAGAAAATAGAATTCAAGGTATTTACTCCTCATCTCATCGACAATATCTGTGATATCACCCTCTCCTGATATGATGGAAGGTATACTCCAGAATGGATCATCCAGGGTTATGTATAGATGGTCGGATAATTTGAGGAACCTGTTCCGGAAATCCTTCCTGTCCGGGAACAGCGCGAACATATCCATCAATGTATGCCTGTCGCTGGATGAGTATTCGCTGTATTTGCTCCATTTCTCGACCACTCCGTTCTTTCCACTGTAAATTATTTTTTCGATATCGGCGAGTAGTCTGTTAATCTTTTTAAAAGAAGGCTTCTCACTCTCCTCGAGAATATTCTCTATCTCTGCACATATATCGATGATCAACTCAGCCACCGGTTCCTCGGAACAGGATCTGTCCCATAAGGTATGGGCGATGCCCCATACGTTATCAGCTTCCGGTGAATCCCTGTCGATCCGGTCAAGAAAAAGGGATCTCACGACCTCATCTCTTGAAACACTTTCTCTGGAGGCTTTGAGGAGTTCTTCTTTGGAGAACTTTATACCGTAACCCTCAAGCTCACGGATCAGACTCTTTTCGGATCTTCCCGCGTATCTCTTCGGGTTCAATATTTTCCGACCTTCATCAATTGTCTCCTGCATCCTGTTAAGCATTCCGAGCTTGATGAAGTCGTTCATTTCACCTTTGTCGATCTCCTCCGCTTTCTCTCTGGCCAGTGAATAATTGGGATTAAGGTTTATCGAGAAATGGAGGCATAATTCACCGAGATTTGGCCGCCCTCCCATGAAATGTGCCAGAGAAGCATTGTAATAGATCCTATAGAGATCGCCCCTTGTCGTTGGTTCATCAAGAAGCATTTCGAAGACTTTTCCAAATTCATCCGAGGCTTCCAGAAATTCGCTGTTTCTCATCAACACCATTGCCTTGGAGTAATGTGGGACCCAATCATCTGGCGGGATCTTGAATTCAGACAACTGTACCCTCATCTTCTCTCTCTTCAGATCAGGTTTGGGCATTTTTGAGTTAATGGAATTGTAGAGGTCCATCAAAGCAGACATGTAATTATCGACGGTGCCCTCTCGTTCAAGGACCTCCATAAAGATCAGGCCGGATAAAATCTTCATTGAATCGTCTATCCCGAGACCAAGCCCGTTATCGATATCAATCCATTCAGCGATACTGTCGGCCTGGATGTGTTGATTGGCACCTGTGTCATCCAGTACTTTCTGCATCTTTTTAACTGCCTCTTCTCTATCAAGGACCCCGGTCATTATATTGAACCTCCTCCTGGTCATTGCAGGTTTCAGATTAAAATCTTGCCCAACTGCAAAAGATATGAGATGACAGATAGGCATGAGATATTCCATCTCAAATGGTCCTTTTTATATCGGATCGATCGACCCTGGCCTTACATGAATAAAATCTGTTTACCAATCAGATCGTTCAGTATGATAATTATGGAGTGTGGCCTTGGCGTTAAACTAAATTCTTCATGAATTTTGTAAACAGATCATGTGTATATTGTATGATGATATCTTTGCATGAACTTCAATTTCTCTCCCGATGTCAGATCGACATCGGATAAGGTATCCAAACCTGGAAACGATCATATTGAACACCGTTTCAACCAGTCCTCGCATACAATATCCATCATCGAATCTATCTGGGAAATGTTTGAAAA
>CBDDUX010000095.1:0-6868 GCA_965234725.1 Thermoplasmatota archaeon | reverse complement strand
TATCGGTGGGCCAGTGTACCTTACATCGATTCAAAAAGTTAGTGAAGTACTGATAATTACCAATATACTTAATGAAATATCCCAGATCGACTGTTTTTCCAAGACAATACCTCTTTTTATCCAGTGTAATATTTTTCAATCTGGTTGTAATCTCCAGATACCTATCCCATCCTTTCCTACTCAATGAGATCCTGAAGGGGAACCTTCCCATTTTCTTGATCTCTCCGTTCTTGGAAAGAATTGAGATATATCTGAGCAATGAAGCTCTGCTTATACCCAGCAGCTCCGGTAGGTCCTCGATCTCAATCTTATCATCATTACCTCTTGATGCTTCGGTTTTCAATCCGATCGAGATCAGGACCAGATCATTCTTTGGTAATTCAATACCTCTTCCTCTCATGTTAGGTTCAATATCATTTCCAAGTATATTTGAACCTTTTCATCTTGAATTTGGTCCGAATCACTCATCATGTAGATACAGATTGAAAAAAGTGATGATATAAGAAAACTCAATATTTCCTGGAATAAGTGTATGAATTGAATAAAACATTATATTATCAACATGCTATATGAAATTCGAGCATATTCAAATTAGGATGGGTTTTTTCATTGTTCATCCCCTGGATAATCACCAACAACTTCTTCCTCCATCGTCATTCTTCTCAAGAAAATGAGAAATGAGATTCCTAACAGTATCAGAATAACAAGGACCACCGGTATCCACCAGTTGATTCCCTTCTCTTCACCATCATTCTCATGAGGATCGTTTATCTGTTCCTCTGTCCAGAAGGACCATTTGAATGTTTTATTCAACCCCAATGCATCCTTGAATTCAAGCATGATGGAAACGGATACGTTGTATCTCGTCGAGGATTGAAGTCCTTCATGCCTTAAAAACAGGGTCTTTTTATCTTCAGAGAGGTAGATATCAGGATCCGAGGGTTGTGGATCGAGCTTCATCATTCCTTCGAGCTGTTCTGTAGTTATCTCGTGGGAGAACCTTATGTAAATTACATGAGAATGGTCGATGTCCATTCCAACAGGACCGTATTCTAAGATATCAATAACCGTTTGTTCGATATCTCCTTGGTAGTATCCGAGGATTAGGCCGATCTGTTTCCTCATCACGGATTCATTCAGGTAAATGAGGTCCGAGATCGTGGAATGATATCTATCACCATCTTCTTTCAACGGATCTGCCTGAACCTTGAAATATCTTTTCAATTTGACACCATTAAACACAAAATATCCAAGGCTGTCCGTTCTTGTTCTGGAATAGACGGACCCGTTGACGGATAACAACGTCACATTTGAATGGGATACGCTTCCGAACCTGGGACCTGAAAGCGGATATGATACTATTCCCTCTATCATTCCGGTAGGTGCTCCGGGATCCAGTTCGTAGTATTCCATTATCAATTCTATTGTTAGTTCGTGGTTGTCGGGGTTAATACGGATCGGATCGGATTCCATGGGAATGTACCCAGATTTCTCCCCCATGATGCCTATCATCTCGTAAGACGGTATCAGTTCGATCCTGATCGTGTCAGGTAAGTGTATGTTGATGAGTCTCAGCCTGCCAAGCTGATCAGTTCTTCCCTTCGGTTGAGTGAAATTGGATCCGATGAGTTCAACATTGACGAATTGACCGTACCCTCCGTCAGGAGAACCTTCCTCGAACCAGACCTGGATGTGAATGATACCCGTCAGCACAGAGGTCCTTGCGGATATCGAATCAAAGGAGAGGTGATCAGCATCATCGAAGAAGGTTACCTTAACGATGTATTCAGTATTCTGTTCCAGATCATTGAATTGGGTGAAATTCTCATTCCTTTGAAGGTCCTTGGTTTCAATGATATCATCACTGCCGGATCTTCTTACCTCTGCTTTGACATTGATGACATCTTCATCAACAGGGACCTTCCATTTTATCGAGATGGTGGTCATATTAACGTAGAGGACCTCAATATCTTCGGGAGGTGACGGAGGAGTGATATCTCCTACGGTTACCTGCACAGGTGAAGTGAAATCAGAATTCAAACCTCTGTTCGATCCGGTTATTCTGTATTTTATAACAAGGTCCTGAACCAGGTCCTCATGCAGGAATTCGGTTTCATTTCTATCCGGTTTGATAAGGACCTCCCATCCGTCTCCGAGGTCCGCTTCCATAACGTAGTGGGTGAGATGGTTCAAGACTGGATCCCAGGATACCTTGACATTCTGCGAGTTGGGTAGCGCTTCGGCCTGGAGACCAGATGGTACAAGAGGTTTGTAGAAATCTGGAACTTGGAAAACCTCTCTTGTGCTTTTTCCAATATTATCCGTTCTTTCCTCTTCCCAGAGTGTATCCATCAGATACTTCGCCTTGATCGTGGTATCATATTCGATAGTGGGATAATTTCCCTGGTAATAGGCATCTCTAACCCAGAAAGGACCGAACACATCATCCTTACCAATTTCGTAGGTCCCATTGTAACCAGTTGTGTTGTAATATCTTCCATCATTGTAAATGGAATAATCCATGTCGGGCATTATGCGGTTCATTGAATCGTACGAGATCGCCTCATACTTCTGCCACACATCAAGTTTGCATCTCTCCATGATATCTGCTCTCTTCACTTCCAGATTGTAAACGGAAATGTTAGGGCCGTAGTAGCTTCCCTCATCCGGGTAGAGAGGATATCCCCTTGTCAGAACGACATCGTTTCCGGTGGAATTATCTCTTGTAGCATCCTTGAAATAAAATTTCCCTTCCACCGTGTTGGCGGCTTTGAGGAAGTTCATATCAGTCCCATTTTTTAACAGAAGTGTATTTCCCCGGAATGTGTTATTGAATGATATATTGGTCACTTCCAGACAAACTGACCTCTCATTTTCGGATATAATTAAGTTGTCCTCAATGTTGTTTTCGAAGTTCTTCTTCCAGGTTTGTGCTCCAACGACCCTTTCACCAATCAAGATCCCGGTTGCTGCTGTCGATGAGGTATGAATATGGTTTCTTTCAACTCCCGTATAATCAACATGCTCCATCCAGATTCCTCTGTTCTGATATGTTTTGTTTCCTCCTATCACGATCTCGTTGTCATTCACCAGTGCACCTGATATGGAGCTTAGAATGATCCCTTTAACGCAGGAGTGATTTCCCGTTCCATGTACCCTGTTGTTCGTTATGTTGATGTTAGACATCAGCCTTTTTTGTTCATTGTCCCTGTTTTCGCTCCTGATGTACATACCCTCTCCGACGAAATCGAGGAGATTCCACTTGATATCGATGTTGATTCCATCAATTCTCAAACCATCCCTTACAGATATCAGTGTGTTATTGAGTATCTTTACGTCTTTCGCTTCAATATAAACTGGGTAACCAATATTCCCATCAAGGTTCAATATGGTATTGTTGTAAATTAATATATCATCGGAAAATTTCAGTTTCGTGTTCACGTATGTCGACCAAATTGTCAATCTAAATATCGTATTGTTAGTGATATTTGCATTATACACTCCATGCAATTTTAATATCGATATTATTGAATTATTTATTTCTATATCAATTGAAGAACGAATGGATATTCTTAATGATGAGAATTGTGCATTATTATTATTTCTTATCTTTATATGGGATACTCCAAAGATATCTATTGATGAATCTCCAAGCGGATTGTGTATAAAGGACAATTTATCCATAATAACATTATGTGAATGAATTGAATATTCCCAATTTAAATAAGGGTGGAATGGATATGATACAATTCCTATTGAATATACCCTCCTATCGGGATCTCCCCCTCCTCCTGAAAGATTAAATAAATTGTTTTTAATTGTTAATAATCTACATTTATTGAACATAATGCCGCATAGCCACCAATTTTCTTTTGGTGCATTATGATCTCGGGGGAACTTATAAGTGAAATCTGTTTTAAAGAAACAATTATTGATTACAATATTTTCTGAATTGAAAATGTTAATACACGAAGAATTCTTGCCCTCCGCATAAAAAGAAGAATTATTGATGTTGCAGTTATAAGATTGATATATATAATAAGAAATCGAAAAATTTGCATTCATAAAAACATTGCAATTGTTTATTATTGTATTGTATGTGTTTGTGATATTTATTAGATTAATATTATTTGAACAAGAAAAAAAATCACAATTTAAAATACTATTATTATTGTTTGATATTATCATCATTTCTTTTAGACTTTCATTAAAATATGTAAAATTTATATTATTAATAGTATTATTTAATCCACAAATATTGATAGAGAATAATTGATTTGACATATCTATTATTACATTTCTTGAAGAATTTCCTATGATATTTAAATTGGATTTGGTAATATTCCATTTTTCATTATATGTTCCGTTTCCTATAATGATGGTCTCACCGTCAGTTACATTATCCAGAGCATCTTGTATACGGGAATAAGTTGAACCTGTTTTTGAGACGTAGAGTATATTCGAATTGGATTTATTAGTGGATTTCTCAGCCTGCGGAGAGGTTGAAAAAAGAGGAATTATCATTAAAGAAATGATAATTATTGCAATTCCTTTGTAAGACACCATCTTCCTCATCTTTCATAGCTCCTGAATGAATATTTATCTGTTCTCTTCACAGGAGAAAAAGAAGGACCTGATGATAAAAAATCCATCAGGTCCTTTGATTGGATGTTTTACGGGTCCATTGTATACTTGATCTCCCAGGGTGTGTCGCTGTTCTTTTCATAGACGCAATAACCGTATCTGCTATGTGCATTGACATCAGGGTAATCCTCATCATCGTCCGTTATGGAGACCTGGTCGTCAGATCCGGCTTGACCAGAGGATGAAAGAGAATCAGATCCACCTGCATTCTTTACTCCTCTGCATGCATAGACATCCCTATCTCCATTCCTGTCAGTATCCCAGACGATATGGATTTCTGTTATAGGTGGTTGTGGATCGAAGTTCTTGGCTAGGTCAATCATAGGATGTTCGTCATCATCATCATCGTTTGTTACTCTGAGAAGACTTCTGAATGTAGGATTCAACCATGCATTGTAGTAAACTTTCTGATAGTAGACCTCCCAGTCACTGTTTCTGTCATCAGACCAGACATAGCAGAATTCACTCTCAATATACCTCACATCTGGGTCAACCTCAGATGATGATGTCAAACTATTTTGAATTATTAAAGGGCCATGGATGTAAGATGGTCTTGATCCTTGATTCCAGAATTGGCTCGTGTTGATGAATAGCTGTGGATTTCCTGCATATTGTTGGTTGTATTCCTCCCAGATGATGCATACAGTATCCCTACCAAATCCTAATGAGGAATCGTAATAAACAGATATAGTAGGATCTTTTGAATATCCATCATCAGCATCATCTGATACATTCGCATCAGTCCTCCAGGTCATTCCATTAATTGATTTATCATGGAAAATTTCCGATCGATCATCATATGGTTGTGTATCATCATCTTTATAATCTTCCCAAACGAGGTGGATTTCTCCATAATAATCTCCCGTATCAATTGCAGGTAATATTGAATCCCTTTCCGGATCATTTACATCGCTTGCCCTTCCATATCCAATTGCAATTACCGTATTTGTAATGGAGTTTATTAATACTCTACATGTTTCAATTTCCCATGTACCGGAGTCAGTGTCTTCATACTGCCATGCGATGTACACACAGAATAGTTCCTCATCATATGTTGCTGCAACATCCGGGTGTTCATTATCATTGTCTTCATTATCCCAATCCCCAGTGTTGGTAATTCTCAATGGGTTTGCTGGATACCACGTAACTCCATTTCCCCATCTCAGATATATGTCCCAATTACCATTGGTAGAATCGATCTGCTGCCACACAGTAAATTCTTTGGAATTAACCATGCATGTAGCAGGATATCTGCAGTCGGTATTCGTATTATCCAGTGTAACCGGATAACTCCCAGTGGTTCTCCAGGCCACGATCTGTCCAGGTAGTACCAGAACAAGGACTCCGGCAAGGACCAGTGCAATGAATGCATATTTCCCTTTCATCTTTTTCACCTCATATTTTCCCATGATGAATCATGGAGTGTCAATTGAATAGAACAGGGTCCTGACCTGTTCCATTGAGAATGATTACCTCCTTCCGGAAGGCCTCGATGAAGCTCACAACACCATCATTGTTCGAGTCTGCTGAAAGGTCCTTCAAGCTCCTGGTGATGTTGAAAAGATCTGGATCGTATGCCTGATCCCAATCCATCGACGATATGACCACTCTATCCGGATCCTGGAGTTCAGGACCAGCAAGCCCGGACTTGTTTCCATTCAGGATCATTGTGGCTTCGGTGTAATCGATGGAATCCATCCAGAATGAGATCGTATCGGCTGTAATTGATCCGTCAATGAATACAAAACTGCTGTTTCCGAGAACTCCCTGTTCATGGTCGGAGATATATATGACCACTTCATCAAGCGGATCTTCAAACGCTATCAGATCCTCGAATGCTTGATTGATGTTTGAGATGTTGGCTGTTCCATCCGATCCTTCGGTCTCTTCGAAACCAAGGAACGAAATATCATCTTCTGAATATCCTTCATCCAGCAGATATCCATAGAACGACTGAGCCTTCCCTTCCTCATCAATATCAGGATCCGTTGTGGATATGAGTATGATGGCCTTTCGATCCCATGATGGTGTTCCGTCAGCTGATCCGAATAAAATGCAGATCGATATGCAGACAACTGCAGATACCAAACCTGCAACCATTATTGCTCTCTCTCTTCCAGACATCGAAAGGATTGAGATCGTTGGGGCGGATATAATGATTTTCTCCAGATTCAGTACTTCACTAATTTCCTCCCTGCAATGAATGGTTTTCGTATACAAGCAT
>CBDDUX010000094.1:0-4037 GCA_965234725.1 Thermoplasmatota archaeon | reverse complement strand
GTTAAGAGAACTCCTCTCACTTTCCTTTCTCGTCCATTTTAGGCAACGTTCTCATTGCTGTTCTACTTTCCATCTTCCTTATCCTTGTATCTCTCTCCTTGTTTTTCTTTCTTTCCTTGGGATCCTGATCTGAAGGCCAAAGGGATCTTCATCCAATGCTCTTCTTCGATCTCCTTATGAATACGACCAGAAGAGTTACCGCAATAATCACCGCAGTGATCGAGCAAATGACCAGTTTGTTCATGCCTCCAGATCCTTCAATAAGCGTAGAGTAATCCTCCCCGTTCATGACACAGCGTGCTATCAGGAATGCTTTTTCGAACCCTTCCATGGCTTCGATGTCTCTCCCATCATCAACATCCTTTTCGGCCCTATTGTAATAATCCAGTGCCTTCTGGATCCCGTCTGTCTCCTCACCCTTTATACATTTCGCCTCCTCTATCGCATGGTAGGCGGCCGTATCGGCAATGTATAGGATGATATCGATCATCTCATCTTGACCTTCCGGGGACACGGATCCTCCATCACGCTTCTCCTGTACGATCAGAGAGAGCGACTCCTTCAGGCCGGTGAAGGTATCGATGTAATTATCACGCCATGTGTTCTCAAGAGCACATCTTAGAAGGCCTGTATCCTCTGTCTCCAATATCAGATAGAGCCGAAGGGTGAGAAGTGAATGCTTCTGCATCATCATGTCGGAGTGCGTCAGCAATTGGGGCACGATATCATAACGATCCCTATCCAGTAGTCGCGATGCCAGGTTTTCAATGTAGTTGTTTTCATTGATGAATACGGATTCCGTCCTCTCGAATATCTCCGTATTGTCGTCGTGACCCCTGACATCGAACAACTTTCTCATCAGACCGCATGCTTCTTCAGTTGTGTATGGCTCGTAGATGTCCTCGACACAGATGTGAACAGGCACATAGATCGAGGAACAGGGATAGCATGTGTACCAGAAGAAGCTCATCGTTTCCGGACCGTCCGCGGGGATCTTGAATATTGAAACGGACTCGCAGTTTCCGTTTCTTGCCTCGCACATTGGTCTGAGTCCTCCGATGTCCTTCTCGTGAAGCCTGCTCCAGCCCATCATATTGACTTCGGTGATGTTACCATATTCTTTCATTACCTTGCTTTCCATCCGCTCCTTCCATTCGAGATAATGATAGCATAGCGAGATACGTGCCTGGGGTAAAGGACCATCCTTGGTTTCTTTCAACCCTACCCTGAAACCGCAGAGGGTCCCCACCTCGTCGATCTTCAGTTCCAATGACTCGCTGTTCTCATGTATGGAGCGGATACGGACATTATCATCGTTGATATCCTCTACCAGAATGCCGTACGCACATCCCGGGCCCAGCTTCACTGTCTCGCCTTTCCTGACCCATCCATCGAAAAGGGTATCGAAGTGCGGGGCATATAGGTAGCGTTCCTTAGTTGCGGTTTCCCATAATTTGACAGCGTAGTTAGTCCTGACATATATCTCCTCTATCTCTTCTACGGCTGCTTCCCTTGCATTTGCTTCAATCACGTAAGCATGTTCCGGGCCGACCACGTAAAGCGCTTCTCCTTTCTCCGTGGCATGGAGGTTGTATACGGCGTCAACCAGCAGTTCAACTGAAGAATCCTCCGAGTCCGCCGTCTGGTATCCATACCTGAGCCAGTCGAAATCGTCCCATGCATACTGGGAGGGATTGCAGTAAAGGAGATTGATATCGTTGTCACCGTAGGATATTCCCTTGTCCGTCAAGGCCATGCCTGCTTTCATGATGTTGGGCGGTGTATCCCCGGACGTTGCCACACCTATTACCCTATTGGTAACGGTGAAATCCATTTTCTCACCCGTTGTCGGATGATGGTATGTGTATTCATATCCAGGTTCGCAAATGAAGAGGACCTGTTCGCCAGGCCTGCTGGGATCGCGTATCTTCATGTGAAGGGTGTAGTCACCAGGCGTTGCCTCGCCCTTTGCTATGATGGACTTGCATTCGAGGAGATCCGAGCTTAGTGCAGAAGGTTCATGTTGATCGGATCCCCCGTCCATCCCATAGACTGTGATCGATCCATGCAGGATCAGGATGATGATGGAGACGACCACAGCTGTAGAAAATCCATATCTCATGCTACCAGCTCTTTACGGTCTTGATATATCATTCAATCGATTAAAGGTTTTATTAAAGTTTAAATCATTAATTTCTATTGAAGAAGAAAAGAAAATAAAATCTTTAATAGAGAGTATTGATGATTTTGAAGATATGTTACAAATCAACTCTTCTTAATATTCTGGAGAATTTTTTCTTTTTCCGTCTCAATGTTCTCTCTGAAATCCCGAGCGATATCATTCTATCCGTTTTTCCTTCCAACTTGGAATCTCGATAGTATTTTTCCATCCAAAACTCTATCAATCCATTCAAATGAATGCCTCCTTGTCCATTTCTCGAGGATCTGGGACTTCATCTTGAAGTAGCCCCTTCAATCGTTCTATTTTCTGTTCTCGTTTATTCATATACATATGGTCGAAGCTATGGAAATGATCTGACATTATCACTTTCAACTGTTCCACCATAATTTCAACGTCAACCAATTCCTCGGTGAGATTCACCTGGACTTCAGATAATCCTTTTCTTTTCCCTTTGGATATGGCTTGTATTAATTCGGAACACTCTTCTACCACCATATCGACCTGAGCCCCTATTCCCCATTTTCGATAACATCGCCGGTATAATTCCGAATGTCTGGATAAATTCATTGAATAACCCCCTCATTGTCCTTATTCAACGTAAAGCGGTCAAGTTCTGTTTCTCTTCGATGTTTGATGAATAATACCCAGTGAGTTTTGTTCTTCTGCCCGGTCCTCGAGCCAAACATGGGAGGATATGGAGCAAGTTTCAATAGGTCCTGAAGGGTGAAATCATGATCCGCCCATTTCAATATGAAGATACCATTCTCCTTCAGGACCCGGAAAAGTTCCCGGAATCCTATCTGTAAATCGGTCCGGAATGTTTCCTTTTTCAGATAACCGTATTGATTTTCAAGAATCCCAGGATGGACCTGGTTTTTTCTTACGATATTTGGAGGATCGAATACCACCATATCGAAATGACCTTTAGGAAAAGGAAGCTCATTGGTCCAATCAGCGACTAGGTCCGGGTTCACCTTTACATTCATGGTCCGGATCCCGTTCCTTTTGCATTGAGCCTTGAAAATACCTTTCCGAATATCCATGAAGGTAACGAAAGGGTGATTCTTCTGGTACCAAATCCCACGGGCGCCACATGTAGCATCGAGGATTTTCAGGAGCTCACCCCCTCTTTTTCCTCTTTCAATATAATGCGGTCACAATTCCGGCAGGTTTCAGTAATGATCTTTCCGCACTCGATTTGACCACAAGGGCCAGTTGATCTTATCAATTCCAGATAGTCCTCTTTTTCTTTCTGATTCATTCCACAATTCCAGGAGTGATAAGGAGGAAATTGATCACAAAGAGGGCATTTTTCAGATCTACATATTATTCCTTGTGGAATGTCGTAATTCAATAGGGTCCGTTGTTCAAACACTTGAACCCTCCTTCATCATAAGAAGGAAATTATCCAATGTTGGGACATAGAATTTCTCTTTGGATCTTCTCCATGCTTCAGCCTTTGGGTCCCACCATTGAGCATCGTAATAATTTGAGAATGGTTCCACTGAATCAGGATTCCAGATACAATGTTTACAGACCTCGGGAGCTTTGTCTTTCAACCCCCAACACCTATTACATTCATGTCCGTTCAATTGGATCTCATCCATCAAGATCCCACCTTGTCCTTTTCACCACTTTGACAAGAAATTCTTATAGATGACTTTCCTGAGAATGAGCCAATATTGGTCGGAATGAAATATTGAAAAAGTAATATCGATATGACAGATATATGTGACTTGAAATTATTTTATTCTATAATCTTATAACAATTCATTACTAGTTTGATAACGATTCATTACTAGATTGATAACGATTCATTACTAGATTGATAACGATTCATTACTAGATTGATAAC
>CBDDUX010000093.1:0-8241 GCA_965234725.1 Thermoplasmatota archaeon | reverse complement strand
TAGTACTTACGGTACCTGGGCTCAAAAAGTCATCATTACTCAGACAGACTCTTAATATGTATAATAAAAAATAGTGGAACAAATTGAAAACATGGGGGAGATATGCTCCCCCATCATAATACTATTCTACTGCCCTGGCCTGGGGGGCTGTATTGGAGGCCTAACCGGCTGTGCTGAGGGCATTGGGGGCCTCGGAACTGCTGCTTGTTGAGGCACAGGCGGTCTCTGTTGGATGGGCTGTCCAGGAGGCATGGGCCTTCCTGCCATCTGCATGGGACCTGCTCTTACCTGTTGGGGTTGTGGTGCAGGAACTGCAGACGGAGTTGGTCTTCCGTTTCCTGGTGCAGGTGGAAGTCCAGGTTTAGCTGGTTCCGGGAGAGCCTCCCTTTGTATAAGGGGTTCAAGCTCTTTCTTGTCTTCACCCTTCATCTTCTCCTTTACTGCCCAGGGCCTGTATTCACCATCCTCATCATAACCGGTCTCGATCGGAGAGATATAGATCTGGTTATACTTGACCACGAAGACTACCAACATCGTTACGAAAATAATTGCCAGCAGCACAGGTAATAGGATCGCCCAAATAGGTAATTGGGTCCCATCATCTTTTTGTGGTCGTGGGGGTGCGGCAACGATCAAGGTCTTCTGCATCACCACATCGTAGCTTTCAGAGATCGGGATCTCACCCTCAAGTTCGAAACGCAGGACATGGGGCCCGGGTGTGGCAACTGTAAAGACGAAAAGGACATCCGTATAGTCTCCAACCGGAAGATAGCTTATATTTGCCCTGTCGACCTCAAAGGGACCATCATATAGGACAACATACAGCTTGCTGAACCTGGTAGGGTCAAGGTCGGTGGACCCCACGTTAGATATGTTGACCTGGAAGGAATACCTTCTTCCCAACTCACCTGGGGTTGTGGGTCCCATCACCTCATTGTTCATCTTTGCATCGTTGAACTCGAATCCCATCCTGTAGAATTCCAGGGAGATCAGAAGGTCAACCCGTGTCTCCTGGTCCGGATCGTTCTTTGAGAATCCCTGAAGGGTTACGTTGATGAATCCGGTTTCCCGAACATCATCCTTCCTGGGATTGATATTGAGGACGGCGAAGGCGACCCCATCATCCGGAATGTCCACATAGGTGTTCTGAAGACGCAACCAATCGTAGGGATTATCTTCCCAGTCAAGCCGTATCAGATCGGCTATATTGCCGGTATTGGAGATCTTTACCTTCACCGCACGGTTCTGATCGTGGTCCGTTGAGAATTTCAACGGTTTCTCATCGGGAGCGATCTCCATATTGAAATCATAATATGGCTGGACATGAAGGATCAGGTCCAAGACCTTGAATGTGTCCTTGACCTGGGTTCCGTTATCGGAATATCCCGATACCTTGATCTTGTAACCATCATACCAATTCTTCTGAGGGTCAATGGGGTAGGGGGTGTCCGGATTTGTATCCGCTGCGGCATCCCGGGGGATATCCACAGAGAGCTTGATCGGATATATCTCGTCAGGTGCTATCTCAACAAATTTCTCCTCAAGCTTGGCCCATTGGGAATCCACTGATAGATTGAAGCCATCCACCCAGTTCCCTGCATTCCTGACGTTAATAATGTAATCGACCTGTCCTCCTATGAAACCCTCCTTCTCCGGTTCAGGTGAAGATAGGTCCAATTTGAAGGTGGAGGGGATGTTGAACTGGAATTCTGCCATATCTAGTTCGATGCTTAAATCTTCATCGACGCGGTGGTATGCTTTTATCACCAATTTTGGCCTTGAGACCCTTTCCGTTGTATACGAGGTCTCACTGACAAATACTGTCATGGTAAGCTGGGTTGTGGTCCTTGGTCCAAGACCCTTGCTCGCCTTCAAAGGTGTGAGATCAATGTAAACTGCCCAACCAATGGGTTTTCTAAAAACGTCAAGGTATTGTTCCGGGTCCTTATCATTGCCCATGTTGGTGAAGTTGAATTTTATGACATTCTCCTTTCCTGGTTTTACAAGGTAACCATCTTCATCTGGTTCTTCGATATCTGCCGCATAAATCGTGGAGGCAAATATCAACATCGGATTCTGGATACCTGAGTTCTTGTAAGTACTTCCGGACCTGGATGATGTTGCAGACAGGTAGATATTAACATTGTAGAATTTTGCTGCATCCGCAGGAATGGTAACCTCTACCTTGATCAAGGTACTGGCCCCCGGTTTCAATGTAGGCATCGCAGGATTTGGCTTGCTTACCTTCCATCCCTTCTTGATATGTATCTCATCCAGGGAGGATTGCAATGAGTAGGAGTCCTCACCATTACCTGTATTCTCGACTTTAAAGTAAACATCATGCTTCATACCTGGTTTCTTGTAGTTCTCACCGGCTTTCAAATTAGGACTGATCTTAACACCGGGTTTGAAATCGATCTTGACCCGGAAGGTATGGGATGGGTCTGACTGATAGGGGCCAGTGGGATAGTATCTCGAATATGCCCTGACCACGATGGAATATGTCGCATCCGACTGGGCAAGAAGAGGATTATTGGGTATCTGGACGAAGAATGTGAGCTCCTCCTCGTCATTGGGATAAACAGTAATAGGTTCGAATCCGCCAACCTTCCATCCTTCCGGGGCCTGGAGGATGTTGATCCCGATATCATCCACTGCCTGTCCCCTATTCTGGAGTTTGAAGAGCACATCAAGAGGTTGTCCAACACTGGCCTTATGCTCGGGTCCTAACGTTCCAGGTTCTTTTTGACCATCCTCCCAAATGAAAGGGGCGAACTCCGGTTCTGAGACCCTGAGTCCGGAACCGGATGCGTAATTGTCTGACTTATCATCATCATCTACCGTGATGGTGGCCTGCATCCTGTACTGGAACGTTTCCCAACCTGCGGAATCCGGGGGAGGTCTTGCAGGGACCGTAAAGAAGAAGGGGACCACGAAAGGAGGATTTGGTCCCTGACCTATTGGACTTTTTCCGGTATAATTGGTTGTCATGGGTCTTGATACGCCCACAGTTTCATACTGGGTTGTCACATTATCATAGTTATCGTCTATCACGAGAATTGTTGTAAATGCGTTCTCTTTTGATATGACGGTCGTACTGGGTACCGGTCTGTCGTCATGTATCAGCTTGACCCATATCTCCACGGTCTGCCCAGGGTAGACGTTGTTCGATTCGCTGCTCCTTCTGATCTCGATCCCATCGACCCTGATATCAAGAGGACCCCTCGTAGGTGAGGCTGCCTCGATCTCCCCTTCGGATCCGTTGAGTTCATTGAACAACAACAATGAAGGGACTATCAATATCACCGTTAAAAATAAGATTGTCATATAGCGCTTCAAATAGGCAACACTTTGTTGTGCTGGCATGTGATCACCCCTTTTGGAAATAGCTTCCTCGAGTTCCGAGCATATTGACATGCACCTGGCCACTATAATAGGTTTTTTCATTCCTGCAACATGATCAACACCCCAGAGGGTGTTCGACTATGCCTAGGCCTAGAGGACTGCTGGATAATGGGGGAACTATATTTATGTTTAATGTTACTACGTGGAATCCTCCTCATGATTTTTCCCGATTTTATACGAAATCAATCATCGACTGAAAGAGAAGTAAGAATTCCTAATATCTCCTTCATCTTGAATGGTTTCTGAAGGAATTCCACACATCCTGCCTCTAAGGCATTTGATCTGATATCTTCATCCCCCATGGCACTGATCGCAACGATCTTGGTGGATGGTTTGATGTCAAGCATTTCTCTGGCAACATCCAATCCGTTTCCGTCAGGAAGAAGGATATCCATGATCACAAGGTCCGGACCCATCTCCTGGAACATACTCAGGGCCTCCTTTACAGTAGATGCAATACCAGCAACGTTCATTCCATGGATGGAAAGAACATCCTGTAACGTTGAGGAGATCGACTCTCTGTCCTCCACTATCAGAATGCTACCATCATACATCCTCCTTCACCTCCTTTTTCAATGGGAGTGTGAAGAGAAAACTTGAACCAAGGCCTGGAAAGCTTTCGCACCACACTTTACCCCCATGGGTCTCGATCATCCTTTTGGTCATGTACATATTTAGCCCATCTTTGAACGAGCCAGTTTCCTTGCTCTGATCCAGATGTAGCTTGTCAAAGATCCTGCCAACCTCATCTTCGGGTATGCCATCCCCTGAATCAGCGATCGAGAACTGGATCTCAGCATTCTTTACCTCTAACTCAATTATCAAATGCCCTCCATCCGGGGACAGACCTATTGAATTGTCTACAAGTGTTGAAACTGCCTGGATGAGTGCTTTCCTATCTCCCGGAACCCTCTCATCGATCTGTGGAAATGATGCCTGGAACTTCAGATCCCTTTTCCTGAGGATCTCCTCCCTATCTTCCAATACATCCAAAACTACTCTTTTTAAGGATACCATCCTTCTTTCCAACTGGATCTCTTCCCCGATATCCTTTGAGGTGGTAATGGCCTCTATTAGGATGGATTTCAACCGATCGACCAGAGCTATTAACTGATCGATCTTTTCCTTCTGCTGATCATTTTCGTCCCCGAAGAATCCGCTATCAAGCATTTCCAGTGTCAATAGTATCGTTGTCAAAGGTTGCCTTATCTCCCTTGCCATGAGAGAGACGAAGTCTCTAAGGAATTGTCTGGATGCTTCCTGGTCCTCTCTTGTCTCCTCAAGTATGTTCTCGATCTCCTTTCTTCCCTTGATATCCTTCATCACACCCCAAACACCATTGATGTTCCCATCTTCCTCCAGAGGAAGCATTATCAATTCAACAGGGTGAGATCCTGTTTTTTCTGAAAATATCTCGATCTCGGAGATAACGATCTTCTTTCCTTTAAATATCCCCTCCGTCGCTGAAAGGACCTTTGGACGGTCCTCGATGAAGACAACATTGCTCAAGGATAGAAGGTAAAGCTCCTCCTTGGTGAATCCAGTGATCTTCTCCATAGCCTCGGGAACCGAGGTAAAATTCCCATCTTTGTCGATCTTGAAGACAGGAAGGTCCATTTCAAGCGTTGACCTGGTGGAGCGAGGATTGGGATCCAATATCTTTTTTAACTCCTCTATCTCCGCTGAAATATCCATAGAATGTACCGCCTATAATCAAGACTGAATGAGAGTGACTCTCAAGGCCCATTAAAAAATGAGAAATATAGGTATAAAAAATATTCCACCTTATTATTAAAGGGGATAACCTATGAAAATATCAACAAGGGATCGGCAAACCATGAGCTCGATCCCTCGTTCTTCAATGGAAATTGGGCTTTCATTCTTCCTTAGGTTTGGAAGAAGTCGGCTCCTTTTCTTCCTTTTCAATATCCTGACCTGTTTCTTCCGATGGAGCTTCTTCCTCTTCTGGTACGGGGGCTGCAAATACATTTTCCTTGGAATCATCCCTTTCCGGTGCAACCAGGACCTCCATCCTTCTGATGTCGATCCTCCTGACCGGATAGATGGGCTTGCATTCCTTCTGGATCAGATTCACCAGGGACTTGTCCTTATCCGATGTCAGGACCAATGAGGTGAACTGGGCCATTGTATGGCTTTTCCCTGCTTCCCGAATGATGCTGTCCATTTTCTTGCGGATCTCATACTGAACGGAACTCTGGATCCTCTTATCGGAGATACCCATGGGTTTGATCCTTACCTTGTAGCCATCCTTTGTCTCCACATCGAAGACCCCTTCCATTTTGGTCCGTTTTCTCCTGGTCTGCCTCCTGATATAATCGGAGGTCAGGTCATGACCAACGTATCTGGTATACGCCTCGGAGGTTGAATGGTCTGTAATTCTGAACTTGAGTTTTACGTGCATCATCCTGAAGTCACCGGTAAGGTCCTGGAGCGTGACCTCCACTGTTCTGCCAAGGAGTTTGGTCGGATCATCAGCAAGTGTCTCCCCTATCTTTGCCCTATTGAACATATCCGGAGCAAGGATGGAGTACCATTCCTTTGCCTTCCACTTGTCCTTGAGCTTCTTTGAATCCCTGGTGGTCTGCCTTCTAGCCATCTTTCTCACCTATGGCCCCGGGAAAGCTACCCGGTATATAAAGGTTGGTTACCTTTGGAAAAAAAATCTGAGAAAAATGATGTTACCAATAGCAAAACCTAAAAAAAAATGTATGAGTTTTCACTTCATTTATATACTGGAACTGAGCGGATCGGTTCTCCCCTGCCCATTTTGGAACATGCCACTTCATTCTCGATGATCAGTTCCCCTCTTGCTATGACCATACTTGGAAAGATACCATTCATACCTTCATAAGGTGTCCAACCGCATTTCGAATGTAGGTTTTCACCCCTTATCTTCTTCTCCTCTTTCATGTCAACAATGTTTAGGTCCGCGATCGAACCCTCAGAGATCCCCCCCCTGCTCTGCAAACCCAATCTCCTCGCCGGGTTGAAAGAAGTTAACTCAATGAGCCTATCAAGGGAAAGCTTCCTTTCTTTCACTTTGACAAGCATCAGTGGGACCATTGTCTCCACACCAGGGATCCCTGAGGGTGGGTCCTCAGAAAGCTTGAGCTCTAATTCGTGTGGGGCATGGTCCGATCCAAGGGTATCGACACGTCCTTTATTGATATGCTCCCATAAGACTGCCCTATCCTTTGAGGTCCTTAGAGGTGGATTTACCTTGGCCAGAGATTCCTCCTCAAGCATTCTTTCACAATTCTTGACATCCAGCAGCAAATGATGAGGGGTCACCTCAATGGTCGCATTGGTCCCTGCGGCCTCTATCATTCCCTCGGATGATGAGATATGGAGAAGATGAAGGATTCCCGAATGGTCGCCCATAGCAGCCGCAGCTTGTTTTATTGCTGAGGCTTCGGCCTCCCATGGTCTTGCTTTCAGATGTGGGATCAGGACCTTGCTGTGGGCCTTTACGGTTTTTCCCAGGTATCTACCATCCTCAGCATGAACGGAAACTGGTAAACCGAGTTCCAGAAGATCGTCCCTGGCCTCGGTTAGACTTTGGATGTTCTTGAAGATCAATGATCCGGTGGTTTCACCCAGGAATATCTTTAATCCAGCAAGAGCTGGATCATTCTTGATACCTGATATTGATCCAAGGTCGGACTCTTCCATCAGAGCAATGTTCAATCCGAAATCCACATATGCTTTTTCGTTGGCTGTCTCCTTCTTTCGGCTAAATGTAGTGGGATCTATCGTAGGGGGTCTCGTATTCGGCATATCCACTATCGAGGTCACGCCACCGAAAGCTGCGGATAGAGTTCCGGAAAAAAGGTCTTCCTTCTTCTCCAAACCAGGATCACGCATATGGGTGTGAAGATCGATCGCACCCGGAAGGATCAGGGAATTTCCCATTTTCAATATCTTATCGGCACCATTGTCCGGAAATGTCCTTCTGATATCAGCGATTGTCTCATTTTCGATACAAATATAGCTCTCAACAAGATCGCCGTTTTGCAAGATCCTTCCATTTATAACAAGATCGAACAAAGCATCACCTCAGGAGAGCTCCTCTTCAAGTATCTCTCCCCCTGGGGTCTTCTCTCCGAATACCCTTCCGGAAAAACTCTCGAATGAAACCGTTCCCCTCTTCCATTCATCAGGGGATAGTCCAGCCTTCAAACATGTATGTGATAGGAACTCCTCCACATTCCAGCTCCATTCCACAGGGACTTGTGGCAGGAGAAGGCCTGACATGCGGCCTTTCCTTGCAATAAGACCATCCCTACCGATCTTGACCTTTTTTATAAGTTCATCCGGAGATTCGTACCTGATCTCTTCTGGGGGTGTAAGGACCGTGACATCTATCACGATCGAGCTCATCTCAACCAATGTGACCCTTGGAAAACGTGGGTCCCTTGTGGCTGCCGATACTGCAGCTTCTGGAAGGGCTTTTTTCAATTGCATTACAGGTTCCGGAAACCCGATACATCCTCTCAGTTCCTTTCCCGGAAATGTATTCAATGTTACGAAGACCCCTGATCTATTTTCGAATACACCCGGAGGCGCTGGAATAACTGCATCCCCCCTTCCCAGATGCTTCTCGATGGATCCTCTTGCGATCCTGACGGCCTGGATGAGATCATCATCTGTAAACAAGAATTATCCCCATATGTTCATTGTTTGAGATGGATAAATCATTTCCTATCCATATGATCATGTTATTATCTTTCCAGGACCCAAATTCATAAGCAGGTAAAGATTAATTGGAAAGGCTCACAACATCGTTTACCTTTTCATTTTGATGTTTTTGGCTCA
>CBDDUX010000092.1:0-6352 GCA_965234725.1 Thermoplasmatota archaeon | reverse complement strand
CAAAGAAGAGAGATGACAACGGGACATAAAGACCTCGCCATTACCCTTATACACAAAGAAGGCAAAATCAAGTCCATATGAAAGAAATATCGGGTACAAACCCCGTCCCCGACGCTTTTCATAATTTAGGTATTTATTGCATATTATTTGACCATTTATAGGTGTCGGGTTCCAAACGCGTACCCGTGCCCTCATTCATGTTCTTCTAGGTCCTCGATCTGTTCGTGAATATAGTCTTTCAACTCAGAAGTAGTCAATCCTTCTTCATCCTTTTCAGGAGCAGGAACGCCATAGAGGTCCTCGTATGACGGAGTATTGTCCTCTCTCTCTTTCTCAAGAGCAGCTCTCTCTTCTTCACCGCGTTTGATAGCTTCTTCATCCATTTGCTTTTTCTTTTTCATGAAGAAGAAGATACCAAGAGCAAGTAAGATGACGACTACTACCACGATGATTATTATCAGGAACAATGAAGATGATGAACTCTCCGCTTCACCCACTTCTATCTCGAAGGTTACAGTATTTGTTTCAATTCCATCTGAAACCTCAACAGTAACAGTATGGAGCATCACCTGATTGTCTTTCGGTGTCCATCTTATCATGCCTGTCTCATCACTGATCGTCATCCCATCCGGAGCATCCACCAGTGAATATCTCAAATTTGGAAGGTCCTCCATATCCTGATCCGTGCAGGAGATCTTGAATTTGAAATTAGTTCCAGCTGAGATCTTCTGGTCCTCGATGATCTTGAATGTGGGTTTGTAGTTGACCCTGAATGACATAACCCCTGAAGTGCATAAACCGTTAGAACAACCGTCATTTGGGATAACTGTCCAGAAGTATGTCTTTCCTGGATCCAGATCTGAGAGCGTGATGTTTGTACCATCGTATTCTTCTTCATAGATGGCTTCTTCTCGATATCCCTGGACAAATACCTCTGTTTGGTGAAGATATATGTCGTAAGTAATTGATTCTCCTTCAGGATCTGTACCTTCCCAGCTGAGAATAGCACCGGTAGAAGCCCCTTTCGCACCATCTGCTGGACCAATTAACTCCACCTCCGGGGGTAGAGAAGCTAACACTGTGATAGTGAAGGTCCTGTTGGTAAATGCAAGTCCATCCCAGGCTGATACAATTACTTCAAGTTTGAATGGAGCTTCATCAAAAACATGGATGTTTGCTGTCCAGTTTATTTGTCCAGTATCTTCATCAATTGTAATATCAGAAGCCGGTGTGGATGAAATTGAGTATGAAATAATATCTCCATCATAATCTGTTGCGTTCACATCGAAAAGATATGTCTTTCCATGGATGATATCAACATCTTCCGGAAAATCTACCCAAGCAGGTCCATCATTGACGTTCAGAACCTCCAATGTGAAGTTATGGAAATCGAACTCATCCGAAAGGTCCCAGACTGAAACGTTTACGAAGTAGGACCCAACATCCATTGGTCCTGGATTTCCGGACAGTGTTCCCATTTCATAATCGATTGAAAGGAAGCCAGCATCGGTATGGAGTTTCCATTTGATCTCATCTCCGGAATCGATTTCAAGAGCTTGATAATTCTTGAGGAATGGATCGTTTTGATAGACTGACAGGGTGTCATTTGTGATTATTATTGGAGGGTCGTTAACATTGATTACCTTGATATCGAACTGTCTTGAATCCCAGCCTTCATTTCCGTCATGCACAGATACAGTGACTGTTACAGTTCCCACATCATCATTTGTAGGTGTTCCGTTCAGTATACCCGAAAGGGAATCTATTGTAAGCCATTCAGCATTAGAGGATAGGAAATAGGTCACATTGCCTTGTCCATCATCATTACAGTCGTAATCGGTCTCGTAATACTCCCCTTGATCGATCTCTATGATATCCGTTCCCATAAGATTTGGAACTGAATTCTCAACAATGATCCTGAAAAAGTGGGACGAGAAATGACCTTCAGTATCTGTGAGATTCAGCTCCACTTGTGTTAGACCTATGTGAATGTTATTCGGAGTCCCGTAAAGCTCTTTGGTTCCTTGGTCGAAGTAGACCCAATCCTTGTCTGTAGTCAATGTCCAAGTTGGATTTGTGTCCCACCCAAAGTTCCAGTATTGTTCCCGGTATTCAATATCCTCGTATGCAGTCTTGTTATCAACGAACGGTCTTATCTGGACGGGAGTGTGGACCATGAACTTATTACTCTTTGTTGGGTCCCTGACCGAGGTTGCTGTGATGTTCTCGAAATACTCCATCGTACTCGGAACCGTGAACGATGCAGTGTATATTCCAGTTGATTGACCCGTTTCCGTCAGTACTATCAACGGCATATAGGTTGAATTCTTGTTCGATGTCAGATTGACAAACGCCCTGTCAACTGTGACAGGGTTAGAATCCAAACCTGTGCATTTGAAATGACCGTTCTGTCCAATATCTAATTTATCTACTGTCGATATACTTGAAAGACTTGAATACACTCCGATGGAAGTGATAGAAATTGGTCTGAACGGATAATCGACCACCATATCCTTGTATTTACTCTGATTTATGTACGCCGAGAACCTCACCTTCTCGAGATATTCTGTCCTTTTAGGAATGATGAAACTCCCCCTGTAGACTCCGGTGTTCAAACCTGTTTCCAGAAGAGTTATCGTAACTCGATTTGGTTTGGTCTTGGTGAAGGTGATGTTCACTCGGGCCCTGTTTATCAAGGTCGCGTTGCAGTCTAATCCTGTCATCTCAACTTGGACCATTTCCTCCTTATCTGCAAGATAAGTTTCCGTTCCTATTCCGTTCATCACATTGATATTATATATCTCATAAGGCTCCCTGTATCCCTTGTCGGATACCAAATATACCTTGCCTGATTGATATCCATTATCATGATTGTAGTATGCTCCGATCATGATGTCATCGGAGCCATCATTGTTCACATCACCAACATCAGCCAAACTGTTTCCTGCATGATCTCCACTATATTCGCCTACAAACGATATATCAGCACTGGATAGCTGAGTATTACTTTGCCATTCCGTTTCCCTGCCAAATATCATATATACTTTTCCTGCACCGGCACCATTCTCGCTATTTAATGGTGCTCCTATCATGAAATCATCATAACCATCTCCATTGAAATCACCAGCACAGGATATGACAGAACCTGACCTATCACCAGCACTTTCTCCTAAGAATGAAGCATCAGCATTTGAAAGGTCTGTATCCATTGACCAACCTATAGATTTACCTAAGATCAGATAGGTCTGTCCTGCTTCAATTTCGTTGTCATCGTCCCAAGGAGCCCCTATGAGGAAATCATCAAAACCATCCCCGTTAACATCTCCAGCTCTGGCCACCCACCGGCCTGATCTGTCATCAGCATCCTCTCCTATGAAAGATGCATCAGCGTCAGAGACTCCAAATGTGCTTGACCAACCTGAAGTCCTCCCGAAGATTATATAGGTTTGACCTGCGTAGTTTCCCCCCTCATCATTACCATTTGCCCCCAGGACCATATCATCCAATCCATCATCATTCAAGTCCCCTGCGATGCATACCGCACGTCCTAGGTAATCATCACTTATCTCCGGGGAAAAGGTCACATCAGCATCAGAGATCGTAATAGTTGACGGCCAACCGCTTTCTTTTCCGAAGAAGAGATAGGCCTTTGCATTATTGCTGATTGCTGAAAGGGAGCCTATTAGGAAATCGTCGTAACCATCTCCATTTACATCTCCTCCTCCAGAAAGAGAATATCCAATAAATTGGTTGTTCGTTTCCCCCAAGAATCTTGTTGTTGCAGTCGAATCAGAGGTGTCCATTCCCCAACCAGAACTTTTACCGAGGTAAAGATAAACCTTTCCCGCTTGAATGGCGACCGTAGGATCATCAGGTGCCCCTATGAGGAAATCATCAAAACCATCCCCGTTAACATCTCCCGCACTGCAAACATACCTGCCGGCCTGAGAGGACGTAGAAGAACCAAAGAAGGAGGCATCTGACGAGGCCAAGTCCATGTTTTGAGAAAACCCCAGATCATTACCAAATAGCATATAGGTCTGGCCTGCTCTGGTAGCAAGTTCATCATTCCCGGGAGCACCTATTAAAATATCATTGTAACCATCTTCATTAATATCTCCTCCGCAAGCTACGGAGTAGCCGGCATGGTCCTCACCTCCTTCTCCTATGAAACTGGCCCAGGATACTTCGGATAAGTTAAGACCCGTTGAACGGGAGCCTCCCCTCGAGATAATTTGGTCCAATGGTTCAAGACCGTGAGATAGATCCACATGGAGAGGAACCAACAAGCTGACCATTATTATTATTATCCCAACCTTCGAATTATACCTCATTTCAACACTTCCTATTTTTCTATTTCTCCCGGGATCAAACTTTAATAGATCGGATTCTGATCATTATAGGGCGGGGCAGTCTCCTCTTCAAATACGTTCTCGGAGGTAATGACTTCCTGGGGAGCTTCCTCAACAGGGGGGGTAATATCCTCCTCGTTTGGAATCGCTTCCTCTTCCGATCCCTTCCTCTTTCTCATTACCAGGCATATTATCAAACCGATCACGATCAGTAGAACGACCAGTCCGATAACGATGAACAGTAACGCTCCCGGACCATCATCATCCGGTTCATTCGGAGTCACTTCCTGTATCTTCACATCGATATCGAACGATACGTTGGTGTATTCCATTCCATCAAATAGGGATATCTCAACGGTATGGATCCCCAGATCATTAGTGGTTGGGGTCCAGATGAGGAAGATTATTGTTTTTGTCAACTCCATGTCTTCTGGTCCATTGACCAGAGTGAATTCCAGGTCCTTCTCTGCGGTTTCCCCGTCGGATCCGGTCAACGATAATTTGAATTCGTGACCTACAGATGCGGTCTGATCAGGGATAGGGCTGATTACTGGACGGGAATTCACCTTGAAACTGAACACAGAATTGGAACATGAACCGAATGAGAACGGATCCCTGGGGATCACCGTCCAGAAGTAAATCTTCCCCTGTTCCAGTCCGTCGATCCATTGAAAAGTGTCGTTCATATCCTCTTTCCAAAGCGTACCCTCCGCTCCCTCTGCCACGGCTGTATGTGTATCCCCGAGATAGAGATCGTAGTATATCTCGGATCCATCATCATGACCTTCCCATGACAACCTCACTCCGGTAGATGGGACCCTCAAACCATCCTCCGGGGCTAGCAGGGAACAGATTGGAGGGGGATTGGGTAATACCCTGATTGTGAACCAGTGGAATACCTCCAAATCACCGTCCGAAGCGTACACTGCGACCTGGACGGTGTAATCGAGGTTCGGGTTCAGACCTGCCAGAGATGCAATCCAATTGATTACCCCGTTATTTGGATCAATAACGATCCCAACTTCTGGATCCGATTCAATTCTGTAAGTGACTATATCCCCGGGATCGACATCGATCGCATCTACATCGAAGGAGTAACCTTCACCCTGACCGAGGTCGATGCCACCCGGGACAGTGATCCATCCGGGAGGATCGTTGACATCGATCACTTCCAGTGAGTAATTCAAAAAATCGGACGGTCCAGAAGACTTGGTCACGGTGACGTTGACGAAGTAAGTACGGACCTCATCATTGGATGGAGTACCGGACAAATCCTGTAATACGGGATTGAACGAGAGCCAGCTTGCATTTGTATGAAGATCCCATATGAATTGGAATTGACCATCCGGATCGATTGCCGAGAAATGCATGTAATAATTAGATCCCTGATTAATCGAAGTGATCGGTTCAGTTATAATCTGAGGAGGATCGCTCTTATCAACGACCTCAAGGTTGAATTCGGTCCAGTTCACACCTTCGTTACCATCATCAATAGAGATATTTATCCGATATGTTCCAACATCTATCTGTTGTGGTGTCCCGTTGAGGATCCCGGTTTCAGGATCGAACCTGAGCCAGGTGGGGATTGGATATTTTACCTTCCACATGGTATTGCCCAGTCCTTCGTCATCGGAATCGTAGTCTACGAAATAGTATTCGTCCTGTTTTATCGATAAGAGATCCTCCGTCAAGATCGATGGAGGAGTGTTGATCACTTGGATCGTGTAATTCTTTTCATCGTAATGACCGATCCCGTCTGTTATATTGATGAGGACCCACCAATCTCCTACTTGAGAATTGTCTGGTGTACCTGTGATGGTGTGTGTTGAGGGATCCCATCCGATCCATTCTGCATTTGTCTCTAAGTTCCAGTTCGTAATTCCATTATATCCAAAGTTCCAGCATGTGATATTTATTGGAGTATCTTCGAGTAGATCGATCAATGTATTAATTGGTCTTAATTGGATGGGTGTATGTATTTGGACAGTGACTTTTTTTGT
>CBDDUX010000091.1:0-10236 GCA_965234725.1 Thermoplasmatota archaeon | reverse complement strand
CCATATCGGAGCCGTTTAGAATGAACCAGTATTCCTCGTCCTCTGTTGCGTCAGGATCAACGGATGCATCCCATCTGAGGGTTGGGGACGGATCGCTGGTGGCCCTGGGGACCAATCCCGAAGGTGAGGACGGAGGCATGTTGGCATCGGTTGATATCAGAAGGGTGGAATTCGTGGTCGTTCCATTCAACCCGTTGGCTTCGGGAACGATCTCTATGAGGTAGGACCTGCTTGGTACCAGAGATATGGATTCATCAGGGTCCCAATATGTCACACCGGCACCCAAATCGGTCCAGTTGAATATCGAACTGCCATCGTAAAGGTCGGTAACACTGAACCAGTATGTTACAAGGTCCCCATCGGGATCGTAGGTAGGGGTCCATGTAATATGAGGTCTTACCGATCCGGAAACCGCAGGTTGAATGGATGAAACGGGTTCCGGAGGTCTGTCCTCGACCACCACTTCCTTCTTTTTGATCACTATCTGGAATCCGTCGGAGACCCTCTCATTTCCGAGATTATCGCCTGCCCTGACGTGGAAGAAATTATTGAATCCCAGTGAAAAGGAGAGGTTCATTGTCAGATAATGGAGGTTCTCCTCATCCTCATCGTCTGTGATGATCCCTCCTATCTGGTCAACAGGTATCCATTCGCCGTAATTATCACTGCCTCCCAGTGAATATGAAATGTTTATTGATCCCTTGTCGAGACCTGTTCCGATGTCCCAGATCTTGACGACAACCTCAACATCCGTGTCGTAGAGGGTCACTCCTTTTTTAGGGGATATCACCTCAAAGAACGGAGGTGTTGGGTCCACCCATACCTTGTATGTTTCACTTTCCGAATACCCCAGGTCACCATCACCGTTCCCGACCAGGTCCCTTGCCCTGAACCTGACCTGATTGTCAGTGCCGTCGAACATTGTTATATTCACCTTGTAGGAGACATTGTGTTCATCAATGGTCTTTACGGTCCCCTTCCTCTGCCAGCTGTCCCATTTCTCAGTGGCCAGATTGTATCTCTGATAGAATATGCTCCATGGGTCCACATTTGAAAGCTCGTCGAAGATCTTCAACTCAAAACTCACAATATTACTCTTCTGCCAGCTGCCGGGAGCTGGTGAGATCAATTCAAAGGAAGGTCCTTCCCAATCCATTATCGGACCTCTTACCCATTCTGTCCAGATAGTCGTCCTGTTTCCGGTAAGGGCTGTTACATTGAACCTGTAAGACAGCTCTAGCTCCCTATCCGGAGTGATGGAGAAGATGTAGTTCTGACCGTTCCTGTAGTTCATATCGAATGATTCATCCCTGAGGGCTGTCATGTTGAAGGGAGATCCGGGGTAACTGATCCGTTCGCTACCTGAACGATATCTAAGATCCACTTTTGGGTATCCCATCGGAGGATCGTTCTCCTCATCGAAATAGGTGACATAGAAATAGAACTTATCGCCCACAGCTCCGATCTCCGGATTGACCCTTCCAAAGAGAAGTCTTGGGGCCTCTCCCTCCTCGCCCGAGGAGATGGACCTGGAGTAGTAGATATCCGACTGCCCGCTGTTCCGATAATCGGTCCAGACGATATGCATGATCCCATCGATCGCTGCCATTGACGGGCTGTCCTGGGTGACTCCGGGTAAATTATCATTTACTGTCCCCACCTCATCGAAGGTCCTGTTGGAGAAATATCTGGTTACTTGTATGTCCGATCTGGAAGTATCGATCTTTCCCGGTGATGATGTCCAGCAAATTGAGATGTCGCCGTTGGCCTCCATGATAACTTCGGGGTCATATTGATGCCCGGTCTTGAAGGTAGGGTGGGTGATGAACTCCATCTGGAATGAGCTTCCACCATCGTTGGAAATGGTCATGTATATGTCGGCGGATGAGCTTCGCGCGTCCTTCCACACTACGACAATGGATGTAGTGTTTGCATCAATGAAAGGTGAATCCTGGTCTGAGGATGAGGGGTCCCTGTTCAGTATGTATGACGAAGAAAATGAGGCTCCCTTGTCATCTGAGGAACTGATCCTTATATCCGTATCTATGACCCTGTCCTCCGTCCAGACCACATGCAGGTTGTAATCATCCGACCAAGCGATAGATGGATCGTAGCAGTAATTGCTGGTAGAGGTATCAGATATCCTTTTTGCCGGCCCAAAGGAAATGCCATCAGAGGAATAGGCACCGTAGATCTGTTCGTGACCTATTGAATTCCTTGTGTCCTCCCATACGACGTACAGATAACCCGATGGCGATATGTCCATGTGGGGTTTGGTCTGGATCCCGATCGGATTGTCGGAAACCCTGTAATTGGATTTGAAGGTCTTCCCTCCATCTTCCGACCTTGTAATGTAGATCATTGACCTTCCATCTCTGTCATCCGCCCATGCCACGAATATCTTGCCGTCAGGTGCCACGGCTATCTCCGGATCCACTTGCGAGGTTTGATCATCGGTTAGGGTCGGGGTCTTGCTAGTATCATCGACCCTGATCTCATCCGAGAATGTCTTACCCCTGTCTGGAGAGGACCTGAGGAAAATATCCCAGTTGCCTCTTCTGTTATCCTGCCAGACGACATAGACGTTATTATTGTTGGTAGCCACATCAGAGTTGGCCTGGGAAGCTTCCCCGGAATCCTGGTTCATTTTGATATCGTTCTCGAATGCCAATGCCCCTTCCGGACCGTTCATCATAGAGAAGGCAGCCATGATCATGAACATGACCGAAAGGATCGATATGGATCTTATCCTCATTCTTCCACCTCCCATTCATCTTCTTCCAATTCCTCCATCTCAAGTTCCTCAACCTCTTCCAGGTCCTCTTCTTTGAGCTCCTCTATCTCCAGCTCGTCAGGGGTTTCAGACATGAATTCCGATTCCAGTTCGACCTCATCCTCAATAGCAGGAGGACCCCAATTCTCAACTATGTCACCCTCTTGCTCTTCTTCATCTGCGGCTTTTAGGGATTTTTTCTTCTTCTTAGATCTCCCTGTTCTGCCCTTGGCCATGTTCTCTTTATCCTTCTTGGTAAAGATCGAACCGCATTTCACACAGTAGTCATCCGACAATCGGGCTTCTTCATTGCAATATGGGCAGTACGGTACCACGATATCATCATCATATACCGCGTCCACAAGCAGGGGCTGCTCTTGCATGGTCTCAGCCTCCCTCCGTCTGATAATTACCAAATAAACGGATAGGGCGCCAAGTATCAGACCGATCAGAAGAGCGATGATAACGAATAGTATAGCATCTTTCAGTTTGTCGCATAGGGACCTTTGGGGGTTGGAATCTACATTCTGTTCCTGTTCCACTTCCAGAACCCTTATCTTGACCTCATCAGAGGTCACAGTATTCACTCCGTCAGTGACAACAACCCATATCTTGTGGACACCAAGTGTTGTCAAGGTGATATTGATCTTCAAATCTTTGCCAAGAAGTCCAATCCCAGGGAATCCTTCCAGATCGGAGTACCATGTATAGTTCAGTGAAGTTCCTTCCGGATCGATGGATGGGGAGGCATCAAGTACCAATGTTTCACCCCTGAATATCATATCCGATACAGGAAGGACGTTGAAAAGGGCAGTAGGGGGAAGATTGATCTTCGGAAGATCCACCTCTATGGAATGTGATCTGGAGATGACCCATCCGTTACCGGCTCTGTCCCTGATCCGGAATCTGATAAGATTGAACCTACCTTCATCCAGAGTGACGGTTGCAGTCGCAATATAATTATTATTGAACTCCTCAAGCGTTTCAACTGGAGACCAGGGGGAGAAGCCTCCCACTCCGTATTGAACCCAACCGGAAATGGTTGATACTGAGATCTCGACATCCCCAAGTGAGAGACCACTGCCTTCCTCGATGATAGTGGTGGTCACTTCAACTTTCAACTTTGACTGGATGATAGATGAGTTCGGGGTGAATTCGGTAAACCGGGGTAGTGTTCCGTCCACAAGGACCGTGATCGGATCGCTCTCCACAGAATTTCCGGCTCTGTCCATCACTCTCCATTTGGCATAACCATATCCTTCGAAACCGGGGACTATGGATATCGATGGAGAAGCAGATATCCTGAAACCATCCAGGTTCAATGATATCCATGGAGTCTCTTCCGCAGAACCTGCTCTCTCTAATTGGAATTCCACTGTGGAGAGGTTCAACCATGAAAGAGTATCCTCCATGAAACATTCGAATACGATCTCACCGGGTCCAGCTGTCAATGAGGTCTTCGATGGTTCGATGAGGGGTGGTGAAATGTCCTTGTTGAATGTGAATGGTTCCGAGACAGTTGTTGACCCGGCCAGGTCGGATATCTTCCATTGAACATAGAGACCGAAGGCTTCTTCATCTGGTATGGGAGCCACTAAGCGCGTCCCATCATCAAGAGCTTCCAATCCAAAAACATCCATCCATTCGCCGACAACACCCGCACTGGAATAATAGACCCGGTATTCAGCAGTTTTCAGGTCCAATCCGGATACAGCATCATCCGCCATGATGGACATCTCCTCCTGCTGGTCGGTAAGCCATGCCCCATCCACTGGTCTGGGTGACCAGAAGAAGGGAGAGCCGATATCGGAGATCATTGTCCGATCTGTCCTGGGTCCTTCGTTTCTGGCATTGTCCACCGCCCAGAGGCTAAAATGGACTTCACCTTCTGGTATCATGATCAGGTCTCCGGACCTGACAGAATCATAAGTTGAGTTGTATCCTTCTCCTATGACCTCAAGGGTGTATCTGTTGATCCCAGATGGTCCCATGTCATTGATCTCTGACCATCCTATCTCCACGAACCTGTCATCATCCACTGGAACGATCCCTTTCTCCTTTCCATCGGGGAAAACATTGAAATTGGACACCTCTGCCGGAGGTGATGTATCCACATTGAGGTTGAAGGTAAGGTCCCTCTGCCAAATGGATCCATCAGGGAGGGGGTCATCTGGAAGAGGTGCGATCTTGAAGTTGGCTCCACCGCTGTTGATCCCTTCACCAATTGAAGTGATCCCCACATCCAGTCGACTGTCATTAACGTGTGTCCTTCCAATGAGGATACCATCCGGTCTGTATAGGCCAAGAGGGATGGTTTCAAGAGCCTCTCCCAAGATCCTTTCACCATTGATCACGTGAGATAGCGAGATATTGCCCACTCCGATATTGCTTGAAGCATTGAGCCATTTTGGTAACTGGCCGCCAAGTTCATCTGTTATCGACAATCCTTCATCCTCGATGTAGACAGTTCTATCGATCCTGAACTCCTTGGTGAGGTAGTTGATGAAAGATGAGGTTCCTCCGTTGATATTGGTGGTTATCACATCAGGGTCTGGCATATCCCAATCAACATAGAAAGAGAAATCCACATACCAGGATTCGATCTTGTCACTGGTCCCTGATGATGTATTTAGGTCCATCCATATACTGCCCGTGAAATCACCGGTGCTGAACAGCTCAAATCCTTTTTTCGAGGTGTTGAATACCATTGTGGCAGTCCCGGGTCCTTGTAGGGAATCCATTGTTATCGAGATCGAACGAACATCATCATACCCGAAAAGGGACCTCCCGGTAACCCTCATGCCGTATGGGCCGGAAAGAGGTGAAAGATAATGGACCTGACCCATGATGCCTTCAGGATCATCTACAGGTGCTGAACCCAATAATCTGGCTGTGGTCACCTTGATATCCCTAAGATAAACCTCCTTCCCCTCCCAGATGAATACACCACCATCGATCGCACCCGTTCCGTAAGGGTCATATCCCGGGGCTCCGACCAGAAGGTCATCGTTACCATCGTTGGACAGGTCTCCCACGGCGATAGATGTCCCGAAAAGGTCCTCCCCTTTCTTTGATGAAATGAGGGGCAATGAGGAGGAGTTAAGCTCTCCACCATCCCTTATCATCCTTGACGGAAGTATCTTTACAGCTCCTGATACAATGCCCGATACTGGATCTGTCCAACCCTTTGCTCCGATGGCAACATCATTCTTACCATCACCATCCAAGTCCCCCACACTCAAGGAAGTGCCCAGCCTCTCCCTTTCGGTCTCACCGAAGATGGACATGTTGAACTGGTCCCTGAGGCTCATGTTCAATCCTCCAAGGGCCGTATTGAGATAATCTCCCATCATGATGTAAACATTACCTGCTTCTTTGGTGGTCCTCTGGTAACCATCGCCGCTGGTGGAACCGATCAACACCTCGTCCAGATCATCTCCATCAAGGTCTCCGAGTGCTAAGGATTCTCCCACCTGATCATAAGGCCATGGACCGAATATCCTCAGGATGACATCCGTTAAAAGATCATAGTCCGGATTCCAGACATCCCTTCCGGTTAAAATGTATACCACACCCTGATCGGTGATAGAACCCAGATCGGAGAGTGGAGCTCCTATCACGAGTTCATCTCTACCGTCATTGTCGATATCTCCGGAAGCGAGGCTTTTCCCGATCTGTTCATTTGGTATCGATCCAGTGATCACAACATCTGCTGTATAGACACTTACATCCCCGGAAGTTAGAGGTCCGAATAAAATGTAAACGTTCCCTGCATGGTAGCGACCAAGGGATTGTGTTGCCAAGGTTCCCACCGCTGAAACCGCAAGATCATCCACATCATCACCGTTGAAATCTCCCACCGAAACAGCAGACCCGAACATCTGGGCGGATTGCCCAAAGACCCTCTTTCCGTTCTTCTCCTCCATATAGGTCCTGTTTCCTCCCCAGAATATATTTAAGCCTCCGCAATTGTTCATCCAAGGTGATCCAACAATAAGGTCAGGGTAGGTATCGTCGTTAAGGTCTCCGGATGTCAGGGAGGATCCCATGTGGTCCTTGTTGCCTTCAAGGTCAACCTTGTAGATGATATCCGCATCGAAATCAAGGTTGAGGATCGGTTTCCAACCTGTTGGTCCTCCGAAGAAAAGGAATACACCCCCATCCTGGGATTCGAATGCCCCCGGGTCACCGATAGCAAGGTCCATGTATCCATCCTTATCGAAATCATCAATGACCGTGGCCCTACCCAAATCGCTTGAATCGGTTCCGCCGTAGATCTTGGCCTCGAAATCAGACTTTACCATGAAAAGTGACAGTAAACCCAGTTCAGCATCTCCATCCTCTGAAAGGAAGTGCGGAGAGGAAACAAGCAGGTCTTGGTAGCCGTCCTCATTGATGTCCCCGGAGGTGATTGTTGTGAATGAGCCGATACATTCCAACGGACCCATGAACTTCTCATCGGAATCGGAGATCTCCAGGTCCGTTGTGAAAGTCCCGTCAAGATCGAACACATACCCCTCTCCGCAATCAGGAAGGAGGTTCTTTTCTCCATCCGCCCCGGGAGCTCCGATTATCAATTCATCGTAGCCGTCATTGTCCAGATCGGAACAGATCAGGCTAGATCCAAGCAGATCCGAGGAATCATAACCGTATATTGTGGAAGCGAAACTATCCGAAAAAATGGTCTGTCCCTCCGAGTAATTGAATCCCTGAAGAATATACGTCCTACCTGCATTGGGCATTCTTTCGAATATATCCAGACCTTCCGGGGATCCGATAACAATATCATTGTACTGATCTCCGTCCAGGTCCCCTCCTTTCAAGAACGGGGGTTCTATCATCGTTTTGTTCAGTTGAATTGTCAGATCGGGAGAGAATGATGGTATGATAATGTCGATCGTTGTATTGATGGGAACATGTGGGAATCCGGAACCTCCTGTTATCACTTCTATCTGAGTGGACACCAGCTCTTCGACGGACTTACCCCCCACCCACCTGCTCCAGGAGAATATCAGATCCCCTGTACCATCACCATTGAAGTCTGTGATCTCCACCCCCCTCCCGATGGATTTTGCATGGGTATCTGTCGGGGTCAATGTGGAGTTCCAGGATGAGAAGTATCTGACCATCTTCTGGTCAAGGTCAAGGACGATGTTACCGATAGGTAGGTTCTTCCCCTGGATCACCTCAATTTCCCAGGAATTTGGAGCATTGTTCTCCGAATCAGCATGGTAAGGAGGTGGTCCAGGATGTCCTCCGAATCCTCCAGCACCATTGGTTCCGATTACCAGTTCATCCAGACCATCTCCTGTAAGGTCACCGACCACCATCCTTATGCCGGCCATGTCCATGGGATCCCTTCCATAGATATGTCCATATAATGGGGTCTTCTCGATCCATAATTTTGAGGGAAACTCAGACCTTTCCCTTCCTGAAAGGATATAGACCTCGCCTGACATCCTTCTATTATCCTTCCATCCGAATGCCTGGGTGGCAGATATCATGAGTTCATTCCTTCCGTCACCGTTCATATCCCCTATGGCCAGGTTTTGACCGAAACGGTCTCCGGGGTCCTCTCCGAATATTATCACATCCGCATCCTCGAGAGCCCTGAGCGGTGAGATATCGTCAAGGTCCCTGGCGAAATAGATTAGGACAGCTCCCGTACCACCATTACCGCTATATGTTGGTACTCCAACTACAATATCATCTCTTCCATCGCCGTCCATGTCGCCCATTTCGACAACGGAACCGAACCCGGTTGAACCGGTCTGTCCGGTTATGGTCATGAACTCATCCCTGCCGATCAGCGCCCAGCCTTCCAGCTCTTCAGGGGTCAATGCATCAATGACACCGGTCCCGGGAATAAACATGCTGAAAAACGTTATCGTGATCAATAATATTGCAGGCAGAATCCTGAAAAAGGATGCTATACGGTACATATCTCTACCTCCCTGTTGGGGTCTCCAATTCCTCTCGTTCAAGGGGATCCTCACAAAAGGAACCTGGCTTAGAGTACCCAGGAAAATTCAACCTTTATTCCTTATAACTATATTTTGGGTCACATGCGAATCCAATCGAGGGGGAATGGGATTATCAATCCAGAAGTGGATGGGGTATTGTGAAGGATGATCAGGAAAGGTCCATACACAGATCCATGATGAGAGTTGAGGATATTGGTCTGAGGATCATCGATGACAGACCATTGCCACTTCAAAGGATCTGCCACGGCGATCCTGAGAGGTCCATTTGGATGAGAGGTCATCCACTCCCTCTTTGTTCTAGATGTCTTTTCTTCTATCCCGCTCTGATCATGAATCAAAAATATTTGGATCTTCTGGATAAAACATATCCATTAGTTTAATAAAACCGCCCTTTAAGGCATCTTCTAAGTCGTATGTAGAATATGATACAAAGCCTTAATTCCATCCCACGAGCCCACCGACGAATATTCCTCCTCTTAATTCTCCCGTAACCATACAGTTCGACAGCGTTCCTTTACAGTTGTATCCAACTATCCCTCCGACAAACTGCTTTCTGATGATATGACAATCCGAGAGGTGAACATTTTTCACCGAAGCTCCGTAACCGATGTATCCAAAGAGACTTGTGTTGTTCATGGCCGAACGGTTGATATACAGTCCAAAAATAGTGTAATTTTTTCCATTGTTGTGATCCACCGCTCCAATTTTGTTGCGCTTGTAGGGTCCAGAACACGGTTTATCGCCCAACCCGTTATCAGTTTTCCAGGCGATAACCCATCAATATTTTTTTCTTCACATCATATGTTATCGATTACGTTAGCAAAATCGAGATCCTTTGCCAGGTTCCAGAGGAAGGTTACATCTCCGGTTCTATGGGATTGATCTGGTTCCAATCTATCAGGTATTCTTCTTTTAGGTTTCTTAGGTTCAACCGGGTCTTCAGGTGGATTGTTTGTAGGAGGGATAATCCATTCTATTCAGGGAGAAGTATCACGTTCTTGTCTTCGAGTTCTTCGATGCTGATCTTGTCCAGATGATGTTTGATGTTTGTTGGGCTGGACACATCATCCGATATCGTGTTGATCGAATGGATCGATAACCGCTCGACAGACATTGCAACAATGGTGGATAAAAGCTGTTTTGGTGTAATTCTGCCTTGAGTATGGAATGGGTGCATTCCCCAAAACTAGGTCATTTTCGAAGTAATTTTGATCCATTTTACACACGCCCTGTTTTCGGTGAATAGTTAATCACAGCGTTCTCAATGATATCCCAACGACCTGATTTCAGATAACATCTCAAATGAAGAAATCCCTCCGCATTTTCTTTCTTCCAGAACATTCCAGCACTTTTCAATCGCATATTCACAACCTGTCTTATCCCACTTTCCATTGCACCACTTCCAATTGGGAGATTCTTGTTCATGAACACATCATATCTCATCCTCTCCTTGTTCTCCACGAAATAATTCATTTCTCT
>CBDDUX010000090.1:0-3901 GCA_965234725.1 Thermoplasmatota archaeon | reverse complement strand
CGGCGATACCAGGCAATCCATTTACATCCATATCAGTTTTACCTCTTTGTGCTGATCTCGGAATTGCCTCTTCGTGTGATATCCTGGGATATCATATATGAAGGAGGAATCAATTCCTACCAATAGTTACCTTCCTCTACTGTAATCAACGGTCCACTCGAACGATGATAGTTCAGTATTATCAGCATTCTCTTTTCCGTAGAATCTATGTAACTTATATGAATCTGATTAGGAGGATATGCTGCTAAGAAACCTTTTATATTCGATGGGGTCCAGACATGTAAGTCCCCCTCCTTAGAACTTTTAAATATAAACCACCTCAATAATAACACATGAATTTTGGGAGGAGAACCCTTTTCTTCCCGAAGAATGGAGATGGTCCAATGAGATCAAAGAGAATACTGGTCCTGCTCGTGATGATGGTGATGTTCTTTCAGACAATGCATCTCATTGTTCCGCAGGTAGAGGTCCTTGAAACGGCCTATGGAGCCGGTCAGGTGAATGTGAGCGGTATAATAAGCGAGAACACCACATGGGAGAACATCAGCGGTCCTTATATCGTGAAGGGGCACATCCTGGTTGATGAGAATACCACCTTGACGATAGAACCAGGAGTAATGGTGAAGTTCGATGGTTACTACTATATCATGATCCGGGGGGACTTGGTCGCCAAGGGGACCGAGGATGAGATGATCACCTTCACTTCTAACAAGGCTGAGAGGAATGACAATGACTGGGACAGGATAGACCTCTCGGACGTTCGGAACGAGACAAAGACGACCATACAATTCTGTCTGATGGAATACTGCAACGGAGGTCTATTTTGTGAGAACTCCTCCATTGACATCAGGAACAACACCATAAAGAACATCGGAGGATGTGGGATATACTGTCTCAAATCAGCATCCAACATTGATGGCGATGAGACAAGGCGACTGAATATAACCGGGAACAGGATCATCAATGGAGCGGGAAGTGGTGATGCCATCTACCTTGGCTGGTATTACAATGCACTGATAGAGGACAATTTCGTTTCTAATTATTCGGGAATTGCCATGCGTATTTACAGTCCAGAGAAATCCCCCATTATCCGGAACAACACCTTAACTGAATGCTACAAGGGAATGATGGTCCAGGGGACGAATGCGATCATAGAGGGGAACGTTATCACTTACTGCAGTTATTACGGGATCCAGATCATGGGATATTCCACCTGGATCTCCAAACCCGTTATCATGAACAACACGATGGGTGCCAATGGTGTCAGCATATTTATCCATGTCCAATGTAAACCGCTGATCAGATACAACAATTTCATCAAGGACTACACCTACAGCATCGAGCACGGAGGGGATATCGATAACAATGCCAGCCACAACTTCTGGGGAACCACCAACAGAACGAGGATAGAAGAGCTGATATGCGATTTCTACGACGATTACAACCATGCAAAGGTCCTGTACGAACCGATACTGGAAAGTATGAGCAAGGGCGCGCCGTACATTACCATCAATCGCCCTCCGGTCGCCGACGCTGGACCCGACCTCGAAGTGAACATGACAGAGTTGTTCACCCTTGATGGGTCCGGGTCCTATGACCTTGAAGAGGAGCCCTTGCAGTACAGGTGGAGATTATTTGGTAAATTTGACACGGGGTGGACCAATGATCCAAAGACCCAATGCAGCATCGATGATAACGGGTTGTATTACGCGACCCTGTACGTTTCGGACGGAAATCAAACGGACGAGGACCTGGTGAGGATCGAGGTCCATTATGTGGACCCCGAACCCCCTGTTGCCATCTGCACGGCTTCACACGAGATCCTCTTTAAAGGGGAAAACCTGACACTTGACAGTTCTGGATCCTACGATACCAATGGTGTAATAGTCAACAGGTCTTGGAGATCGAACAAGGAAGGTATCATAGGTTACGAGAAGAAGATTGTCGTCAAACTCGGCCTCGGTCTGCATCAGATCACCCTTACAGTGACAGATGATGACGGGTTCTACGATCAGGACGTCCTCTATGTAGGTATCGCAAATAACAATTCCCAGGTCGAGGAAGAGGAAAATGAGACCGGGGAGGACGAAAACGATGAAGGGGGAAATATCCATCCCGTACCTTCCATCAATTTCACCAAATTGATAATCGAATCCGGAGATGTTTTGACACTAGACGGATCCGGGTCCTACGATCCCGACGGTAAAATATCGGAACACATCTGGTCATCTGACATCCAAGGAGTACTTGGGACTGGAACCTCGATAGAGGTCGAACTGGAACCGGGACTGCACTTAATAGAGCTCAGGGTCATCGATGAGCAGGACCTGAGCAACTCCACATTTGCTGCTGTTTTTGTCAGGGAGAGGACCATACCCAAAACTGTACCAGTACCACCGATACCCACGGCCTCATCGTCCCAGGTCAAACTGGTGGGGCCGGGTATGGTCACACTAGACGGATCCGGTTCCTACGACCCCGATGGCACGATTATCAGATATGTGTGGAACTCGTCGATATTCGGTCAGCTAGGAGAGGGAAGGACGGTCCGAGTGGAGATGGGATTGGGAACACATTTGATATCGCTTACCGTAACGGACAATGACGGTATCCCCAATTCCACCTACCTCGCAGTGTCCGTGATTGAGGAGGTCCCTGTAATCCCAGATTCAGACGGGGACGGCGTACTGGACGATCATGATGCCTTCCCGAACGATCCCTCGGCCTCCATCGATACGGACATGGACGGATACCCGGACATCTGGAACCCGGGAAAGACAGGAGTTGATTCTACGACTGGGCTTGTGCTGGATCATTATCCTGATGACAGTCAAAGATGGGGGAAGGAGATAGTGGTTTCCGAAAAACAGGACGGGTCCTTCCTTTGGCTGATGTCTGTCGCCCTGATTATCATCTTCATCGTCTCCCTTTTCATAGTTATAGTGAGAGGTAACCGGAACACAAAGGACGAGAGGAGATTGATACAATTAAGAAGGGAAATAAACGTGGAAGGCGATTCTGGCATAAGAAGATCACCTACCATGGGCAGGATGAGGAAACTGGAAGAGATAAGGAAGGAGGGAAGTATCTCAAAAAGCACCTACAGAGAGATAAGGGACATTATAAAAAACGATGGACCCAGCGAGAGGAGATGAGGATGAGCGAAGAGTTACTGGAACATCCCCAGAGGAGAACCCTCTACGAGACCATAATAGGCAGTCCGGGGATCACCTTCTCTGAGCTGAGGAGGGTCCTTGACCTTTCCGATGGGACGCTTCAGTATCACCTTGTCCAGTTGCAGAAAAGGGAGATGATAAGGAAGGAGATCAGGAGAGGAAAGAGAACATATTTCTCCTTCGAGACGAGGTCCGGGGACTGGGATACTGAGGGAGAGACACACAAGATGAGCCCGATCCAGCGAAGATTTCTCACCTTAATTAGGGATCACCCCAGATCGACTCAGAAGGAGCTGACAATTCTTTCGAGGACCAACAGATTCCTCCTTTCATATCATCTTAGACAAATGATAGGCATGGGTCTGATATCGTCGGAAAATGACGGAAGGTTCATCAGGTACTCTGTGGTGGACTGGGATGAGATGAGAAGAATACTTCTGCTGAAGCTGGTGGACGAGCTTCTCGATGGAAGGATGGACGAGGAGACCTATATCAGATTGAAAAAGAAGATCGATCGATGAGAAGAAATCCTTTATTTGGATTCCAGACATCGGAATTATTTGATTCTTATTTAGTGCTAAATTATCCATGTCGTAATGGAATGGGCCTGAGTAATATCATGTTCAAACGTCATTGTGTCGAAAAACTAAGGGTATAGTGTCGGGGACGGGATTTTTACCCGATATTTCCTTTCATATGGAAATAATTTTTCCTTCTTCGTCCAT
>CBDDUX010000089.1:0-19538 GCA_965234725.1 Thermoplasmatota archaeon | reverse complement strand
CTTTTTTTGTCATGATTGTTTAATATCGATTCAGTTATTTAATAGGACCGACCGACTTGCACTTAATATTAGATAAATCCGGGTCGGCCCACTTTCGTTTATTCTCTTTTAAAATCGTAGAAAGTGGGAATGATATTTTTTTGAAATCAGTCCGACCCGAAGGAATCAGTTTTTAATCATTGGCAGACACAAAAGCGATATTTATCAGAATGGAATCACTTTTATGGCGATGGGTTCTAACTATCAGATCACAATATCCGACCTGTGGGATGTAAAATTCCAATTCGACTTCGTGACCCATTTTCTCTAGTTTGAAAACAAGTATTGATTTCACGATCCAATGCTTGAATGAATGATTTCTGATCCTGAGTGGTTGTTTTCTGTTTCCGATCCTTTTTGATGTCATTGTTTCACCTGCGGACTTTTGTGGAACCGATGGTCAGCAGGTACGGATAAAAGGAAACGTCTCCATTTGTATCGTTGAGTAATGGTCTGAAAGACCCGAATCCTTATCCTTTGCAGACAATGTCAGTTACTAGATACAAAGAGATATGGATTCGTTTTGTTTATTCCGGTTCTTCTGAAAGATACCTATATATGTCACAAGAGACATAGCAGTTATAAGTGTTATAATGTCTACGACAATAGCTGTTTCAACTGAGACAAAGGAAACTCTTCGCCTGCTTGGTGAGAAGGGTGAAAGCTACGATCACATCATTCAGATGTTAATTGAAAAATCAGCAATGAAAGAAATTGACAATAGATGGAACAAGATCCTTGAAGAAGATGAATTCATACCACTGGATGAATTATAATGTATCAGGTTTTTGTCTCACGAACCTTCCAGAAGGAGTTCAATAATGTTTCTAAGGATATGCAAAAAAGAATCAAGAAGGGTTTGAAAGAGCTTGAAAAAGATCCTTTCAATCATCGTTCTGGTGCTGATATCAAACTTGTTAAGGACACTGATCCTCAGAAACACCGATTGAGGGTTGGAGATTATCGATTGATCTATCGTGTTGAGGGTGTAAAAGTGAAGATGATTGAAATGTTTATCAGAGGTAGAGGATACAGAGAATAAGGTGCCGAGTAGGGCCCTGGGGAGTGGGGCGGGGTCCAATTTGAGGAATCTAAATGAGAGCCTGAAAACAAGTTGGAAGTAAGGAATTGGGCGGTTTGGTGGGGGCCGAGTGTTAATGGATGGTTGGGATCTCTGAAGGATCCAGTGTATAAGGGATGTGAGGGGTACTTTGGATAATCATTACCAGGATCTGAAGCCAGTGAATGAGGATCGACGTAACAAAGGGACTGAATATCCGGATAAGTTTCATAAAATGAAAGCAGAATATTCGTCAATCATTTTTAGTTAATCGTCCGGGTCGGCCCACCAATTTTCATTGAAGTCTCTGAATTTATTAGGGACCTTTTTTAATATCCATGATCCATAAACGATCAAGTAAATCGAGGAGTATGAAAATATGTTGATCACCAACCTTAAGCATCTGGAAACTGAGAAAGATATCAAGGAAGTAATTCGAAACAATGAGAATGTAATGATCTGTTGTGGTAGAATGGGTCAGATGTGCATCCCGGTCTACGGGATCATGATGGACCTGGAGAAGAAGTATCCTCATGTTGAATTCCGGGATATGGAATTCGATATTCCCGACGCGAGGTTCATTCGGGAACTACCGCAATGTTCGACATTCAGAGGACTGCCTTTCACTGTATATTTCAAGCATGGAAAGGTGGTTGAGGCAACCGCTAGTATTCAAACAAAAGAAAATATTGTGAGCATCCTGGATCGCAAGTTCGGTCCGCCACAATGATGTCATAATCAATGTAATTCAAAATGTAATGAATATTCGTACTGGCTCCCTAACAGCAATTCAAGAGATTCATAGATTCAATTTTTGAAATCCTTTACAAAATTTTATAATGTACTTAGATACACTCACCAATTGGGAAGGATATTTTCAAGGTGATGGGACAACCTTCCAATTAGGAAAAATCCATGGTGTGTTGATGAAAAGGGTTCCAACAGTGCGTAAAGGGATTGAAGAAAAAGAGATTCCAAGCAATTTCAAGGTCCTAATGAAGGTTTCCTCCGAAGCGATCATTATCCATAGGGATATGAAGATAATGGAGGCCAATCCAGCTGCAGCGGAACTACTTGGAATAAATGATCCCAAGGAACTGGTTGGTAGATCCGTTTTGGATTTTATCCATCCGGAAAATGAAAAATTCGCAAAGAGAAGAAGGAAGAAATTATTGGACAACGGTGAATTGGATAGCATAGAACAGATGAATATCAGAGCGGATGGAAAGATCATATATACAGAGGCCAGGTCCGTTATTATTGAATATCTTGGTGAACCAGCAGTAATGACCATTGCAAGTGATATTTCCAATAAACATTGCATGGAGGAAGAACTCATCGAATCCCGGGAGCTTTATCGGGGATTGATGGAAGAGGCTGGAACAGGAATTGGTATCTGGTCTGAAGATGGAAAACTGATCAGGTTAAATGAGATCGCATCCGAAAGGATGGGTGGAAGATCGGAGGAATTTGAGGGGAAGACATTTCAGGATTTATTTGGAATGGCCAATGGGAAGGTATATCTCGATCGATTGAAGAAAGCGATCAAGAGTAAGAAACCACTAAGATTTGAGGATAATATGGAATTCTCCGAGGGTGAGAGATTCTTCACATCCTATCTCAATGCAATTAAGGATAAAGATGGGAAGGTCATGGCTGTTCAGATAATTTCCAATGATATTACAGATAGGAAGAAAATGGAAATGGATATCAAAGAGAGTGAGGGGAGATTTCGAAGACTTGCCGAGAACGCGAAGGATATAATCTACAGACTGAAGATCCCGGATGGATATTTTGAATACATCAGCCCCTCTATCAAGGATATCGTTGGCTATTCCCAGGATGAGGTGTACAAAGATGTCAGTTTGATGAGACATGCCATTCATCCGGACTTTTACAAATGGTTCTTGGATGTTTGGATAGGTCTTCTTCATGGAGAGGTGTTGGATAGTTTTGAATACAAGATAATATCAAAGGACGGTAATGAAAAATGGTTGAATCAAAGAAACACCATTGTCAAGGATAAAGAGGGGAATCCGATCGCCTTGGAGGGGATCGTTACAGATGTTACTGAGAATATTGAAGCGAACCTCTCGATCAAACAGAACGAGGAGAAGTTCAGGACCCTTTATGAGAATATGGTTCAGGGTGTTTTCTATCAATCAAAGGATGGCAGATTGATAGACTGTAATAAAAGGACCCTGGAGATCTTCGGATTGACAGAGGATCAAATTATGGGCAGAACCTCCATGGACCCAAGATGGAAGGTATTGGATAAGTATGGAAATGAATTATCCGGAGAGAAGCACCCCTCCGTATTGGCTTTATCAACAGGTGAGCCTCAACTTGGAATAGAGTTGGGTGTATTCAATCCAATCAAAGATGATATTGTCTGGATAAATATCAATGCCATTCCACAATTCAGGAATGGGGAGAAAAGCCCGTATCAGGTCTTTGTGACCATTGAGGATATCTCAGATAAAAAGAATGTCCTGAATGCCTTGACCGAGAACGAAGAAAAATATAGGACCCTCTTCGAGAATATATTGAATGGGTTTGCATTACATAAGATAATCAGAGATGATGATGGAACTCCGGTTGATTACCGTTTCATTGAAGTGAACCATGCATTTGAATTGATGACCGGGCTAAAGTCAGAGATGATCGTGGGAAAACTTGTTTCTGAGGTCATTCCAGGAATTAAGGCTGATCCGGTAGCGTGGATAAAAAGATACGGAAAGGTAGCGATTCAGGGTATAGAGGAGAGATTCGAGGATTATTCGTCTGACCTGGAAAAATGGTACTCAGTCCTTTGTTACTCTCCAAAAAAAGAGTATTTTGCAACCCTGATCGAGGATATTACCCCGAGGAAACTTATGGAGCTTGAAATGCAGAATTCCCAGAACTTCCTGGAGAACCTCATAAGGACTGCCAACACAATAATTTTAACGTTAGGACCGGATGGCAGTATTCTTACATTCAACGCCTATGCTGAGAAGATCACGGGGTACAGAAGAGAGGAGGTAATTGGAAAGAATTGGATGAACTTATTCATTCCTGAGGAGGAAAGATCTGCGATAAATGAGGTCTTCCACGATGTTCTAATTGGAAAACACCTTCATATTAATCAAGAGAATCCAATATTAACTAAGAAGGGAGAACTGAAATACATTTCATGGGCCAATACGATCCAAAGAGACAAAGAAGGAAATGTGGAGACCATTCTGACCATTGGAACGGATGTCACCGATAAGAGGAGAAGTCAACGGGAACTATTGAGGTCGCAAATACTGTTATTTGAGACATTGAACAATCTGACAGATTCGGTAAGTGTTATTAATCAGGATATGGTGCTTGAATTTGTTAATAGCAGTTTCAGGGTTCTGTTGAAGAAAGCCGGGATCAAGGAGGACCCCCTTGGAAAGAACCTGATGACGCTTCAACCATACCTTCCAGATAAAGTCAGGGATGAATATCAAAGGGTTTTCAAGAAAAAAGAGGTGATCCAGACACAGGAAGAGATAAGGATCGATGATATTGAATTTGTCACACAAACTATCAAGATACCTCTTATCATTTATGGGAGGATCGAGAAGGTTATCACGGTCATGAGGGACATCACAAAAGAAAAGGAATCCGAGCGGAATATCCTTGAAGAAAGGAAGAGATCCGAATTCTACTTGGACCTCCTTGGCCACGATATCGGAAACCTGCATCAGGGCATTTACACAGGTTTCCAGTTGGCAAGAAGAGCATCAGACCCCAAGGTCAAGGAAATGGGACTTGATTCCACAGAGGAACTGATCAAGAGATCCGTTAAACTGGTCAAGAACGTTCTTCTGCTATCAAGGCTTGGCGCTAAAGAACCTGAACTTGAGAGATTGGACCTGCGAAAGATCATCCGATCATCCATTGAACATGTCAGATTGATGTTTCCAGGGAAGGATGTCGATCTAAAAGAGGACCTGGGAAAGGGTAAATTGGAGATCATGGCAGAACCCATTGTCGAGGAGCTTTTTCTCAATCTGATGCATAATGGTATTAAATTCCAAGAAGGGAAGGTCCCGAAGATGGAAATTGGCATCAAAAAGAACAAGAACGAGGTCACGGTGATAGTATCTGACCATGGATTCGGGATCAAGGACCCTGAAAAGGAAAGGCTATTTGGAAGGTTCACCCCACGTGGAAGAGGGTCCAAGACTGGTATCGGTCTTTCACTGGTAAAAGTATTGACCGATAGATACGGAGGAGAGATAGATGTCAGGAACAGGGTGGATGGAGATTATGGAAAGGGAACGAAATTCCTTATAAAATTCCCACTGGCTTGATGTTAATATCCTACGAGCAAATTGCTCATCAATCTGATCTCCGCTTTTCTCAAGTGTTCTACCGTGGTTGCTTTGCTTATTCCCAATCTTTCCGAAAGCTCCTGTGTATTGATCCTTCTCGGATATTCGTAATAACCTCTCTTCTTCGCCTCTAAAAGAATGTCTCGTTGTTTGTCAGTCAATATCTTCAGGATATCATGTTCTGAAAAAGTAGCCTGGGTGAAACTTAGCTTCTCCACTTCACCTAAAATTTTCAGCAGCTTGATCAATTTGTTCAATGGTTCATTTTCACCTATTGCGCTGAAGATTATCATATCGGAGGTTGCACTGAAAGGGACATCATAGATCACATTGAGATCGAACATCTTGAATAATCCGCTGAATTTCTTTCCTGGAGCCTTTGCACTCATTAATACGGTGTATCTATCTCCATCTACCTTCAACACATTCAGGATCTCGACACCTCTTGGGAATTTCACATCATCCAGATCATGACCTGGTTTCAATATCAGGTCTGTAATTACCATTTTGGTGGTCCTTTCGAAATCCAGTTTCAGGAGTTCTCGTCCTTCGATCCTCAGAACAGAATCGTAGATCCCTTTCTGCATCTGTCTGACCAGTATGTTCGGTTTCAGCTGGATAATTGCCTTCCTCATGATAACGAATTATTTTCGAATTATATAAAGAACCCCGCATGTACGGCAGGAGTGATATTTACTACATACTGTATAGACCTTATTGAGAAGTGATACAATGACACTCGTGGACATCAGGAACCTGAACAAGAGCTACGTTACTGGTGGTGAGACCACCAACGTCCTCAAAGGAACTGACCTCAATTTAAAGAAGGGGGAGATGATCATGGTCATGGGGCCTTCCGGAAGTGGAAAGACAACTCTGCTCAACCTCCTCGGTGGGATAGATGGCCCCGATTCAGGGATCCTTATGGTGGATGGTCTGGAACTTCCCAAACTTGGAAAGAAGGACCTCAACAAGTTCAGAAGGGAACGTGTCGGTTTCATCTTCCAATTCTACAATCTTATACCAACACTTACTGCAATTGAGAACGTTGAACTTGGACTCGAGAACCTATCCACTTCAAGGAAAGAGATGAGGAAAAGGGCCTTGAAATATCTTGATATGGTGGGACTAGCCGATAAGGCCCGGAACTACCCTCAGGAAATGTCAGGCGGGGAACAGCAGAGGGTCGCAATTGCCAGAGCACTGGCCAAAGAACCCGTTCTGATCCTTGCGGACGAACCTACTGGAAATCTTGATGAGGATAGGGAGGAATCCATCATGAAAATCATGAAGGAACTTCAGAACCAGCTTGGTATGACCTTCCTTATCGTTTCTCACAATACAAGATTGAAGAAGTACATGGACCGAACACTTGTCCTTAGACACGGAAAGCTAAATGAGGGTTCATAGGTGGTGAGATCTTGAAACCTATTACAAAGAGCGTGGTAAGAAAACTCTTCAGGATGAAGTGGAGGGTCCTTGCCATATCCATGGTGGTCTCACTCTCAATGGCAATGTTCGTTACAGGTCTCTATTCCGCCTTGATATTTGATCATTCCATGGATACATACATCAAGGAGACAAATTTTCCCGATATCTTCCTGACACTTTCCGAACCGGTCAATATGACGGATGCGGATCAAGCGATCTCCAGCATCGACGGTGTCTCATCATATTTGCTCAGATTGAAGCTTGACGGGACCTACCATTACAATGGAAAGGACTATCCCTCTGTCATCATCGGTATCGAGGACCCTGCCAGGAAGGATATCAACAAACTTCTATTGAAGGACGGCGATCTATTCACTGAAAGGGGAGAGGGAGTTGTTGTAGCCGGCATGGAGGATATCGGTGCGAAGAATGACGGATCGGCATCATTCACCACAACCGGAACCGATATCGAAGTGAAGATCACCGGAACCGTACAAACCGCGGAATATATCTTCGCATCTCCTGTCCAGGATTCATCCCTGCCTTTGCCTGGACATTTTGTTGTCCTTTACATGGATCTGGGAGAATTACAGGACATCACAGGACTGGGAGTGAATGACATCCCTTTGAAAGTTGAAAAGGGAATGAGAGATACTGTTGTTGGGTCCCTGGGTTCACTTCCTGTATCGGAGATAATATTTCAGGAGGACCATCCAAGCGTTGTATTCATGAATATAGGTGCGGCAAAGATGAGGAACATGTTTCCCCTTTTCTCCGTGATCTTCATGGTGGTAGGCATGATATCGATATTCATGACATTCTACCGTATCGTCATGAACGATTCCAGGTATATCGGGGTCATGATGTCCCTTGGATATTCGAGGTTGAAGATCACCTGGGCATATCTCAGCTTCGGTGTGATCCTTGCAGCAATAGGGTCAATTGTGGGGATCTTTTTGAGCTTCCTGTTCACCATGGGGATCATGTCCTATACGATGACCATGATCGGTGACATCAGAGTTGCCTATCCCCTGGCTCCGATACCATTTATCTCAGGGCTTGTTTTCTCTTTCGGGAGCGTTTTGATCTCTGTCGGCATACCGATCTTTGTCATTACAAGACAATCTGTCAGAGAGGCGCTGGACCATAAACCAAAGACCAGGATACTAACGGTTGGAAGGGCGTTTTCGGGAATCTCAAAAACAAGATTGATGGGGATAAGGAACACCTTCAGGAATCCGGTAAGGACCGCGATCACCATCTTCGTTATTGGGATGTCAATTGGTATATCCGGATCATGGATCGTGGTGACAGATTCGGCCTGGGGTTATATGCAGGACCAGGTGAACCAGGATACCTGGGACCTCAGGGTCGATCTCACCAACCCTCTTCCCATAAATAATGTTACGAATATGTTGGAGATTGAAGAAGCTGAATATGTTATCCCTTTCGCATACCTTGCGGGGCAGATCTCCGGAGGAGGGAATACTGAAAACACCTACGTTGTAGCATCAGACAGGATTCTGGAAACAAGGGATTTTCAAATTGAATCCGGAAAAATGGACCTATCATCATCCGTCATCACCAACAAGCTCGCAAGCAAACTTGGGGTATCAAAAGGCGATAGGATAACTATCATGGTTGGGGCCAATGAATTGGAGACCACTATTGGCGGGATCGTATATGACATACTGATGCAGGCTGTATATCTGGACCGAAATACCGCTTCACCCTTGGCAGATGAGAGCCTGGCACAGGGAGCGTTCATAAAACTAAATAACAAGGAAGATATCAATAGGATCGCGGTCGAGCTGGAAGGGATCCAGGGTGTATCCAAGGTCACCAAACAGGATGATATCATCAAAGCCATGGATGACACATTCGGTTCGGCCATGGGGATGCTATACTTCTTCTTCGTTATCTGCCTCATAATAGCAATGGTTGTTGCTGCATCGGCCATAATTATCTCCACAATGGAGCGTGATATTGAATTCGCCACCCTTGAGACATTGGGAATTCCGAGGAGCAAGGTCATAGGGTCCATGCTCATAGAAATAGGGATCATCGGGTTCTTTTCGGCTTTGCTGGGCTTGCCATTCGCATATCTGTTTGGAAGACTGTTCGCAGTTGTAATGGAGGATATCCTGTATTATTTCCCGGTGGTATTTGCGATTAGTGCAATGATCATGACTTTCACCTTTGGGTTCTTATTCATTTTCGGGTCCTCCATATTCCCGATCCGGTATACGAAGAAACTGGATATCGAGACCACTATCAGAGAAAGGACTACAGGTTGATGGGATTCAAAACCGATATATATCAACTGAACATTCCGGCCGTGCTACTTTTTTGGAAAAAGTAGCACGAGGGTCGATCATGTCAGCAAATGGACTGGAAGATCAGTTGATCCAGATAGAACAGATCGGTATATCTGGCCCCCTTCTTAAGGCTCTATCCCGGGCAGCTCGATTCCATGGACACATATGTCCGGGTCTTGCAATGGGAGTGTCCGCTTCTATTTCATTTCTGAATGGAAGAGAGAGGTCTCCTGATGAGGAACTAGTCGCCGTAGTAGAGAATGATGCATGCGGTGCGGACGGGATCCAATCACTTCTTGGATGCACTTTCGGGAAGGGTAATCTTATCTTTCTTGACCATGGGAAGTCAGTTTACACCTTTTTTGACAGGATGTCAGGGAGAGGATGGAGATATTCATTTCAAGGCATCCCTCAAAACGAAGACGATCCGGAGGCTATGTCACTTTTCTCGAAAGTAAGGTCCGGCGAGGCTACACCTGATGAAAAGAATGATTTCCAGATCAAATGGTTGAAAAGGGCTGCAATGGTGCTGGAAATGGGGGAGGACCTTTTCACCATCAGGGAGGTGAAGGAGGAGATCCCGGAAAAGGCCAGGATATTCGAATCGTTCGTATGTCCTGACTGCGGGGAAAAGGTGGGTGCACATAGGGCCGTTGAGATCAATAAGGAAAGATATTGCCTTCCATGCTCTCGGAAAAGGAGTTGAGAGGATGAAGGTATGGCTCCTGATCATTTTGTTGATTTCCTCATCTTTGATTATATCCTGTGGATGTCTGGAAGAAGATGCCAAAGGAACCGTAAGGATCACGGATATGCTGGGAAGGGAAGTGGAGATCCCCGAGACCGTTGACAGGATAGTAGGCATCGAGGCCGGTGCACTCAGACTACTGGTCTATATGCAGCATACCGAAAAGGTAGTTGGTATAGAGGACAATGAGAAGCAAGATGGAGCGGGTGGAAATGCCAAACCATATCTCTTCGCTAACCCAGAACTATTGGACCTTCCATCGATAGGTCCGATCCACGGCGGTGATGCCGAGCTTCTTGTTGCTGCTCAACCTGATGTGATATTCTGGACCTCAACGGATATCTCAAAGGCGGACGATCTGGAGTCAAAGACACAGATCCCGGTGATCGCCCTGGAATACGGGGACCTCAACAATAACTTGGAAGACTTCTTCGGTGCATTGGATCTGATCGGGACCGTAATGGGGAACCCAAGGAGAGCCGAAGATATCCAGATATTCTTCGAAGACAGGATCAAGGAGCTTGATGATCTTACAACCGGACCGACGAACAGGACCTCTGCCTATGTCGGCGGTGTGGGTTATCGTGGGTCCCATGGAATGCTGTCCACTGAACCCGCATACTCTCCTTTGGAATTCGTTAATGGGAACAATGTCGCATCCTCGCTGGGAATTGAACATGCTTTCGTTGACAAGGAGAAGATCCTTGACTGGGACCCGGAAGTGATCTTCATAGACGAAGGAGGTCTATCCATTGCTGAAACCGAGCTTTCGGATGGGACATTTGATACGGTGGATGCAGTTGAGAACGAAAGGATCTACGGGGTCCTTCCATACAACTGGTATACGACAAATTACGGAACGGTCCTCGGCGATGCCTACTATATCGGGTCCATCCTTTTTCCGGATGAGTTCGAGGGTATGGATCCTATCGAGAAAACGAACGAGATATACCGGTTCCTTGTCGGAGAGGGTGTCTACCAGCAAATGGCCGATGAGTTCGGTGGCTTCAAGGAGCTGTCCATTTGAAAAAAGGGGAGAAGGATCCATCCGATCCCCTTGATGACTATCGAAAGGGAGCCTTAAAAAAGTGGTTATTCCTTCTTATTTCTTTGATCCTTCTATTTATTTTCGTATTGATATCTTTGAGCGTTGGCTCCTCCGATATGACGCTTTCAGAATCTTTCAAGGGCCTTATCGGACAGGGTGATGATGTCACAGAGACCATCATCTGGAGGATAAGGCTTCCGAGGGTTGTTACCGCAATGATCGCAGGTGCGGGTCTTGCCGCAGCCGGAGCCGCAATGCAGTCGGTCCTCAGGAATCCTATCGGCTCACCTGTCACTCTGGGAATATCACAGGCTGCGGCTTTTGGCGCAGCTTTCGCGATCGTCGTACTTGGAGCCGGTACTATCCACAGCGGAATGATCGATGCAGTGGTAAATGACAACATCTACCTGATATCCATCTGCGCTTTTGCGGCTTCGCTGGTATCGACCGGTGTCATAGTCCTTCTTGCAAGATTCAAGAGAGCCTCTCCTGAGTCTATGATACTTACCGGTGTTGCAATGGGGTCACTTGCAACAGCCGGGACTACCGCTATGGAATATTTCGCCGATGATGTCCAGCTGTCCTCTATCATCTTCTGGACCTTCGGTGATATGGGGAGAACAGGTTGGGATGAAATACTGATCATGGTCGTTGTGGTCTTCCCTGCATTGGTCTATTTCTCATTCAACGGGTGGAGATACAATGCCATGGATATGGGAGATGAGACTGCGGGCAGTCTCGGTTTGAACACGGAAAGGCTCAGATTGGTCGGTATGGGCGCAGCCTCCCTTGTAACGGCATTCATCATCTCATTTGTGGGAATAATCGGATTCGTGGGATTGGTAGTCCCACATATCGTCAGGAAGATCATAGGTGCGGACCAGAGATACCTTATGCCGGCTTCGGCTCTTTTCGGTGCTGTTCTTCTCCTTGCCTCTGATACCTTTGCCAGGACCGTGATTGCTCCCATTGTTCTACCGGTGGGTATACTGACCTCTTTCCTGGGAGCTCCCTTGTTCATCTATCTTGTCATAAGGGGGAAGGAACATTGGTGAACCTCAGGGTCAAGGACCTGCATTTCTCCTACAACGGGACCTATGCCCTTTCCGGTATAGACCTTGACATGGAGGGTGGAAGTCTGATAGGTCTTGTCGGTCCCAACGGTTCCGGGAAATCCACTCTCCTGAAGAACATGGACAGGATCCTTCGGCCGGGAAAGGGGAAGGTCCTCATAGACGGCAGGGACCTGTCCTCTATGAAGAGGAGAGAAACTGCACGGAGGATCGGATATGTTCCACAATCATCAATGAACCTCTTTCCAAAGACTGTTTTTGAAACGGTCCTTATGGGAAGGATCCCCCATGGTTCCTGGGCCCCGATCGGGAAGGATCTGGACATTGTTTCAGAGGTATTGAAGGAGTTCGATCTTGAGGAGTTATCCACACGTGATCTGAACTCGTTATCCGGAGGCCAAAGGCAGAAGGTGATCATAGCCAGGGCCGTTGCCCAGGAACCAGATGTTCTATTATTGGATGAACCGACATCTTCCCTTGATCTTGCAAACCAGATAGATGTCATGGAGCTTATCAAGAAGCAGACAGGCAAGGGAATACTTGCAGTAATGGCCGTCCACGACCTGAACCTAGCTCTAAGATACTGTGATCGGTTCGTTCTTTTGAAAGCCGGAAAGGTCGTGGCAAAAGGGGATTCGGAAGCACTTTCCAGAAAGGTCCTTGAAGAGGTTTATGATATCAAAGCCAAGGTCCTCGGTGAGGGCAGGGAGAAAGTGTTCATTCCAATGTCCCGGAGATGAACCTGCAGGATAAGGATTATCAATTGTTGGACCGATCCCTCTGTATGGATGATGAGGACTTCTCTGTTGATTACGATTCCATGACTGAGAATTTCCAGTGTTTCGGAGATGATGCTGTATTCGGACTTCTCTATTCTAATATTAAGAAGGGGCAGGTCATGCTCGATATTGGAATTGGGACAGGCCTGGGTTCGTATCGGTTCAAGGACCTTGGAGTGACCATAGACGGTATGGACCTTTCCGAATCGATGTTGGACCAGTGCAGGAGGAAGGATATTACCAGGGACCTGATTGTTCACGATATGACCGAGGTCCCGTATCCTTACGGAGATGGAGCTTACGACCATGTCATTTCTGTTGGGGTCCTCCATTTCTTCAAGGATATCAGAGGCATCTTTGAGGAGGTTGGAAGGATCCTGAAAACCGGGGGAAAATTCACATTTACTGTTATGGCTGACAGCAACGGAGGACCTGTTGGAGGTCCTACGATGCATCACACGAGATGGGGTAGGGACGTTGTCCATCACGGAAGGGAGCATGTTGAGAAGGTCCTTGGTGAGGTTGGATTAAAGAAGATCGCATGGCTGTTATTTGTCGGATCCATTGATCCGGAAAACGATGAGAAGTATTACTGCTGGGCCTTTGTTACTGAGAAATTGTAGGCAGGAAATCGATTTGAATTCATGATTTTACTACATGTAGAGGGTCGGGTTAAATAGTGAAGTGATAATAGATGAATGAGGATTATGTCGAGAAGAGGATTTCGACGGATCGGTGGTATGGCCTTCTGGCTGGTAATTTCATTTCTCTTTGTTCCTATGGTCTCGGGAAATTTTTCTATAATTTCCGATAACAATCTCGTTAGCTCTCAAGGCATCCTTGAATCCGATGACCACATGACCTTTCTCAAAGAAGTAAATATCAGCATTGATCTCTACGAGGATAGGGCCGATGGGAAAGGATACTACATGTTTTTCAATCCCGGAAATGAAACAGAGGACCTGAGCATATTCTTCGATCCGAGTTATTATGCCGATAACTGCAGGATCGAACTTGACGGGGCGGAGGTTTTTTTGAATGAGATCTATCTGGAGGATGATTACTATCGGTGGATCGAAGAGGATAGATCGTTTTTATGGTATTTCAACGAGGAACCATATCCCGTCAAGACCCTGAATGTAAGTGTAGGTGGAAATTCATCAGTGATCATGAATGTTACCTGGAGTACCGATCCCTATGTGATCCAATATGAAGAATCTTCAATGGGTCCTAACCCTATACCATTTGGTTATGATGAATACTACAAGACCAAGATAACTGACTGGGGCAATTCTTACCTCGTATTCTCTAATAGCTCTTGGCCCGAACCCATTGACAGTTTCCGGTTGAAGTTTCATTCACATCATGATAATTTCAACTCTCCGAATATCAGGGTCATTGTGGGAAGAGAATGGATATCTACCTCCGGTTCTGGTTATCACACCCCTCCAGAAGGATTCGATCTGAAGAGATCTGAGGATGGAGAGGGGAACCTCATCGTCGATATCCATCTGGAGGACTGGTGGAAGGAGGACACATACATTGTCTATGATGGTGTTGATGAGGAGGTGGATGTGACCGAAGGTAAATGGCTGGAGGATGTTTGCTGTTTCATAACGATTCTGATCCCAATATTACTCCTTGGCAGTTTTATTGTTTTTATAATTTACAGAAAGAGAAGATAATATTCATTTTATATAATTAATGAAAAATGTGAGAAAATATTTTAATTAGTTATTTCAAAATAACTAATTTGAATTATCTTTCATCGATCCCTGGATCCACGTCCGATTCCTCCAAAGAGCACAACCACCGGAGGTCTCCTCAAGCATGTGGTGGTTCTCCCTTATATCCTTCAGCAGTCCGGATCCCGTGAGGGGTTCTTATTAAGGTGGATTTCATTCATTCAACATCATCGATCAGTTATCATGGAAATGTATCCTTCCTTCACTTCTACTCTACCCATCCCAATAAGTCTTTCAACTGCTTTTTCGGTCATCTCGACCTCATTTTCTTCAACAATAACTTGGAGTTCTTCCAGGGAAAGGATTCTGGTTGATAGTATCTCAAGTATTGAGCATATTACAATGGATAATTCGGCCTCTTCGGCTATTTCGTTCCTAAATGGTATGCTTACATTGAATTTCTCTTCAAGTTCACCTGTTCTCATGAATAGGTCCCCGATCCAGCGAAAGTGATCGGGTTGCTCGTTTATCTCATCCAGAATAATATCCCAATTCAGGTCCCTTTGGAGCAATATGAACATGTCATCAAGGTCTTGTGGTCTTGGTGTTATCCCTTTAAAAAGAAAGATATCTTCCGGTGATGCTGTGTGCAGGTCCAGTTTTCCTTCTATAGAAAAGAAATTAGACCTTCTGATAATCCCATCGGTAAGGGATAATCCCCTGCAAACCTGTTTAATGAAGATATCGAAGCTATGGCCCGATTTGGATGTGAAAATACCATCTGCTCCCAAGTTCGAATATATGTCATCCAAGATATTCTTACGTAGATACCCGCTCTTTCTAATTGTCCTAATAAATGTTTCAGCGTCATTGGTGGTTTTGAAAACAAGGTCAACATCCTTTGTGGTCTCCTTCAATCCATAGGTTCCCATCGCCAGACCACCGATGAGATATGCACTTACAGGTCGATCAAGTAATTCAGATATATCTTCCAATTTTTGAATTAAGTGATCATTTTGGAACTTTCCCACCTCGGCCAATCAAACCACCATCTTTTCCAGATCAATCTCCATCCCGTACTTCTCTGCAAGTCCAAGAATGATCTTCCTGTTCAATTCATTGGAAGCCATGGCTTTCTTAAAAATACTAATTGGACGGGGGTTGACCGGATCTATAAGTATTGACTGGACAATGGCCTCCTCTACCGATATTGAATCCAACCTTCTGCTGAACATGAAATAATTCCTTCCAGCATTGATGTCAAATCCCATTGTTGAAAGTCTTGTAGGACCTGCAAGATAGATATGGTCCTGTTCGATCGGTACATTGCTTGAGAAGAGGACCTCTTCCCACCTTTGCCACATGATCACTGCTCCCGGTGAGATCTCTTCGAGTAATGCTCTATCTCTATGTTCTTTGAAACGGTCCAGGAATGTAATGAGGTCCCTCATCCTCGGATTGATCTTACAAAATCCACTTTCATTCCGGTAGGCAATTCCCATCCTATTCCATCTGTTCATGTGGTCCATTACTGTCCTGTAGGAAAGCGAGGACCATCTCGAAACATCTTTCATCTTTATTCCATTCTCAAGTAAATACGGAAGTATCGATAATGAGGATCCCCCAAGTGTCCTTTTCAAGTTCAAATTCCTGTTCTCGATCGCCAGCTTCTTGAATGTGGACCCCAGGTCGTTCTTCGCTATTGTCACATACGTCCTGTTCCCTTTCCTAAAAGTATCTATCAATCCCAGTTCGTTCATGTGGGATACACATTCCGATGCCCATGGAAGAGAGATATCTATTTCTTTGGAGACAGCCGAGATACACACTCCTTTGTCTTGGTCAACAAGAAATTTTAGTGTATCTATTTCAGTTCCATTCAATGTCCATTTCATCTTAGTATGAAAATATAATAAATAACTATATAAAATATTCGTTACTTTTTCATATCCAACTCTCGATCCAATTTATTTTCCTAAATAGAAAATTAGGCATCATCCTTCAAGCTTGTATTCGAATATGGGGTGAATGGACAGGGTTCCAACTCTCCCTGGGGATTGATATGAACGAATCCTCTTCCCGAGGAAAGACATCCCCAAAATATCTCCTCATCCCCTGGAAACGCGATGAATATTCCAGGGAACCTTTTTTCCAGGTCCTTCGTGATCGGGACGGTCATTTCTCTCTGTTCCTGTATCGGGGCCTCACATTCGGACCCTTCTGCAACCGGGATGTATTCAACGAAGTAGGAAAAATTGAGATAATCACAAGAGATAAATATCACTTGTGCATGTAAGTGATTACTTGCATTGATAGGTGTTCACATGGAAAGGACAGAAACCCAGAAGAAGATACTCGAAACATCACTGGACCTCTTCTCACGGAACGGTTTCAAGGCCACAACTACACGAGAGATAGCCAATAATGCCGGTGTTAACGAAATAACACTTTTCCGCAACTTCTCATCAAAGGAGAACCTTCTTGCGGAATCCCTCGACCATGGATTCGACATTGAAGGATTGAGGGGATCGGTTTCCATGGAAGTGACAGGAAATCTGGAGAAAGACATCTTCTCCTTACTATCTTCCATTAGGAGCAATCTCAGGGCCAGAGAGCGTGTATACGCTATCATGTACCGGGAGATCATGAACAATGATATCGTCAGGGAGAAGGTAAGCGAGATGCCCGGGTTAATGAAAGGATTCCTGCTCGATAGATTGGATTCGATACTGAATGACAGGGTACGTTGTGATATTGACATTGAGACCGCAGGGGTGTTCCTTGCATCATATTTGATCAGGAGCGAGATGATGGCCATGATGATGGGAGCCGATCCGTTCCATGAAGTGGATGATAGAAGGCTGAAGGAAGCCATATCGATCTTTTTGAATGGTGTATTAAAGAGGGGGGAAAATTAAATGGATGCTGTTAAGGTCAATGGACTCAAGAAACATTATGGAAAGGTCATAGCGATCGACGGATTGGACCTTTCTGTTCCAAAAGGAACGGTTTTCGGGTTGTTGGGGCCCAATGGGTCTGGGAAGACGACCACGATCAAGGTCCTCTGCGGTTTATTGAAACCGGACGCAGGATCTGCCAGTGTTCTTGGTAAAGATATCAAGGACCGGTCGTACCTTACAAGGATCGGATACATGCCCCAGGAAACTGCCCTATATGAAGACCTGACGGTTCATGACAACCTGAAGCTCTTTGGGGGGATATACGGTCTGTCAAAAGAACGGTTCATCAGAAGAGAGAAAGAGGTCCTTGACATGGTTGACCTCTTTAAAAGGAGGGATTTCCCCCTTTCGGACCTGAGCGGAGGTCAAAGGCACAGGGTCTCTCTTGCGGCTTCAATGATCCATGAACCGGAACTTCTATTCCTGGACGAACCTACCGTTGGAGTGGACCCACCGCTCAGGGCAAGTTTCTGGAAGACGTTTCACGGTCTGAAGAAGAAGGGGGTGACCATAATCATGTCAACGCATTATATGGATGAGGCCAGGAACTGCGACCTTGTGGGGTTGATGAGAGAGGGCAGGCTGATAGCCGAAGGAACTCCCTCGGAAATCATGAAAAGGACCGGTATGGAGAACCTGGAAGATGCGTTCATGAAGATCGTTCAAGGGGGCAAGGCCTGATGAAAATAAGAAGGACATTGATAGTTTCCCGTAAATTATTCTGGTCGTTGAAACACGACAGGCGAAGCCTTGCCCTGATCATAATCGCACCCATCATGGCCATGTTCATTTTCGGCATGGCCTTCAGTGGAGAGGTGGAAGATGTTGATGTGATCATCGTGAACCTTGATCAGGGTGGGAACCTACCCGGATCAAATGTTACTGTTACCCTTTCCGATATGGTCGTTGAGAACATTGATAAGGACAAGTTGATAATCAAACAGTCCACAGATATGGACTATGCAGTAAAAGAGGTTGAAAAAGGGAACGCGAATTCGGTTATAATATTCCCTGAGAACTTCACAATTGACCTTCTTTCATTCTCCAAGGGGGAGATGACAGGCCAGACATCATCCATTATTGTAAGGTCCGACCAGAGCCAGGTGACGATCTCACAAGAAGTGATCTCGGAGGTAATGGAAGCCATGGCGAAGACCACGGAAAGCAATGGATTCCAAAATCCTGTAAAGGTCGACACATCCGATCCCATCTACGGAAAAGGGGCTAGGTTCTTGGACATGTTCGTCCCCGGGATAATGGGATTCGTTGTATTCCTTCTTACAACTATCCTTACACTGATATCGTTCGTTGGGGAGAGGACCCGGGGAACCCTCCAAAGGCTCCTTGCAAGCTCTGTTACGGAGGGAGAGATCGTTGTGGGGTATGCGATCTCCTTCAGCATCATAGGTATGGTCCAGGTTGGTATTCTAATGGTCCTGGCTATACTTGTATTCGGAATAATGGTGGAAGGCAATCCACTTCTTGCATTCCTTATCGCATCCATACTGGCTGTGGTCAGTGTTTGTCTAGGTATACTTCTCTCATCACTTGCGAAAAGGGAATCACAGGCGATTCAGTTCTTTCCTTTGATTGTACTGCCTGGATTCCTTCTATCAGGCGTATTCTGGCCCATAGAAGCAATGCCTTCCTGGCTGAGACCGGTCTCCTATTTCGTCCCTGTGACCTATGCTGTCGATGGTCTGAGGTCGGTCCTTCTCAGAGGATGGGGTGTTTTCGATATTTGGTTCGACCTCATGATGCTGGTTTTGTTCGCCGTGGGATTCCTCTTCCTTGCGGTGCTGACGTTAAAAATGACCTCACGCAGATGATAAAAGTTGATCGTTCGGATGGACCCTGATAGGTGGGTTACCGAGCAGGTTTAAGTAATAGTTCAAATTTGGTTCTAATTTTTATATATATAAAGTAAGAGGATATCTACCTGTCATGGACTGCTTCCTGGCCTTGCCTGGAAGTGGTCAAGGACATTTATTGAAACCTAGCTTTGACAGTTAAATAAAAAATGTGCCCGTCGTTAACTTTTATTTATG
>CBDDUX010000088.1:0-10716 GCA_965234725.1 Thermoplasmatota archaeon | reverse complement strand
TGGTACTATCATTCTGGATGCTATGAAAAATTACCTAATAAATGGGATTGCACCCGAAAGGTAATTAATCGTATTCGACATGGTTTACCAAACATTCTGGCCTAACACTGATCTTATTCAGAAATATATTCAAAGTAAAAAGGGAAAAACATCCACACTTCTATTATCCTTCACATGATGTGATTAATTATCTTTTTATATAAAATGAGCCGTTTTTTAGTAAAACAAAAGATTTTTATGGTTGATATTCCAATTATACCACCAATTTTGAAGGATATATATGAAATGTCAAAAAGCTCCAATCATGCTGGTAGCAACAGGTCTGTTTCTATACTTGATATCAATTCCATTGGCAGTTGGAAATGATAGTACACCTCCGAAAAATGTCGATCAGGGATCTGAAAAACCAACCGATCCATCACTTGTATTGGAGACGACTTATGATCATTCCGATCATGCAGAGAAAGAAGCTTGTGACAAAGACGATAGTCACGGTTTCGAGATATCATTATTGATCGGCACCATTGTGACTACAGCTCTGATGATAGCATCAATAAGAAAGAACTGAGCAGGATAGAATTGGCTTCCCGAATCAATCGCAACAAGGTGAGAGCATATGAGATACAAGGCCGTAATCGCGTGTTTACTAATAGGGATCATGCTCCTATCATCATTCCCGATGATAGATCAGATAGGGGTCGATGGCATAGATGGGGACTTTGGTGGGGGGTCAGGGACCGTGAATGATCCCTATGTCATTGAAGACGTGTGGGATCTGCAGGCGATGAATGAAAACCTGAGTGCTCATTTTATTCTTGGAAACGACATCGATGCATCGGAAACGAAAACATGGAACGATGGTGCGGGTTTCATCCCCATCGGCGAGAAGTTTTATGATATATCTGGTTGGACAGAGCATCCGTTCACGGGCAGCTTGGGCGGAAATGGCCACACCATTTCGGGAATTTACATCTATGATCTTGAAAATTCCTCCATCATATCACCATCTAGCGGATTGTTCGGATATATTGGATCCGAGGGGCGGGTCATGGATCTTGAATTGATGGGATTGGAAATAGAGGGGAATAATACGGTTGGGTACACGGTTGGAGGCCTGGTTGGATATAATGAGGGGTTGATCTCGAATTGCTTTTTCCAGGGAAGCGTTTCCGGTGTGGGTGGTGTGGGCGGCCTTGTAGGAGCCAATGATCAGGGATCTGTGATCAATTGCCACACGGATGTGAATCTGAATGATCTTGGCACTTTGGATAATATTGGGGGTTTGATCGGGGTAAATAATGGCAAAGTTGAAGATTGCTCCTCGACAGGTATTGTTACAGGCAGTTTTTACACAGGTGGATTGATAGGTGCAAATGGCGGTGGATTCATCAACAATTCCTACTCCACCTGTGAAGTGAACTCTGACGTTGCAGGTGGTGGTTTGATAGGACGGAATAACGAAGCGAGCATCTCGGATTGCTACGCAACGGGAAGTGTATACGGAACGGATTATGTTGGAGGACTGATAGGGTGGAATGAAGGTAACGTTTTAAATTGTCACTCCACCGGTGATATTCGTGGAATGGAAGGTCGAGTAGGAGGCCTGTTGGGGGTCTCCACTGGTGACATTGCAAATTGCTATTCGACGGGAGATGTTTACGGAGGAGGTTTTGTTGGAGGACTGATTGGCGATAATTATTGTAACGTTTCGAACAGTCACTCAACGGGTGAAGTCAGCGGAATGGGGGATAGTGTGGGAGGCTTGTTGGGGCACTCCACTGGTGACATTGCAAATTGCTTTTCGACGGGAGATGTTTACGGGGCCAATCATGTTGGAGGATTTGTGGGGGGATATGGGGGATGGGGTACTCAAACCGATTCTAATATCATAGGATGTTTCTCATCCGGGAATGTAACTGGAGCAAAAGTGGCTGTCGGCGGGTTTGCGGGATATAATTACGGTCCGGTCAAGAATTGTTACTCCGTATCCAACGTTATCGGATCAGCGGAGGTCGGGGGATTCATAGGATCCAATAATGGGGGGACGGCATCCAATTGCTATTCCATCGGTGAAGTCGGCGATACGGAAAATGATATCGGAGGCTTTGTAGGAGTCAATCAATCCCTAGGTGAAAAAGAGGGATCGTTCGAACACTGTTACTGGAACATTGATACCTCCGGACAGACCGAATCAGAAGGCGGTGAGGGAAAGACCACGATCGAGATGAGATCCAGGGTAACCTATGTATCATGGGATTTCAGCAATGTATGGGGGATTATCGAAGGTGAGGATTTTCCCTATCTCCAGGCATTACTGAATGCACAAGGAGCAAGGATCCTTTCACCAAAGCATATCGGCACCCTGGTGGAAGGTGACTCATTGAGATTCAGGGGATCCTCCTCACCTGATCCGAATATAGGATATCTCTGGACATTCGGTGACGACAGGACCTCCTCATCAAAGAACCCGGGTTTGATCCAATTCTCTTCTCCAGGTACTGAAGATATCTCATATTCCTTCACCCTGAACCGTAAGGAATATCTGAAAAAGGATACAATGAGTTTCGATGTCATCGATGGTACACCATCTTTTCCGGACCTGAGGGTAACCAGTATCAACGTCCCTGAAACATTGGCAATCGACGAAACCGCGGCGATAACCTACACCGTTGTCAATTCTGAAGAGGCAACAGTGACCGGAGAGACCTGGAAGGATTCCATCTATCTCTCCAATGATCCTTATCTTGATTCAATGGATATGATGTTGAATTCTACGATCGTTTCAAAGAATATATCAAAAAACGGAGGTTATGCATGGTTCCTGAACATCACCATTCCACCCTTGGTCGAGGGACCCTATTACCTGATAATGTCTGCCAACGATGAATGGTCCTTTGTGGAAAGACACCGTCTGAACAATGAGAAAGAGGTGACCTTCAACATAGCAATTCCTGAACTCAAGGAGGGGATCGAACATAACAGTGAGTACCCAATCGGAACGTTAGACCAGTATTACATGATCAAACTTCCCTCCTCCAAGAACATCCACCTGACCCTGGAAGGTCCTGACGGCTTGGAGATGATGGTAAGACACGGAGACCTCCCCACAAGGTCCAAACATGATCATCATTCCGACAATGGGGAATTATCAGTTCAATCAGCTTATTCCGGAAAATGGTATGTCCTGGTTCATGGGGATGACATGGTCGATTCCGGCAGCTTTTCAATAAAATTCGATGTCGTGGAACTGATTCTGGAAGATGTGGCACCCTCAAGACATATAATCGGTGTCCCCGTGGATCTGATTCTCAGGGGAATTGGTTTTGCAGAACCCCTCCAGGTTATCTTCGTCGGATCGGATGGCACAAACTATGAAGTACCACTGGTCAATGTAAACACTCCCAATCTGATAATTGCCTATGTAAAGGGGAACCTCCTTCCCGTAGATATCTATGATACCCGTGTGGTCCGTCCAGGAAATGGTTCTTCAGAACTGAAGGATTCCCTGGAGATCCTGGAAGAAGGAGAGGCAAAATTCGAAGCAAGTATCGACCCCGGACCATGGACGGGTTACCATGAGCATTCCATAGTGTATGTGGAATATGCGAATACGGGTGATATTTCTATGAGGGCCCCCCTTCTATTTTTGACAGCCATTTCAGGTCCGGATGATAGGCGGGGTTGCATGCTCACACATGATGAAGCTCGGTTGGAATATGGGATATGGACAGCCGGTATGAAGGCTGGCACCATACCGGAAACCCCGGCAGACCTTGTACCGGAAGGATTCCAAAACGAACTAATGATACTGGCCTCGGGAGAGATACCCGGTATTCTTCAAGCGGGGGAGACCAGGAGGATCCCGATCTATTATGCCGGTTGGGAGCCGCCCTATCCCGCATTCGGATCGGATCTGGAATGGCAGCTTTATATTATCACCGAAGAGGATGACAATATAATGGATTGGGATGGGGCCAAGGAAAAAATGATCCCTGAAGATATTAGTGAAGATGCTTGGAATGTCATCTGGGAAAATTTCAAGAATGAGATCGGACCCACATACGGAGATTTCATACAAACCTTGAATGATAACGCATTACATCTATACCAGTTTGGACAAAGGATCGAGGATGTCGATGAGATTCTGTCTTTGACTTTGCAACAGGCCAATGGCTGGACACCATATTCATCCGTGTATTCCAGAAATGATATCGGACTCGATGACCCTGGTCTGGACCTTACCTTAGAACGATACTATCCAAACTCGATCTCGAGGCGATTTGAGGAGGGAGATCTGGGACGGGGTTGGATGCACAACTGGCAATATTCCCTAGAGAAGGAAGTTGACGGGACTGTTAAAATAAAGGACAACACAGGAAATGTACGGATCTTCCAACCAAATGTCAGATCATATAACGCCTACATGTCCCAACCTGGAGATTGGGGAAAACTGAAAAAGACTCCGCTGGATAATTTCATACTTCAGGAGAAATATGGGAACACACTGTTCTTCAATTCCGACGGGACCCTTGGTTACATCGAGGACACTAACGGGAACAGTATAACCTGTCAATATGTCGATGGTTCCCTGGGCAAACTGGTCCATTCATCCGGGTCATACATACAGATATCTTACAACGGGGACGGATTGATAGACCAAATTACCGATAGTTATGATAGGACAAACACCTACTCATATGACGACGGATATCTGACATCCGTTGAATACTTCGATGGATATAATGAAGTCTACTACTATGACAAAACAGAAGGATCGCCATCGGAACATGCTCTCACTGGCATCACACCCCTGGGAGATAGCAGGATATACATAACCTACAACAGCCACGGAGCTATCAGTTCCCATTACCGTGAAGAAGAACTGGAGAGGCACACCTTCGTATATGGTCAGGGCTTGGTGAGGATAACCGATCTTCTTGGAAACACAGAACGGTTCTTCCATGACCATCAGGGAAGAGTGATCAGATACGATAATGCACTTGGTGATTCTTACTGTGTCATATACGATGGACTGGGAATGATAGAAACGATCACGGATCCGGCCGGATTATCGATAGAGTACGACAATTTCAAAGGGAATATTATAGAAATGAAGGACAGAGCAGGTTATGAATATCAGGTCAAATATGATCAGGAACTCGATCTGATGGAACGGATCATCTATCCTGACGGGTCCAGTATGGGATACGACCTTGACGATAATGGCAATTTGATCGGGATCATACATCCTGACGGAAGCGCAGAGACCGGATCATATGATGAAAAGGGAAACCTCATCACCTTGACGAACAGGCGGGGTAACACAACCAGCTTCTCCCATGATTCCAAAGGGAGGATCACCTCGAAGAGATATACGGATGGTTCGGAGATTGTTTACAATTATGACGATAGAGGGAACCTGATATCCATGGAGGATTCGACAGGGGTGACGAACTATACCTACAACTCCAACGATCTCCTGACCCATATAGACTATCCTAATGGGCAGTGGTTGTCGTTCACATACGATAATGCTCGTCGCAGAAGCGCAAGCATCGATCATCTGGGGAACAGGATAAACTACGATTATGATCACGCTGGTCGTCTTGAAGGATTGATGACATCCACCGGAATCGACATTGTCAAGTATGAATATGATCCGCTGGGAAGATTGTCCACAAAAACCTTGGAGAATGGAGTGTATACCACTTATGGGTATGATGCCGCCGGAAGGATCACGAAACTGGCGAATTTCAAACCCGACGAAACGGTCATTTCATGGTTCAGATACACCTATGATGCCTGTGGAAGGATAAAAAACACCAGTAACCGAGAAGGAAACTGGCACTATTCTTACGATGACAGGGATCAACTCGTCAAAGCAGTTTTCGATCCTTGCAGGGACCCCGAGGCCCCTGCTCAGGACATTGAATATAATTATGACTCCATGGGCAATCGGGTCCGAACCGTATTGAACGGGGTAGAGGAATTCTATCAATCCAACGAACTCAACCAATACATAATGGTCGGAAATGTGAGCTATACCTACGATTCTGATGGAAATCTTATATCGGAAGCAGGACCAAATGGCACAACCACTTATACCTACAATGATGATAATCGTCTGATCAGTGTTTCCAAAGGGGAGGACATCTGGTCATACACCTACGACGGACTGGGAAACCGTGTTTCCATCACCGAAAACGGCAATTCATCATATCTTGTGGTTGACCCGATGGGAATGGGAGAGGTGGTAGGTGCTTACGATGAGAACGGCACGATGATGTCAAGGTACATCTACGGTTCAGACCTTGTTAGTATGGAAACAGGAACCGGGGAATCCTATTTCTACAATTTCGATCTGATGGGAAATACGCAGGAACTTACAGACTCCACGGGAGCATCGGTGAATTCATACTCCTATATGCCCTTCGGAGATATCATTTCAGAGCAGGGATCAGTTCCCAATCCTTTCAGGTTCGTCGGAGAGAAAGGTGTGATGACCGATACGACGGGTCTTGTCCACATGCGGGCAAGGCAATACGATCCACAAACAGGACGCTTCACCTCCATGGACCCCTTAGGGATCGGCGGCAACGATCTCAACCTCTATCGATATGTCCACAATTCTCCAACAAACCTTGTCGACCCGGAAGGTCTTTTCGCCAGTGCGGCAAGTAATTACGTCCCATGGGGAACGTTAGCTGAAGGTGCCTCCAGCAATTTTATAAGTTCAACTGATGCCCAATTCGTAGGAGCGGGAGTGGATATAGTCACGGGGGTTAGCACCTTATTATCGCTTGGTACTCTCGCGGCAGTGGCTCCTATCGCCGCTCCCCTTTTAATTGGTGCAGCCGTGGTGATCGCTGCTGTTGGGATCTACAAAGGGATCAAGTTTATCGCCTCACTATTTGACTTCGAGCCGGCGAACACGCTGACCCCACTGGATCCCAATCACAAGGAATGCTTGATGGGTATCGGTCCAGGAAACCATGTGGCTGAAGGGACACAACTTTCCTATATCGTCGAATTCGAGAATATGGAAGAGGCAACAGCTCCCGCTCAAATCGTGACTATATTGGATCCGTTATCGGAGGACCTCGACTGGTCCACGTTCGAGTTCACAGAAATTGGATTCGGGGATTTTGCATTACCGCTGGAACCGGGGACAACATATGTTGATGAGGTCATGGAATACAGCTACAAGGACGACGATTACGATATGGAGATCGAATTGCACATCATTGGGGAGATCGACACAACAAAAGGTGAGGTATTCGTGATGATAGATTCCATAGACCCGATCACCCAACTACCACCGGAGGTGAACATTGGATTCCTTCCACCGGAAGATGACACTGGAAGGGGGCAGGGATACTTCATGTACAACATCGATCCGAGATCTGACCTTCCTAGTGGGACAGAGATCAGGAACGTTGCAACCATACAGTTCAATCTAGGCATGGAGATAGACACCAATCAGATCGATCCTCTTGATAGGTCAAAAGGAACCTCTCCGGACCTCGAGGCCCTGGTCACTATCGATGCGGGACCACCTGAAAGCCAGGTGAATGCTTTGACCGAACATGAAGGCCAGAATTTTACTGTTTCCTGGAGTGGTCAGGACGATGAAGGAGGTTCTGGGATTGCCGGATATGACATCTATCTGAAGGAGAATGAAGAACCATGGACCCTCTGGCTGGAGGGAACCAACCTCACATCCTCGGAATTCAATGGAACCGTGAACAGCACATACGGTTTCTACTCGGTAGCAACCGATTATGTAGGTCATAGGGAAGAGAAAGATCAATTATCCGAGGCCATCACAACCGTTTCGATCATTTCCGCACCTACAGCCAACGCCGGTCCGGACCAGACTGTGGAAAAGGGAACAAATGTCACTTTCGACGGAAGCGGTAGTACGGATGAGATCGGGATCGTGACCTACACATGGACATTCAATGACGGATACGAAGATGTTATCCTTGACGGGGTATCCCCCTTACACCACTTTGAAATACCGGGGAATTACACTATCACTCTGAACGTTACCAGTAATGCAGGTCTTTGGGATACAGATACTATGGTGGTGACCGTTGTCGAGGTTGCGGACCAAGATGATGATGATGACGATAAGGATGATGATAAAGAAAATGGATTCCCGTATCTTCTGTTCGTCATTGTATTGGTCCTTGTAATCATATTGATCCTTGGAGCCGTAATTATTATCATTATGGTGAAACCAAGGAAAGGATTGCTTGATGAAGAATGAATCGATTACCGTGATGAATCCGATATTCAGCATAAGCATGGATCCTTGCTTCAGGTTAATATTGGAGGTGATCGTGATGGCAGATATAACCAAGATTTGGATAATAAAATGTGATAGATTTCATTCATATTAAATGGGGTATCCACTTTACTCCTAAAAGTTTTATGATATAATGGCATATAACGGCAGATATTATCTAAAATATATTGATATATAAATATCTTTGTAATTGCAGATTTCATGTGTCTTTGGGAGCTAAGTGGATACCCCAATTCATATTATTCCCTTCGAAGTAGTGAAAAGAACAGAGGAAAAATGGTTTTCGGGTCCTAAAAAAAAATTTTTAATACTACCCATCCTCATGGATCGGTGGGATTATTATGAGGATCGAGAATAATTTTATCAAAGCCCTGATACCCATTTCACTGATCATTCCAATGCTAATGATGGCAGGCTGCTCTGAACCCGGTAGGGAAGACGGGGTAAAGGTAAGATTCACACTTATGATAGAAAAGGTCGAATCAAGGGACCAGGACAATGTTACGGTCTGGGATGCACATATAACGATCGATGATATCGATCCTTATGACATGGACTATAAATGGATTCTTATTACTATTTCCGTAAAAATTGGGGATTATATTGATATTCCAAGTGCCACACCCTATGAATATGAAAATGAACCCTCCAGATTTGGAATTGTTTCAGTGTGGCATGATGATTTCTCTGGGAATCCCGAAACTGCAGATCCGACAGATAATATTGTGATAACCAGTCTTACAGAGGAATATGAAGGTGCAACGATAGGCATACTTTACAAAGGTGATCGTTCAGGTTGGATCTACCTTCCAGACGATTTCACAACAGATTGAATTAAAGTTTAAAGGACCTTGGGTAATTACCACGAATATCACTTTCCTCTAGCGCTCATATAATATCATTGAGAAATAGCCTGGCTATACCACAAAGCATTCTTGACGAGCCATGATATCTCCACCCCAAAACATGGTCAAATCATGATCCATATTCAATATCAATGGCCTCAGCAATTTCCACAGGTTTGACACAAATGTGAGCCACCAATGCTTTTTTTTGTGACATGTAAATATTTCAAGAAGAAGCCCGAATATATTGAGATTTGACTTACATGTTAATCAAAACATGTACTAATGCAAAATCTTATGAGGTTTCCAGACTGAGGAACTAGGAAGGTCCTGTGAAGAACCCTCTGATCCCCCAGCCCTTCGAGGAGCGAAGAAGGTGGGATCATCACAAATGATCCGGAAAAAAGTAACAATTCACAAAAATTGTCCCTAATAAGGGCTTTCATAGAATTGAATTCAAGAGAAAACGGTCTCATTGAATGGAAGAATTTTCAATATCGAAATAGGTATTCCAAAAAGATCAAGTTAAGCAGTTAAAAGAACAAGGAGGCAGCTGAAAATGGAAGAATACAAGAAAATATTGGTACCGATCGATGGGTCTGACCTGTCAAAGAAAGCTCTCAAGAATGCATTGTCCCTTGCAAAAACGTTCGGGAGCAATGTGTTCATTCTGCATGTGAATGAGAATATCCCCGCAAGTTGGGGGATGCCAGGATTGGAAGGTATAGAGGTCTCCCAGGAGCAGATCCAACAACAATTAGAGAAAAGTGCAGAAGAAATGGTCGAGGAATATAAGAAAATTTCAATGAATAATGGAATAGATGCGAAATCCGGGATCATCTTAGGAAATCCTGCGAATGAGATCATAGAAGCTTCAAAGGATTATGATCTGATCGTCATGGGGACTCATGGAAAAGGAGGACTCCTTCATCTTCTGATAGGAGGAACCGCGGAGAAAGTGGTCAGACACGCATGCTGTCCGGTATTTCTCATAAGGGATAGAACCGGACATTGTCAGGATTGATCATTTCATGCATTCAACCAGTTTATCATTATTAATAGCATGTCAGAAGTCCATTGGTCTTTCAAAGGGATATGATGAAGGGTAATAAGATCGGATTGATAGAAGCTGTTTCGATCGGAGTCGGAACAATGATAGGAGCCAGCATCTTCTCCGTTTTCGGAGTTGGAGTTAAGATCGCTGGTCCCAACCTCCCTATCGCTTTCCTTATTTCCTCTTCGCTTGCGTTAATGGTCGCTTATTCCTACTCAAAGTTGAGCTCGAAGATCACTTCCAATTCAGGGCCTATAGAGTTCATCATCAAGGGGATAGGGGATAATATCTGGACAGGAACAATGAGTATCCTGATACTTGTGAGTTACATTGTTTCCATCTCATTGTTTCTCAAAGGTTTCGCTGGGTATTTTCTGCCATTTATGGGATTGAATGTGAACTTCATCTCTATGGCAGCAACCGAAACCATATTGATCTCGGTTTTTGTGGTTTTAAACTTCTTCGGGGCGAAGACAATTGGCAGGGCAGAACTCGTTATTGTTAGT
>CBDDUX010000087.1:0-20883 GCA_965234725.1 Thermoplasmatota archaeon | reverse complement strand
ATGGCGGGCATGACCGGATTCGAACCGGAGACCTACAGCTTAGGAGGCTGTCGCCTTGACCAAGCTAGACTACATGCCCGTTATTATTGGGTTAAGTTGGGGATAAAATCCTTGGATATTATCTTTACGGCGCTCCAGGATTTCCCCAACCAAGCCTCTCGAGCTTACGGTCCTCTTTTGTGGCTTTCTTGTAATCCCTGTAATGTTCCTTGCAAATATGTGCATTGCCAGCTTTTCCCTCGATGGAAAGACCGGCCTTTGCTATCTTCTTGATACTAACTGACCTCTCGGCCTTGTTCGAGCATCCCTTGACCTCGCAGGTCCTTTCTACGGAATCCTTTCTGGCTGCCATTATATCACTCAGTACCTGTACTCATCAAGCCCAAGGTCCTCCATTGACCTGATGGGTAGTTCCTCAGGGAAATATCTCAGAATAATGATATCCCCCACTGCCTGTACCCATCTATAGGGTATCAGTATGCTGGCGCCTTCTTCCACCAGCTTACTATTGGTCTCTTCGAGGAATATATTTGCGATCTCACAATTCTCTGAGTCTATCTCCACACTGGCGGTCATTCCTATGCTCACACCCCACGGAGTGAATACTTCAAGGCTCTCCATATGGCTTGATTCTTCTAGCATCTTCTTTCCCCCTAGGGACTCGGACCTTTGTCATAATCCCGGCATTGGGATTTGAATCTATCGTTCACTATCCTCATTGATACTCTCGAAAATCTTGAGATGCTCCTGATCCTCGATCTCCATGAGTTTCTTCAGGAGTATAATGATATTCTGTTCATCGCGTGATATCCTTCCATCCTTCATTGATTCCCTTATAACAGAGGAGTAGATATCCTTGAAATTGTTATGTTTCTTCTCCCTTGTCATAATTCCCTCCCCCTCCATAAGCTTCATCTCCATCTTAAGCTGGGTTATGGTCTCCCTATCCATTCCAAGGGACCTCTCCAGTTCGTCTAGGATATCCTGCTCATCCTCAGTTATCGTTCCATCCCTCATGGCCACTTCCAGGATCTTCTTGTAGACCTCCATCTTGTTCAGAGGTTCTGACATCGCCGCACTGCCTCCAAGGATCTCCTCTTGGAGCATTCTGTGCTCTTCTTCGCTTATTCCTAGTGAATCACGGAGTTCCTTTAATAATGCGGATTCATCCTTTGTAAGGATCGAATCCTCCCAGGCTTTTTTTAGGGCTTTCTTATAGATATCCTTTGCACCGTGAACTTCAGGTGACTTCTTCTTCTCCTTCCTCTCAATTCTCTCGGGATGGTCCGGAGCCTCATTTGGAAGGTAATAGTTTCCATCCTTTAACTCCATCAGGAGCTGGATGGGTGTCTTACCAACCTGAAAGGTGAAACACAGCTCCGAGAAGGAGGTCTCCTTTTCTTTTCCATCCTCATCCCTGATAATCACCATTTTCTTGGCAAGGGATTCCCAGATCCGTCTTGCAAGGGCCTTACCCTCGAAGGTAAGATAGTATACTTTCTTCCTCTGCCTTCCGCTTTTTACGTGGGATATACGGGTCTCCACAAGATTCTCCGTGATCAGTTTTTTTACCGCTCTGGGAACATGCTTTCTCTCGATCCCAATACCTTTTGCGATACCGGCCTGTGTGATGTCACCAGGAGCCTCGAAATCTTCCTCATAAGGTATGAACTCGTAAAGGTGAAGAATAACCCTTTCATCAACTGTAAGGCTGATACGTTTCCCCATCTCGATTGAAACAACATTACCACTATTATTAAATTCCCATTATCTGGTATTTAAACAAGGGGATTATCCATATTCAGATGGGTTACATTCTCCAAATGGGGGTCTTGACGACTTTTTCAGGATCTTTTTCCCTCTAACTCCAGTTGAAGGGCCCTCTTCTTTCCGTCAGCCCTGAGGATCATAGCCTCTCTCTCCTTCACTGCGGCCATCCGGTCCTCGATTGCGGCTTTGACAGGCCCCACAGGATCTATCTCCCTAATCTCGGTCCTGATCACAGTGAGACCGAAGGGTGTGCTCTCCTCCATCATCTTCTTCATGAAATCTTTGTTCAATCTGTCTTGATCCCTGATCAGGGATTCCAGATCATATGCCAGAGCAAGCTTGCGGATAGTGGTCTGTGCTATGTGGCTTAGATTCGTCTTGTATTTATCTACCTTAAGAAGTGAAAGATCCGGTCTATCGATATTGTATTGAACGATCGCCTCAATTACAGTGGGGGATAGATCGGATGTCATGATCTCCTGCCTGCCCAGGTCCAATGTCTGGAGCCTTTTATCAGCTCTGTATACCTTGGAGATGAAGGGAGCCACAAGATGTAGGCCTGGACCAAGGTTCTTGACGAACCGGCCCAGACGAAGATATACACCTATCTCATACTCTTGAATAATTATCATGGAGCTTGCAAGGGCCCATATGAAGAGGGAACCTGCAAGAAGACCAATAGCTGAAAGGAGCACTATCTCCAGGGTCTCCAATACTCACACCTCTGGTCTGGTTGAACGTGGACCTGGATTAAATACTTGATTCCGCCTTAAAATAACTGGTCCTGGGGGAAATTTTAAAAAGGAAGCCCCTGTATAGCCTCCCGCCCCCGGTCATCCGGGAGGCTTTCCATCAGTGTGCCATAAACTGCGAACGTGGGATGTCCAATGCCGGAGTATCTTGATGAACTTGAGGATAAAAGGAATAAGGTCAACTTAGAAGCTGAAGCTCACAGAAAGAAGAGGGACAGGCTGAACCAGGAGACAAAAAGGTTCGCCGAAACCAGAGATCAGCTGAACGCACAAGTAAAAAAGCTTCTCCAGGAAGCTAATAAGTTCAAGGAGAAGCGTGATGAGCTCAATAGCAAGGTCAGGGAGCAGAAGTCCGTGAGGGACGTCCTGACCAGGGATTATAATGCTCTTAAAGCTGAACTTGACAAGCAGAGGAAATCCAGATTGTCAACACATGATGAGGTTTCGCTTTCAAAGTTGAAGAAGGAGCTCAAGGGACTAGAGTTCAAACAGCAGACCTCTGTCCTTGAAGCAGACAAGGAAAGGGGACTTGTCGAAAAGATAGGTTCATTGAAACATCAGGTTCGGAAAAAAGAGAAGTTGATGGAAGCAACCGGAGAGATGAAAGAGCTGATCACCAAGGTCAGGGATGCAAAGACCAACATGGACGATGCACACCATCAGGTCAATAACTATGCAGACCTGGCCCAAAAAGAACATGACCAGATGATAGACAGGTTCTCCCAGTCCGACAGGATAAGGAAGGAAGCGGATTCAGCACAGGAAAGCTTCGTTGCCTCCAAGGTAAAGGCAGATGAGGAACATAAGCACCACATCGAGATGATACATCTGGTCCATGATATGGACAAGATCCTTTATGCATTGAAACAGAGGAGAAGGAGTCAGGAGAAGAAACCTGGAAAGGCACAGTCCGCACCCCAGGCACCAAGCCCTGCAACAGGTAAGGTAGAAGCCGAGAAGATATATGAGAAGTTCAAGAAGGGGGACAAGATCTCCACAGAGGACCTCATGCTTCTTCAGAAGTACGGATTCCTCTGAACTTGACGTTGTAGAAGGCGGATATCAATTCCATCTCAACTGCCCAGGCCTTCAGTTCATTACTATGAAGGGAGAGGGTGACATCGGAATACTTATGAGGTTTAGACTTGAAACCACCGGATGGAAATCCACCTATCAGGCAGATCAGATGGAATGGTCCTTCTCCCAATGATCCTATCTTGTCGTAAGCATTCGATCTTGTTCCTCCGGAATCAAGTGTAACGACAGTCCTTTTCATTCCCTGGGGACCCGACCTGAAGACCTCTTCCAGAACTTCTTTAAGGTCCATTCCAGGCTTCATGGTTATCAATGGATCATTTCCAGGTGGAACAGAACCTGATCTGAAGAGCTCCTCGAAGAGGCCGTAATATCGATTGTAGTTCTTGGGAAGTCTTGTTTTGGGAGAGATGGTTATCAGTTCATCGTTCCTGGTGTGAATGTATAACTTGAGTCCACCTTCGATGTTGAGGATCGATTCCAACCCTATCAGAAGGAACTGATGGACTATATCCGGTCTTCCCCTCCTGTTCCTTTCAACATGGTCCCTAAAAAGCGAGTGATGCAGGTTTGTATCCAGTAGCACCAAGGAGGGCTTCTTCTTCCTTTTCTTGGCATTTTCCACAACTGCGGGATGGGACCAGAACTCAGGGGGTACGAGCTCAATTTCGGCATCCACAAGTACAAGGCTCAAAACCCCTGCCTTCCCTACCTCCAACTCTTCCAAAGGTCAACCCCCGATGGTCTTCCCTTCTCTCAATATATCAAGGACCTCATAAAGGTCCTCAGCAACGTAATTTGCATATGATGCCCACTCACCGGCCCTTTCCTGGCCGGAGAGAAGGATCGTCTTGACACCGGCTGCATTTCCGGCCTGGATATCATAAAGGTAGTCTCCAACGTAGGCCATCTCCTTAGGTTCGATCCCGAATTGATTTAGGACTATGTTTATGGCCTCTGGAGATGGCTTCGGGGTAGCATGGTCCCTGGATATGACCATATCAACATTTAGATCGAGGTTCTCAAGTGTTTTCTTTGTTGCCTCTTCAGAGTTGCGTGTGATCACAACAACTTTGATGTTCTTCTCAATGCAGTAATCAATAAGTTCCCTGGCTCCTTCCGCTGGTTCGGCAAGGTCAGCTGCTTCCATCTCTTTCTCCTTCAACATGTTGAAAAGTCTTTTTGCTTCCTGCTCTGGAAGTGAGGAGATATATCCCAACGTATCTCCATCCGGGATCCCGAGGTCCTTCCTGATCATCTTGAAATCCAGCTTCATCTTAACAAGGGTTCCGTCCAGGTCAAAACCAAGGACCTTGATGAGCTTCATTTGAACCACCGGCAGAAATTGCCATATCATGATAAGTGGGAAGGGATATAACAATGTTCATCAGCAGTGTTCTTCGCTCTTGATATCGACAAGTCTCAGTTGGACCGATTCCTTTCCCCCCCACCGATGGACAGAAGGTTCTCCAACCACAGAAATGATCATCCCTGTGTGAAGTTGGTCAAGAAGTTGTCCGCCGTTAAAATATATGCACTGGACCTTGCTGCTTCCATCCTCAATGGTCATTCTCAGATGCTTACCATCACCTACCGTCCTTCTCTCTCCTCCGACCATGATATCTCTGATGGATACCAATGGAGTCGGATTGCCTGTTCCGAATGGTTCAAGTTTTTCCAGGTCCTTCAACTCGTTCAAGTCCATTTCATCGATGTTAAGCGACATATCTATCAACAGTGATGGAATGAAACTGAGATCTGGATATGAAACTCGGGTATGATCGACCAATCTGGACCTCAATTCATTCAGGAGTTCGGATGACAATGTGACACCGGCAGCTCTCTCATGCCCTCCATATTCAATGAACAGGTCCCTAACAGAATCGAGAGCCTTCAGTAGATCGAAACCTTCAGGTGCCCTCACCGAACCTCTTGCTATCCCCTCCTGAATTGAAAGAACGGCAACGGGTCTGGCCAGACTATCCATTATCCTGTTGGCGGATATACCAAGGACGCCAGGATTCCAGCCCTCTCCAGAAACAACAATGAATGGATCCTCATCCGTCCCGATCTCCCCCATGGCCCTGCCGATCTCTTGCACAAGTTTCGATCCAACCGCCTTTCGCTTGAAGTTCAAATTGTTCAACTCCCTGGCGAAAAGGTCAGCATCCACTCTGTCATCGGTTAGCAGCAACTCCAGGGCCATGGCAGGATCCCCCATCCTACCTGCAGAATTGACCCTTGGACCAAGCTTGAAGGCAATATCAGATGCACTGATACCCTTTGCAAGATCAATACCGGATTCCGTCATCAAAGATAACATACCTGGACTTCTGGTATCCCTTAGGATATCCAGACCATGCTTCACAAGTATCCTATTCTCACCGAGCAAAGGTACCAGATCTGCAACTGTCCCAAAGGCTACGAGTCCCAAAAGGTCTCTTGCATCCATTAGAAGGAGCTCTCTCTGCTGCAGGGCAAGTGCCAGTTTGAATGAAACTCCAACCCCTGCCAGATCTCTGAATGGATAACCTGAATCCTTGATCTTGGGATCTATGATCGAAAAGGCCCGGGGAAGTTCTTCTCCCGGTTCGTGATGGTCCGTCAATATCAGGTCGATCCCAATATCTCTGGCCTTGTCGGCGGCCTCCAATGCTTTTATTCCGCAGTCCACGGTGATGACCAGATCAATACCCTCTTTCTGAGCGGTATCCAACCTTTCCATGGATACACCGTAACCCTCACCATACCTAGATGGGAGATAGTGGGAAACACGATCCCTGCCCATAGAAGATGAGAGAGCTTTTACAAGAAGAGCCGTGGATGTGATCCCATCTGCATCATAATCCCCATGGACCAGGACCCTCTCCTTACCTGTTATTGCCCTCCCTATCCGTTCAACGGTCCTTTCCATCCCATTCAACAGGAAAGGATCATGCAGTCCCCTCAATGCAGGATGCAGGAAAGCATAAGCATCTTCAACACCTAAGAAACCCCTTGCTGCAAGCAGTCTCCCAGTAAGTGAACCGCAATCAAGCCCCTTCGAAAGTCGTCCACCGATCTCGAGGTTCTCCTTCCTGTACCTCCACTCCTTTTCCCCAAAAAGAGATCTTCTAGACATCACATTGAACCATTCCCTGCTGTTGGATATAAGGAGTGGCCGGGGAGAATGGTGAAAGAAATCTTTCATTCATCTTTGACCTTGAATGAGAACTTCAGGAATACCGGCCCCTGGACATCCACCTTCTTATTATGGCTGAGCATGTAGTAGAGGGCCTTGGAAGTGAGTTTGAGGTTTATACCCTCCAGATCCCTGATCTTATCCACCTTTCTCAGAGTATGACCTCGATCCAGCGATCTCTCTACCTTCCAGGCTGCAAATCTGGAGAAGGCTTTGACGAATGTCTTATTGGTATTGAATGCTCCTTTTTCTTCCATGGATTTAACCATTGAAGGTGGAACTCCCAGAATATTCCCTTCATGGACCAGAATTTGATTGAAGGCTCCCGGACCACAAAGGCCCATTCCCTCTCTGGCCTCCTTGAGTATCACCTCGGCCGGAGTTCCCTCGATCTTCAATTCCTTTGCCCGTTCGGTACTTACAAGGAATTTGCCATAGTCTGAACTTACAAGGATACCTTTCCAGGCTGTCTTCTTTGACAGGTCCTGACAGTCAGGGGAATCCTTGTAGATCGAGTGTATTGCCTGGGCGATCTCTTTACCGAAATCTGTCTGAGGTCTCCTGACATATCTTATAGCATCTCCGATCTCCTCATCAGTGAGGTCCCAGGCTGCATAGAACTGTGGATAGAGAAGTTCCCTGATATCAGGATATCCATGCCTGAACATCAGAAGTCTCTCGATTCCCAGATCAGCAATGAAAACAGGTACATTTACTCCCCTGCTTTCCCTTATCTCCTTTGCTACCATGCCACACGTTCCAAGCTCAAGGTCCCCTCCAAATATCTCGAGCTCAGATTCCTTTTCGAAGAAAGGGAAACTGTAACTTTTACCCTTGAATGTAATATCAGAAAGGTCAAGGCGCTCAATGAGTCTCCTTAGAACCGCAAGTCCTTTGTCAAGGGTCAGATCAGTATCGGCAATGGCAAGTGAAAGGATATTATAGGTCTCTATATGGGTGGAATCGGGCGTAGGTTCCCTTCGAAACGCTGTGGCCGTAGTGAATAACCTGAGAGGCATTTTATCCTCATGATATGTGGCTTCAAGGGTGGACAACCAGGATGTCGGCATGAAGGATCTAAGCGTCATATCACTGGTTCTAGGCTCCCCCCTGGAAAGACCTGGAACGATGTTCATGAGCTCGACTGTTTCCATGACGGATAGATCCAGTTCTTCCTGGATGGAAAAGAGTATCTCCTCCCCACTTGTGTCCTCATCCAGACCATCAAGGATATTCCATAGGTTGGCCATATCAATATTGGGAAACCTATCCCTCAATTTTCTTTCCACATCCATTGTGGGGGCGAGGGGCTCAGGCCTTATCCAGGCCAGATGATATATCGAGTCCCGGAATACCGGGTAAAGATTACCCGTAAGGTTCTTCAGCTCACCTCTCTCCACGAAGTATGAAGTTTGGATCTCGTTAAATCCGGATCCCAGAAGAAGTCCCCTCATTTCGTTGACACCCTGCGATATCGGATGAGGGTGCCCAACTCCAGAGAAGTAATTTATGACATCCTCTCCCTTCTTCTCATTCAGAGATCCCTTCAAACCATCTTCTTTCTCATCCATCTCTCTCATCTCCGATATCAGTCGCCCTTCTTCCTGCAAGGACGATAGTGAGTTCTCCCTGCGTCCTGTCTATGGCTGACCGGGCAGAGTCCTGTTTGCGTTTAAGTTGTATCATACCAGATGGATATGTTAGACCGTCGACCAATGAGAACAGGTCCTTCATACGATCATACATGAAGACAGCACCCTCTATATCCCCTTTAATTAGTCTGTTCAGAGCGATCCGTCTCAGCTCTCCAACTGCATCACAGGCACCTAAAGCATAGGCCCGGGCGGTCAATCCGATCTCATCGGGTTTTGGAAGACCATCCATTATTATCGACCTATGTAAAAGAATAGCCTCAGAAAGCTCGGTCAGAGAATCTTCCACGAAACCCATCCTATTGGTAGGATCGGTCAATAGATCATCATATGAATCCAGCAGGACTTGTGGATCTCCCATCTCCCCCTGGACCATCCTCGAGATCATGTCCCTGCAGGCTTTGATAAGTGACCTGGACCTTCCATAGGCACGCTCTCTTTCCTCCTCCTCCCGATCCAGGTCCTCTGATATATATGACCTGATCTGCCCTGGTAATGTCATGACGATGGAAGTGTGAGCGGCTATATAATTATAGGGAGGTCAAAATCATGGAAATATTGTCCATCAGATCTCTTTGGAGCGTTATATTTCGAAGGACACTACATTTGCATGGTCTTCTTTCAACCGATCCTCATCATTGCCACAGGTGAGGACCTTACGGGTCCTATCGTTGCAATATATGTGGAGCCAACAGAAAGGGCCAGTGTCGCAATAAGAGAAAGCAATACAAGCTGGATGGGGATCACCGGCTGGACGAAGAACAATCCCCTATCACCTCTCTCGATCAGGTATGCCGCAAGGTTCACTATGAGGGGCGTGCCAAGGAAAAGGGCAGATATCCATGATATCAAACCAATTATACCACCCTCCACTAAAAAGAGCTTGAGCACCTCGCTTGTAGAGAATCCCACCGCTCTCAAGATACCGATCTCCTTCCTTCTTTCCCTGACGGATATTGCCATTGTATTGTACATTATAAAAAAGGCAACAATGAACACGATAAGCGAGGTGATAAGGAGATAGTTGACCAAAGAGTTCCTGGCCTTCTCTGACAACTCCCCGGTTATCCGGAATTGTTCGAACATGTCCAATGATCCCGGGATACGCCCCTGCAAGATACCCGCCTTCTCATCTGTCTGGATCTCAGAGATCACACCGAACAGTAAGGATGATGTCAGGAGTAGGAAAGCCACAGTTAGAGATATCGTGACGATCGTTGTCAGGGATCTGGCCCTCTCCTTCACAAGATGGGACATGGAGTAAGTGGCAGCATTGAAGGTATTTCTATCCAATTATATGCCTCCTCCTTTTGTCAGATGTACAACACCTGACCTGGGGTCGGCCTTGCCCTTGACTATTCTTCCATCCCTGACACGGACCATGCTCCTGGCCCTTCCAGCCACAAGTCGGTCGTGAGTTGCAAGGAGGAGTGTCTTACCTTCCTCGTTCAATTCTTTGAAGAGTCCAACTATCTCCCTTGCTGTCTCGGAATCGATGTTTCCAGTAGGTTCGTCAGCAAGTATCAATATGGGGTCATTTATCAATGCTCTGGCTATCGCAACTCTCTGCCTCTCTCCACCTGAAAGCTTCCCGGGAACATGGTCCATCCTATCCTTGAGTCCCACTCTTTCAAGGAGTGATAACGCCCTTTTGTAAGGGGGGTCACGATCGAACATGACCGGAACCAGCACGTTCTCCAGAGCTGTAAGAGAAGGGATAAGGTTGAAGAACTGAAAAATGAAACCTACATTGTTCTTCCTGAAATGGGCCCTCTGTCCTTCACCGAGAGATGATATCTCCATGTTTTTGATGAGGACCTTTCCGCTGTCCGGACTATCGAGACCACCTATGATGTTCAGAAGGGTGGTCTTTCCAGCTCCGGACGGTCCCATGATGGCCACCATCTCACCTTCATTTATTTCAAGGTCCATTCCATCGAGGGCTCTTACTATGGAACTTCCCATCCTGTATTCCTTGACAGCATTGCGGACCGAGATGAACTCACCATCAACCATCCCTTAGCACCTCCAAAGGAGAGCTTCTTAACATGAGGAAAAGAGGCATTGAGGAACCTACTGCACCTGACACGGTCCCTATTGTGATAATATAGAAAATGGTCCTCCACTCGAATGCAAATGGAAACCCTATACCATCAGCTGCAAGTGTGATATTGACCCTATCAAGCAAAGGGATCGAAACAAGGCCAAGTATGGTCCCGGAGAAAATCCCACCATAAAGGATCAAAGCCAGAGATCCGCCGACCAGCAGTCCCACTTTAAGTGATGGGATCCCCATGGCCCTCAAACTTGCAAGTTCCTGTTTCCTTTCGATAACTGTAATCACGCCGGTATTTGCGACCACAAGGACCATAAGGACCATGCAGAGACCTGTTATCAGATAGATCCACTGTTCCATCACTCCCTTGACCTCGAAAAGGTCTTTCTGGTCCTCTGAAGGTACTCCTGTATCATCTTCAAAAAAATCCTCGAAACCGCTTTCCATTGACATGAAAAGGACAAATAGGAATGAGAGAGCCGCTATTGAGGAGATGGACATCAGGGTCCTGGACCTGTTCCTCCAAACCTCCTTGAAGACATAAGATACAGGACCGAAACGGACCTTTCTCTCATTATTTGTCGTCTTGACAGATAGTTTTCGAAGTGAGGACGACCTCATTCGTTCACACCTTCTCCCGGGTTATTTTCGGGGTATTCCTGTCTGCAATAAATAAACCTCTTGAAATAATATCGAGACCTGGGACTCCCATTCCTATCTGTGATATGGTTCTCAGCTTTTCCCCTCCCGGGTCAGTGTAAAAAGGAAAGGTTATCGATTAAACCCTTTCGGTGGGTGGAAAGAAGGTTCGTCGGTCTTCATTTTAATACATGATCAAGTTGGAGTATGGATGATCGAAAGGAACGATAGGTCCACGATCCTTGCCATTTTCTCCATGATGGTATTCGGTACGGCTTTTTGGGCCATTGTTCTTGCTTTAAAGGATATACCTCCTGTGACCCTGGGTTTCCTGAGGTCTGCGATCGCTGCTGTTTTCATGATGTCAATGTACCTTTTCTTGGGACTGGTCCTTAAGAGAAGAGTCCTTCTGAGAAAAGAATGGTGGCTCTTTGTCAGAATGAAGAAAAGGAGATACCTTCTGATCGTCGTGGGAACAGCTTTCTTCGGAACCGCACTTCCCAATATCCTGCAGAACGTGGGAATGATGATGATGGACCCATCTACAAAATCATCATTGGCTTCTCTTATACAAGGAGTTGGTCCGGTCTTCACGATTTTTCTGGCGTGGATCTTCTTGAAAGATAAGATCGGAGTCTGGATATTTATAGGTCTGCTGATATCAATACCTTGTACGATAATCCTCACTACCTATTCCGGGAACGGGATAGAGCTAGGTTCCGATCAGGTCATAGGGGGAGTCCTCAATCTACTGACTGCCTTTTCATATTCAATATCCGGCATCCTTCTAAAAATGGCCCTGAACCGAAAGGCCGATCCGGTTGCCCTCCTAGGAATGAACGCTTTCCTTGGAGCATTGTTCACTTTACCTGTTCTGATGATCGTCTGGATAGCGGGGGTGGAGGACCCGATCAGAGCATTTTCAATGTCCTTTGAAAGTTTCCTGGCCCTGTTCTATATCTCAGTTTGCGTATATGCTGTAGCAGCAATAATATGGTACAGAGTCCTGAGCACCGGTGACCTATCCAGGCTCATTTTCTATGTGTTCTTGCTTCCGATCTTCTCTGTGATACTTGGATATGTCCTACTCGGAGAAAGACTGGGTATCGTCCAACTTTTGGCCGGATTGGGATTGTTGATAGGTGTTTGGATCGCTCAGAGATCGAAAAAGGATAAAGCCCCGCAGATTATTAGACCACCAAAGCCCTGAAGGTGGAGTATACATGAGATCCTCGTTAAAGATAATAATTCTATCACTCCTACTAGCTGCATCCTCAATGGCCCAGGGATCGATCTCCCCCTTGGAGGACCCACCGTTCGACCCGGAGGGATGGGAGGATGTCCCTGTATGGGGTCCGGATGATTTCTGGAACTATACCACTCAGTTCGAGTACGATGCTGGGATCGTCAGTGTGGGACTCTCCGGTTGGATCAACATGAGCGTTTTCCTCTTCACTCTGGACCTGCTCTCGAATGGCGATCCGGTTTATATCACGAATCTATCAGGTCACATTTCAGGGAAGGAGTCGACGATCCTCGGAGATATTGAGATCGATATAGACATCACCGGTTATCTCTGGCATAGAGCACAGGACCTTGCAGTATACAGGTCCGTATTGAATGCAACGGTTTCCGGTACAGTATCTTTCATCAATGGCGATTATACCATTGGATACGAATACGTGCCTCCACTTGAAGAATACGATTTCCCACTTGTACCCGGAGATACCTGGGATGTCAATACTTCCGCAAGGCTTCCATTCGGTGGATCGGGAGATCTTGTCCCTATCGTTCAGGATTGCTCTCTGGGGACGAAAAGATCAATGATTGTGGATGCGGGTACCTTCGATATCTTTCCTATTTTGGTAAACGGAGAAGAGACCCTCTTCTACAATGGATCCGTAGGCAATTCCATATTGAGAAGCTATACCCTGGATGTGGGAGGATCCACCCTGGATATTCCACTTGAACTTTCTGTTTTCAAACACCATAGGACCTCTGTTCAGGTTGACCTTGAGATAGTGACCGAACAACAGGTCTGGGTAACCGAGGATTTCACTGTCCACGGGGAGGTTTCCATCTCCAATTGTCTTGTGAGTGTCTTCTTTCTGGACGGTAACATTGCCAAGACCACTGTTCTCGTTGGAGGGGACAAGGATTTTGACGTTGTTTTAAAAGCCCCATTGGATGCAGATGATACACCGACACTTATCGATCACGCTTCTCTGGGAGTGCTTGTTGTGATCAACACAGGAGAAGGGATCGGAGTGATCACTGTTACGACCAAAGCACAGGAACTGGTTGTGGAAGAGGGTGATCTCTGGGTAGAACAGGATGGAAATGGGACGGTTGATGACATGGTCAGGATCGGGATGAGGATCCATAATCCCTCGAACTTTGATGTCCAGAACTTTTCCATGATGCTGGAACTTATTCCACCTGATCGATACGAGTTAGTGACATCCTATGGTCTATCAGTTCCTGCCAGATCTTTTATTGTTCTTTACCTGAACGATACCTTCATTTCTCCAAATTTCTACAATCTGAGTCTGACCATTGACATATACGGCCAGGTAACTGAGATCAATGAAACGAACAATAGAATTCAGACCAATTTCACTGTGTTACCAAGACCTTCGATCCTCTGGAACCTCTCTCATGAACCTGGACCTCTCAACATCGAGGAGGGGGATACGATCCATTTTTCAGTTGTAGCATCCAGAGGTGGAGAGGAGCTTCTCGGTCAGTGGTATCTCGATGGAGAAGTTGTTTCGAACAGCAAGGATTACGATTTTTTGACCACGTATGATCAAAACAATTCATACAGACCATATCCCTATATCCTTAGGTATGAACTCGCTGACAATCAGACTTATCCAGCGGACAATATGACCGAAATTGAATGCCGGATCAATGTTACAGACGTGAACCGCCCTCATGTCATCGAGTCCTATGCACCCGAAGGGACCCTGATTTCTGTCTTGGAGAATATGACCGTTGAATTCATCTTGAACATATCTGAGCCAGACGGTGACGATCTGAGATATTTTTGGATGGTGGGGAATACCAGTTTTGAAGCATTCAGATATATCCACCTTCATACGGAATATTTGGGTGCAAACTCCTCGGAGGATTCCCCATTGAATATTTCGGTTATTGTCTATGACGGAAGGGATCACTCGTTCGATCTTATGAGGAACTGGACGGTAATAATAGAAGATGTGGACAGACCAATCGAGGTCTCACTAGATCCGCTTTCGGGTAATACGACCTTACAATATAATGGAACATTGGATATCGGATATGATGCATTTGATCCGGATGGGACCATTATCCTTTCAGAATGGAATTTTCTAAACCTCACCATAACGAATGAAACCTCGATCTTGCTTGATCCTTCAGAACTTGGATTGGAAGGTGGAGAGGTCTTTGATGTGGATCTCGTTCTTGGGTCAGGATCGGAAGTCCATTTTTTCAAATGGACTGTCAATGTTACATTGCCAGAAGATCAAGGACCTGAACCGATCGAACCGGTGGCACCTATGGGTGCAAGTATTGTTTCTCCCGCTCAGGGAAGTAGTTACCCATCCAACGGAACCGTCCTCTTCAAGGCTGTGGCGGATGATGATAGGAACCTTTCCTTCATCTGGCAAGTGGATGGGGTGGAATATATTGGGATGGAATTTTCGATCTCCTCTCTTGAACAAGGTAATCATTCGGTATTGTTGAACATCTCATCCACTGAAGAGGAGAGACCCGGTTGGATCGAACTATCGTTGACCTTCGAGATCGAGGAACCTGTGAAAGAGGATCAAGAACCTGAAAAAGAGGACGAAAATGGTTCCCCTATGTGGATCGTTGTGGTAGCCATAGCAGCTGTGATCCTGATAATCCTGTTCATTGTTGTCCTCCTTTTCATCAGAAGGAGAAATGACGAGATGGATTGGGAGGAATGAGGGGTCATTCTTCCTCATCCAGCTTTCTTCCCGCTTTCAGGAAGTTTCCAATGATCAGGACCAGAAGGACCATAAGGATCAGTGCAAGAGGTACCATGATAACCGCTAATAAGTTCAGACCTTCATCCTTCTCATCCTTCAGGACCACCTCTCCCAGGTCGTTGATCTCACCTGCTGAGATGTCAACCGAGATGGTCATGGATCGATAACCATCCTTGCTTATCCTCATCTTGTATGTCCCGTTCACCAGCTCTATGAAGAATCCTCCATCCGGCCTGGAATCGGACCCTTCACCCCCGATGGTGATCCTGGCTTCACCGAGGGAGTTACCATTCTTGTCCACAACTCTCCCTCGCACTTTTCCCAATACCGTGGTGGTGAAGGACCATTCAAGCATTTCGAGAGTATTTCCGGCCAGGTCAGAACCGGTCACGGTCACATTGTAGGTTATTCCAGGGTCAAGTTTGCCAGCAGGTTCAAAAACAGCCCTCTCCCCCTGCCAGATGATTTTGCCGGTGACACCTTCCACTGTGATCCTAAGGGTTCCCTTGTTCATTCTCTCTGAGAAGGATACGAATACTGGTTCGTCAAGAGGTTCATTACTGCCGGTAGGGCCGTATCCAAGGACAACCGGAGGGGTCCTGTCCACAGTGAATGTCGTTGATGCTTCAACGACATTGCCCACCTTGTCGAAGGCCCTGATCCATACCGTGTATGTACCTTCTTCCAATCCAGGGAGGGCAATATGGTTAGCTGGGACCTTCTCCCATTCGGAACTGTTATCCTTGAATTCCACACGATCTACCCCGGAAACAGCATCCGATACGCTCCATTGAACGGATACCGGAGCCTGAGAGATGTGGCTTCCATCAATAGGGGAGTTTATAAAAAGTTCAGGGGTTGTCGCATCAATGGTGAAGCTGACATTGGTTGTGTTGGTATTCCCAGCAAGGTCCCTTGCCAGGACCTTAACATCATGCCTTCCGTCATCCAGCTGCCAGAATGATCTTTCAGTTCTTTCCGGGCTTATATCGAACCAGTCCTGATCGTCAAGTTTAATACTGAACAGTTCGAGCCCGCTCCCGATATCGTAGGCATTCCAAGTTACCTTGATGTCTCTTGATCGGGTCAACAGTCCTTCTTGGGGTCCTGTAATCTCTATTGCGGGTTTGAAGGTGTCCACCCTGAAGACGATCTCATCAGTGTCGGAATTTCCTCCTTTGTCAAATGCAGTAATTGTCAACGTATGGTACCCATCACTGAGATTTATCAGCATAATGAAACTTGCTCCGCTTATACTGAAGGCCTCGTCATCATCCAGGGAGACAAGGTAATTCTGAATGTCGGAAAGGTCATCCGTTGCCGTCCAGCTGGCTTTTGTGATATTGGCAGCAAGGACCGATCCATCCTCTGGTGTTATTATGGTGATGGAAGGTTTACCCATATCCACCATGAATGTGATCTGCTGAATAACATCCCCTCCGGTCACAGCAACCGCTTTGATCTTGACTATATGTGTCCCCTCTGAGAGATTGATGAAACGGTATGTGAAAGCATGTCCGACATTCTTCCATTCCATCAGGTCTATTCTGACCTCGAAATGGTCCACCCTTGAAAGATTGTCAACAGACCATTCGACCTGCATGTTATCTTCACCAGTAACATTCCCTTCCCAGGGATCAATTATCTCAAGGACAGGAAGTTCCACCTGAAAATCGGTCATTATCTCTCTCGATCGGTCCCCCTCGAAAAGATCGTTCAGAACAGAGATGGAATAACTATAATCCCTCCCGTAGGAAACATTCAGGTCCATATATGAGGTCTGATCAGTAGGAAGGATGGCGATGATCTCAGGTTCTCCTGAGAACTCCCTCCTGTAAATCGTGTAGTTCAGGACCTTGACGAACTTACCCAGGTCCGGTTCCTGCCAATTGAGGATCGCCCTTGGAGGATCTATCAGTATCGACAGGTCAAGGACCGGTGGGTCGAACAGGTAAGATCTGGCCAAGGGATAAGGATCATTTGTAAGATAGGATGGTTCTATGAAATATGGCGAGTCCACGATCCCATCATTCTCAAGATCAGGTTTGTGATGGTCCCTCCAGTAGTTTCCTTTTCCGTTGAAGGACCATTTAACTTTACTTAATGGATCGATCACTTGAGTGAGATAAGTGGCGTATTCATCACCCGATCCTCTGTTGTATATGAAATGGTTGCCGTAGACATCCGTTTCACCCGCAAAAGATTCGATGGCATATGAGGTGGTTCCGATGGAACCGAAGAACAGATTCTCCCTGATGGAGCATTCCCTGCTGTCATCTTCGAGAAATACGGCTTTTCCTCTGCACCTCAGGAATCCGTTGCCTTCGATGGATGATGTCGTAACATTCCGGAATTCAATTCCTGAGATGTCATTCCTGAAGGATGAACCAACGATATCGATGGATTCGCAATCAAAAGCAAGGATCCCGGCAATGTTGTCATCCAGTGAGGTATTTCCTACCCTAATGTTCTGAGATCCGATCATAATAAGTCCGATGGTCGCATCGGAAAGGTCCAGGTTATCAGCGAAGTGGAGGTTTGAGTTGTAGATTATCAACTGTCCCGAATCAGCGGGGAGCTTTATTTCATCATAGCTGTCATCAATGAGATAGAGTTTCCTTCCGTTGACCCGGTTCGTGGTTCCCAGGTCCATTCCTGAAAGGTCCATCCCAGAGGGACCTTCCGGTCCAGATAGGTAGATCCCGCATCCATCGAATGAGTTGTGATCCATTTTCATGGATCCGAACTGATAGATATTGATCCCCGTTTCCAGATCGAAGAAATCGGAATCTGAAATCTCCACGTTCTCTGGAGACATTACGAAGGCACCGGTCTCTGTGGAATACAATTCCAGTCCGGTGGCAGAGATGTCGTCCCTGCATCTTAGGTTGAGGTTCACCATGTTGTTTTGAGAAGCGGAGACGTTCCTCAATGTCAGTGTATAATTGTCCAGGGTGCTCAATCCGACTCCGCCGTTATTGTGGATCTGTGTTCCAATGTATATTGTAGGGCCGCTGTTGATGGAGGTGATCCCGTTGCCGGTGTTCTCATAGATGTAATCTCTGGTAAGATCGACATTTCCCGATCCACTTAGATAGATGCCATTCATCCCGCACCCGTAGATGACGTTCTCTTCAAGATGGATATCATCTCCCGTGATCGTTGTTCCGTTCAAGGTGCAGTTGTGGATAAGGTTGTACCTTGCAGTGGTATTGCTGCCGTATAATCTCATTCCCTCATTGCAATTCATTATCTCATTCTCTTCAACGATTACATCATAACCAACTTGAATTCCAACTTCCTCACAATTTGTGACAGTATTGCTTATAATGAGGTTATTGTAACCTAAAGTTCCCGACTCACTTACGATACCTTTGACGGAACCGGTAATATTGTTACCCCTTATCTCAACATTGCGGAGTACATAAATACCAATTAAAGAACCAATAATTGTGTTATTATGTATATATGAGGCGATCCCCCGTGCTCCGTTGATATTCCCGTCACGGACTTCAATTCCCTTTTGTCCTTGATTTATCATAATATTGTCAACTATGAATAAGTTGTAATTAATCCAAAAAGATAGTACTGATCTCAAAGTAATATTTTCAAAATAATTTTTTATTATCTTCGCCTTATTGGTACTAAATAGAACGATCCCATCAAAAAAGATGTTATTAAAATGATTATTCTCAATTACAAGATCGTATCCTATGCTATTCACCTCATAGGTTACTCCATATTGGCATATCGAGATGTTATTTTTCAAAATGGTCATATTTATACCATTTTTAATATTTATCCCCCTTTCCATTATCGAAATGTTGCAGTTCATAATCAGGACATGATTGGATTCTCCTGCATAGAAACCAAAATCGCAATTTGTAAGATTCGAACCTGCAACCGTAATGTTTTCAGATCGAATTGAATATATGGCCATATAGCTCGATTTGATCCGGGAATCCTCGACCATGATATTTGATGAATCCTGAACCAGGACACCAAAAACACATTCAGATGATGTAATATTGAGAATTCGAATATCTGTAGTGTTATAAAGGTGGATACCTGCTTTATCCCAATCATAATCTGATTCATCGACATTGGTGACTGTGCAGTTCCTAATTTGGACGCTGTAACTCGTATTTAGAAGTTCTATGCAGGTGTAATCAGAATCCCCGTCTATTTCAAGGTCCTCGATAACGAAAGGATCCTGCGGTGTTCCGGTCCCCTTCCAGCCCTCATCGAAAGCGGTCTGGACGAGGTCCTCATCCCCGTCGATGGATATCGGATCGTGAGTGCTGTTGATCTGGAGTCCGTTGACTTCAGCATCCATGGGGATCACCGGAAGCAGATCGATCAGGATAAGGACTGCCGTGATCAGTAACGTTTTCATCATCAAAGGGGCTCCCAAGACCTTATGATTTCGTATCAATTCCCTTTACTTATAATGGTTTTGTACAATTATGCTCCTTCCAATGGAGGTTCCCCGTACTGGTCGACCACTTCTTCCGCTTCCACCACCAGGACCTCTTCCGGTTTGTTCCTCTTTCTGAAAATCATTACAATTACAACGACTAAGATGATGATCAAGGCGATTATCCCAACAATGAATATTGTGTTGTAATCAAGTCCCCCGCCGGAATTCGTTTCTGTTGACCCACCATTCCCTATATCATTTATCTGGAACTGGACCTGTCTGCTCCCCTCCACATAACCGGTCATGGTGGCTATCACGGTGATATATGCTGTTGTTGACGTTTCGACCTGGTTCGCGGTATATACAAGGGTGTATTTTCCCGCCCCCTCTCTGCTCTTTGTAAGTTTGCCCTTTGAATAATCTACATCTATGTCATTCACATCCAGGAAGCTTCCTCCGGCTTTCACTTCAACTTCAATGGTCTTCTTTGCTCCCTCATCTATATTGTAGAATATGGGTTTGATGGATACGACAATATTCTTTGAATCATCCGATGCCATCACGATATTGAAGGATAGCTCATAGTAAAGTGGATGGTAGCCATTCTTGGTGCAGGTTAGGTTGATCACCTCTATATCTTCCGCATCCAGATTAGGACCGATATATGTGAAACCATATCCACCAAGACCAAGGTCTGAAACATCTCCGATATAACCAAGGTCAGCACTTGGATCAATGAACACACCATCCAGCGGGGTCATATCATTCTCCCTGTAGATGTTGACAGTCATATCCACCTCTTCATCCACCTCCACCTGGAGAGGTTCCGGATTGACCGATAGGGTCATGTATTCCCTTGGCCCCACTACTGTGATCTCATTTTCAATATCCCCTCCCAGGCTGCAATCAGCATAGACCCGAAGGATATCACCATCAACAGCTGTCACTTCATATTCGTAGGTAAAGGTCCTGGGATCGGGTTGAGAGGTATAGGTCTCTTCGATAACCGCTACATCATTTCTGTAGACTATCACTGTTTGAACGTAATGAGAAGAGGTCCCAATGGAATGCGTGATGGTAACTGACAGGACCTGATCCTCGAAATCATAAACGAGGTCCATGGATTGTGGAGCGTTTCCCCTGACCAGTTCTGGGATCCACATCACGGATAGAAGCGTCATCAATATACACATTGAAAGGATGGCCTTCCTACCTTCCATTGAGATTCCCCTTGATATAAGATACCAATAATAGGCCTCAAGGGGTTAATCATTTCCCTTCAAATGATAAAAGAACAAAGGAGATGACTTAAGAAGATCTGTTGGCCAAAAAAAGCATTCCTACGGAATGCTCGAGCCTAACGGCTCTTTAGATCAATAG
>CBDDUX010000086.1:0-5142 GCA_965234725.1 Thermoplasmatota archaeon | reverse complement strand
TCGGTGGGCCAGTGTACCTTACATCGATTCAAAAAGTTAGTGAAGTACTGAATCTGATACCTAATTCTAAGGTGAGGTGGACAGCGATATCCTCCCAAGGATCTTTTTCAACATAAAGAACCTTGTCCATCTCTGACTCAGTTAACCAATTAACATTTTGACCACCATCATCCCGCCACCTATATCTTTTCAAAGCTGGAACTCTATGGCCACAATATTCCAAGAAACCCTTGATTTTTCCCCAATAATTCTTTTTAGTAACATCCTTTACACCACGGTTTTCAAGGATTTCCAGATAATCGAGAACATCTTCCTCCGTGATTGTCTTAGGCTTTGGCTCACCCCAAAATTGGAAAGCTTCTGAAACATTCAGTCTAATCTCATCCAAGTATCTATTGTCATATCTATTTCGTCCAAGTTCTTTGATGTATTTTTCAAGTTGGACACTCCATTTCTTTGGCCTTCCAACCTTTCTTTCATCAGTTCCATGAATCCTTGGCCTTCCCCTTTTCCTGGCCATTAGAAAACACCACCAAAAGAAATGTAGAGGGCCAAGGTGGTATCTCTAATGCAATTATAAGAGCCCTGGCCCCCTGAGGTCCTTCTTTCATGAAAGCTGTTCAATATAATATACCATTGCATTAAGATACCAATGTTTAGAACAACATGGCAATATATTAACATATTGTTGAATATTTTAATGGATGTAAAAATATATCAATATAAATTCTCATATAGAAGAGTATTATTGCAAGAATGTAAATTAACATCCATGGAATTAAAAAAAGATGTTCCAGCCCCCGACCCCAAAAGAAAATCTAAGAATATTGTGGTCGATTGGGAACTTTGGAAATATATTAGAGATATTAAAGATGAAGAAGCCCTTGAAACAATGGCCGATACTATGAGAGCTATTATTAAAAAAGCTGCTAAACATGATGATAACGAAGAATAGCCAGTAGTATCTTTTCTTTATCAGTGGATCCTGGGATTCTCTCCCACTGATCAAACATATCCGAAGGTATCTCTATTATCTCTTTTCTATTCTTATTTAGATTATTCTGGTTACATTTTTGCATTGCATCACCCCTCAAAATCGCATGGTTAAAAATTTATTGCTACTCCGCATCCAGATAATAACGAAATACTATTCTTAGGCATTCCTCGGGATTTCCCACCAAAGGATAATATTCCATTGTTATGTCCAAATGTGTCATATTCTTACATAGAGATACCATAATAGTAAGATCTAAAAGTGCTCGGAAAGGAAACCCCCTAAGGGTCTAAGTGCTCGGAATTTTCAGGAAATGAAATAGACCGATTCTAATGGCATACAATATTTATCGATGTTCTGAGCGATAGCCTTTATAAAATACTGGATATACAAAAATGAACCTGTATAAAAAGGGATTTTAAGCCCAGAAATCAAATCCTTTGAAATTGTTCTGAAGCATCAATTTACATGGTTCACTTTCCGAGCACTTGTGAAATTAAGTATTTGCGGATTTTCATGAATGTTTCATCAAGACAGATAAGAAGTAATAAATACAGTTGAATAACTCCCTACAAACGGCAGTGGGCAGATTAATTTTTAATCAACACTCAATCCTCTCTTCCCAGCCTACCGCCATAAAGAAGGAACCCTTTTCCGAAAGTGTGTTCCTTCTTTGCTTCTCAAATACAAAGTCAAGAAGTGACTTTTCTTGCACTGAGATGACTTGATGGGAAGATATTAATCTTTGGAAAATAATTGACCCTTGCTTGGGTGCTTGTTCATATAAACGCACTCAAACGCACTCAATCCTCTCTGCACCCAAGCAATTATTGATACATGAAACAAGGGAAGGAAAGATAACGATCACAATAGACAAGTAACACAACATAACAATTAATTCGGTCCGGATTCTTTCTTTGATTCTTCGATCCATTCATTTTTAACCCGATATACGTATTGCTCCGTAACTCCAAGGATCTTGGAGATATCTTTATTCTTGATATCCTTCTCTTTCAAAGCCTTGTTGAGATCCTCCCGATTCTTAGGTTTTGGAGTGAGTGAATCGAAGATCAATTTTATAACCTCGCCCATAGTGTAACTTTCCCGCCCCACTATACAATTCTCTTTATTTTCGGCCCCGTCCTCATCCAGTTTAGTTTCTATTTCTTGTAGTAGTTCCTTGAGCTTCTCCCGGACAATTGAAGAGTTGAAATTAGATAGGTGGTCGAATACGTCCTTGATGGTCATTTTACTCGGGAGGTCCATCTTGAAACTGGCGTTATCCTTTGTGTCATATGGTAAGTTCGATCTGCTTTCCCATCCCACCCTAAGAGCGGATTCTACTGGTTCCCATTCCCCTTTATCATCCTTCCCAAAGATATCAACAAAGAATAAGCCCCCTTCAATGGATCCCTTCCTCCATTTATGGAATTTATAGACCGCCATTTTTCTGAGTTGAGGAGGTATTGATCCGTCCTCGGTTTGATCTATCCATATTGTAGATACTCCGAATTTCCTTTGTTGCTTGATGAACTTGACCCATTCACCATTATCATTATAACTGGAACCATATCCAGAGGTCCCATGGATCCCGGATTCATCGATAATCAATAAAGACCTTTCATTTTCACACAAGGCATTAAGGAGTTTCTTTAAGCTATTCACCCAGGTATAACCCTTAACTGGTTTCATCATTTTGATATTGGATATTATCATTATCTCCGGGTGTTTCTTCATAGTCCTTTCCATCAGGTAACAAGCCCAATCTGTTTTCCCGGTTCCTTGGGATCCCGTTATAATGGAAAGTCTTCCAGGATCATCATAAGGCATTAACCTAACACCTCATCCACTGACCTGGACTTATCCATTTCTTTATTTCCAGCCACCAAGGACAGCTTGGATAGATCATTGGTCACGGTTCGGGAGAAGACCACAGATTCACGAAGAATGAAATCATTGTCCAGCCGTTCTGTTTCCTTGAGAGCTTTCTTCAAGGTTTTCATTTCATTGGCGTATTCTAATCGTTTCTTCATTGCCCTTGATACTGCCTTATCAATTGAATTGGTCATTGCCTCGAGTACTTTTATCTTATCCTCCAAGGTTCGTTTCAACTGTTGAAGTGATAAATAAGCGTCTGGCCGGGTGATTATTCCAGCGTCTTTATATCCTGTTCTCTCTTCCAATTTCTCTTTTGCATGTGCTCCAAGAGCCCAATCCAGACCGCCCTCTTTATTGCTCAATATAAGCCACCTCCTTTTGTAATCTCTTCAACCTCGGTCTTGTTGCCTTCCTCAAGGTTTCCGCTTGATCCTTGTTGTATCTCCCTGATTCGGTCAATATCTCAATTGCCCGTTCTGTTGCTTTTGATTCCATATCATACATCAAAATAGCCAGTTCTTTTTCCAGGTTCGGAATTGTCTGTTTAAGTTTCATCCATAGGGTCAACCTGGACCAAAAATTAAGGTTTGAAAATCGTTTGTCATGTGGAAATATTATCTTTCCATTTTTCTCATCGAAGAAATCACAGATATAGGTTCTCTGTCCAGGAGAGAAGGGAGTCCCTTCTTTCTTCAATTCTCTCCACACATCAGGAGGAATCGAATACATGGACAACTGAGTATCATTTGAGAAGGTTGTTTCATTCAACTGGTCCCCTTCAAGTCTTACCTCGATCAATGTATAAGACTCTCTATCGATCTGTCTTAATGCCCAAAAATACCAAGCCGGTAGGGAAATGAACCCAAGAAGGAACCAACCACCGAACCACTGGAACATGAAGTATATCCCAACAATGATTAATCCCAACAATCCCAAGAATTTTATTTTTCTTCCTATTTGACTCCTCGACATCCAGCCCTTGATATCTTCATACCAAAAAGGTGATTCAACAGATCGATTAATAGATTGAGGAGGAGGTTCTTCATTCATAAGGACCTCACCCCCTGTTTGGATCTCCAAAGCCTTACACCATGCCACACAACAGGAATCGATAGAATTGTTGCAATTGCCACCCCCACCGATGCCTTGAGTTGAGCCCTTGATATGTCAGCACTCGTAAATTTGAGATTAGACCCACCACTACCACCCGGGCCATTGTAACCAATTTCTTGATGATTGATCGCAATGTTTACCCATCGATAAGAACGGTTTCCTATCATGACAGTTACATGGGCATTACCGAGCCGTGAAGCATCAAAGGATAGGTTAAGATGTTCTTGGGTCAATGAACCGTTGAACATCTCAGCGTCGTTTATTTTCACTTTATAGGTATCATTCACATTTCCAAACATCCGGATATCCCATTGGTCATAAAGAACGACAGTACTAGTACTCGGGGGGGCCCACAATCTCAGGATGTGATTGGCGTTGTTCTCCGATAGGATAATGGGGGAATCCTCCGGCACCGAGGTACTCCCCCCGAGACCTACAACACCGGAGGAAAGGAAAGCATATATCGATGTAATCAGTATCAGCAGGATTAGATAAACAGCAAGGCTAGTCAACAGTATCTGAGTGGTTCGATTTATGGGGGAGTTATTCATTTTTTCACGACCTTTTTTATTATTTACCTCTTCCTGGCTTAGAGCTCTTTATCTGTTTCTCAACTTGTGATCTGGTCGGTTTCTTTTTTCCAGTCTTTGACTTTCTCCATCCAAAATAGGTCATGATTTGCCAGGGGCTTCCCTTGTTGAAGGTCCCATTCTTGTTCTTGTTTCGAACAATGGATCCAGGTTTGGCCTTCTTCCCCGTTTGACGTTTGTACTCCTTCCCGATCTTGATCCTCGTTGAATGCCAGGTTGTGTTTTCTCTTCCCGGGTGATTCTTGAAGGTTCCGTTCTTATTCCTGGATGATTTACGTTTCATGTCCGACCCTCTATTGACTCCTCATAATCGCCCTATATGTTCGAAGGGGAACGTGGCCGACCCCTGCAACATAGACGGTTTTCTGTGTCGATATCTTCGGTTTTGGCTTTGGTTTAGGCTTCGGTTTCGGTTTGCTATTCGTTTTTGATTTTGTCATGGTCATCACCTCTTCTTCTTGCGATTTGTCCTTTTAGGAGTGAAGTAGGACACCGGAAATATACCATTGAAAGCCTCACCAATTGGAAGAGGGGAAGCGACAAGGCCAACCAGGAGGATTAAGATCC
>CBDDUX010000085.1:0-16083 GCA_965234725.1 Thermoplasmatota archaeon | reverse complement strand
TTGATCTAAAGAGCCGTTAGGCTCGAGCATTCCGTAGGAATGCTTTTTTTGTTTTTTCGGATTATAGATTAATTTTTCATTTTTTCACTCTTATTGTGAGGCATGTAATAATTTGATTTCGAATGATGTCTTCCAGTTGCATAAGCTCAATTAACAATGCAAAATGGAATGAAACCAAAACCTACTTTCATTTTTAAAACAGGAAGAAAAAAAATGGGCGAAACCCCTCCCGACACGTTTGGAAGGGGCTTCTTTTTCTTCTTGGTCCGAATCTCTTCTTTCCATCATCCGCTTAGAAATCTTTTCTCGAAAAGGGGTTTTTTAGACCTTTTTCTTGTTTTTTAGCTTTTTTCATTAAACCCCGATCTACAAAATTTGGGGTTGTTTTACGACACCATGACATAGTTATACGACACCACAGTGTTTGAACACGAGAGAATCAAATGTCCAAATCTCAATTCGTACCAGTTACAGGTTTTTTTCAGAATATAAATCACTTGAAAAAGAACGATCAATTTCACACAAATTTAATATAAACCATCTAGGCCAGATATACAAAAAACCTGGTTGATAACTTATCTAAATACTGTTCTTATATCCTTTCTTTGAAAACAAATATGGAGTGATTCTGTATGAATATCAAAATTCGATCGATAATGGCCCTCATCCTTATTGTTATTATGTCGATTTTCCCTGTGATGCATCTTCCATCATCGGGATCGGAAGGAAAGGTGTCTAGATCGTCCACTTTCTATGTGGGGGTTGATTTAGATTTTTCAACTATTCAGGAGGCGATCGATAATTCGACCATAGGGGAGAACCAAACGATATTCGTGTCACCTGGTGTCTACAATGAAAATATTGTAATCGATAAGGATGTGAAACTTGTTGGAGCAATTCCAGATCTTCCAATTATCAAAGGAAACGGTAAAGGTCATGTAATCTCCATCAACACCTCATATTGTTCGATCGAACGTTTAAACATCTCAGGAATAGCTTCTCAGATGGATGACCCTTTATCTTACAATTGGTCAGGGATCCATTTTAACAATAATTCAGAACCAGGAACCGAGATTAAAGAATGCAAAATCAAGAACCACAGCCTTGCCGGGATCGATCTTCGAAATGGTGATGGAGTAACCATCGAAAAGTGTGATATAAGCGCATACAGATTTGGAATCAATATCCAGCAATCAAAGAATATTACAATTGATACTAGTATTATCACCGGGAATACATCTGGGATAAGGATTATTGATGGGAGCCTAAACTCAATTAGAAATTCAATTATTTACTCCGGGCAAAACTCCATAGAAATCAATAATTCGATCAAGAATAAGATAGTGAATTCTACGATTGAAGGGAGCAAAGGTATTGGAATATCGATCAGTAATGGATCCGATAGAAATAATATTATGAGAAACAATATTAAGGATTGCAATGGACTTGGAATCAGAATAGTCTCAAGTGACGGGAATCGGATTATCGGCAACAATTTCTATTCCAATAATGACGGGGGAGTTCAAGCGGAAGCGGGTTCGATAAATTATTGGGGTTATTGGGGTCTGATCGAATTGGGTAATTATTGGAATGATTATGCAAAAAGATATTCTTCTGCAAATGCTCTGCCAAATGGTACATTTGATATACCATATGAATGTGGTAATTCAAAAGATAGATATCCTCTTGTATCACCCCATACTACAAACTATCCACCTGTGTTCAGGGGTGTGAAACGAGAAGAAGTGAATGTAGGGGGCACAATCTTTGATAGTTATGGTAATCAATTTATAGACGCCGATACACCTTTGGACGATCTTGAATGGACCTTCAGTACCAATTCAACATGGCTTCAACTTTTAAACCCTCCATTTTATGACCTCTGTGGGAATCCAAAACCATCGGATGTTGGAGATTGGTGGGTGAACATTACAGTTGAAGACGAGAAATCACAATTATTCATTAATTTCACAATAACCGTGTTACCGGGAGATCCTGCTCCTTTGAGAATTATATACAACGAGTCATCGGATATGAACTACTGTTTTGAGGACAGTCACTATTTCATGGATTTCGATGCCAGTTGGGATGAAGCCATTACGTGGTCCCTCACAACGAATGCTTCATTCCTCCAGATAGATCAAGCAACTGGAGTTATCAATGGAATTCCAGTAAATGATGATGTGGGAAGTTACTTTGTCAATGTCTCGGTTGCCAGCGGGGAAGCTCTTCGCTATCTAAATTATACATTGATAGTCTGGAATGTTAATGATCCTCCAAGGATAACCACAAGTATTCTTCCAGATGCTAAAGCATTGAATGCATATTTGTTCCTTGTCATGGCTCATGACATCGATCCCACAAATAACACTTTAGTGTGGTCTCTCACTACCAACTGCAGTTTTCTCGTGATAGATAATTCGACCGGGTTACTTTCTGGTACTCCAACCATATCACAAGTTGGAACCTATTGGGTAAACATATCTGTACAAGATGGAAATGGAGGTACTGATTCTGCCATTCTCCAATTTGAAGTGATCAAAGGGATTATGGTCGAGGATATCGAAGACCTGGATATTGGCATCGATCTTGGTGATGAAGAAATATTTGAAGGCAGGAATCAGACCTTTTCCTTGAACACTAGTTTGTTAAATGATCTTGATCTTGAGGATCTGAATTTCACATGGTTCCTTGATGAAAATCAGATCGCGGGATATGGTCTCTCGATCCTGTTGAACCTATCAGCAGGTGAATACAACCTCACTTTAAGGATAACAGATGCAAAGGGCGAATGGATCAATATATCGAGACAGGTCATGGTAAAAGAAACCGATGCAGGAGTAGATCCGGATCATGATCTCAATCTCGGGATCTTGATATTTATTATTCTCATTATTGTCCTGGTGGTATCAATTGTCATTTCTTTTGTAATCTTTAAGAGAAAGATAAGGGGACGAATTTCCGATAATACAATAGAGGATCATATGGGTACGCCTGGAGCCATTAATATTCGATCTCCCGATGGACCTCCAAGCTATCCTAACAATGAGATTGAAGTAAAATTTGGTCTTCTCGAACTTGAAGGCACCGGTAGGATGAGATATAGGAATGTCCATATGACCTCTATTAGTGAGTTAGACTGTGATCCAGAGATCCTGGAAGATATGAATTTCAAAGATGAGAAGTATCTCAGAGTTCTTGAAAACAGAGCCCTTTCGTTCAAAGAACTTGATATGGAGAAAAATGCCAAACGAAAATTGAGACGGAATCTAAGAAAAAAATACGAAAATGGAATTATTGACCGAAGGATTTTTCTTTCGGCACTCAGTGTACTTGACGGCTCTGAAGAATGAGGAGAGAATTCAGCGAAGGTGGTTTTAACCTTATGAAAAATCAATCTTCACCTGATAACAGGAACAGGGAACTGGTCTTCAATTATATCAGGGATAATCCTGGAGCCACCTTTGGGAGGATAAAGAATGTGCTCAACCTTAACAAAGGAACATTGAGATACCATTTGAATTTCCTGATCAAAGAAGATAATATCAGATCATGTCTTAAGAATGGAAAAAATTGTTATTTTGCATCCTTGTTCATCGGTGAAAATAACGGTTATGAAACCTATCAATCTTCACTCAAACAATATCAGAAAAGGATATTGAAGCTGATAGAAACAAGACCGAATATCACAAGAGGCGAACTTCTGAATTTAACTTCGGAAAATAAAAGAAAAATTTCCTATACCATTGATCAATTTCTCCGAAAAAAGATAATTATTGAGAAAAGAAATGGTGATGAGATCTGCTATAGAATCATTAATCGTGATTTAATAATTGATGAGATGCTTTTACTTCTTGTTAAGGATCTTTCTGAAGAACATATCGATAAGGAAACTTTCCTGAGATTGAAGAAGGAGATATTGAAGTATAAGGAATAAATCTTTTTAAAGGAAATTAAAAGAGCGAGGCCCCTCCCGACGCATTGAAAGGGGCTTCTTTATATCTCGGTCCGTTCGCTTCCATCCGTCATCCGCTCGGAAATCTTTTCTCGAAAAGGGGTTTTTCGGAGCATTTTCCAGATCATTTGACTTAACTAGATAAACCCCGTCCCCGACACTTTACTACCATTGTTAAGCAATGGTAGATAGTAGTTTTCGGTGACTTAGGGGTCCTCCGAGTGGAAGATTAATTTGGAATTTATAAGGGGCGAGGAGGTCTGAAAAATCTTTGATTTTTCATAGATTGAACCCCAATAATTAATATGTAATCGGTCCAGGTGGTTGAGCATCTGGTGTCTTGGAATCGACGATCAAAAATGCTCAACCTGAGCAAAACCGAAGGTTTTGCGGAATCAAATTGTAATTGATGAGGAAGAGGACCCCGTCCCCGACACTTATTTTACCATTATCTTAAAATTATTGTATATATTTTCCAATGTTGGCAAAGATTCCGTCCCCGACATTTGAGAGTTAGAACCCTTCACTTTATTTTGATCCTAAGAGTTCTTGCACCTTTACATTAATTAGTATTATAACTCGTTGGTTGTCAATCATTTTACGTATTTATTCGGAACTGGAACTCAATAGAGATATTCCCAATATCGATCAGGGAGAATATCCAGATCCCGTTCCATTTTTATTTTTTTTATAACGGAAGAAGAAGCCATTAATAACAAGACAACTCCATAAATCTAAATCAACAGGCGTCCATAAGATGGTCTCTCCATGCTGAAACGATATTTCATTCTGATTTTTTCTTTAGCCATGATTACCGTCACACTGATCGCTGTCCTCCCAATCATGGGCAACGACACGTTAGAGGGCGGATCCACGATCATCAATCCTTCCAGGGAGATCCTATCTGCCAACAACACAATCGGACCCTCCGAAAATGACGAAGAAAATAACACTTGGATCGATCCTTCAAATTCGACAAATCAGCTTTCGGGGAAGGATCTGACCCTTATCTCAATCCTGGTAAGGATCCTCATTTGTGGTTCATGCATGACAGGTGGAGCGTTACTGATCCTACTCATTATCATCTTGGTAGTAGTAATATCAAGACGATCAAAGAAAAAGACCTCTGGTACAGTCGAAGAAAAAAATAGCCCCAAGGTCAGACCACATGTCACTAAAAAACAAACAAGCCCCGACAAAGGTCCTTCAAGGAACTCACATTCTTCAGCCTGTAAGGAGACGAGTTTCAAGGGACCTATAATTTGTATGGGAACGGTCACCATTATTTTAGTCGTTCTTCTCCTCCTTACGATTTTCACAGGTGTAATTGTATTCTACGCGGTCGATCATGAAGAGAAGGTCCGATTCATCCACATCGATTCTATGGGAGCTTCAAGTGTGGATCCAATGACCTTGTTAAATATTACGGGCTCGGGCTTCGATCCCGAAGGCTCCGCGATATCTGTGGCCTTCACGGGGCAAGATGGTGGCATTACCGTATTGATCCCCGCGACATATGCGGATGAGAAAAGGGTTGAGGTCGTGGTTCCGCCTTTCCTGAACGGTTCGGACCGGTTCCTGAGCGGAAGGACCGATGTGAAGGTCGTACAGGTTTCAAAGGACCGGGTCATGACCTCCAACGTCCTGGAGGGTCTGGAGATCAGGCCCATGCTGGAGATGGGTGATACGATCAGAACCGGAGTATACACACATCTATTCATCTCTGCCTGCCTGGACAGCTTGGATGAGATCCTCACTAATGCTACGGACCCAGACTTAATCTCCCGTTTGTGGGACCATCGTACATCGCTCGCAGAGTTGATGCTCCAGTTGGATGAGTTGATTGCGGGAGATCGGGGGTCGATCGCCCTGAATACGATCGACTACGAAACGACCCTGATGGATACTGAGGGCATAATAGAAATGGATAGATTGCTCCTGAACACCGTGCATCGTATCGTCAATGTATTCCCCTCGAACGAAACCCGTGCGGGATCATTCACGAGGTCTGACCCGGTCTCTGGTGATGAGCTGCCGGAATCCTGGAGGGAGGATTATAGACAGTTCAGGGAGATACCGATGAAGCAGTACGAGATCGGCAGTGAGTTGGTCCCTGCGGCAGGTAAGTTCTGCTACGGTCTATTCAATATGGTAACAGGTATCGTCGGCGGGGCTCCGCTTGCGATAGGGCTCGCGGCTCAAGTGGCAATCGCGGTGGGAACATCATGGCTCACCCAACTGGCGACCGGTGAGATCCCGACTCCCTCGGGAACATTGCAGACTGCGTTGGAAACCGTCTCCGACGACAAAATGGGAGTTCCGGTGATAGCGCTGTTCAAGGACCAGCTTGGCCTTCTCAAGAAGTTCGATGAAGGACTGGAGGAGGCCAAAAGATTCAGAGCCGGAGAACCTAGGGGAGGAGTGGTGCTCACTGACAACAAGATGTCCAGCACATCAGATGAGCTGAGGACACTTTTCAAGGGTGAGCCTGGCGCACCCGTCAAGAAACTGTGCATTTTAAAGGACGGGTCGAGCATTCCGTTTGAGGACGCTATCCCTCAGGTCCTGCCCGGCCGGATAGCCTATTCGGGAACGTTTGATGGCTCGGCTACGTTCACACGGACGACCAATTGCCCGCTGTGCGGTGTAGTTGCGAGCACGTTCGAATATTATGTTGTCATGACCGGCACCTTTTTTGCAGAAGTGCAGGAGGACGGGAAGATGGCCGGAATGCTTCAGTTCTCCGGAGAATGGTCGGCCACAGGGGTTGGTGGATGTCCGCATATCGCTTGTATACCATCGGATGGACCGATAAACATCGATCAGTCCGTATCGGGGACAACATCGAGGTTCTCTGTGAAGCAAAAAGGTGGCGAGATGTTCACGGGATTTTCCGGATCCATGGATCCAGAATCGGTGACTGGATATATTGAATTTCAGACCATTGACGGGAGTTTCTCCGTACCGTATACTCTCACTGTTGATTGATTATTTCCTGTCCTTTTCGGGAGGACTTCCTGATTGGACCTGTTCCATTCTCATGGGAATCACCCAAATAACATCTGAGATCGTATATGATTTAGTAGTTTGATCTGATCATCTATCTTGAAGGCATCCAGAAGAGGTTCATTCATTTTGAGTATCTTTTTTGACATCTTGGAGGTCACTACCTCAAAGGTAAGGAAAATCTCTGATTTTCTGGAAGTTTAAGGGTCTTTTCAAACCCAGTCCCAGAAACTTTATTGAATATTATATTAGAATAAATATATATATTTTTCCAATGTTGACATCAATTTTCGTCTCTGACACCTCATTCTTTTCCTTCAAGATCCTCGATCTGTTCGTGAATATAGTCTTTCAACTCTGAAGTTGTCAATCCTTCTTCATCAACTTCAAGAGCAGGAACGCCATAGAGGTCCTCGCAGGGGGAGAATTCTTCTTACCTTTCCTATTCAAGATATGGAAGCTTCTTATAGATGCGTAAGTATTAATAAGTGATAACACAAGTTGGACCTGACTTCTCGGGTATATTACCTTTATTAACCCATCTTTCAATCGAATTTAGCTTCAGCCGATGTCACTTCGTCGCTTGAGCTGTCGTATATCCAACCGGTCTTCACAACTCCCGTGACTACAATGGTGTATATTCCAGTGGATTTCACCTTTTGACTGAAGGAAGCATATCCATCTGATCCGGTGACTGAACTTGATGTGGAAATGGTATCAGATCCAAGAGTGATCTCTAAGGTAACAGTTGCACCACCCACTGCAACCCCCAAAGAATCAACGATGAGTACTTTTGTGGCGATATACTTGTTCGCACCTTTGGTACTTGTAGTTACCGAAATGTCCTTCACATGCATGGCATCTTCATCTGGAGGTGGCGTTACTCCACCGGTGGTGGTGAACTCTCTATTTTCCGCCCTTTCCTCTCCCCCTAGATTATTTGAGAGATCTACGGCCGAGATCTGATAGAAGTACTTCGTACCTTCTTCAAGGTCGTTGATGTAGATGGAATGATAGATCTTATCAATTGAATCGGAGGAGTCGGAATGAGTTGTTTCTCCCTCCGCCCAGTATTCTATCCCGGCCGTAGCGGGCTCATCGGTGAGGAAGCTGATGGTGGCGGAGTCATCTGTCACGACCGAACTTACCTCTATTATCATGGGTGCGAAATTGTCATCGAAACCACATGCTATTAGAGCATCGACCAGACCCGCTCCAGATCCGGAGTCCCAACCAGAAACCCCGATATCATCAGCTAAAGAAGTCAGTTTATCTCGGACATCCAACACCTCCTCGTTATCAGAAATAGGTGGGATCCCACTCTCCAGCATCAATGCTACCGTCCCAGCGACATGAGGGCAAGCCATGGATGTTCCGCTCATTGTCGCGTATCCGTCTCCCATATAGGTCGAGTAGATGTCTACCCCTGGTCCTGCAACTTCCACATAAGGACTTGATGAGGAGAATTCAGCAAGAACATCGTGACGGTCAGTTGCGCCGACAGAGATCACACTGCTGTATGAAGCAGGATATTCGATCTCATCAGTATCCAGATCCCCATCTCCGTAATTGCCAGCAGCTGCAACAAGAATGATTTCCTCTGACTCCGCAACATTGCAGGCAGTCTCGACGTTCGGATCACTTGATGTGGACGAGAGTGACATGGATATGACATCTATATTGCCATCATCTACACACCACTGAATGCCGCTCACAAGCCAGCTGGTGTATCCGTTCCCGTTCTTGTCCAGAACTTTAACAGGGTGGACCGTAGCATCCCTAGCAACACCTATCATACCGTTACCAACATTAGCTTCATCACCGGCAATGATCCCAGCGCAGTGGGTTCCATGTCCGTTATCATCGTCGAATGCGGTGGGATCGTATGACATGACCTTTCCACGTGGGTTGACCGTCTGGACATAGTTAATTCCCGTACCTATGTTGCTGACCAGATCAGGATGATCGAGATCTATCCCCGTGTCCAGAACAGCAACATGGATCCCATCCCCTGTCACACCATTTCCCACACTTGTATCAGGATCGACATGATTCCAGACCATATCCGCATCCATCCTGTTTACACCCCATGGGAGTCTTGTGTAAGGTGTGGATTCTGCAGCTTTAATCGGATTATCCATTGTAATCGACTTGACATCATCTCTATTCTTCAAAGTTTTAATCTTTGCCGGGGTTGCCATCATTGCTACTCCGTTGATGATCTCAAGTTCTAATTGTACATCATCCTCGGTCACAACGGAATATGGATCTACATTCTCTTGGAACATTACAATGACCCTGATCGGAAGCTCATCAGTCTTCTCTGCCCAGATAATGGAGGGTATGAGAAGCATACCAATTAGTATGAACGGTATCAATATCCAGATTCTTTTCATTTCATCTCCACCTAATTGATAGATATATAAGCATTGAAGGAATATATAATTTTAGATTTTAAGAGTGGCCTTTTAAATACCTATATGAAAATAATTTAGCCGAATCAAGTGCAGAGATGTTCATGAAGATAACTTTTTTTTCACTTTTTAATAAATATCATATCAATTTATTATTCCCTTGACATTTTTTTCTATAGATTACTCCGCGAGTATAATAATGGAATCTGCTATCCTTTGGATGAATTAATTAACAAATGGTCAAAGATGGAATAAGTAGGCTCGGAAACCGGGCCCTTTCCTTTTCCAGTCTGATCTCTCCCGAAGGCAATTCAGATAAATTCTTTAATTTTTGATACCTTTTTGACATCTTGAAGATCACAACCTTCAATGTAAGGAAAATCTTTGATTTTCTGGAAGTTTTAAGGATTCTTTCAAACCCAGTCCCTGACACTTCAACCCTTGAATATGGCAAAATGTAGTGAGATCCCGTCACCTCAATGGTTGGCACTCGACTAGTGATTTATCTCTGGCCAATTTATTCCAGTTCAAGATCGTTTTAATCTGCTATCTAGTAAACCAATATTTTATTGATTTCAATTATTACAAGAACGTATGGTCAATACCCACAGATTTATCTGTGGATGAAACCTTCATCTGATTATGATCAAATATTCAAACGAACCTTATATCTGTCCAAATTGTAAAAAGAAATATCCTCTGCCACCCAAAGCATGTTCATGTGAAAGTTATGAAATTATTGAAGAGACGAAATTTTATTATTTAATTGAGGATCCAGGGGATCTTGATAAGTTACAATCGGTTATTGATATTGATCCAGAGGAAATTACAGAAAATGAATTCATGGATCCAACTGAAAAAGGATTCTATATTGAAGAAACATATTCACCGAGTATTGAAACACTTGGTAGTTATCATAGGAATATTAAGAAAGTAGATTAGGATAATTCTCATCCAATTGGATTAGGATATGAGGTATGAAAATGTTATCGATCGAAGATATGAAGGAAAGTGAAATGTACATTGGTATTATTTGTAAAGATAATGATAATTACTATTTGAAATTTGATCTGAATAAATATCCTTCCGGACCCGGTCTGGATCAATTAAAATCAGATGAATATTACTACATTCAATCGATAAAAACCGTAAGGGAAACCAAAGAAAGAATTCCATACAGAGGCAATTTGAAATACCTTGGAGATGGGAAGATCGAAATATCGTCTCAATATATTATTACACCCAATCGTCCCCCCTGGGAGGGCCAGTATGAAGTGGGAGAACTACTTTTTTTCATTTTCGAAGGACTTCATGGTTGATTACAATAACAAATAGAGTGAACCTATAAAATGCATGAATTCACATATGAGTTCATGGAAGAGCTATCTCAGATTCCAAATCAACCCGAGCAGGGAGCCATTCAAAGTTGTATCTACTGTGACCTGATCTACCCGGAGACCAAAGGGAACTGTCCAGAATGCATGAATTCAGGACCCGGTTTCAGACAAGCTCAAATGATGGATCGGGAATCATCCTTTAGGATGATCCTCAATATCATGAATGAAATGGACCTATCTGATTTCAATCAAATCGAGGAAGCAGTTGCCAAAAGAGAGAGATATATTTCCCTTTTAAAGGATATTATTCTATATGATTTCGATATTAGATCCGCATTGATAACACGGATCAAAGACCTTGATGTGGAACTGGGTTTGAATATTGGCGATTAGAATGAATCTTTCTTTAGTGAAAATACTAGAAGGAATTATATATTGATATTTCTCATTTTATCTCGATATAATGAGTGGCCCCATTTGTCCAGATTGCAGGATATTTGATATCGAATCATTTTCGAATGATAAAGGAAAAAAGATGAATAAATGTACTTTTTGTGGATGGCAGGGAGATCCGTTACCCAGAATAACACTTTCATCTCACCAATTGCACTCTTACAGGGATGACCAAAGGAAGATGAAGAAACAAAAAGAAGATGGAACACTCTTTTTCATCCGAATATATGTGAAGGACCCAGAGAAATTCGAGGATGATCTTGATGGGATCGAAGATCTTATGGACCTTCTTGAGATAGACACACTGGATGGGCCTTATCATGATCCACCATATTACTTCATTATGGTCAATGAGGAACCTTCGGAAAGAACGATCCAGAAAATGAGAGAGATCACGGGAATAGTGGATTTAAAAATATCATGATTGAATCTTTCAAATCGATTTGTGACTTCGTTATTTTCTAACATTTCATGCTCTACAAACCAGATAATGCATGATCAATCACAGATCGGCCAGATAACAGGTGTTGATAATCATGATCGTATAGGAAAATCATTATCATTGGGAGGACCTACTAAAACATTCTATCATTACTCAGATTTGGAACCATCAAAAAGTATTATATGTTCAGTTGTAGTTTGCCAATTGGATATTTATTGGATCTGTGGGGGATCGTTATGAAAGAGAGCTCATTGGCAGTTGCAACAGCGTTCATATTCATTTTTATTGCCTTGATCCCAGCGATGGGAAACAGCGAAGTGGAGATGATCACAACAGAAGATCCGGAGACACCTCTGAAGGGTGAACCAAAATATATTGAAACAGGACAGGACGGGAACCTGATATTCTTATCCTACCAAGATAACTATGGAATTTCAATAATCAACAGAAATGACAATACGATAGAGCACATCACTGAACCGGACATTCATTCAGGCTCGGTACATCGGATTCATTACAACGAAGATGACAATGTGCTATTTGCTGTCACAGGTATTGGATTTGATAACCGATATACAACACTTGAGATCATCTGGCTTGACAACGATACAATTGGAAAAGTGATGCTCAATTACTATGCACCCTCAGTTTCAGATCTGGAATACAATGCATTTACCAATACACTATATCTCGCATGCGCTGATGGTCTCTGGATAATCGATGTGGATGAATTGGAAATAACTGAAAAATTGAACAAAGACACCGGATTGAAATCTGAAGGTGTGTGGGACCTCTTTCAAGAACCTACAGAAAACCTGTTATGGTTTGTCACATCCTGGTCGAAGGATAATGTAAACATCCAGACCCTGGACATGAGTACAAATACAGTTTCTTCCGAGATCTTTAATGTAACAGATATTGCTATTAGGAATGGATACACACCACAAGGTCCTATCTTGACATTCATCTATGATACTACCACACGAGATATCTATGTTGGATTCCAATTCAACAAAACAATAACAGGTGAGATATTCCATTTGGCGTGTTTTGACAGAGATGATACATCACACTTTGTCCCTCTCCCCACCGGCTATCTTTCAGAGGGGAAAGAGGTCACCAGATCCGATGATTATCTGGGTTGGAAGATATTCCATATCAACAGGATGCATTCAAGGAACAAAAATGGAGTGGGTCCTTTATTCAGCGGATATGGAATAGGGCTATTCTATATTGATCCCCCGATTAAAAAGATCTCTACAACAGATGATGAGCTGAATATAAAAACCTTCACAAAAACGGTGAGACGTCCTTCAGTTAGATTTGACAAAGGGACTGAGAAATGGGTTGATATTGAAGTAGATTACGAAGAACCGGAAATCGAGAGACCAAACGATGTGGTTGTAGAAACCGATTCAACGACTGCTACTGTCAGCCGATCTGAAGGTTTATATTTCTATGATCTGGGCGATATGGTAATTCCTGCAAAAACCATGCTTAAGATCAAAGGTGGCCTCTTCCTGGCAGAATATTATAAAAATGAAAGTGATGCTGGAAAGTCATTAAATATGGATAAAGAGAAAATTGAAACTGTGAAAGCAGAAGGATACATTTCGATCTTGACCAAAGACTTTGAAGGAGAAGATCCGTTAGATTCATTTTTTATCGGCAAATCATTACTGACCATTACCGACTCAAAAGGAAACGTGGTTTATACCCATGAAACGGGTGGTAGAGAAATGGAAGTGGAATTTCAATTATCTGGTTTGAAAAGTTCTGAATATACCATAAGAGTTGAAAGATCGGATTGGATCGGTAATTCAATAGATTATGAGGAATGTAAATTCATCCTGGACAATCCTGATCAACCATCTGAAAGTGAGAGTGGGTCAAAACTGGCTTCGGCAGTTCTTCCAATATTTGGTGGTCTTTGCGGATTATTGATCCTTGGTATAATAATTGCTGCAATCTTGGTATTTTTAAACAAGAAGAAGATAGACTAGATACCCAAAGGGACAAAAAAAATGAAAACATTCTATCATTAATCAGATTTGGAACCATTAAAAAGTATTATATGTTAAATCTTAGTTTGTCAATTGGATATTTATTAGATCTGTGGGGGGTCGTTATGAAAGATAGACATTTGGCATGTACAATAGCGTTTTTGTTCGTTTTTTTATTAATTATCCCAGTTATAGCAAACGCTGAAACCGAGACCATTACAACAGAAGATCCTATGACACCTTTGAAAGGTGAACCAAAACATGTCGAGGTAGGTCAAGATGGTAACCTTATTATTGTAACATATACAGGGCACTATGGAATATCATTGATCCACAGAAACAACGATACAATTGAGCATATAACCGCACCTGATATTGAATCTAACTCTGTATATCAGATACATTACAACGAAGATGACAATGTACTGTTTGCCATCACAGGTAGTGGATATCAAGCCTACAGGACTACACTTGAAACAATATGGCTATCGAATGGAACCATCCAGAGGATGTGGTTGAATTACTATGCAAATGTGATCAATGATCTTGAATACAATGCGGATACGAATACGCTATATCTTGCATGTAATGATGGACTATGGATAATCGATGTCGGATCACAGAATATCACAACCAAACTGGACAAGAACTCAGGATTGAAGCCTGGAGGAATTCTGGACTTCTTCCAGGAACCAACAGAGAATCTGCTATGGTTCTCTACAACAAGGACCCAAACAAATATGAACATCCAAACCTTGGATTTGAGTACAAACACAATTTCAACTGAGATCTTCAATGTAACTGATATCGCCAATAAAAGTGGATACACACCGATCGGAGAGATCTTTTCACTCCTGTATGATACCACAACACGAGATATCTATGTCGCATTCCATTTTAATGAAACATCCACAGGTAAGGATTACTATCTTGCCTGTTTTGATAGAGACGATACTTCGAAATTCATTCATCTTCCAACTGCCTTCCTTTCACAAGGAGAAGAGATCACCAGATCAGGGGAAAACCAAGTATACATTGAAACTCGAATACTTGATATCCATCCAAGATTTTCAGAAGAAGTTGGACCTTTTTTCCAAGGAGGAAATATTGGATTATTTCATTTCGATAATTCAAATGAGAAGGTTTCAAATTGGGAAGGTGGTTTTTCCACCGGTTTCGAGTTAAGGACCTTTCTTGAACCGGTCACGTACACCTCCCCTGTATATGACGCGAAAACCGAGGAATATATTGATGTGATTCTGACGTACCAAGAGCCCCAATTTCAAGGGATCTTCGATGTTGTAATACTACCAGAAACAACCACCGCAGTCATAGCAGATCGAGAGGGTGTTACTATCACGGATACTTCTGACATGGTGAAACCTCCAACACCTGATCCAAAACGAAAAGACAACATAATGACTATGTCACATTTATGGTGGGTAGAGGATGATCAATTTTCGAAAATATTGGATCTTTACCCTGACCAAAAAGAAACATTTGAAGCGAACGGGGTTGTTCAAATCGACACCGCTGGTGTAGACAAGAACGATATTGCAGGAAAAATGTTGGTAGGAAGAACACAGGTCACAGTTACAGACTCAAACGGTAAGGTTGTGTTGACTGAAGAATCCGATGGCAGGTCAATAAGTGCAGAATTGGGTTTAAGAAATCTACCTAGTTCGGAATATACCGTCAGAGTTGAGAATTTCGATTGGTTGGGGAATCAGATTGATTACGAGGAAAGAAATTTCATCCTTAAAAATAAAAATAAAGATGCTGAAAGTGATTCAAAACTGGCTTCCGCTGCTCTTCCAATATTTGGTGGTCTTTGTGGATTGCTGATCCTTATTGCAATAATTGCTGTCATTGCAGTTACCTTGAGTAAGAGTAAAAAGGACAAGATATCTGAAGATAGCAAAGAGGAATGACCTCGTTATAAAGAGAAAAATCTACATTTGAAAATAAGATTGGGATCACCTTAATTCAACTTTGGGATGACCTACTGAAACATTCTATCACTAATCAGATTTGGAACTATCAGGAAGTATTAAATGTTGGATATATGGTGTCAATAATTAACTTACTCCCGCATTACTCGTAACGAATTTTTGTTTCTCCTTTTTACAGATTATTTGAATAACCCACCTTGATGTGACCAAACCACCGGGAAGCCCTCCAGGTGGGAAAACCCACATACCGGACATCCAGAAATTGTCCAACCCTGGAACGGTCTTCTTGATTTTCATCAATTTACCACTGTTTTTCGGAGTGGTGATCCATGTCATGTAAGTTCCGTTGTAGGTATTTGCATAACGCTGGAAGGTCATTGGATTACAGACATCCGTTACTTCAATCTTATTAGTGATTCCGGGATATCTTTGCTCTAACTGACTGATGGTGAATTGAAGGATCTCCTCTTTGCTATGAAAATAGGTTGGTTCAAATAGTCACTGTCATCTTCTGGATGGTA
>CBDDUX010000084.1:0-2798 GCA_965234725.1 Thermoplasmatota archaeon | reverse complement strand
CATAAATAAAAGTTAACGACGGGCACATTTTTTATTTAACTGTCAAAGCTAGGTTCTAATCGATTTTCAAGCTTCTACAAATGAGATCGATGTTGAGAAGTGAATTAACCAAGATATGAAAGATTAGACCTCTGAAGAGGTCCTTCCCTTTAGCTCCTAATTTTACTTATTGAGAGTTCATTATAAATTCTGATCCGATCTTATCATCCGGGGTTAGAGTAACTAAATTGCCAGATTCACACCATTCAGGATCATTGATGATCTTCTGAGCTTCCCCGCCACTATCCTGGATGATCCCAACCTTTGCGCCAAGTGATAATGCCAGTTTATACTCAAAGGAGGCGATCTGTCCTCCATTGATCCCCAGGACCTTTACCTGATCGGGAGGAATACCAGAGGAGATGATATCCATCCAGTATTGGATAGGTTCAAGAAAACTGAATTCATCATGGTCTGTTTCCCTTATCTCATCGTACCGTTTATCGACCTCGATATCATGTGACAATACCTTTGGAATATATCCTACGGTTTTGATACTATCTCCGTATCTATTACTTATTTCACCAACAAGACCACTGATCCCGGAAGTTGTCCCTCCGGATATTATCAAACCATTGAAACCCTCGAATGAAGAGTTCAGAAAACCTCTGTATCCTTCCATCATCTCCTCGATCACAGCATCACAACCCCCTGCAACAACAACGATCTGGAGGCTCTTTTCAAACCTCTTTGGCTTCAAATTACATCCTAAAAGCAATTCCTCATTTCTTGTTCTTGAGTATAATGCCAGAACCAGTAAAGCTCTGACCAGATTATAACCGGGTAACTTATCCTTAACCGGTTCAAGCCTTTCCAAAGACCTTAATGAAGTCTCTATCTCCCAAGTACTCTTGCTAACTTTTACTGCTTTTGCAAGAAGGGGAAGGCTCTCTTGAGGTTTGTAAAGGAAAAGGTAGAATTTCGCCATGTCGTAATATGCCCAGGGTAGGTTCATATTCACATCGATCTGATCCTGGGATCTTTCGATAGCCCCTTGGATAGTGGGTTTGAGCATCGCAAGGAATGAAGTGTCCATTTTTTCAGCGATTTCAAGTTCAATGTAGTTACCCAATGGATAAGGATCCGAAGGGTCCATTTCGAAAGCTTTTAGATACAGCTCCTTTGACCTTTTATCATCCAAACCCTTCCAGCTTCCCGCAAGGGATGATATAGCGTCCGTGTCAATATTCGGAGGATTACTGGCCTTCTCTAGATATTGTTGGCCTTCGAGGAATTTTTTATTGGTCTTATCCTTTTTATACAACTTGCATAAGGCTACACCCAAGTCGCGTAATATCGAAGGATGGTCAGTATCTTTGAACTTTGATAAGACTTCAATCGCCTTATTCCAATCTTCCAGCTCGATTGCCAGCTTGCCAATTTTTATTGCTAGACCAATGTTTTTCGGATCATATCTCTGTACGGTCTCCAGTTTCTTGATCTGATGTGTCATTTCCTTTTTACTCATGAAGGATCCGTAGCTTGCACCATATCTTTTCAGGTTCGAATCGATCCGTGAAAATGATTTGTCCACACCTTCCAGGACAGCAGCTATTGAATAGAGTTCTCTATCCCATTTATCCGGGATCTTGAAATCCCCTTTATAATTCGTATCATGATAGAAATCGGCCCATGCATGCTCAAGAGTGGTTCTTACCTGAAGTTCGGCCTTTAATCCAAAGATCTCTTCAGGGATCTCGATCGGGACAATCCTATTGGGAAAAACACCTTTCTTCAGACTGATAATATAGTGGATGGACCTGTATCCGAATTCAGCGGTCGCATGTCTCTGGCTGACATCCACAGTGTTATCCCAGTCGACATCGAAATGTTCCTCGACGAAATTCGAAATCATTTTCACCTGGTCTACCGTAGTCGTAATGACCCTTCCTCCGCAAAGGTCCGTCAATTGTACAACAGGATGATCGTACTTGTGTTTCTTTCGAATGGCCTTCTCTCCGAAGCTGGCAATGGATTTCGGTCTTGTCTGGATTATTGCCAGGGGAGAATATTTTTTACAGGCTGATCTGAGGATCCTTTCCAAGATATTGGCATATCTTACATATCTTGGGAGTACCTCAACAAATTCCTTTATCTGGTCTTCCAACCATTCCATTTCATCCTGTTTTTCTGACGGACACATCCGGTTCACACCCATGATTCCGATATATTATTTTCACAAACAACTCTACATTTTATAATATGACTTTCCAAAATCGACAAACTGCGATGCCAGATCCATTTCAGAGAGATCCTTTGGATCTACCCAAATAAAATCCTCATGCTCTTCGCTCAGCTCGATATTACCTTCTAACAATTTACCTTCCATGAACAGGTATATCACCCTGTTTGACGGGGATTCGGATTCGACAACGGTAAGTGGTCTTTCAAGGGATATTTTTAGCTTAGTCTCCTCAAATACCTCTCTCATCAATCCTTCATCGAAAGTCTCACCCGGATCCACCTTACCACCTGGAAAATCCCATTTCCCCGGATTACCCTTGGATTGCATTGACCTCTTGATCAATAAACACTTACCTTCCCAATCAAGAATAACGACTTTCATGGAAAGTCTGAATGGTTTCTTCATTTCCCTTCCTCCTAATTGATAATCCAATCAGATAGGTGATCCAGATTGGATTATTATCCCAATCGAGAATATTTTCATTAAACTGTTTATTTCCATAATAAATATTTCCTTTCATCAAACCCGACTTTGACAGTTTAACCACTGATTTGACCACATTTTAATATTTGAC
>CBDDUX010000083.1:0-8768 GCA_965234725.1 Thermoplasmatota archaeon | reverse complement strand
CCGAAGGGCCAGCGTACCTGATTCCGATTTAAAAAGTTAGTGAAGTACTGAAGTTCTAGACTATATAAGCAGATCCCGAGACTTAAGCAGAATCGGTTCCTTCGGACTGCGGGTCTGCAAGCATTGTCATTGGTTAAACTTTAATTAAATATCGCATGTTTATCCAATGACAATATACGTCACATCACCATTTAACGAGCAACGTCACATTCAAACTTTCCTCAGTATCATAATATGACGTTACTTAGTATCTTCATACAACTTATTTCGGGATCAATTATCTCTGCATCGGTCCTCGCTTTCAGCTCCCTTTCGGGGGTCCTGTTCGGAACTGTGTTCATGGAGAATACCCGGATCTTTATTACAACACCTCTATGATCTCAAAAGGTTAAATATCCATTAATACAGATAAGATCTCTATTGATCTTCTATAAAAAAAATTAACTTACCATCATATCTTTGAAAGGTGTCCATGGACCACTTCAAAGGAAATTCACTTCCTTTATAAATTAATGCGGATAGTTCTTTCATTCATCTCTCTGTCGTGGATCATTTAACTAAGAAGGAATGAATGATCAACAATATCCTTCGGTGAAATATATGGACCCAGAAAGAATAGATGAAAAAGCCATGGTGGTCTTTCAAGGAAAAAGTATCCGAAGGATCTGGTACGAAGATAAATGGTTCTTTTCAGTTGTTGATATTATCGGAGCACTTTCGGATAGTGTCAATCCTAGGGATTACTGGTATCGCCTCAAACAAAGGGAAAAAGGATCGAGTGGAATTGAACTGTCGACATTTTGTCGACAATTGAAATTGCCGGCTGAGGATGGCAAGATGCGTTTAACTGATTGCGCCAACACAGAATCAATTTTCAGGATAATTCAATCGATCCCATCCAAGAATGCAGAACCTTTTAAAAGATGGCTCGCAAAGGTCGGATATGAGAGGATACAGGAGATAGAAGATCCGGAATTAGCACAGAAAAGAATGAAGGAGATCTATCGACAGAAAGGATATTCTGAAGAATGGATCGAGAAGAGGGTCAGGGGCATTTCGGTAAGAGATGAATTAACGGACGAATGGAAGAGAAGAGGATTGATCACCGAACGCGAATATTCCATTCTGACAGCCGAGATATCCAAAGCTACATTTGGATTGACCCCAAGCGAATATCGAACATTCAAGGGATTGAGAAAGGAGAACCTGAGGGACCACATGAATGATCTGGAACTTATCTTTTCCATGCTCGGAGAAGCTTCCACCACAAGGATCGCACGTAATAAAGATGCACGGGGTTTCAAAGAGAACAGAAAGGCAGCAGAAGAAGGCGGAACTGTAGCGGGAATTGCCAGAGAAGAACTCGAAAAGAGAAGTTCACAATCTGTAGTAAGTTCAGAGAATTTTTTAGATATACCGGAAAAAGAGAAAAGGAAAAAGCTGAAAAATGGAACAGAACATGGCACTCTTTAGAAATTCGAATAATACTCATATGATTTTACGCATATCTTAAAGAACCAGTATCCTGAAAAATGAGTTTACCCACATCTCTCAACACTCTTGGATGGAATTCCGATAAAAGTTTTTTAATATATAAGAAGAGGAAGATATTCGTAGTATGACCATGTAACGAGCAACGTTGTATGACAACATCAATAATATCTGAAAAAGAGAGGAGATCAATCAGATGAAATGTCCCAACTGCAGCGGATAAGATCACATCGTGAAAACCGGCAAGAGAAAGACAAGTAAAGGATCGGTACAAAAATATCGTTGCATGGAATGCGGCAGGTCCTTCTCCGATTCCATCGATCCTTACTCGAATTATCCCCTGAAGATCATCCTTCACTCATTGGAATTATACAATATGGGTCATTCCGCTTCCAGTGTAAAGACATTGATAGGGAAACAATACAAAAGATCACCTCCCTTGAACACAATATACTCCTGGACAAAGAGGTTCGAGAACGACCTCACTTTCATAAAGTTAAGAAAGAAAATGGACCTGGATCCTGAAAACATCATATACAAAAAGAATTTCCAGCACAGACAGATCTATCCGTTTTCATACCACATTCGAAAGGTGAACATCCAATCCAAGAATTTTCCAGGGATCAAACGGTACATCGACTGGATCAACCGGTCATTACCTGACAGGATGTTCCTTGAAGGTCCAAGGATGTCTACATACAACATGAACATCAATCATGAAATCAAACCCGTTAAAAACAAACTGCCGAGGCTCACTAAACTCGCATTAGAGAGGTCCTCTGATCCTTCCCCTCATAACAGTGTCGAATCCTTCTTCCTCTTGAACGACTCTTCAACAGTAGCAACGGAACTCCCTGTGTTCCTGAATCCTAAAGAGATCGGATCCGATGTACCCATGACGGGACATATTGACATTCTCCAGGCGAGATTCGATAAAATATATGTTCTTGATTACAAGCCGAATCTGAACCATCCAGAGAATTACTCATCCCAGCTTCATCTATACCGTGAATCCATTCACAGAAGGATGAACATACCGAAGGAAAAGATCTCAACCATCGCGTTCAACGAACATGAGGCGTGGGAATATATTTTCAAGTGAGATTACACATAATAAATATATACAGCATATAACCATTATATGATGATAATATGATGACCACCATCCAGATAGAAAAAGAAACAAGGGAATCCTTAAAGAAATTCGGTTACAAGAGCGAATCGTACAATGATATAATTGAGAGATTGATGAACTACTGTGAAGAAATGAACCTCGAAGAGATGATCCAGGATAGATGGAAGAGACTTCAAAAAGAAAAAGACAAATATATTTCACTGGATGAGATATAGATGGATGTCGTTATTCATCCCCGAGTGAGGAAATTCATCAAAGGATCCAAGGAGAAGGAGAGGATCATTTCACATCTCAAGGAACTTTCAAATGATCCGTACAATAAACGGAGTGGTATGGATATCAAGAAAATGAAAGGCAGGGAACATGATCTCTTCAGACTCAGGATCGGGGATATGAGATTCGAATTTTTCATTGAAGATGATAAAATTTGGATCGATGAGGCTTTCATGAGAGGTAGAGGTTATAGGTAGATATTCCTTAAAAGCGGTGAGGACTGAACTAATACCCTTCGTAAACGATTCACTCTATTTTCAAATAATACTCATGTTCTGAATACTCTTGAATAGGTCTTGCTCCCTGAATGATTTCCAGGGAAATGGACTTATGAAGAAATATCACGATGATCGAAAGGGTCCTGTGATTCGAATTATTTTGCCACACCAAGCAATGACCCGGACCGCAGGACCCTTTGAGTAAATATAACACAAATATATCAATGTTGATATTTTGTTGATAAAGTAAATAAATTAGAAAAAATAAGGTGTTTGAAGATGTCTAAGATTGCAGTTATTGGAATGGGATACGTGGGGATACCAGCTGCGGTCCTCCTTGCCGATGCAGGTCATGATGTGACAGGGGTACAGAGAAGGTCCAAACGATCCGGGTGGAAGATAGACCTCCTTAACAAGGGTGGTTGCCCCATCGGGGGTGACGAACCGGAACTACCTGAACTGATCGAACGCACCGTAAAGGCAGGGAAGTTTCGAGTAACGGATGATTTTTCGGTAGTCAAGGACATGGATTTCATATTGATCGATGTCCAGACACCAACGGATAAGGACCATGTTCCAAGATATGAGTCATTGAAGGAAGTATCGAAGATAGTTGGATCCCATCTGAGAAAGGGTCAGGTAGTGGTAATAGAATCAACGGTAGCTCCTGGAACAACAGAGTTCATGGTACAGCCTATACTAGAAAAAATATCAGGTTTGAAAGCAGGCCTTCCGGATGGTTTCGGTCTATCGTTCTCATACGAGAGAGTTATGGTGGGGAGACTGATCCACAATATCAGGGAATATCCGAAGATAGTGGGAGCGATAGATGAAGATACTAAAAAAATAACAATGGAGATGTATAACACGATCGTAAAGGGAGGAGTCCACGGAACAGATCCAATGACGGCAGAGGTCTCGAAAACGGTGGAAAATGCTTACAGAGACGTACAGATCGCATTTGCAAATGAGGTTGCACTTCTCTGCGAATCACTGGGTATAGACGTTTTCGATGTCAGAAAATTCGTCAATGGTCTTCCGAACGACCCCTCTCAACCCCACGCAAACCCGGTCAGGAACATGCATTTCCCGGGATCAGGTGTCGGCGGACATTGTCTTCCAAAGGACACATGGTTACTTCTTCACGGCTGGAACGAGTATGGCAAACTGAAGATCGATTACGAACCATCTATCCTTGCAGGCTCCAGGAACCTGAACGATTTCATGCCTATCCACACATTGGAACTTTTGAAAGAAGCTCTGAAAGAGAAAAACATTCAATTAAAGACCTCCAAGATCTGTGTTCTCGGATACGCTTTCCTGGAAAACTCAGATGATGCAAGGAATACACCTACCTTACCGTTCTTGAAGGAGCTGGAAAAGGAGGGTGTAACCTTCACTCTCCATGATCCATATCTGAAGGAAGAGGATGGATATACGATCGAACAGGACCTGGAAGCCTGTCTGAAAGGATCGAATGCAGTTATCATCCTTACTAAACACAACGAGTACAAAGACCTCAGACCGGAATACCTCAAAGACATCTTAGACACTTATATAATAATAGACGGGAGGAACACCCTGAACGGAGATGAGTTCATAGAGAAGGGTTTCACATTCCGTGGAATAGGAAAAGGACAGTACAGGAAGGAAAAAATATGATACCCATGGCAAAACCAGTTATGGAACAGGAAGAAAAAGAAGCAGTATTAAGGGTGATGGACAGCGGAATGCTGGCACACGGTCCTGAAGTAGAAGCATTCGAAAAGGAATTCGCTGAATACTGTGGAACGAAATACGCAGCATCCTGCTCATCAGGAACATCTGCCATCCATTTAGCTTTAGCAGCTTTAGGGATCAAACCAGGGGATGAAGTCATAACCACATCATTCAGTTTCATCGCCTCGGCAACTCCAATACTTTTTCAGGGAGCAACACCTGTTTTCGTAGACATAGATCCGAAAACATTCAATATTGACCCTGAGAAACTGAAGGAAGCGATAACGGAGAAAACAAAAGCTATCATCCCTGTACATTTGTACGGCCAGTGCGCGGATATGGACAAGATATTGGAAGTAGCAAAGAATATTCCAGTCCTCGAGGACTGCGCTCAGTCACATGGTTCCATTTACAAGAATAAAAAAGCAGGATCAATGGGATTTGCAGGTATGTTCTCATTCTATCCTACGAAGAATATGACCACCGGTGAAGGTGGCATGGTCACATCGAACGATGAGGCCTTCATTGAGAAGATAAAGATGCTCAGAAACCACGGCCAGGTGGCAAGGTACGATCATACCATGGTGGGATTTAATCTGAGACTCACATCCATGGCAGCAGCAATCGGGAGAGAACAGTTGAAAAAGCTGGACAAGAACACAAACATCAGGAGAAGAAATGCAAAATTACTTTCAGAAGGTCTGAAGGACATCCCCGGAATAGAGACACCATTCATAATGGAAGGAAATGATCCTGTGTTCCATCAGTATACCATAAAAATAATACACGGGAGGGATGAGATCTCAAAGGGATTAAATGAAAAACAGATAGGTAACAAGGTTTTCTATCCAACAACGATCGCATCTTCACCTGCATTGAAAGAATATGCAAAAAATCAATACCCGGTTGCAGAGGACTGTGCAAAGAAAGTGCTATCACTCCCTGTCCATCCTCTTGTAAGCGAGGAGGATGTGAATACTATCATTACCTCCATCAAGGAAATTGTGGAGGGTTTGCATTGAAGAAAGTGGGAGTCATCGGTGTCGGTTCCATGGGAGGGAACCATGCCAGGGTCTATAAAGAGATGGCAGACCTGGTTGCAGTCTACGACTTTGATGAAAAGAAGGCAAAGGAAGTCGCAGAGAGATTCGGTTGCAAAGCATATTCAGACATAGACAAATTCCTGAAAGAATCCGGGGTGGAAGCTATAACAGTAGCTACCCCCACCATACACCATAAAGAACCTGTGATCAAAGCTTTAGAAGCCGGCATTGACGTTCTCGTTGAGAAACCGATATCGGATACGGTTGAAAATGGGAAGGAAATGATGAAAGCAGCGGAAAAATCCGGACGCATTTTATCGGTTGGGATGATAGAGAGACATAACCCGATAGTGAACTTTACCAAAGAGATCCTTGAAAAGAATGCAATAGGAAAGATCGTCACGATCTCCACCCGCCGTGTATCAAACTACCCTGCCAGGATCAAGGATGTGGGAGTAATAACGGACCTTGGCGTCCACGATATCGATGTTATCAGATATCTTGCAAATTCTGAAGTTAAATCAGTATACGCCCTTGGTGGGAACGTCAAGACCTATGAACTGATCGACCACGCCACGGTCCTCCTTGAGTTCGAGAACAGGATAGAGGGCCTGATGGAAGTATCATGGCTCACACCCATGAAGCTGAGGCAGGTGATGGTAACAGGTATTGACGGGTTCGCGGAGATGGACTACGTTGACCAGGAACTGAAGATCTCCTCATCCAGCTACGGAAAGATAGACGTCTCCAACCTCTGGAGGATCCCCCAGAACTATGAGATAAAGAGAATGAGGGTCGCACAGGAAGAACCATTGAAGAGAGAAATAAAGGACTTCCTCAATGCAATTGAAACCGGAAAGGACCCTCTAGTGAAAGGTATAGATGGTCTCAGGGATCTAGAAATAGCAAAAGCTGCAGAGGAATCCATTCTGACCGGAAAAAAAGTTCCTTTATAAGATGACATTGATCGAAAGGGTCCTGCAATTTGAGAATGATACATCGACGGATCATAAACTGTCAAGGAGAAAATTAAATGAAGATCGCAGTAATCGGAATGGGATATGTAGGTCTCCCTCTTGCGAACGTATTATCGAAAAGATTCGATGTAGTTGGATTCGATATAAACAATAATAAGATTGATACCTACAAAAATGGAAAGGATCCTACCAATGAAATTGGAGATGAACAGGTAAAGAACTCCAGTATCCTATTCACATCCAATGAAAAGGACCTTCAAAATACTGAAATTTTCATAGTTGCGGTACCAACCCCGATAAACAAGAACAAGCTTCCGGATCTCTCACCAATTATCGGAGCATCAGAGATAGTAGGAAGGAATCTGAAAATAGGTTCCATCATTGTCTATGAGAGCACCGTGTATCCTGGAGTAACGGAAGAGTTGTGCGGTCCAATCTTGGAAAAAATGTCTGGGTATAAGTCCGGAACGGATTTCAAATTGGGATACTCGCCCGAGAGGATCAATCCCGGCGACAAATTACACACTGTAGACAAAATCCTCAAGATCGTAGCAGGGCAGGACGAAGAAACATTGGAAAGAATTGCGGAGATTTATGGATCTGTTATTGAAGGAGGGGTGTACAGAGCTCCTTCGATCAAAGTGGCAGAAGCAGCTAAAGTAATCGAAAACTCCCAGAGGGACATTAATATTGCATTCATGAACGAACTCTCTCTGATATTCAACAGGATGGGAATAGATACCAAGGAAGTGTTGAAGGCAGCAGGATCCAAGTGGAATTTCTTAAAATTCTCACCCGGCCTTGTTGGAGGTCACTGTATTGGAGTGGACCCCTATTATCTGAAATACAAGGCAGAGGAACTTGGATATCATCCGGAGATAATCACCTCAGGAAGAAAGATCAATAATTCCATGGGGAAGTGGGTGGCAGAGCAGACCATAAAAAATTTAATAAAAGCAGGAAAGAGCGTTCACGGAGCTAGGGTTAACATACTGGGAATAACTTTCAAAGAGAACGTTCCAGATGTTAGGAATTCCAGAGTGGTGGATATTGCCAGGGAGCTAGAGGAATATGGAGTTGATATCTCCATATCGGATCCGTATGCAAAAGAAGAGGATGCCATGGAAGAGTATGGGTTTGGCCTTACCAAATTCGAGGATCTTCCAAAGTGTGATGCGGTGATACTTGCCGTGGGACATAGGGAATTCATCGACCTGGGGTTGGAGGGAATCCAATCACTTTTCAGGAACAACAACGGAGTATTGATGGATGTGAAATACATATTTGATAGGAAGAAAGCCATGGAGATGGGAATGAAGTACTGGAGTCTTTGAAAAGAGTATCGCGAGCCTCAGGGTCTTGCAGTTGGGAAATTCGCACCTTGAATGATCCACTGATTTTTTAAGTTACCATTTATTTAAGAATATTTCCCTATAGTCGATTAGATGTAATATCCCAAGACATAAGGTCCCAGAACACTTGTGCATTGTAATGACCGTTTGAATTGATAAAGTAGGTATTCTTTAAGATTGGTGGGAATTGAACTAATGTCCTTCGTGAAAGATTCAATATTATTTCAAAAATTTAAAATGCTCAATGTTTTGTTTCTAACAATATTATTCTCAATAATAATACAATACTTATTGAAATTCGTTTTGGCTTTTCCTATAAAGTTAATTAAATAAGTGAAGGATTTATGAATTCAAATTATCAGTGGATTCTACATAATATTGATCTTCCTATTATGATAATATAACAGATAATAATTGAATATAAACACAAAGGAAGGAAATAATATGTCAACAATTTACAATAAAATACTATTAAAAAAGAATAAATTAAAAGTTAAACTATATGTAATTTTCAGTACTTCACTAAGTTCCTCCCAGATATGATGGATTTTCGTATACAA
>CBDDUX010000082.1:0-32364 GCA_965234725.1 Thermoplasmatota archaeon | reverse complement strand
TGGTACTATGGATCGATAGGAGGTTCCAGTAGGCTAATTCTCGGACAGGCTCTTAAAAATGCTATTATGAATGGAAAGAAAATTGAAAGAATTCATCTGAAGAATAATACAGTTTTAATGAGTAGGGACTCAACTCCTCTTACACTCGTCTATTTATTGGTCGAGATGATTAATACATTCAAGTAGATCCTTGAAATAATGTACATCTATCCTATTTCTAAATATCATTAACATTTGGACCTTCCTTCGAGACCTATTTTACCCCGATCGAGGCCCCATCAGGAAACTGAAACTCTTGATGATGTCGTCGGCGATCCTCTCTGCTCTTCTAGGATCTTTTCCATAGAGGCCCTTGATGCCCTTTAGAGATTGGTCCGTCTTTGCTCGTTGGGTGAAATCTGTGACGATCCTCCGATATTCGGAATCTCTTGTGATCTGGGAGAATATCAATTCTATACTTTCAAGAGAAGAAGAAATATTCGAAAATGTAGATCGAAGTATATCACTGACAATTCATCATACATATCTCCAATAACAGATATACATATCACTGATAATTATATATAACTCACACTAATTACCGATACCCATTATGAAAACCAGAGATCGGGATGAAAACCTCTTGAAGGAGGTATTGATAAAGAACCTTGACCTCACATCCAGAGCGAGATTTCATTTCGAAACTCCCATCTCAAATGATCTTCCGGTTCGTATTGACATATTGATAGAGGATGAAAATAGAAAGGTGCTAGTTGAACTATGTCATACAGCATCCTGGGAGAAGTTATCCCATCTTCTCTTGGCCAGAGAACTTGAGATCAATGTAACCGACACTATTGTTGCCGGTAGGATCATCCCTGATTCCATCCAGAGAGGAGCAAGTCAGCTGAACATAGATATAATTCATCTTCCCGAAAACATATTCATTCAAAAGGAAAACAAAAGACCCAGGGGTAAATTAACATCCGAAAAAGCTTGGAGGATCATACTTCATCTTATCAAAAGATCACCATGCTCTATCAGAAGCATTTCAAGATCCGAGGGAATATCATATGGCTGGACTCATGGTGTTATCACCAATTTGATCTCAAGAGATATTGTAGACAGAAAAAATAACATTATCGAGATCGCAGACCTGGATAATTTGTTGAATGCAGTAGCCTGGGAAAGGCCTTTGAAGGACCTGGAAGATTTTGAAATAGTAACTTCATTCGATTCAACCCACGACCTGGCAAGAACCTTGACAGATTGGTCTGAAAGGAGGAGATTGCCTGCTGTCATGTGTGCCTACATTGCCTCCAATTTGCACTTCGGGTTGGGGATAAGAAGCGATCTTGTCCAGTGTTATATCAGTGACATTGAAACCAGAGAGATCATAAGGAAGGAGTTCTCCTCAAACAATGACAAAGGGATCAAACTTAAGATATTCAACCCTGACAGAGATGTGAATGATGATTCCATTGTCATAGATGGAATAAGGATCACATCCAAAGAACAGACTGTTCTTGATGTAGCAGGATTGGGTTATTCGGGGAAGGACCTTCTAATTGAAATGGTGAAGAATTATGGAGCCGATAGCTCGTAGATCATTGGAAGAATTGAAGGCTATCTTCACATACAGAGATTCAGATCACTGATCATATCATAATAAATATCTGGAATTCGCAATGAAGGACCTCTAGCATTACAGATTTCAACGATTCATTCCTCCCCTGTCCCGAGACATTTTTCACCCTGACACCCATGGTGTCAGTGGTGACCTATGTCGAGACCTAGAGGACCTCCTTGGAGGTCTTTTATAAATCAAAAACCCAAAAGAGTAAATCGGGATTAATTCACTTTTTATAGATCCCTCCCCCGGATTCAGATAAATACAAACCTACATAACACACACCTCAACAGAGAAGAAGATACGGTGAAACAGAATGTCTTCCAAGATCGAAGAAGTTACAGATGAATTGGATAATGGTTCATCGCGGATCAAAAATGAGTTTTATGGTAGGATCTTCGAGTTCCGAAATATTCTCGTAATGATGGATAGGGACCTTTCCTTTTTATACGGTGTAAATACCGGAGCACTTAATCAAGCAGTAAAGAGGAATAAGGAGAGATTTCCGGAGGATTTCTGTTTCCAATTAAATGAGGAGGAATTCATAAAATGGAGATCACAAACTGTTATTTCCAATTCGGATAGAATGGGACTCAGGAGACCACCATATGTTTTTTCCGAACAGGGGATTGCAATGCTTTCATCTGTTCTGAGAAGTAAGAAAGCTATCGAAGTGAATATTGGCATCATGAGAGCGTTTGTTGAAATGAGAAAGTTGACCACCATCAATGCAGGTATATTTCAAAGATTGAATAATCTTGAAGAAAGGCAGATCACAACAGAAAGAAAGATGGAAGAGGTTCTATCGATAATAGAGATCGAGGACATCAAACCAAGACAGGGAATATTCTTCGATGGTCAGATCTATGATGCATACCAATTCATTTCCGACCTCATAAGGACCGCTTCAGACAACATCATGATCATTGACAACTACATTGACGATAGCGTTTTCACTTTGCTATCAAAAAGGAGGAAGGGTGTAGATGTCAAGATCCTGACAAATAGGATTCCAGATGCAGTTAAACTTGATCTGTTTAAATTCAATCAACAATATCCGAACCTGAAAATAGAGAAATTCGATCTTTCACATGATAGATTCATAATAATCGACAATTCAGAGATCTACCATTTCGGAGCTTCCTTGAAAGACCTTGGAAAGAAATGGTTCGCCTTTTCCAAAATGGAGATCGATTCAATAGAGGTCCTCTCAAGAATAGAGAAGTTGTTGAATTAAAAATGATTATGTTTGGTTAAAAAACTCATCTTGAAGAATTCTAATTTTTCAATCACGGTCCCATCGTGAGATAAAAACATTTCATATTATTCATAAAAATACCACTATAATCTCAAGTGCAATAAACGTTACTTAACTCTCATCTATGTATCACGTCGAGACCTATTCTACCCATCTCGAGGCTCCATATCGAGACCTGGGGAACACATTGGAGCATGTATAAGATCCAAAACCTTGGGCCTGTTCGGCACTGTCATCCATTACATGAATATTGATCCGGTTTACTCTTCTTCAGGTTCATCCGGGATCTCAAATCCGGTAATATCTTTTGCCCATTCGTATATCTCCTGAGCATCATTCAAAGCTTCTTCATATTCATCCTTTTTAACCGGATCGTAAACACCAGGATATCTGGTTTCAACCGCATATTGAGTGAGGTACCTTCCCTTTTTGACAACATCGAATACATCGATTCCACTGTTCTCGACCAGATCGATAAGATATGAAATATCATGGGTCCTCTTGAAGATTATACCTTCTTTTATGCAAACCGCTTTCAATGCTTTTTCCGCAGACTGCTGTATGTCAAAACAGAGGTCCTCAAAGAGGATCTTATTATCCTCCCTTTTGATCCTGGCCTTTTCAAGGTTGCTGAGGGACCGGGCCATCCATATATTGACATCCTCAAGCCTTTGCATAGAGCGTCTTACCCTCCTTTAACGCCTGCCCGTATATCATATAAGGATCGTCCAGATGTTCATCCATTCTTCTCCTGTCAACCAATATAAAATCGACCGGAACACCGATACCGGAAAGGGAGGAATAGACCTTCTTTGCCAATTCCCTTGAATTCTTCAATCCGGATTTTATTATAAGAAGATCAATATCGCTATCGTCACTTTCTTTCCCTGAAGCTCTGGATCCGAAGAGGAGGATCATATCTGGATCAACTATGTTAACGATCCTTTCAATGATCTGCTTCAGTATATCTTCCATTTATACACTACCCTGTTACTGAAATGATATTCTTCTTTTAATTATTATGTTTAACCTTCACTTCATCGAATCAAATGAACAATGAAAGGGACCTCATTCGCGGACAAAGGGGCTCTTCTCAGTGGTGCATATGCAGAAGCCGTGATTTTGGTGATCAATATTTCTCGATGTTTGGGTATGAAAGGGGTTCTGATACCCATGATATAGGACCAATATTTCTGCTTTCAACTTACGGAAAATGAACATGAGAACTTGAAATCACAAACTGTGATGTCAAGTTGGGGTGGAAGAAGGACCTCTGGCATTATAGATCTCATCGATTCACCCCTGCCCTGTCCCGAGACATTTCGCACCCTGACACCTATGGTGTCAGTAGTGACCTATTTCGAGACCTATTTTACCCAACTCGAGGCCCCAATCCGAGACATATAGGGCCTCCTTTAGAGTTTTAAAAAAAAACAAAAATATAGGACCTGTCCGGCACTGTGAAATGGAGATTGAATTTCCCGGAATTATTATTCGACCTGAATGGATTCCAGTTCGTCCCTGAATTCCGGAATATCTTCTCTTATTATCTTCCAGATATTCTCCCAATCGATTCCGAAATACGCATGTGAAATGATGTTTCTAAGTCCGATTATCTTTCTCCAGGGTATGGCGGGATGATCCTTACGAATATCGGAATCCAGATTTCTCGCTGCTTCTCCGATGATCTCCAGATTCCTTATCACTGCATCCATTGTTTTCTGATCATCCCTGAGATCCTCCAATTCCATTTCCCGGGTATATTCCTCGATCCTGTCGATCGAGGTTTTCATGTCACTTAAGAAATGAGAATTGGTCCTGTTCAAGTGAAGACCACCTCTTTGCTTATAACTTCCTGGAATTCCGATCTCAGTGATTTTGTCGTGACCAGATCGACTTTCTTACCCAATTTCTCCTCCAGGAAGAATATCAGCTCCACAAGATCCAGACCGATGGGTTCTTCGAGCTCGACAAGAATATCCACATCACTGTCCTCGGTCTCTTCATTCCTGGCATAAGATCCGAATATTCCAATATTCTTAACCTTGAATCTGGTCTTAATTTCAGGTTTGACCTGATTCAATATTTCCAATATCTCCATGATATTGTTCATCTTGTTACTTCCCTTTTCATTGGATGGTTCCTGGAATCTGTATTGGGATTATATAATGATTTATCAAATTCTGATGATGTCGTGTAGTTCAACACCATTTGTTGGTATGGGGAATACCTTTTTAATAAGGTATTTACACCCATGCCCATTCGAGGCCCCACCCCAAAACCCGTGGACCTCCTTAGAGCTTGAATAAATCCGATACATTGGGCCTGTCCGGCACTATATTGACCATTCCTTCCAATCCACAGGTCCTAAGTGTCCTCATCCTTTTTTCTGGATTTCCCGCTTTCTATTTGCCTTACCGATTGATCAAAGTCACTCAGGTGATTCTTAATCTCCGCAATCCTTCTGGCATTGAACTTCTCATACTCATCTCTGGCCTGTTGCTCCGCCATTTCATGAGATATTTTTCCGGTATCTTTCAATATGTCCCGATCATTGATGGATAGAAAGCCATCCAATTTCTTTATCCAATCCTTCATGTACATCGGAATGCGGCGCATCGCCTGCCCTTCAGCAAAGATCAGATATTGTTCGACCAGATTATTCAGAGCTGACAGTTCATCCTCCGAAAGATAGTTTTTTGCAATCATCGCATCCTGTTTTCGCACCTTTGTTCCACGGTAATTTGTCAAACCCATATGGTGCTTTGTTGAATCCGCTCTGGAATGAATGAGTTCGGCTGCAGTTAGGCCTGTAATGGCCCAGTGCATTTTATTCTGAACCGTCTTGAAGAAATCAATACTTATCTTCATTGTTGGATCGTAGTCAATACTTGTTGCATAGATATCCGTTATCTTCTGGTAGAAGCGTCGCTCGGACGTTCTTATGTCCTGAATGCGGAGTGTTAACTCTTCGAAATAATCGAAAGGTTGATCCGGGTTTTTCAATCTCTCGTCATCCAGGACAAATCCTTTGATTATGTATTCCTTCAGCTTCTGAGTTGCCCAGATCCTGAATCTGGTAGCAACATGGCTTTTCACACGGTATCCAACTGAAATTATCATGTCAAGATTGTAGAATTCGACCAAACGGGCAACCTGTCTTCTGCCCTCGGTTTGAACTATCCGGAATTTCCGGATAGTTGAATCTGGATCAAGTTCTCCCTCGTCGTAAACATTCCGTATGTGTTCATTTATGGTCCGAACATCCTTCTGGAATAGCTCGGCCATTAGCTTCTGAGAAAGCCAAACTGTCTCATTTTCCAGCCTCACTTCCAGTTTGAGTGCCCCATCCTCGGCTTGATATACAAGAAATTGCCCCTTTCCGGGATCTTTTTTCTTATCCTGATCTTTACGTGAACTCATATGGTCCTCACCTCTGTAATGGGACTAAAAAACTTGAGAATTCGTTCCGGGAGGTGGGAAAAGTTCCTTTTTGTTGGCATGTGTATTTTCCTTTTTGATCAGACCCAATATCCATTCTCATCATTATCAGGTCTCATCATGATATTATCCTTTTTAATTATGTGAATAGAGAGGTATGCGAATCTTTCATTTGTATCATTTGAGGACCGGATCGAGGAATCCCCGCTTGTTTGACTGGTAGATGAACATCTTTCTCTATCCCGCACCTTGAGTGGGTAATGGGGGGTGGAGAATATAACTTTCCGGTGGGTGCGTGATGTGAGGGGGGTCCTTATACCCTTGATATAGGACCCATTATTCCTATACCCATCCGAGGCCCCATCGCGAGCCATCAACATTTCATATATTTCATAAAAATACCAATAAAATCTCGAGTGCAATAAACGTTTCTTAATCATCACCTGAGTATCACAATGAGACCTGTTCTGCCCACAGCAAGGATCCCATTGTGGTTTTATGTCATGGAATGATCATTAACGAAAAAAATAGAAGAAATATCTTTGAATAAAGCTACTCGTTCACTGTCAATTTTTTATTCCTTTAATGTCGGACCGAAATGTAACAGATTATTTCTATCGGTTTCTCATTTAAGGTCCAGTAGGGGTATCGTCATGGGTATGCGAAGAAATAAACATTTTTTAGGCCGGCCGCCCTCAAAAATCGAGATCCAGAAGTGGACTGGCTCTTCCAGGCAAATGGTTCAACCACATCTATCGAGGGAAGGTTACGGTCACTGTTATCAGCAGGGTATCGCTCATAGGATATCGTGTGACCTTCGAGAGGATGATGTCAGGGGAATGATCGCTTTACGCCGAATTACGATCATCGGACTACTCTTCTTGCTGGTCCTGAGCTCGCTTCCTTTTCAGATAGAGGTTACGGAAGTTGCGGCGGAATCTGGTAGTCCAGGGGATGGAATTGCCGAGATCGATGTCCCGGTCAGAGGGACCTATCTCCACACTGAAGAATATCAGGGCGGCGTAGGCATGATCGAATCACCTGCTATGGTCGATCTTCAAGCTTTTGGCTTCCTTCCCGGAGACAACATTTGTATCAGTTTCAAAGGGGAGGTATGTAATGATGCTGGGTGGGACAGCAGGCCTCTCGTCTATAGGGATGTGACAGGGCTGATCGGTGTGTTCAGTATGAATAGCCAACTCCTGTCCGTCGGTGAGGAACACAGGGTACCTGGGGCTATCGATGGCGGAATGTATGATGCAGATACTGGGACCACACATTTCAACCAGGAACCCACTGACATCCCGGAGGATTTCTCTATTAAGCCTAAGACGGGTTCCTGGATCGAAGTACCCAGGAACGCCCGATTTCTGTTCATCTCCCAAGCGGACTCCTACTTCCAGGACAACAAGGGTTCAATAACAGTGACCATCGAGAAGGATACCGACGGCGATGGCCTCCCGGACTCGTGGGAGATCTATGGCATCGACCTCGACAAGGACGGAACGGTGGACCTGGACCTACCCATGCTGGGCGCAGACTCGGAACACAAGGACGTATTCGTCGAAGCCGACTACTACACCGGCCGACGTCCCATACCGGAGGCCATCGAAGATGTCAAAGACGCCTTCGCGAATGCACCTGTCTCAAATCCGGACGGGGTGAACGGCATCAACCTGCATGTTGTAATCGATGAATCTTTACCCGCAATAGGCATAATGGAAAGTTTTGAGGGATTATATCTCCAAAAAGCGATCAATTTTGGAACTCCTGATGAGCGGTCCAACCCGAAGACCCTGGAGGCCAAGGAACTAGCTTTCAGGTACTGCTTGTTCGTCAATAAGATATGGTTGAATCCCCCAAACTACACTTGTCCTGGTGTGGCAGAAGGCGCCCCTTGTGATGACTTCATTCTCGCCTTCGGCGCATTGGAAAACGGAGGAAACCGTAAGAGCCAGGCAGCAGTCTTCATGCATGAGCTCGGCCATGCGCTCGGCCTAGAACACGGAGGAGATGTCGAAGTCAATTACAAACCGAACTATCTGAGCATCATGAACTATGCTTTCCAATTCAATTCATGGAAACCGAACCGGCCGTTGGACTATTCCCATGGTAATTGCTGGGACCTGGACGAGTCGAACCTGAATGAAAACGATGGGATCGGCATTACGGAAGTGACAGTGTGGACCGGGCCGGACGGTCTTATGTACACAAACGATGGAGTCGATATGCGGATAAACTGGGACAACGACAACGTGACCTCGGAGGGAGTGAATATTAACCTGAACAATCAAGTGAGACACCCCAGTCCAGCCAACGAAGTATTGACAGACCATGACGATTGGGGAAACCTGGTATATCGTTTCCGGGGGACTGGACTGGCCACCCGGAGCGCAACTCCGGAAGACTACCATGTTGAGCTCACTGCTGAGGAGATCGAACAGATGTATCTGGAAGCTGAGGACATCGTTGGATACCAATCACCCGAACCCGCTGAAGATGATAGCGGCTGGCTGAATGTGATGATCTTAGTCGTAGCGGTAGTTGGGGCTATGGTCGTCACTGGCCTGGGGATCACCGTCGTATGGTCCTTGATGAGAAAGCGCACGAATAATCTGGTCGAAGAGTGAGTACATCCTGTTAACGGAGAAGATTCCACTATCCCTTTATACGTTCTGTGATCATGGTCAGAACACTGACTCACACATCTCCTTTCTAAGGTCACATTTTGTGATCATAAACCCGTATATTCCTCAAAGGTCAGTCGAAAACAGAACTGTACTGGAAACCTATCCATATTCCTTGGGCCCGCAATGGTTACACACTGATACCCATAATCATATTCTCCTCATTGACCCAAGAAGTTCCTCTTAAGCAATCCTTTTAAAATCATCGGACCTTCCCCGACACATGGATGAAAGAGGAGGTCCTCTGAAGCAGAAGGTCCTCTCTGGTGGCTATTGGAGATATACTTCCGGAGATTCTGTCTGGTTATTTAAGCAGGATTAAAAACGAACTTCAGGACCCGAATTCCTTTTACCCATTCATAGCCCCTATATGGGTATCTTTGAGAGGTCCCAGATCGGAGCCCTGAATCGAGTCCATTCTTCTCTATACCCTGCCTGGTTACCTTAACGGTCCTTAGAATATTTCAGGATTCACTTTCCTGCATGTAATCAGAGACGATGAGGATGATCTTCCTGACATTTTCATTACAATTCCTGAAGATGATGTGATCAAGGACACCGCTACCATATCTTCTGATCGGTTCGCTGATCAATGCATGAATGAATGATTGTGTTGCAGATTCAATATCTTCAAAATCCATTGTTATCTCCTCGTTCCGGATAAGAGCGGGGAACAAAATCTCTTCCCTTATCCTTCTGGCCACATCCTTATTCTCTGCAAATGTACCAGCCATTTCCACAATGGATACTTCGGTCATTGAAATCTGGGTCTCCTGTATCTTGCCTTTTTCCTCTCCTTTATAGTTTGAATATAGGTCCTGTTGATATCATCCAGTAGATCCGAGAATTCCTCTGTTTCGGATAAGGATATGTCTATTCCGACCACTGTACCTCCCCAATAGGGATATTCTTCACCACAGGAATGTCTATCCTTGAACGGATCCGCATTCAATTTTCGTTTTCTTCTCAAATTCCTGGACCTGAGGAGTTTATACATGGCATTTCCTGAATAGACCATGAAGAAGTCCCTTTTCACTGTCGCTATGGATTTGATGAAGAACAGACCTGCCCCGGCGTTCTGTTCTGTACCTCCTTCTCTCCTGGTGGTTCCGGTGATCCCGGGCATGAGGGAAAGCCTGATGGCCTCAAGATCGGAGCCTGTAAGGTGTGATCTACTGATCGTCCGTCTGATCCCAACACCATTATCGGTTATTCCCAATCTGATCGTATTGCTCTTTGCGTAATATTGCGCCGCCACGATCGCTCCATCGGGTGATTCGGAGTGCTCCAGTACATTCCGAACGAGTTCGCTCAATGTATATTTTATAGGGAGGGCCATTTCCGGTTCAAGATGAAGAAGAGGAATGACATCGGTTATGAACCCGCTCAGGTCATCGGATCCTTTGATCCGTGAAATGGGGATGAACCTTCCGGATGGTTCATGCTCGATCACGGGATTCTGTGGTTCGACTCCAAGCATGCTGTGCAATCCCATTCTTTCCAGATAATGACCGGACCTTGCCTCCAGGTCGATCTTGACATTTTCCGGTTGCAAATTCGATCCCATTGATGCAATGATCGTAAGAATTACAGGATGAATGGAGATCCATTTCCTGTTACCAGTCACCTCAAGTTTATTTGGGTCCGATAGGTCCAGGGATCTGATGAAGGGATCGATATTTCCAAGGAAAGCACTGTTGGGAATGAATGCCTTCATTTTACCGGGAATAGCATATACTTTTATATATATAAAAATAATCACCGGCAATCCCGGGAACAATCACCAAATATTTCCCGGGATTGAAGAAAGTATTTAATAATAGAATATTTAAAGGGAAATCCCGGTAATTTTGTATGGCCCATATTTTACAAATTATTGATGATCGGTTGTTTCATCATTCTTCCGATATGGGCCTCTTCTTCGTCCTCCCGATGAGGATCATTACAGGGGTAAGGAGGATCAATGTCAGGATATGATCATCCGGATCCCATTGGTGCCTATAAGGTCACCCACTCCCTCAGGATCCATCCCTCGGGCAAGTCATCGATCCTGTCCTGTGGACCATCCGTTTCCAACAAAAGGTCCTCTTAAGCAATCCTTTTAAAATCATCGGACCTTCCCCGACCCATGGATGAAAGAGGAGGTCCTCTGAAGCAGAAGGTCCTCTCCATCGTTTCAAAGCGGTCCTTCCTCGTTCTGATATCCATTTTCTATCTGTTCACATTCTTCCTTTCAGCTTATTTCAGCAATCGATGGGGTTACTATCAATTATTCTTCTCCATCAATTTCATTCTCTACTTGGGACTGGTCCTCTCCCTCTCCAGATCAGAAATAACAGCGGACCTGTTGAAGAAGAAATGGTCCTTCATACCACTATTTCTGATCCCTTTCATCCTCCAGTTATTCCTTCTTATGTTCGAACCCTCCTTCTCACAGGATATCATGAGGCTCCAGTTCAGAGGAGAGGCCCTCCTCGATGGACTAACTCCCTACGAGGATTTTGAGATCAACAAACCGCCTCTCTACATCTGGATGGTGGCTTCCATTTCACACCTTCTGGGTCCTGACCCGCTCTCATTCAGACTGGTATTCATCATATTCAACTCACTGATCCCACCCATAATGTGGTCCATCGGGAAGATCCGAACCTCACCGATGGGTATCGGCTGGGACCTGGGAGCCGCAGCATATGCATTGTGGCCTGTGGCTCTGATCGAGACCGGGATCGCAGGACATTTCGATCCGGTGGTTGCAACCCTGGTCCTTCTATCATTCCTGTTCCTGTCAAAGAGCAGCAACCTGATCTCAGGAATATTCCTGGGAGCCGGATTCGCTCTCAAGATGTTCCCGATCATCCTCACTCCATTCTTCTTTTTCACAATTAAGAAATGGAAGGGGAGGTCCATGTTCTTCCTTGGATTCTTTATTGTTCCCGTGCTGTCAGCATTACCGTTCATCATACGTGACCCTTCAGGGATCTTCGGATATCTGATCTATCAGTCATCAGGCTGGGGTTCCTCCAATTCATTCCAATTTATCCTGGATATTCTTTTCAATGAGATTGGGCTGATGGAAGGGCTCTCATTCCTGCTGGCAACATTATTGCTCATCATCGGAACCATTCTTCTTATTTCAAGAGGCAAAGGAAAACATTCCCATGTTATCATGATCGCACTTTCCATCCTATCCATCATTCCCCTGGGTTATTTCCTGTCCATTCTCCTGATCGGGACCAAAGGACCATTGCTCATTCTTGGCATCCTACCAATTACATTGACCATTTCATCTATCATTTTCAGCATCCTGCTGTGGTCAAGAAAGAGGGAGAACAATATTCCAAATATATTCAGGATCAAGGAGATCCTGACATGGTCAATGGACTCCAAAAACCTAACCGGTCTCTCAGCCCTTGCTTTGATACTGCTTCTGATCACATCCGCACAGTTCCATCCATGGTATCTTATCTGGATTGCCCCGTTTGCAATAGCGGCCTCTCCGAGGATCGGGTGGACCTTCCTTATAATGTCAGGTCCTCTCCATTTCAATTCGTATCCTCCCTGGGACATGGGGGGGATGTTCTGATGGTGGAAGTACCGGATAGTATCGACGATCTCGAAGAACTCGGAGGGCTGGAAGGATTGAAAAGGATGAGACCGGACCCCAGCGTACTTCGCAGACTGGAAAGGGTATACTCATTATTATCAGCCAAGGGAAGGATAGAGATACTCTACTTCCTGAACTTCGGCGATATGACCCCGGGTATGCTGGCATACCTGACAGGCATGGCACCCAATCTTCTATCCTTCCATCTGAAGAAACTTCAGAGCGCTTCGGTCCTGACCTCCAGAAAGGAGGGGAAGTTCATCATCTACTCAGTCACAGACCTGGGGAGGAGCCTGGCGGGCCCCCTAGGTTGATGGAACATACAACAAAGTTCAAATAAAACCCGGACAACTGTTTAAACGTGAGATCCCAGGGTTATTTCATCATCATCCTTCTCTTGATATCCTCTGTACAACTATTTACCGAAAATATCGAAATAGTGGATGGAATGAATATCCCATCTTCGGATATCATCATCAATGACACTTACTACATACAATCAGGAGATACAGAGGTCTGGGAGAACCAGTCCATCTTCCTTGACGCTCTCCTCGTTATTCTCGGGAAATTGGTATTGAGGAACACCACGGTCACCGTGAACTCTTCCTATCAGATCTATACGGAAGGTATAGTTGAGATCACCGATCTGGATAACGATCCAACGACCACAGAGGACAGATCGGAGATAATCGGAAATGGGACTTGGAGAACGCTATTGAGCACCGGTACAACAGGAAATATTTCCATAACCAACTCATACGGTTCCAATCTGTCCTTGGAAGGAGATCTGCTAATTCTTGATTCGGATCTACTCGAGGATACAAGGGTCATCCTTAATGATGACTCACATCTGGCCAATTCCACATTCAGAAGCAGTAACATGGACCCCAACCACGCCGTGACAACGGTCTCCACTTCCATGATCAACCTTGAGAACCTGACCGTCATAGACCATAAAAATGGGATAATGAACCAGGAAGGCGCCCTGAACATCAACAACTGCCATCTGATCAACTGCTCTAGTGGGATCACAACGAATATCGCCACAAGGACGTACATCAGGTCCTCATCGATAATCGGATCGGAGGTCCCCATTGATTCTCTTGGGTTGATAGACATCAAAGATTCGAAAGTGGTGAACGGTTCCATCAACATGAGGGAGAAGTCACTTGTCTCTTTTAATACGGTATTCACCGAGATCGATGGAATAGATATGATACAGGTTGGATGGGTGGTCAACTCCACGTTCATCGATTGTATCGCAGGACTGATATCTCCAAAAAGTGTGACCGTTACAAGGTCCCGGTTCATCGAATGCGGAGTTGCGATCTCGGAACCCGAGGACTGTCTGATCTATCATAATGCTTTCATCCTTAACTTCAGGGAAACCGAGGGCATTCCTGATTCCATGTGGTATGATTCCGACCTGAAGGAAGGCAACTATTACACGTCTTACAGGGGAAAGGATGACGGAAGCGGTGATCGGATCAGAGAGGACGGGATCGGTGATACCGATCTCCCTCACAATGGCCGGGACCTCTATCCTCTCATGAAGGATTTGTACTGGGAGATGCCCTATATCCCTGATTTCACCGCATACCATTTCTCCGGAACAGGAAGAATAAATATTACCTGGACAACGAATGATATTGATGGCGTCCTCATACAGAGATCCACCCAGAAGGATTTTTCAAAGGACCTCACTATCTGGTCTGTTTCCGGGGATTCCATCACCATTGAGAACAATCCCAACTCCACCCTCTATTTCAGGATCACAGGTTACAATTCCAGAGGATACAGGGGATGGTCCCATGATCTGAGGATCAACGTGGACCAGGCCCCTCTCCCTCCCAAGAACATCGTTGTGGAATCCCTCAATGAGGGAAGTTCCCTGAAAGTCAGCTGGGATTTCGTTGGGGAAGATATCAATCGGACGATCATAAAGTATTCAAGCCCTGCCGGACCCTCACCAAATGAATATGTGACCTATCCAAAGAACGAGGTAATTCTCAGTGATCTTGAAAACGGGGTAGCCTATAATATCTCCATACTTACCGAAGATCACAACGGGCAGATATCTAGCCTTGCCCCGAATGTGACAGGTACCCCTTTCGACCTGGTACCACCACCCCCTCCCCGTTCACTGTATGCCCAACCGTTGACCAACACATCCGTGGAGATCTTCTGGGACCCTCCTTTCATCCAGGATATCTCAGCCTATCTGGTTTACAGAAAGGGACCAAATGAGAACGGTTTCAAACTGGTTGGAAACCTATCCCAAACCGCCATTCATTTTGTCGATCGGGGTCTCAAGGACAATACCACATACGAGTACGGGGTCTCCGCTGTTGACGATGATGGTCCCATCTCGGAGATGGCAGGTCCGATAAAGGTAACCACCAAACACATCAACAGACCACCCGAGTTCTTCGGGGGTATCGACCTGATTTACCTAATAGAGGACAACGGATCCTTTTCAATGGACCTGGATAAGATCGCCTACGATCCTGACGGTGATCCGTTGATAATCTCGGTGGAGGATTACTATCCATTCCTCGCTGAGATATCGGATGATCTGCTGAACATTCTGCCGCAACAGGACCAATCCGGAGAAGGTTTTGTCAAGGTCAAGGTATCCGACGGAGAGGTTTCCTCCTTCCTGATAATGGGAATAATCATACAAAGTATTCCGGACCCTCCAACAGGTGTTACGATCCTCTCCCCGGTAAACGGATCGGTGATCCTTCCCGGAAGATCTGTCCTGCTCCTGGCGGATGCGTTCGATCCGGATACCCAGTATGGTGATAATCTGACCTACAGATGGACATCTGACATAGATGGTGCATTGAACGGTCCCGGTTCCATCAAGGAGCATCTCTATACCACGCTTTCTCCCGGGATCCACAATATCACATTAGATGTAACAGATTCCACAGGGAATACGGCTCAGAGAAAGGTGAGGGTCCTTGTATCATTATGGGGGTGGGGAGAGTTCCCATGGAGTGCCAGGATCCTATCCTCCGAGGCAACGGAGGAAGGGGGACAATTTACAGTTCGAATAAGGAATGATGGACCGATACAGCTCACATTCATCGTATCAGCAAATGACATCTCTACCTCTCAGATCGTCGGAGAAAGGGGGATCTTGGTCGGACCATCTTCCACCGGTGATCTGTTCATGGATATTGTCGGCCCCTTCAAGGAAGGTTCTGTTCTCGAACTGGAACTTAAAGTGAACGGTGAGACATTGAACGGGACCTATGCAGGTGAATTGGAGATCAATGAATCCCTGGAGGTTAAGGGAAATAATGAAAGAAGGCCCCCTGAGACCTTCCTACTAGTGATACTTCTTGGTTTTTCACTGATAGCCATAGTGATCCTTATCGTGGTCTTCATCATTGGAAAGGGTGTGTTCCTGAAGGCTTACAAGGACAACCTTGATGAAGATGTTCCCGTTCCGGACAGTAATGGGGCAGGTAACAATGGAAGGTAACGGTGTCAAGCTCGGACAAGGGGCCGGGGGAGAGCTCATGCAGGAGCTTTTAAGGACCATCCTCATTCCGAACATAAGGGGTTCGATCGAGATCGAGGATAGCGGATTGGCCCCTGACCTCATGGATGATTCAGCTGTCATCAACGATGTTGCCATGACAATAGACGGTCACACTGTTTGGCCGCTTGAATTTCCCGGAGGGGACATCGGTTCCCTTTCCGTATGCGGAACCGTGAACGACCTGGCGGTCGTTGGTGCTGTCCCCAGGGCCTTGGCACTTTCCATGGTCATTGAGGAAGGCCTTTCAATGGAACTACTTGAAAGGGTGTCAAAGTCAATAGGGAGATCCTCCAGGGAAGCTGGCGTTGCTGTGATCACAGGTGATACCAAGGTTGTGGAAAGAGGAGGGGTAAAAGGGATGGTGGTCACCACAGCAGGGATAGGTTTCAGGCATCCGTCCCTTGAAAGATGTCTTGACCTTTCGGGAAGATCAACAAGACCCAAGGGACAATCATGGCTTCGGGATGATTCCATCAGACCCAATGATCACATCATTCTCACAGGTTCTGTGGGAGACCACGGGATCTCGCTTCTATCTTTCAGGGAGGGCTATGGATTCGATACGGACCTCCGATCGGATGTTGCACCCCTCACTTCTCTTATGGATGAAGCGATAGAGGTTGGGGGAATAACAGCGGCAAAGGACCTTACAAGGGGAGGTTTGGCCAACGGTCTGAACGAATGGTCCTCGAAATCAGGATATGGGGTCGAGGTCAACGAGGGATCGATCCCGGTCAAACCGCAGGTTGTGAGCGCCTGCGACATGCTGGGACTGGACCCGTTCGAGATCGGTAACGAGGGGAAGGCCATTATAGCCGTGGTCGATGGAATGGAAGATAGTGTCCTATCCTCGATCAAGGCCCATCCTCTGGGACGAGATGCTGAGATCATCGGAAGGGTGATCAAAGGCAAGCCCAGAGTGGTTATCGAGACCGCCATCGGAGGCAGAAGGATAATGGATGCTCCCTACGGGGACCCGGTCCCCAGGATCTGTTAATCCATTCCAAACCATATGGAAGGGATCTCAAAACCATTGTTACAGATCGTCCTGAAACTATGAAATATAATTCACGATCCGCACTTTTATAATGCCTACAGACCCCAGATATGGTATGATAAGATCATAATCAAGTGTCAATGGATATTATCCATACCAATAGCTTTAATACAATGGTGAAGTAACCGCTCGCGGTGTCAGACAATGGCCCTCTCAACTGAAGACCGGAAGTTCCTGGATGCTATCCTTGAAGGATCATCAGGGTTGGAGTCTCCCGTTCTATACCTGCTCCATAAACTGCAGGACAGGTACGGGATGATATCCTCCGACCATGTGCATTACCTCGCTAAAAAACTTGGAAGACCCCCTTCCGAACTTTTTTCAGCCGTAACATTCTACGATGAGTTCAGGCTGGAACATACAGGGAAACATATTGTAAGGGTCTGTCGGGGGATCTCCTGCCACGCCCATGCATCCTCGAAGATACTGGATGCATTGAAGCAGAGGCTGGGTATTGAAGACGGAGAGACTACCCCCGATGGTCTGATAACACTTGAGGGAGCCTCCTGTATCGGTCAGTGTGACGGTGGACCTGCCATGATGGTGAATCACGAGGTATACAGGAATTTGGATGCTGGAAAAGCACTATCGATCATTGACAACCTGATCAAAGAAGGAGGTGGGTCAAGTGGTCAGTGAAAGGCTCATTCTCCTTGAGAACAGGGGAAAGGAAGGTTATGATCCAAGGTCCATAGTTGACTTCATGAGAGAAGGGGGATACACATCCCTCAAAAAGGCAATGGAGAAGGGATCCAGATGGGTGATAAATGAGGTTTCCAAATCCAGGATCCGGGGGAGAGGCGGAGCCGGTTTCCATGCAGGTTTCAAGTGGGAATCGGTTGCCATGCAGCCTAACAAAGATAAGGTCCTGATAACCAATTTCGACGAAGGGGAAGAAGGCACCTTCAAGGACAGAACACTGGTGGAGACAGATCCATTCAAGCTAATTGAAGGAATGACCATCGGCGCCTTTGCAATGGGGATCAACAAGGGATTCATCTACAACAGAGGTGAATACCCGTTCTTCCCACCCATGTTCGAGAACCTCTTCGAACAGGCCAGGAAGAAGAACCTCCTTGGTAAGGATATTATGGGAAAGGGATTCGATTTCGATATAGAGGTAGTAAAAGGTGCCGGGGCCTATATCTGCGGTGAGTCCTCCGCTATCCAGCAGTCCATAGAGGGAAGGGCCGGTCAGGCCAAGATAAAGGCAAAAAGGACCGCTGTCTCCGGTCTCTTCGACAGACCGACATGTGTCAACAATGTGGAGACACTTGCCAATGTCCCCTATATCATCAAGGAAGGAGGAGAGAACTACGCCTCAATAGGGACCAGACAATCCACCGGAACAAGGATCGTATCCCTGTCCGGCCATGTGAAAAAGCCGGGAGCTTACGAAGTGGAAATGGGTAAATGGTCACTTCGTGAGATCATAGATGAGATCGGAGGAGGTGTGGATGGGAATAATATCAGGGCCGTTCTCCTGGGAGGTGCTTCCGGATCGCTGATAACTCCCTTCAAATTGGATATGAAATATTCCATGGAGGATGCGGAGAATGCTGGTTTGTCCCTCGGTTCGGGAGTTATCGTCATCTTCAACGAAAAGACATGTCCCGTGGACCTTGCTCACAACCTTATGGGTTTCTTCGCCTTCGAAAGCTGTGGTAAATGTACCCCTTGCAGGACCGGGACCCGTCACATCTTGAGGATCCTTGATGACCTGAGGAACATGAGGGCAGAGGAAAAGGAACTTGAAAAAACAATGGAGATCGCGAGAGCTATGGACCAGGCATCCATCTGCGGTCTGGGAAAGACGGCCTCGACCCCGTTCCAATCGCTTTACAATAACTTCAAAGAAGATGTGGAAGAACACGTCAAGGGTGAATGTCCTGCCCATGTCTGTCCCATGGGAGGTGGGAAAAGATGAAGGTCAAGGCAGGTATCTTCGGTCTGACCTCCTGTGCCGGGGACCAACTGGCGATCCTGAACTGCGAGGAGCAGCTTCTCGAGATCTTTGATGCCATCGATATCAAAGTGTTCTCAATGGCATCATCAGGTCATGATTTCGGTATGCTGGATGTTGCATTCGTCGAAGGTGCGGTTGTCACGGAGGAGGACATAGAGGTTCTCCACAATATCAGGAAGAACTCCAGAAAGGTCGTTGCCATAGGGACCTGCGCTGCATCGGGAGGAGTTGCAACCGGAAAGGATATCCTTGGTGCAAAGGAAGCATACCAGGCTGTCTATGGTCAGACGATGATAAACACAACCACCTTGAAGAAGGCCTATGCACTGGACTATTTCATAGAAGTGGATTACATGATCCGGGGCTGTCCTATCAGGGAGAGCGAGGTCATTTACTATTTCAAGAAGTTCGCCACAATGGACCCTCAAAAGAACGAGACACTACCGTTGCCCATTGACAGGGGAGTAGAGGAGACCTACCAGCAGCTGAACGATCAGGTCATCAATTATCTTCCGGAGAAATGCATATCCTGCAGGAGATGCGTGAATGTATGCTCCGAGGGACTAGGGGTGAATGCCATATCTATGGTGGGCAGGAACTACGGGGAGAGGGTTTCAACCCCATTTTCGAAGGATTTTGCCGACACCACATGCATCGCTTGCGGTCAGTGCATACAGAGCTGTTACTGTGGTGCTCTGAAAGAAAGGGAAGGTAACCTGGAGCTTTTCGAGAAAGTGGTAAAGGAAGGCAAGAATGTCGTTGCTCTTGTCGACCCCATGATACTTGCCTCCCTGACAGAGAACCTTTTCACCGATGAACCGGAGAACACCCATGCATTGATGAGAAAGATCATAGTGGCATTGAAGGACCTGGGAGCAAAGAAGGTATTCAATTTTGCCGCTGCCCAGCATATTTCCGTATTCAGATCCGTCCAGGATTCAATGGAACATCCGGGAACGACGAAGATACTTTCCTGGTGTCCATCAGCGAATCTTTGGATATCCAAATTGAAGAAGGAATACGCATCCTATCTTGATATGGGAAACAGGCCAGGACCCATAGCCAGGGACCTGATAGAGAAGAGATACGGACCTGTTTTCATCGTACTTATCACACCGTGTACTGCTCAGAAGAAGATGAGCGATTACGATGCCGTAATCTCGACAAAGGAGGTTTCCAGGCTCATTCAGAAGAACAGGATCAACATAGACCTCTGTGATATAGAAGAGGTATCCTTTGATAGGTTCGTGATGACGGAACCCATGATAGATGTCCTGGCCGATACTCCCGCCATTGATGGCATGGGTGACGAGGTGGTGGATTATACCATGGCATTTAAGTCCAAACAGAACGTGTTCCATAGGTTCACAACCCCGGAAGGGACCATTGTGCGGACCATTGATTTTCAGGATGTCCATTTCAAGGTTGCAACGGTCACGGACCTGACCACTGCGGATGAGGTGCTAAAGACCATCGATACCTACGATTTCGTCGAGTTCATACCATGCCTGGGAGGTTGCCTCACAGGTGGAGGGCAGTATCCCACCCTAGATCCACTGGTGGTAAAGGAGAGAAGGACCAAGATGGAGGCCTACAATCAGGGAGCCCTCCATTGGTCCAACAGGTTCCTGAAGGCAAGATTGTACAAGGAGCTTGAAGGGATCCTTCCCGACAAAGCCTGCACCGAAGAGGGGGTGGATTAGATGACAATGGTCGAAAATCGGGTGAAGGTCACAATTGACGGGAAGGAATACTTCGTCAGACCTGACCAGACGATCCTGGAAGCTTCCATAGAGAGGAACATAGACCTCCCCCACATCTGTTACAATCCCATCCTTGGAAAGAGGAATACGGGAAACTGCAGAATGTGTCTTGTGGAGATCGGCGAGGGAGAGAGCAAGATCGTCAGGGAAGCCTGTCAGACCTTGGTCAAAGCCAATATGGTCATCCACACCACATCTCGGAAGATCTACGACCTCAGAAGGACGGTTCTCCAATTGACAATGGCACAGCACGAACAGGCATGCAGGGATTGTCCGACATCGGGCCACTGTCCCTATGTTCCTCTTTGTCAGGACCTTGATATCTCCTCAACAGTAGTCTGTGCAATGTGCCCTCTTCAGGGAGAATCGTGCAACCTGTCCAGGGGGAACATTTGTCTCGGACCTCTGACCTATTCCGGATGCAATGCTTACTGCACCAGGAACGGGTCCACCTGCATCGGATGCAGGGGTGTCGTTTTCCATGAGGACCTGATCAAGTTCGCTGTTCGGGATTATGAGAAGAAGGGAATAAACCTTGACCATGTCATAGATGTCATCAAGCTATTCTCCTATTCGGAAGAGGGAAAGAAGGTCATTGAGGAGATCCAGCGAATAAGGGGTGATCGGAAATGAAGAAATATGTGGAGATAGAACCTGTGGCCAGGGTCGAAGGACACGGGGAGATATTCCTTGAATTCGACGGGGACAGGATGAAGGATGTCAATTTCTCCATCACTGAAGGACCCAGGTTCTTCGAGGTCCTTGTGAGGGGGAAGTACTTCAGGCATGTTCCATCGATTGTAACCAGGATCTGTGCCATATGCACTGTTTCACATAAACTGGCATCCATCAAGGCCATCGAGAATGCATTCGATGTCGAGGTGACCAAACAGACGGAGCTGTTCCGGGAATTGATCCATATGGGTTCCATGATAGAGAGCCATTACCTCCACACATATTTTCTTGCCCTCCCTGATTTCCTGGGTATGCCAAACGCCATTGCCCTCTACAAGGACTATCCAGAGGAGGTCAACAGGGCCCTCAAGCTCAAGGGAATTGGCAATGATATCCAGGAGCTCATAGGCGGAAGGCCCATCCATCCGGAGAAGCCGGTTATTGGCGGTTTTACCCAGTTCCCATCCAGGAGACAGCTGGTGGAGCTTCGTGACAAGCTAAGGGAGAACGTCCACCATACACTTGAGGCCTACAAACTGTTCGCATCACTGACATACCCGGAGGAAATGGTTCTTGAAGCACCGTATTCAACATTGGTTTCCTCTGTAAGCGATGATTTTACCCTGATGGGGGATACGATCGCACTGGATGAGAAGAGGTTCGACCTCAAGGATTACCGTCAGGTGATCAGGGAGGAGATCATACCCTGGTCCACTGCAAAGGTCTCCAAGAACTCCCAGGGTGAGGCAGTGATGGTTGGATCCCTGTCAAGGCTCAACATCATGAAGGAATTCACACATCCCCATGTTCTGGAGGCCAAGGATATATTCTTCCCCTTCCCATCCAAGAACATACTCCACAACAATCTCGGTCAGGCATTCGAGGGTATATATGCCTGGGAGAGGGCAATGGAGCTGATAGATTTCATCTTAGAGGATGGCATAACTGACGAAAGGCCTGTCCAGGTCGAGCCTGGTGAAGGTCATGGGATCGGGTCGCTTGAGGTACCAAGAGGTACCCTTTACCATGAATACAGCATGGATAAGGAGGGGAAGGTGACGGATGCTAACATCATCACTCCCACCGCTATCAACAATCTCATTATCGACCAGGATATGAAGAAGGTTGGAAAGACCCTGAGCGACAGAGGATTGACAAAAGAGGAAATAAGGTCCAAGATGGAACTGATCGCAAGGGCCTATGATCCCTGCATCTCGTGTGCAACACATATGGTGAAGATCAGAGAGATTTGAGAGAAAACGTTATAACGTTATAACGTAATATGATCTCATGGCAAAGGTATTCCAGGCCAAGATCAGGAAGCTGGGAAATTCAAAGGGAGTCATCATACCAAGAGAGATCATCGAGGATATGGACTTAGACCTTGATGAGGTGGTGACTATCAAGATCCCGGAAAAGGACCTGACACATAGAAATGAGGTCCTGAGGTCCCTTGCAGGTATATACCTGAATAGAAGACCTTTCCAGAGGGAGAAGGAGGACCGGTATTGATGATTCTGGACACATCGGTCCTTATAGAAATATTCCTCCATGATGAGGATTCGGAACAGTTCAATAATATCTTGGACAAGATCCAGGATGAGGACCTCTTCATTTCCATGATACAGATCGGAGAGATCTCGGATTGGTCCTACAGGAACGGAATCGATCCAAAGACGGTATTGAGCCACATCCGGTCAATATGCGAGGTCCTTCCCATGGATGAGAAAATGATGGGGGAGGCTTCCAGATGGAAGCATCATTCAAGGATGAAAGGAAGGAACAAATTCTCGTTAACGGACGGGATCATTCTTGCCACAGCCAGAATGTATTCAGAAATGCTTCTTACAAAAGATAATGATTTCTCGGGGAATTCTGATGTGGTCCCGATATAGATCAGATCTTCAGGTTCCAATTGTCGTTTCCATATTTTGTCCTGATTAGGTGCTCTGTCATTTTCTTCTCGGGAAGGGAATATTCTGACCTGACCAATTCCGTATCGAAGACCTCCTCGAAGCCTTTTGAAAAATTCCTGGCCAGTTCGGCGGGATCCGGTCTCTTTCCTCCCAGTTGTTCCGATATCGTGGTGGCCCTGTTCTTGAAGAGGTTCTTGAACATTTCACGGTTCTCTTTTGGGATGCCCATCACATCGAACTGCTTGTCCAGATCGAAATCGATGGGTATCGAACCATGCTGAAGTATCACAAGCTTCTCCCTTGTCTGGGCAGATCCTATGATCTTCTTGCAACTGGCGACTATCTCGTTCACCGTAGGAGTGTAGAAGCATACACCCTGACCTGCGGGGTCAGGTCTTGTGGGAGCATTTCCGGCCATTGTGGATTCCACTCCTGACAGCTCCAACCCCTTGACCAGTGCTCTGGATATCGTCTTGTAGGTGTCTATTACACCTCTGCCATCGAATCTGGGATGGGTAAAGGGAACGATCATCGAGTAGGTGATCTCGTCATCATGGAGGACAGCCTCTCCTCCTGTCAGCCTCCTTACCATTTCAACACCATGGGACCTGCAGGCCTCCAGGTCCACTCCATGTCCGATCTTCTGGAAACGGCCGATTGAAAGACCGGGAGGATCCCACATGTAGAATCTGACACAAGGTGGTGATTCGCCTGCGATCACCCTTCTCAGAAGTGTCTCGTCCCTTGCCATGTTCTCGGCAGGGGAACAATATCCATCATTGAGAAGTCTGAACCCATCCAGGAGGATCACCTCTCCAGGTCATCTATGAATTGAAGGACAGTATCTGTCCTCTCCTTAAGGAGGTCAGGATCACCTCTTGTTTCAAGGTTGAGCCTGATCAACGGTTCCGTGTTGGAAGATCTCAGGTTCATCCTCCAATCCCGGTGCTCGATGGAGACTCCATCCGTATGGTCCATGGATAGGGCCCCTCGAGAAAAGGTCTCTTCCACCATCGAGATGACCCGGTGCTGGTCTTGGACCCTCCTGTTGATCTCGCCGGATACAGGGAATCTTTTCATCCTCTCACCGATAAGTTCGGAGAGCTTCTTGTTCTCCTCTGCCATCAGTTCCAGAACGACCAACCATGGGACCATTCCGGTATCACAGTAGTGGAAATCCCTGAAGTAGTGATGTGCGGACATCTCTCCACCGTAAACCGCATCCTCTGCTCTCATCCTGTCCTTGATGAAAGCATGCCCGGTCTTGTTCAGGAGAGGTATTCCTCCGAATTCCTTCACGATCTCCACTGTATTCCAGATCAATCTGGGGTCGTGAACTATCTTGGAACCCGGGTGGAGTTGAAGCATCTTTCTGGCCAGGAGCCCGACTATGTAATATCCCTCGGTGAAGGTCCCCTCCTCGTCGAAGAGGAAACATCGATCGAAATCCCCGTCCCAGGCTATCCCTGCATCAGCTCCACAGGACCTTACTTTATCCGAAACAGGCCCTCTCATCTCCGGAAGAATGGGATTCGGTATCCCTGCGGGAAAGGTTCCGTCTGGTTCATGGTGCATCCTTATCAGGTCCAATCCAAGCGGTTCAGATATCAGGTCAAGGGCAGGACCCGCACATCCGTGTCCCGGATCGGTCACCACCTTCAAACCCTCGAGAGAGCCCCTGTCCTTCATGAATGAAAGGACCTTCTCCGTATATGCAGTCCAGATATCGGCCTCCTTCCTGCTGCCTTTGGAAGAGGATCCCTTCAACCCGCCCTTTTCCACCATGTCCCTGATGGTGTGCAGACCGTTATCCTTGGAGATGGGAACGGATCCCCTTGAGACCAGCTTCATACCATTGTAGCCTTTTGGATTATGGGATGCCGTAACCATGATCCCGCCGTCAGCATCCAGGTGGGGTGTGGCAAAATAGACGACCTCGGTTCCACAAAGACCAATGTCAACTACATCGACACCGGCATCGTTCAGACCATCCATTACCTTCTCGGACATTATTGGAGAGGAGGGTCTGATATCTCTCCCGACAACGATCTTCTTGGGTGTGAACAGTTCAGCAAAGGCGAGACCGATATCATATGCCATTTCCTCGGTCAGCTGTTCTCCGATCTTTCCCCTGATGTCATATGCCAAAAAAGGTGATGATCCCATATTTTTCACCCCATCATCCCCTCTGGACGACCTCGACCCTTTCAAGTATCTTCTCGATCACAAGTTCCGGCGATATCCCTTCCAGTTCGCTGTCAAGGGATAGGGACAATCTGTGTGGAAGCATCTTGCCCACTACTCTTTTCACATCATCGGGTATCACATAATCCCTTCCGGAGAGAGTTGCGGTGGCCTTCGAAGCGTAAAGGACCTGCTCGCCTGCTCGAGGAGAGGCTCCCAGAACGACCTTATCATCGGTCCTGGTCTCTGAGATGATATCCCTGATATACCTGACAATGGACGGATCAGCCCTGCATTCCAGGACCTCCTTCCTCAGGACCGAGAAGACCTCTTCGTTGACGACGGTGATATCGGCCCCTTTCCATTCCTTGTTCTTGAGGTTCAGGAACTTCAACTCATCATCCTTATTGAGATAGTCCATCTTTCCTTTGATCATGAACCTGTCGAGCTGGGCCTCCGGAAGGGTGTAAACCCCTTCCAGTTCAACGGGGTTGATGGTGGCTATGACCAGGAACGGTTCGTGAAGTTTAAAGGTGGTCCCTTCAACAGTGACCTGCTTCTCTTCCATTGCCTCTAGAAGTGCCGATTGTGTCTTTGAAGGAGCCCTGTTGATCTCATCAGCGAGGACTACATTTGCGAAGATGGGACCTGAACGGAACTCGAACTCCTGCTTCTTCTGGTTGAAGAAATAGTGTCCTGTGATGTCCGATGGAAGTAGGTCCTGGGTGAACTGTATCCTTTTGAAGTGGAGACCTACCAGTTGTGACATTGTCTTGGCCAGGGTGGTCTTTGCAACGCCTGGAACCCCCTCCAGGAGTATATGTCCTCCCGCGGCCAGGCAGATGAGGAAATCCTCTATGATATCCTCATACCCTATGATCACCTTGGAGGTCCCCTCCTTAACCTTGTTGAATATCTGTGCTGATCTGGTCATCTCGTTCCACCTATCTCATTGATGAATCTCTCAAGTACCGATCTGTCCCAATCCGGGTGCCTGGTCATGACCGTATCCAATATTTCGGATGGATGGGGCTTGGTCTTCTCTTCCTCAGAGAGTAGCTTGTTCAAAAGCATTTCCAACCTCTTCCATAACCTCTTGGGATAGGGTGTGGATAATATAATAAAGACAAGGGATAGACCGATGAGAACCCCCATCTTTTCCTGGATGTTGAGCCTGCCAACGAATATATTGGCAACCTGGACCGGATTGGTGAGGTCCCTGTGTGATTCATCGATCACAAGTGAATCTCTATCCTTCGTTATGAAATCTATGAGATTGGAGATCAGGATACTGTTGTCGAACTCATCCCTCATCTGATTGATCAGGAGACTCGGTTCGGAGAGAACGATCAGTGTACCTTTTCCGTAGTCTTCAATGGTGAGAATACTGAATGGTCCAAGCGGTTCATCGATGTCCCTCTTCTGGTTCCTCGTCTTGTCCAGCCATGATGCCCCGGAGGAGTTGATCAGGGTCTTCGCTTCCTTTGAAGGTGATATTGTGGAGGGGAAGTTCATAAGAATGGTCCCTACACCCTCTGTGATATTATGGGGTGTGAGGTCGTTCGTCACCGCGAACTCCGCCTTCTTCATGAAGGAGAGATCGATCATGATTTCCCCGGATATCCTGGTGTTAGTGTCCAGATATCCCAATAGCTGATTTCCCGAACCCACATCATCCGCGAGGAAGAGAATACCTCCTTTCATCAGGAAATCGTGAGCGAAGTCTCCCTCGTCACCATCAAAGTCCAGTTCAGGACCAATGATCATTATGGCAGTCCCTTTTGGGTCAACCTGTGAACCAAGGTCCGAGAAGGAGGAGTGAACCACCCTTTCCTCGCTTGAAGAGGAAATATCTATCGTAGGGAGAAAGGAGCCGGTCCCGTAAGCTTCCCTTCCAAGGCTGGAGCAACCGTTCCAGGAACTGTTGTATATGGAGAAGTCCGCATTGGATGATAGTACAGGCACTATGACGGAGAACAGGAAGAAAAGAGCCCCGATCCCCATCACTATCAGGAACCGATAAGCTGTCTTGATCTCCTCGATCATCAAGGATCCCTCCCATCCTCGGGTGGGTCTTCATTACCTATCCCGATCCTTCTCAGAAGTGAGGAGAACCAACCCTTGACCTTGCCCTTGTCCCCATTGAACCTCTCCAGAGTATCGGTATCGGGTCTTCCAAGTTTGTAGATGGACCATTCGAAATCCTTTGCTATCCTCTGTGAAAGGTCGGGATCGAGTCCGCTGTCCATGAGCTTCACAGACACCTCCCTTGGTGTCATTGATCTTGAGATGCCGATCTGTTCGGGGGAGGATTCGATCATTTCCAGGTAATAACGAATGAGCTTCTCCCTTTCCATGTCGATGGTCCTGATCGATCTAGCCACAACCGGTTTGACCTCTTGATCGGATGGTATGGGGGCTTGGAGCGCCCTTGTTGGCAGTCCGGTATAGATGGATGGAAGCCTGAAATGGTCCCTTTTTGTGGTCTTCTCCGTCCTTCCCCTTTTTCTTTTCAAAATAAAGTAAGAGCTCACTATCAGTATTGTGGCTATGAGGAGAACGAAAAGGAGCCATTGGAGGATATCCTTTCTGATAGGTCCGACCGGCCCGGGAGGGTCCCAGAATGGATCATCACCTTCATCATCGATGGGAATGTCATCATCATCGATGGGAATATCATCATCTGCCGGTGTATCATCATCGTCACCAGGGATCTCATCCACACTATCGATGGAGAGATCTATTATGATGTAGATCGCATTCGACCAGCCGTCCTTTGTCCAGGGTTCCAGGGAAGTGAATCTGGCCTTGACCATGAAAGTCCCGTTGCCAAGGGCCGAGGGGTCCAGAAGGAATGAATGATCCTCCTCCTGGGCCATCTTTCCAAGTTCGAACGATACCGCATCGAAATGAACACTTATGGAACCATTTCCCCTTTGTTGAGAGATCGAGATGTTTATGGTGTCGTTCTTACCATAGAGTGTCCTGTCAGAAAAGATCGTGATCTTGGGGTCCTGGATGACATCGATCCTGAAATCCGTTGAGGATCCCTCAAAGATCTCCGATCCGAGAAATGAAGCTGTTAGAATATTGATGCCCAAAGGATAAGGACCAAGTGTCTGATCAGAAGGCGTATCGATCTCCAGATCCCCATTTTCGATGCTGATGTTCGTTTCCAGGACCCTGAAGAGTTCATCTTTCACCTCGAAATGTATCTCTCCTTTTTTTTTGTGATCGATCATGGTTACAGAGGGGTCCGCTATGACATTTGTCAAGAGCTTTCTGACACTGAAGGATGCCTCTGACCATACAAATGATCCGGATCCGGACAGCATCGTGGCATTCAGGTCATGATGGCCCAAGGAAAAGGTCCTCTCTATCTCGATCCTTCCGCTTGAGGACCCGTGATCCAGTTGAAGGGTCCTGTAACCCTCTCCATCCAGATAGAGTAGGACCTCCCTTCCTTCCGGAAGGTAGGCCCCGGTAATGGGATCCACATCGACCGCTATTACACTGTAACCCATTGAAGTGTCATAGGGAACGGTGTTCCTATCCAAGGAAAGGTAAATGATAGGGCCGTCAATGAGTTCCCTCTTGGTCAGTAGATAGTCCTGATAAAGTGAAATAAGGTCCTTGAGGGGCCCCTCCCAGTCGGTCTCGAGTACAAGTCCTTGGGTGACCAGTGTCCCCGAAAGTGCAATTGTACCAGTGAGATAGTTGTTCAATCTGGACAGGGATGCAAGGGCTTCGAAAAGCTCCATCTGAAGTTCCAACAGACCCCTTGTAGTTCCATCTGAGATGATCTTCATGGACACTATCAGGTCCCTGTGGGATGTTGTGAATCCTTCAATCCTGAAGAGACAGTCCTCGACCATGGGGATCACACTGGATACCTCAGGGAAATATTCTGCCGGCAGGAAGGTTAGTTCTGACCTTGCATCCTCCAGTATGTCCCAAATATTCGATATTTGAAGGAACACTTCTTCATCCAGAACAAGGAGATCGACCTCTCCGTTATCCAGTGATCCGTTCTCGTCCCTGTCGGCCTTGATAACGTTCATCCAGAGGATCATCTCCATATCATCGATAATGGACTGAAGGTCAGGAACCCATATCTCGATCCTGTCCAGCCTGGCCGCATATACTTTGATCAGGTCCTCAAGGTCGTCCAGGTCCTGGGAGATGGTCCCATTATCATATTCGTTGAGATCCATCAGGATATCCCTGGAGATCCCAACCTCCTTCCTCATTCCATCAAGGGAATCAAGACAGATCTCGAATCCTGCGATCCTCTCTGCGGGAGATGATCCTGGGTCCTTTTCAAGGACCGAGATATGTTCCAGGAAGATCACCTGTCGTTCCCGGAGATCGAAAGTGGAGTTTTCAGCCTCACCAAGTGAGATCATCCTTTCCTCGAGGATCGAGGTCATCTCGTTGGAGAGGTCCCGATCCGAAGCTGAGATGATGTCATTGTCCCTTGTCAATGAACCATCAGGGTTCCTCTCCTCAAGCAGGTCTTTGAGGCTCCGGTCCCAATCCTTGATGGGGGTTATCATCAGTTCCTTTAGTACCTCCTGGACGGAGGACCGGTTCTCATCAAGGTTATCTATTGTACCAATGATTTCCTGTACCATGGTCAATTTTGATCCTATACCAAGGTCCACTTCTTTCAGGTCCTTGTCGATTCGGGTCCAATCAAAAGATAGAAATGTCTCGAGATCGTCCTTCAAACTGGACCTGCCACTTTTCATTGAAACCAGGCCCTCTTCGAAGAAGACAAGGGCGGAGTCTGCCATGGTAAGGTTCTCTCTGATCGAGGGAATGGTCCAGAGGTTGAATGAGTAAGTTTCTAGGTCGGAGATAGCATCCAGATTTTCCTTAAGACCCATGACCAGGCTTGATAGATGGTAGTCAATGGAACCGAGAAGTTCAACACTTAGGTTCAAGGGTGGATAGGAATCAACTTCCGGGGGAATGTGTGACAGAGTTATTTTGGCATTTTCAACCATCGATGTAAATTCATCACTCGTCTCAATTGAAGTTTCCAGGTCCAGGGAGATGACACTTGTAAGTGTTCTATTCAGTACCTCGAACGAGGATTGAAGATAGTAAATGAGGGCCAGGAGGTCAGTTCCTGCCTCGTCATAGTTCTCGTGATGGACCTCTGCGGATACCAATTGAGATATGAACAGAATCGTGATCAATACCGCAAGGACCTTGAACCTGCCCATCGAAAATGGAATAGAGAAGCTTAGCGGATAAAGGTTTCGACATGTTTATCTATTTCAAATCCATGGTTGGGTAATGGATATCAAGGAGGCGGGCATGAGGTTTGGCGGGCTTCCCATTGCCCTTGCTGGATTACTGCTTATCCTCTTTTCGGGAGAGATCATCCACTCCTGGGACCTTATACCTGGAAGCAGGTTGTCCGATCTTGCCCTTAGAGGTGGATTCGGCGTTCTTCTGATGGGTCTCCTCATCCTTTTCCTGTTCTCCTTCAGAACGGTTCCCAGGGAAGTATCCTCATCATTCATGCTTACCCAGGGAAGGGACCTCGGTCGTATGGTAGAAGCGATGAACCTTCATGGAAAGGGTGTATTGCTTCCACCTACGGGGAGGTTGAAGGAGGACCGCGTTTATCTCCCCCTCGAAAAACATGACCTTCCACTTCCTGACCTGTCAGATGGGACGGTATTCAACGTTGGTTCAACAGGTCCTTCCATGGGAATGTCGATAATCCCCCCTGGTAAGGGATTCGTGGACAAGGTAGAGGAACTCAACGGAACGCTCTTCCGAGATGACCTTGTAAGGGATGGTACAGAGGCACTCGAGAAGCTTTCCAAAGGTACGGGAATGTTCAAAAAAATTGAGATGCATGACAGGAAAGAATCCATAGAATTGAAGATAATCCATGATGCCGCTTCAGAGGTTTGTGATACCATCTGGAAGGAATATCCGATGCTCCATTCCCAGGTGGGTTGTCCTGCTTGCTCGGCAGTTCTATGTGCAGCAACAAGGATCGTATCAGCTCCACTGAGGATCGAGGATGTGAAGAGGATCGGGGATAGTGTGGAATACAAACTATGGAGGAAGCACAAATGAGGCCCGAGGCAAGACTCGTACTTATGCTCGGCCTTTGGATGGTCATTTGCCTCATTTTTGTCTCCACACTGGAGGTATTTTTCGTTCTGATGCTTCTCGGCATCCTTGTCCTGAGGGAGTTAACGGACATGTACACCTCAGGTCCGCTCAAAGACAGGGTCAATTTCTTCATTTATACCTTCCTTTTCATTTTCGCTGCAATTGTGGTGAGGAAGATCTATCTGATATTGCAAACATAGGGATTCTGGACAATCGGGAAATGAACATCAAATATTCAGGGTGTTCAAAATAAGATTGTTATTATTGTCCACACTTCCCATTATGATAATGGGGGAGAAAGGTTTTTTATATGACCCGCAAATTGAGCGGCACCTGAGTGCAATAATGCTCTCTTGAAATATGGGATCACATTGTATTGTGATCATAAGGATGGAGTTGTCCGGATGAACAGAAAATTCAAAGAAAGGATCATAGTTGCTATGGCTGCAATTTTGTTCTTTGCAGCTTTTACCACGATTGCCCTGATGGACAGGACCCACGGTACCAACG
>CBDDUX010000081.1:0-8646 GCA_965234725.1 Thermoplasmatota archaeon | reverse complement strand
CACCTCGATTATTATATGCCCAAAGCTTGGTCTTAAATATTTCCCTTTCTCGCCGAAGAAGGCAGAAAAAAATGGTGAAATAATGTTATTATAGATATGGGTAGAGGATTATAGTTCTTTAAATCAATTTTAAATATTATTTAGTGAATGATTTCTCAATGGAAGAGCGATTTGGAATTTTTTCAAAACTATTAATTTTATTTATTTCATTATTCTCATATATTTTATTAATTTTATTTATTGTTGAATATCTATTATCAAAGTCATTGAATGGAATTAACAGAATGATTTTTTCAATAATTTTCATCCTTCCTCCTATGATTATATCACTGGTTATTGTGCAGTTTTATAAAAGGAAAAATGTGAATATCATAAGGAAACAGAAGAAAATTAAGAAAAAGACTTCAAAACAAAAAATTATTATTAAGTCAAAAAAAATTCCAAAACAAAGAAAAATTAGAACGGTAAAAGAGAAACAAAAAGAAAATGATGGTATTCGTACAGGAAAATTATAACATAAACGGCATCATTTCAACAACTGGATGTATATGGATTACCTGGAATCGCCGTAACCGGCAAAATCTAAATGGTGAAATGATGATATTGAGAATGGAACAATTATTAACCCATTGGAGTTGACAAACAAAGGCAACTTCAAAACTAATATCAGGTTTGACACCCTTGAGTGAAATCAATAATGTCCCACCTCTGTGTTCCACAATGGTAAATGTCTGCAATTTTTCAATATGTTTAAATAAAGTACTTTCACATATATTCCAATTGGAGAATTTGATTGATCATTCTTTGAATGGTGATCATGATGGATGAAAGTAACATTGTCACACGAACCGGGACGCTCTATGTAAGAGAAAAGGTTTACATCTCATTCAAAGATTATTTTCTCAGTGGAGAAAGTAAGAAAGAAAAATTTCGAAATTGGATAGATAAGTCTATTAATTGTTATATTCCCAGCATGGATCTCAGAAAAAATATCTCTGGTGAAGAACTCTTTTTTATGGAACATGGGAAGACAATGGGAAACGGTTTGACACAACCATACATTATTTTGGATGATATTAACATTGATGATTTTAAAAAAATGGATCAAAAAGCAGTTGAAACAATATTTGAGATCATTGATCAAGACTAATACCTCCTCTTGTGTCCTTTACAGCGCTAACCGGCAAATTTCATAGACTGCTCCAATGTTTATTTGATTAATGAGATGAATTATTCATGAAAGAAATTGTTCATGAGGGAGGAATGAAATGAAGTATAAAGTACACCGATTGGAAATAAATAGAAAGGACATGGCTGAGAAGTTGGAAAATTTTATCAATTCATTGAATGGAGAAATAATCTCAATTCTTCCAAATGTAAAACCTACTTTCCAACTAATGGGAGCTACAGCAAAAGTAGACTTCTTGCTGATCGTTGAGAAGATAGTTTGAAATCATTTGAAGGTTGATTCCTGATCCAGCGCTAAGAGGTAATTCTCCTTAAATAATAATGCCAACATTGTTCAATAACCAGTTAATAATCATCAATTCATATTCTTCAACATGGGAGTGAAGATTAACGGATATATCATGTGGTCTGTGATGGTATTACTTGTCCTCTCTTCGATTTCTGTTATTAACACTGCTGAAAGTATATGTCCTCCTTCAGATCCCGTAGTTTATATATTATTAGCCCAGACCAAGAGAACGATACAGCATGAAGACTCCAATGGTACTAATGTAACAATTACAGGTGAGGTTTATTGTTATTATGAAGAGATTAATGAATCGAGTAATATTGAAGTCGAACTATTTGCAAATTCTACTTACTTCTCATTCTCTTCAATTCCAATATTGGCTTTCAATAGTCAAAGAGTTTATCAACCTTTCAATTTATCAATTCATGCTCCCTATGATACACCGATCAATGATCATAGAGTTTTTCTTTATGGAAGGTTCTTGAATGACACACACAGAGAGATTTTCGGACAAATAGATCCTCCTTCATGCCTTGTGGTTGTCGAGCAGGATCATTCATTTAGGATAAATGATATAGAAACCCCTTCCATCAGAGCAGGGAATTCCCGTACCTGCAAGATAAATCTTACAAATACTGGGAATGGGCAAGACAGATATGACATAAGGATCCCCGATGTAAAGAATTTAAATGATGCTGGTTGGGAATTACTCATCCATAGTCACAAGCCAAAAATACCTTCCAACAAATATCATATTGGATTAATAGATATCAAAGTGCCGTATGATGAGATACCTGGCGAATATGAGATCGATTTCATTATTGAATCTAGGATCGCAGAATCCAAAGGAGAATCTTATGAAATAACTAATGGTACCATTCACATCAAGGTTCTTAACAATTACAAAGATGAGATCATTACAGGTCTCTGGGTCCTTTCACCAATTATTATCATTATTCTGATTACCGTTGCGATCATATTGATGAAAAGAAGAAAAAAATGATTTGATTCCCAAACCCACCCAAAAGAGGCATTTATTTTAGAAGATATTATTAACATCCTCAAGGGTTTTCCAGTGATTACTATAGTCGTTTCCGACTTGCGCACGTTTTTCGCAAAAAAAATCGCCTCAAGGAACTGTTTGATCAAGTAACATCAATTACAAACATGATGATCAGGACCTCCTTAAAGTGATGTCCATCTTAACTAACATCTTGGGCCTATCTTTCATTCCATGGAGATCTCATTCTCCAATGAAAAGAGCTGCAAGGACCTTGCAGTCATTGATCAGATTGTCGATCAATATGTACTCATCCGAGGAGTGGGCCCTGTTGTGGATTGTCTCCCATACCGCGACCTCGAAACCATTGTTCCGAAGGAGTGCAGCACAGGTCCCCCCTCCGATACCACCGTTTATATGGTCCTTTCCAGTGGTCCTCTTGATAGCGGATGAAAGCGATCTGACTATCTCAGCATCAGGTGAGGTGGGATGAAGAGTGGTCTCTGTAAATTCCGTCTTAATGCCGATCTGTGTTCCGGTCCCTTTCTCGATCCGATCGGCCACCTCTCTCATAACAGAAACGACCTCATCAATAGTGTATCCTGGAAGGAGCCTGCAGTCCATGTAAAAGGTATCCTCTCCAGGAAGAACGTTTATCCCATCGACACCCGGACCTTTCTTGGTAGGTTCGAAACTGGAGACAGGATGATCGAAACCGGGATCCTTCCTGTCGAATTTCTGGTGAAGGAACATATCAACCTCGGATCCGAAGAGCATGGAAGCCCTTAATGCGTTATTTCCTAACCCTGGCATACTTGCATGGCACTGTTTTCCCTTAACCGTGATCTTCAACCAGAGAAGTGTCTTCTCACAAAGTTCGATGACCCTTCCCTCAGGTTCTCCGTGATCTGGGACCAGGATCAGGTCCTCCTTGCGGAAAAGGCCTTTATCAAGCAGATGACCGATCCCTTTCAGATTGGTCTCTTCCTCATCGGATACAAGGAAAATGGAAACATCATAGACCGGTTTTATGCCCAGGTCTTTGAGGGCCTTCATGGCGAAGACAGATGCTGTAAGGGCCTGACCGTTGTCCTCCACCCCTCTCCCAATGAGCTTTGTCCCATCCCTTCTCAATATGAAAGGGTCTCCGGTCCATGATTTCGGATCCCCAGGAGGAACGACATCCATATGGGCCATTACCACGATCCTTCTCGAATGGTCCTTCCCCGAGACCTTTAATTCCAGATTTGGCCTTTTCCCCGATGGGACCTTATCATCAATTGCATCATGGTGGAATATTCCATCAATCCCCCATGCTGTCAATGTCCGTTCGATAAGGTCGGCTTTTTCTTGCTCCCCTTTCCCGGAAGAATTGGGACCTATCGCAGGAATTGCGATAATATCACCAAGGAATCGGACCATCTCTTCTTTGGAAGCCTCTATGGTGTGGAAAACGGATCCAAGGTCACCCATCTTCAATCCTCACCAAAAGGTTTCTCTTCTTTCTTATTCATGATACCTTCACGAACCTTGAGCATCCTGGCCTCCTTGTAATCCTGGACATCCTGAAGGACAGTTTGGACATCATCAGCCTGGAGAACCAAGATATCACCTTTCTTACACATATCCAGAGCTGCCCGGGTCGCCTCCCGGCCGTCATATACAAGGGAAATGTTCTCTTCCTTAAGGCCCCCTTCCATCAACCCTTGCTTCACAAGGTCTGCAACCTCCCCCAATGGCCTTCCTCTGGTATCGGTGTCTGCAATAATCACATGATCGTAGAATTTTGATATTGTCAGACCGTATTCCTTTATGTCCTCATCCCTTCTATTACCGGTTCCGGAAGCCATCCTGATCCTCCGACCGGGAGACAAGTGGGGAAGGAGCTTTCCTGTGGCAGTTATAGCTCCCATATTGTGGCCGAAGTCAACAATGACCTTGAAATCATCAATGTCTATTACATTCATCCTGCCCGGAGAAAGCCCGATCGAGGGGCTGAAACTGACCAATCCGGCCCTGATCTGCTTCTCATTCAAACCCATTGCTGAAGCCGCCCCAACGGCTGCCATCGCATTCTGGATGTTGAAAGTGGCCTTTCCGCCATAGGTGATGGGGACCTCGATGACCTTGGCGATCAATGATGTCCATCCACCCTTTTGGATAATTATCGATTCATCCTTGATGGTGACGTTCATATTGCCTTTGTCAAGGTTATCCCTCAACGCGGGATTATGGGGGTCCAATGAGAAGAGGATCACCTTTCCCTTGATATTCTCCTTTTGACCCATGACCAATGGATCATCGGCGTTTAACACGGCATGACCTGTTGGTTTCACTACGTCGACAATTGTACCTTTAAGTCTCGCCAGGTCCTCTAATGTATTTATCCCGCCTTCTCCAAGGTGATCGGATGTAACATTGAGGAAGACACTGACATCGGTCTCATCGAATCCCAGACCCCTCCTTAGTATGCCGCCCCTTGCAACCTCCAACACAGCATGGTCGATGGTCGAGTCCATGAGAACAACCTTTGCTCCACCTGGTCCGCTATAGTCCCCTTCCAGGATGGGAGTGTTATTGATAACCACCGCATCGGTAGATGTCAAACCTACTCTGCCCCCGTTGAGCTCCAATATATGTGAGGTCAATCTGACAGTGGTTGTCTTCCCATTGGTCCCGGTGACGGCAATGATAGGGATCTGGTATTCCGCTCCCGGAGGGAACAGCATATCGACCACGTTCTCTGCAATATTCCTGGGCTTGCCTTCGGAGGGACTTAGGTGCATTCTCATACCTGGGGCAGCGTTGACCTCGATTATTCCCGAGCATTCCGGATCCAGAGGGGTGCTCAGGTCCTGGGCAATGAGATCGATCCCCATTAAGTTCAACCCAATGATCTGTGATATCCTCTCTGACATGGACCTTACCATGGGATGAACATCATCCGTGACATCCACCGCTCTTCCACCCGCACTAAGATTCGCTGTGGTTTTAATGTAGAGCTTCTCCCCATCCGGGAGGATATCATCCATTGTCAGGTTTCTCATCTTCAGCAGTCTTTCCGTCATGTAATCGATCTTTACCCTGGTAAGGTTCTTCTCATGACCAAATCCTCTTTCGGGGTCCCTGTTCATTTCCTCGATAAGATCTTTGATGGCCGTTTTTCCATCTCCATTGATGAAAGCGGGCTCTCTCCTGGCAGCAGCCGCGAACTTACCGTCAATGACAAGGATTCTGAAATCTATTCCAGTAAGGTTCTTTTCAATCAGAATGGTTTCGTAAACCTTTTTAGCGTTCCCAAAGGCGATCTCAAGCTCCTCCGGTGTGTCGACATTGGTCGTTATCCCGCGTCCGTGATTTCCAATCAGTGGTTTGACCGTAACTGGATATCCGATCCTCTCTGCCATCCTCAATCCATTCTCGAGGTCCCAAACAGAGTATCCTTTTGGAACAGGTATTCCCATGGTGGAAAGGAGTTCCTTGGTCCTCTCCTTGTCATCTGCGATCTCCACACCAATAGAGGATGTATTGTCCATCATGGTAGCCTGAATACGTCTTTGATGGACACCATATCCAAGCTGGACATAGCTCTCTTTATTGAGCCTGATAACCGGGATGTCCCTCTTCTTTGCTTCGTTCACAATGGCCTGGGTTGACGGACCGAAGAGGTTCCTTTCCCTCATTTCCTTCAGCTTAAAGACCATGGGCTTGATATCCATGGTTCTGAAATTGAAGAGCTCCTCCACGATCTGGACAGCATATCTTCCTGCCTGGATCCCAACCTCCTCATCCCTGTAACGGTAGACCACATCGTAAACACCCTTTTCCAGGGTATTGATGGACTTCCCGAAACCAACCTCCGTCTTTGCCAGACACTGTAGTTCAATTGCAATGTGCTCAACAAGATGACCTGCCCAAGTCCCTTCTTCAACCCTCTCGAAGAAACCTCCCCTTCTTTCCTTTGAGCAGCGGTGTTCCACCAGGGTGGGTATCATTTCTTCCAACCTCTCCCTGAAACCAGGAACCTCAGAAGTGGGTTTATTCTCCAACTCCCCAATGTCCAGTTTCATGAATATAGCAGGATATCTACTAAAGTAATTAGGACCTCTAAGGGCCCTTATCTCGCGGATCTCCATTTTTAATGTCCCCTATCTCATTGACAGACCAATTCGAGACATTCCATATCACCGGGCTTAAGATATCTTCTTTCCCATAGATCGTATCCGAAACCCTTTACGATTGTGTGAACATGTATGTTCTCGATGGCAATTGCTTCGCCATCAGAAACCTCAGTTATATTAGTATATCGGAGATCCTGTCCGTCAAAGATCACCACTAAACCTGTACCTATAGCCTTTATGTACCGGTTTTGTTCTATTACGACACCGGTATCCTCCCCAAGTCCAAGGCCTATATTAACAGGATTTGAACTGACTATTTGCATTAATCTTGAAAAACGACCCCTTTTTATGAAATGGCTGTCGATTATTACCTTCCCGATAAGACCCATTCCGGTGGTCATGTGAACGGCTCCCTTGAGAAGGGCTTCAGTGGCAAGACCTCCAAATATCATGGTATCCGGCATCGCCGCAGCACCTGCACTGGTTCCTGTGATGATTACCTTCTCGTTGAAATATCTCCTTCTGATCTCCTTCAGGACAGGAGAACCTCCGAGAATTGTTGTTATTCGGAGCTGATCGCCCCCTGAAAAAAATATTATATCAGTTTTACTCAACCTTTCAACGAGAGCGAGGTTCTGTGCCTCCTCCCGGGTATTGATATGCATAATACTCAGATCGTTTCCTTCGATCATTGAAAATGCCTTTTCATACATCTCCGCCACCTCCAGAGGGATCTCCGATGCAGTGGTGATGAGCTCGATCTTGACAGGTTCATTTCCTTCTTTTTTAACAAGGGACACAATGCTTCGAAGAATGGAGAGGTCCTGTTCCTTGTCCTCATTCCCCCCAACTGCCACCAGAAGTCCCAAAGGAGTCTTACGGCTGGAGGAATTTGTTAGATCAAGGGGTTGGAGCATTATAGCTTACTTAACTGAGGTTCATATATAAATTGATGGTTGGGAGTATCAAAATTGCTGTCTGCGGAATTTCATATTCAATAGGTCAAAACGAACGCAATAATTATCGAAATATGTATTTTAATATACAAATAATTATTCATTATTTTGAAAATGTTCCAATTGGGATCTCACATGTCCAGTATACAAACCTTTATCCGGTCGATCTCAATAACATCGACAGTTAACATGGAATGGCTTGCAGTATCGGACCTCCACGGTAGACCAGAGCGATACAGGAATCTGTTCAGGGAAGTATCGAAAAGGGATCCTCCAGCAGTCCTCATGGGAGGGGACCTTTTCCCGACAAGAGAGAACATAAGGGAATTTCTGGAAGAATACCTCTTCAAACCCTTAGAGCAATTGAGGAAGGAAGGCATCCGGACAAGGTTCCTTGTAATATTGGGAAATGACGATCCCAAAGAAAATGAACCCATTCTCATAGAAGCAAATGAGAAACAACTGATCGACTACATTCCTATGCAGATGGTTAGGGTGGAAGATATTCCGGTTGTTGGGTATCCATATGTTAATCCATCTCCATTCCTTTTGAAGGATTGGGAGCTTTATGATAAGGACAAGTCCATTAGACCCGGATGTATACCATTGGAAGAAGGTATTCGGACCACCCCGATAGACCTTGATCTGATCCAAGAGAGAACGATAGAGGGCGATATGCTCAAATTGAATAGATTGAGCAATCCTAAAAAGACTGTCTACATGTTCCATTCCCCCCCCTATGGTACATATCTTGATGTCCTTGGATCAAGACAGGTTCAGGACCCGCACATAGGATCGCATGCAATTGGGAATTTCATTGAAAGATTTCAACCCCCTGTCACACTTCACGGCCATATACACGAGTCCTATCATGTATCAGGCAGATTCTATGAGAGGATCGGAAGTACACTATCAATTTCAACTTGTGGAATAGAAGAAGGCCTGGTCCTGGTCTCATTTGATCCGACAGGAAAAGAGGATCCGAAAAGGGAAGTTTTTAATTGATAATATTAGGAAAAAGCTGTAATTAAATTAATTTAAGAGTCTGTCTGAGTAATGATGACTTTTTGAGCCCAGGTACCGTAAGTACTA
>CBDDUX010000080.1:0-9184 GCA_965234725.1 Thermoplasmatota archaeon | reverse complement strand
TATTGATCTAAAGAGCCGTTAGGCTCGAGCATTCCGTAGGAATGCTTTTTTTGGTGACGCTTCTCAAGTATACAATACCGATCAGGTCCCCCGGGAGGGGTTTTACTAATGTTTTACATATATCAGGTCAGGACCTCGAGGTGAGGCTCTTATGATGAGAGGGGTTTTGGGGGAGAAGATGTCTCATTTTGAAGTGGAGGATAGAGAGGAGATAGATGCGTGTCGGATATCTTATTTCACCCACTTTTTTTCATCTTTTTTAAAGAATATTATCCTAAATGAAATTGATAATCTGTTGATATTACGGTCGATATCTTCTTCCACCGTACTGTGAACCTGAGGTGCATTTTTGGAACCTCAAGCAATCATATTCCTCCCTCGTCAGCTGGAACATATATCTCTGTGGAAATCTCTCGATATTTCGCTTCACGGCTTTATTCAGATTTTTTGTTTCTACACCGTATAATGATGCCAGGTCGCTGTCCATCATTACTTGTAATCCACGAATTGTAATGATCATTTTCTGAATATCATTATCATTCCATTCCGTATCATGTATTTCTATCGGAAGGTCACCTTTTTCATTGGAAGACATTCTGTACACCTCGTCTTCAGTTCAGATCCTGACCATATCTCCCGTGGTGATATATATGCAAAATAAAAAGGGGGATCGATGAAAACCGTAAATATTTAAAAATTCACTGGACCGATCAGGTCCTCCGAAGGGATTTATCATTAGCCCCCGGTGTCCCTCTTCGGTATCTAATTCAGATCTCGACTTAAGGCCTCACGGTGAGGCTTCGGAGTGTTTTTTTTTTAAGACTTGGGATCGGGTATTATCATTGGCTGCTTTAAAAAATAAAATATATTTCATCTATGATATACTCTCGGTCTCTTGTCCACTTTTGTGACCAGAACTATACCACTTGATTCTTTGACCTTGTATAATGCTCTGAAATCACCTATTCTGATCCTGAATATCTTCTCTCCTTCATGTCTTGTTATGAATTTGGAATCGGATGGATAAGGATCTCCTTGCAATAATTTCAGTTAATCAATTATTCGATCTTTATCAGATTGTTCCATCTTGCTTAGGAATTTCAAGCACCTTTGTGAAAGGTGAACCTCGAGAGACATTAGATTATCCTCTCTGTTTTTCCCAATTTAAGATCCTCTTCGGCTTCATCAATGGATCCGAGGTCATCATCGGTGATCAAAAGGTCAGCATCCAACATATGGTCTTTAATAAAATTCAATTCTTCTTCTATCTTTATTAACTTCTCGAGGATCTGTGCTTCGATCATAAATCGAGTACACCTCGATAGAGTATATCCATTTTTACCTCATTTGAATCTAAAGTTCCTTCCAGTTCTACCCGGAGATATCTATTTTTAATACAATATTAGCCAACAGGTTTTGGGAAGGACCTTGATACATGAATTCATCCTTGATCACATAGGTTTAAGGAACAATGGATCGGTTCATTGACCTAGTCTTTCAGGTCTCGGGATGGAGCCTCGAGATGGGTTTATTATGAATCGAAGTGAGGCCCTTGTGTTATGGTGGGTGATGGGAGGGGTTGATGTCTCGATGTGGGGCATAAGTGATCTGTGTTTTGGAGGAGGACCTATGGAGTGATATTTGATCATGAGTGAAGTGTGAATGTGACGTAAACTGATACTGAATAATGTTTGTTTTCAGGTCTCGAGTTGGGGCCTCGAATAGGTTTGTGTGTTTTGAGTAATAATAAGGATACATTCATATCAAACTGAGAGGTATACAATCATATCCCTGGCGGGTTGAGGTATTATATTTCTCTCAACGCACTCAATCCTCTCTTACCGAGGCCCGCCACTTTTTTCTTCATGGATTCATTGCTCAAAGAACCTCAAATCAGGTCCCCTTAAATGATTAGTTTCATCTATCTATTATCATTGTTTAATACTCTGGCCCCCGTTATATAACGAGGTTTGACAATAATTATTGGTGATCAAATGGAAGGGAATAAAAAATATGTCTGGTACCTTGGTTACGGTTCGAATCTCAGCAGAGAAAGATTTCTCTGTTACATTGAAGGTGGAAAACCGGAATTCGGAAAGATCAGGAATCCCGGATGCAGGGATAATACTCTGCCATTGGAAGATAGACCTCATAAGATCAAGAACCTAATATATTTTGGACTGCCGGATGATGCAACAAGAACTGATAATTGGGGAAAGGGGGGTGTTGCATTCATCACTCCTGATGAGTCAGAAGATGAGAATGATCTAACATACTGCAGAATATGGAAGATCACTGAGGATCAATTTGAAGAAGTAAGGAAACAGGAAGGCAGAAAATGGTATGACCTGGAGATCGTCATTGGTGAGATCGATGGGATCCCGATCAAGACAATTACACATAGTGTAAAGGTAGACAATTTCCTAACTCCATCAGAAACCTACAGAAGAACGATACTGGAAGGACTGATCGAAACATTTGATATGAGTATTTATGAAGCGGATAAGTATATAAAAAGCAGAGAATAGGGAAAGTGCAATAAACGTCACTTGTTAATTTAAACATTATTACATTATCCGACAATGACGGATTATATTGCTTTGACATCTGAGAGTAATAGAATCGATCGGTTCGAGAGGATCTTTTCAAGTGTAAGAGTAGTGAGGATCAGTCTAACTTCAATAATCGTTAAAATCTCATGTTCAAGATGAATGTAACCCTCTGAATAATCTATTTTAACACCTATTAATTTCCTTTTGTAACAGGAATAATATTCAGCATATGTATCATAAATCATATAAACGGACTTCCAACATATTTCATCTCATAGAACATCTTCTGATGGTACTCATTTGAGTCCAATCAATCGATGGAAGGGATAGACATGTTACCGAAGACTCGTATCTTGAATAGCATTTTGATAGCTGCACTTCTTGTATCAATTCTTCTCATCCAGATGATAGATACGTCATCCGCGACTCGATACAAGAGGGATACTGACATCACCGATACAGACACTATTTTCCTTGGCGAGGGCATGTCGGATTACGCCGGATTTGCCGTTTCAGACGCAGGGGATGTGAATGGAGACGGGATCGATGATATTCTCATAGGAGCATATGGAAATGACGTGATATCGGAAAATGCCGGGAAGACCTATCTCGTTTTCGGAAATTCATCAGGGTTCCAATACGATTTCTCGCTATCCCAGGCCGATGCTTCTTTCGTTGGCGAGGGTGAGGGGGATTGGTCAGGTTATGCGGTCGCTGGTGGCGGTGATGTGAACGGTGATGGTTTCGATGATATTCTGATAGGGGCCCGCTACAACAATCAGGCTGGCACTCAAGCGGGTAAGACCTATCTCATTTTCGGAAAGAACACGGATTGGGACCAGAATATGAGCCTATCTTACTCAGATGCATCTTACCTGGGCGAGTTCCCGGAGGACTTCTCCGGTTCTTCTCTATCCATCGCAGGAGATGTCAATGGTGACGGATTCGATGATATCCTGATAGCCTCCCCGGGAAATGATCACGGAGGAAATATGGCTGGAAAGACCTATCTCATATACGGAAAGGAGACCGGATGGATCTGGGATGAATACCTCCACCAAGCTGATGCCACATTTTACGGCAAGGCAAATTTCGATGTCTCGGGATCCTCTGTCTCCATTTCCGGAGACGTGAACGGTGATGGTTTCGATGATATCATTATCGGTTCCGGGAATGGACAGGAGGCGTACATAATGTTCGGTAGTACATCGGGACTGATGAAAGATACCAACCTGTCCAATGCTGACGCTTCTCTGGTTGGAGAACCGGACAGTGGTCGTGCAGGGAGATCCATCTCCACCGGAGGTGATGTCAATAACGATGGTTTCGATGATATCCTGATCGGAGCGGATCTCAATTCGGAAGGGGGGCCTGGTTTCGGCCAGAGTTATCTTGTCTTAGGCAGGGACCATGGATGGTCCAGAGGTTTATCTCTATCCAATTCGACCGCTTCTTTCATAGGTGAAGCACAGAATGATAATTCCGGAGCGGTGGTGTCGATCGCAGGTGATGTTAACGGTGATGGTTTCGATGATATCCTGATTGGTGCCTTCAATAATGACGAAGGAGGAAGCAGCTCCGGACAGGCTTACCTGTTCTTCGGAAAGAGGACAGGTTGGGAAATGGACATCTCATTATCTGATGCTGATATCTCCTTCATTGGTGAGGACCAAGGCAATTCTGTTGGCATTTCACTATCGGGCACCGCAGATGTCAACAATGACGGTTTCGATGATGTTCTCATCGGAGCAAACCGTGCTGGTCCGGGAGGATCGAGGACCGGTTGCATCTATCTGGCATTCATCAAGAGCAGACCAACCCCGCCCGGGGATTTTAATGTCGAACTATCCGAGGATGGGTCCTATCTGCGGTTATCATGGGATCCTTCATACTACATCGACAACCTATCAGCTTACAGGGTCTACCGTTCCGAGAATGGTATGGATTATTCCCTGATTGCAAGTTTGGGTCCTGATACTCTCTCATATATGGACCATGATGTTATCTTGGGTAGGTTCTACCATTACAAGGTAACCGCAATTGGAGTTCCCAATATGGAATCCTTTGATTCTTTGGGAGTATCCCGGATGAACGACCTGGATACGGACGGTGACTTTGCCGGGAACTCCGTGGACGATGATGATGATGGAGATGGTTATCCGGATGCCAACGATGCATTCCCTTTGAACATCACCGAATGGCTGGATTATGATGGTGACTCTCTGGGTGACCAACTTGATAATGATGATGATAATGATGGTCTTCCTGATGCGATCGATCCCGATCCTCTCAGTTCGATGATCACCGTGATGAAGTATATGGGTGCGATGAATTCAACCATTGAACAGATCAATGCCGAGATATCCCGGATAAGGATCGACCTTGATAACTTCTTGAACTCGGTATATGGATCACTTCAGACCATCAGAGACAACCTTGACAGTTACAGTGTGAACATCTCCATGGATATGGATGATATGATGCTATTGGTTGAAGAAATGGAAGCTGGGGTCCTTGGAAACCTTTCATTCCAACTACTTGACCTATCCGAAAAGGTTGGAGAGAATAATACCCAGCTGAGGAACGATCTTCTAGATCTGAAGGGGAGTGTGGACGAATTCAATAAGAATATGACGAACTACATCTCATTTCTAACGACGAAGGTTGCTACCGGTGAAGATGTGGAGAACATAAAAGATAACATCGATGGAGTTGAAACGGAACTTGAGAAATTGGATGATTTAGGTGAAGATATTTCAGACCTTGACCGAGGCCAGGAGGACATTGAGGATCGTATGTCAGTTTTGAATATCCAGGTCTGGGTCCTGATGGTTCTTCTGATAATCCTTTTAGTCGTGGTAGTTGGAATTGTGATCAAGGTCCTGTTCATGAAACAGGATGAACCATGGAACTACGAAGATGATAATGAATGGTGATAGAGTCAATACAAAAGCAAGATCATCGAGATGCTGTTATCTATGAATGACCGGACATCATTTGATCGGTCCGTGTCATCGTTTTTACAGTGGAACAAATTGTGAGATCATATAGCGGGATCAATGTTTGAAGCTCCTTCTGAAACGTTTGAAAGGGTCTTCATGTCTCAGGGTGGAGCATGGGTGATCTGTGTTTTGGAGGAGGCCCTGCGGGATGAAATTTGATCACGAGTAAAGTTTGAATGTGACGTAGCTCGTTAAATGGTGATGTGACTTTGGTCGGGGTCAGGTCATATAGTCTTGAACTTTAATCGGGACGGTTGATTTATCTATTTTCGTTGTAATTTTTTATAGATATTCTTTCTATGTCCAACCAATGTAACCTCAATCCTTTCTTCTTCATCATTGATATCAGCAATTATCCGAAAATCACCAACTCTGAGCTTGAAATCATCCCTTCCTTGTAATCGCTCGAAATAATGATGAGGATCATCTTTTGTATCGCTAACCTTGTTCCAGATCCTTTTTGACAGATCTTTTTCCAGTTTCAACAGTTGATCCATCACTTCCGGATCATAGATCACTTCATACATTCAGAAACCAAGCCTTCTTCTTGCCTCTTCTTCAGTGATGAATTTACCTTTCTTTATCCTTTTTCTTGCTTCTTCTATTTTTATTATCGACTCTTGGCTCAGTTCAGGGTTTTCTTTGATATTGTCTGCAATATAGAAGAGTTTTCTTATTACCTCATCATAGGTTTCCCTCTTGTATTCCTTGAATTCATCAAGTCTATGCTTTGTTTCCGGATTGACCTTGACAGTGGTGGAAGTCATTATACCGCGGTATACCATAGTATTCAATAAATATATTATTTTCTATTGGATCTGGATTTAAGAATTTGTTTCCCTTATATTATTTGAGATATGTACAAAGGTGAAATGTTTTGACTTTTAGGTCCCGCCTTGTGGTTTTTATATTTCGATATAGAAGACCGCTGATATCTATGGTTTCGGGGTGCATGATGCCTCGAAAGATTCCTGGAGAGTATTGTAAGGACCAGATGATCAATTGATATCTTGAGATCAAGCTTCTTATCAAGGATCTCTGAGTGTCGTATTGGGTTAGGATGCTTTATGGAATATCATAAGGTTCCAATCACCGATCGTCTCCATGAACACAGTTCCGAACAGGACCCCCGGAAGGGAGCTGAAAGCGAGGACCTATGCAGAGATGATAGATCACGAAATAAGTTGTATGAAGATACTAAATAGCGTCATATTTTGATCCCGAGGAAAGTTTGAAAACAACTTTACTCGTTACATGGTCATGTGACGTGTTTCGGGATCTGTTTATATAGTCTAGAACTTTGCTCGGGATGGTGTTTTGGGTGGGTGATGGATGTGTTGGTGATTGGAATTTGGGGTGTCTGGATGATTGGGGATGTGACGTTAACTGATACCAGGTAAAGTTGTATTGTGGGGTGTTTTATTCGGACATGGGCCTATCCAACAATCTAACGTGTTACAATTACCAAACTCATCACCAAAAACCATTATATCACACCAAAATAATATCCACACGACGGGGCGGGTGCAATGTTGGTTTTTATCAACGCACTCAATCCTCTCTAATCTGCATCCGTTCCGTCACTCGATCATTATTCATTTCTCCATCCACACAAACAGAGATTCAGGACCCTTTGTAGTTCCTCTGATTATTATCGGATTCTTAGAAATGAAATACTATTTCTTTTTTAATATATTTTTACATATGATATCATTTGCTGCTATCAATATAAATAGTATAATGAAGGCTGCTATCGCAGTAGCAATTGCTTCTGGAATTCCAAATGGAATGGCTGTAAGAACGGGAATAAGAGCAAGGACAGCCTTATCTTTTGCTTGTTCTTTAATCTCATCTAGTAGTTTTCTGAGTTTGATATATCTTTTATCGTCTGTGCAAAGAATTAATCTCAAAGTTTCCATGACAGGATCCAACCATTTATTGGCTCTTTTTGCGAAATTAATGAATACATCCTTTATCCCTAACCTTGCCTCAAGTTCTCCAATATTATACCCAGAAATCGATACCATGTTCATGTCCATTTTAGCAAAATCAATTTCTGTAACTTCTTTGTTTTCCTCCATAACGAAATCCCTTTTTCCGATCTCATTTAGCAGGTCATCCTCAGACAAGCTCAGAAGATATTCAATATCGCTTTGAATAACCATTTCATTGTTTTCCATTCAATCCCTCCAATTATTGGAACAATACATACCAATGCAAGTTACAATAATCTATTTCCATATGTTAGTATTTCTATTTAGAGATTGCGTTATGATAATATTTGTAATATTATTATGATATTTATCGTGATATACTGTGGATATAAAAATATTCAATCCAATATTTCTCTGTGAAGAGTCTCAATTTGAATCCTAAATGAGTAAGTGTCTAAATCATCTTTATTAACTGTGGTCACCATCTCTCACATCGAGGATCATTGGATGACAGGTGCAAGGACGATAAGATCCCTAAGATGACCTTGATCTATGACCGTGGTTTCCTGTCAGAAGACAACATCAAAATCCTGGACACAATGGATAGATTTGATTTTGTTTGTGGAGCCAAGAAAACAAATGATGTTGTAGAGGCCATTGATGTTACAATAGCTAGTGATACTTTCGAGTTTGTAATGGAGAAAGATGACGGCGAAACCATCAAAGGTCATTCTATTGAAAAGAAACTCTATGGCCGAGTGAGAAAGATTGTTGTTTTGTTCAGTTCTGAACTGAAGGTTAATCATTTAAAAAACAGGAAGAATAGATTGAAAGAAGCTTCCGATTCATTGAAGAAACTATCAGAATCCTGTGAGAAGAGGAACAAGAGCCATGATATGCTTGTGGTCAAGATCCATGAAGCACTGAAACGTGTCCAGAGATACTTCACAATAACTATCAATGACCATCCAGAGTGCAATTTCATACGAGTTGATAGGAAAGAAGATCTCTCGATAGACAAGAGAAAGCTGACCTGGGTTGAAAAGAAACTTGAAAAACTGATACCTGAACTTGAGTCATCAGGTTTGACAAATCGAGAGTCTAGGAAACAGATCAATGATCTGTTGGGGCTACTTCGAAAGCATTACACAGTGACAATTGAACAGAAGAAACCTCATTCAACGTTTGAGTTCTCTTTGGATGAGTCTGAGATTGATGCAGTTGCACGATATGATGGTTATCATGTTCTGATAAGTTCCAATCTTAATCATGATATCAATGACATCATTGACCTGTATGACTCCAAGGACGGCATTGAGAAGGCCTTTTACACCATCAAACATCCAATCCAGATCCAACCGATCCGTCACTGGACTCCGCAGAGAGTAAGAGGTCATGTCTATGTTTGCATTGTTGCATATCTTCTGTATTCTGTTGCCAGACACCTTCTGAGGAGAAACGAGATAAGCCAAAGCGTATTGGATTCTTTGGATGAATTGGGTGAAGTCAAGCAGTACGTGAAATATAGTTCAAAGGGAAAGAAAGAAGAGGTATGTTTAACCGAGATATCCGATTGCCAGTCTGATCTTCTTTCTGCATTTTGCTATCCTGCTTGAGTAAGTAAAACTGGAAAAAGTAGGATTTGGGTAGCACATTTTATCGCTTTCTAACTTAAACCCCGATTTTCCCTTTAAAT
>CBDDUX010000079.1:0-7011 GCA_965234725.1 Thermoplasmatota archaeon | reverse complement strand
TTCATGAACAGATAGAGAATTTGGAAAACATACAAACAGAGGAATAAGGTGAGATTATGGCAGAGTTCCGAATATTGAGGAATAAGGAGGGGAAAATCTATTGGTTGTTCCACAAATCCGGAAACGACAAGATAATTGCAAAGAGTTGGGAGGAGTATGATTCACTTTCCGATTGTATGTTTGATATTGAAGTCTTGCGGGACCAAGTAAAATTCTCTGAAATAAATGATGATATTAAAACAAAGGAAGTGAAAAAGAAGAAAGGATTTCTTTTTTTTAAATCATTAAAATCAAAAGGGAACCGGTAATATGACAGGAAAACGCATATCGTTGATATTATTGATGTTATTTTTATTACTTAAGAGTATTATATTATTGCCGAACTTTGATGCCTCAAGTGATCAATTCACTGTTCCAACTAAATTTGAGATGGAAAATGAATTGAACATCGTTGGTCCTGGCACTGAGATATGGATATCGGATGGATCTTCGATCAACAGGTCCTTTTACTATCCCATTCCGGATGGTGCCAGTGCGATATCGACTAATATATCGATTTCCAATATCAACGAAATTGGTAACAATTATGAACCGCCTGGAAGAATTTGGTTGAATATAGGTGAAAGAAAGAACGAATATTTTTTCGATAACAGCAAAAGTCTAAACCTTGGTCAATGGGGCTTGCAGAATAGAACAATTACGGGAGAGGACAGTGTTACATTCGAATTGAGTGAATCCGATCCCCATAAGATCAGTTTTGTCCTCCCTAAGAATGCTTCCGTGACAAAGGCCGTATTGAACATTTCAGGTCATCAGAGAAGCAAGGAATGGATGGAGGACATTTACGTCGGTGAGAATTCTAAAGGCAGCTTGGGAACCGATATGGTGAAGATGGGGGAGCAATTGGTCATGGTCTCGGACCCAACATATAAGAATGGCACAGGGGAAGTAGTCGTTTTGAGTAACTTTCCTCTTGTTAAAGCAGGTTCAATAGCCGGTCCTCAGGAGAATAGCTATTTCGGATATTCCATGGCCGCACTCAATTACGGTTCGATGAGCATTGGCAATGTTGTGGTGGGAGCTCCCGGTTATAATGGATCCCAGGGTATGGTAACAATAGTAGGAGGTATGGGCCCTCATCCAAAAGACATACTGGGCAATGTCATTTACGGTAATGGAACAGGTGATCAATTTGGCAAATCCATCGCCACGGGAGTGGTAAGGACCGATGGCAACATTACCATTGTTGTTGGAGCCCCGAATGTTGGATCTGGTAATGGTCGCGCATATGTTTACTCATATGATCAGAAAGGAGGAGGGAAGAGCAAGATCGAATTCGTTTGCACACTTCAATCCAATGCCTCGGTGATGAGGTTTGGGAAATCGATATCCATCGGAGATCTAAATGGTGATTGCTTTGACGATATAGCGGTTTCCTCCGATAGATTTGTAAATATATATTTAGGGGATTCCGATTTCGATAACAGATCAGATGCAGTATTCTTTCCCGCCCCCCCCTCTGCAGATGCCTTTATTCAGGAGGTAGGATTCATTGGACCTCCATCAAGCAGCGAAGATATGGCTTTAACTGTGGGAATCCCTGAGAACAACGGAGGATCGGTGTTCATTTACAATGGAGGCAGCAAGATCGACACAACTTGCGATACAGTAATAATACCACCTGGATCACAAAAGAATTTCGGTTCAAGGATTGAGATCACTGATGATATTGATGGAGATGGCATCCCCGAATTTGGAATAAGTGCAATCGGATCCGGAAGTAGTAAGGGGTGGGTAGGGATATATTCGGGTGCAAACTATCAAAATATCATCAAAGAGTTCAACGGTTCACAGATCGGAGATGGTTTCGGTTATTCGTTCTTATTAGGTCCAGATCTCTTAAATGATGGATACGACGACCTTGTCATAGGATGCCCAGGTTATGTGAACAGTTCCGGAGATGGAGTAGGTGCGGTAGAGGTAAGAGAGCGTTTCCCAATCGACGGAATTGTTGAAAATACACCATTTATGACTATGTCATCTGGGGAGGTATGGAGGAGCGAAGATCCACATTTTTCAATAGGGGATACGGAGACCATATCCGATCTGACAGAGTATTTCAATATTGAGATATCCAGCTCCGATGTGTTTTACCAGACCCAGTTCGATGAATTTGTTAGCATTGATATTTTCACATCATGTCTCAATGTAAATGATACTGCTGGTTCGGATATTTTCACGATCAATGATATCACAATATCGTATCAATACAATAAGACCATTAACGATATCACTGAAGATGTCAATTATTATATATCCAACCATGATCCCTCGAGTGAAGATGGTATGATCCATGTTCCAATTACCTTAGGAGCAGACCAAGATTGCGGACTGAGGTTTTTGGATTTCAATATTGAGGTAGATCTTATACCTGATCTCCATGATTTACCTGACGATCTGACCGTTTATGAGGATACGCATAACTTACATGTCATAGACCTATATGAGATGTTCAGCGATGATCTCACTCCTCTTGAAGAGATCGAATTCTATGTGGACCGGATTGGAGAGAACTTTTCAAAGTTTGAACCAGGCATCTTTGAAGGAAGATATGTATCGATTGATCTTTCCAACGGTTCTTATAACGACAATTGGACTGGTATCATCGAGATCAAAATAAGCGCTGTCGATTCAAGAGGTGGTTGGAGGATCACGGATCAAATTCAGATCCAGGTTCTGAGTGTTAACGATCCACCTGGGATATCTAACGGCCCAGCAAACAGTGTCGTGGTTCAGGATAATGAATGGACCTTCGATCCAAGAGCTGTGGACGACGAGGGTGATAAAATCTATTATTCGATCTCGGGGCCAGCAAATATGTCCCTCGATGAGAATGGTATTATTCACTGGACTCCCAATGCTTGGCAGGTTGGAGAAAACGATTTCTCAATGACCTTATCAGATGGTGTTGAACAGTCAGTGTTCGATTTCTCCATTGAGGTGATTAATTCAGATGATGCACCTATATTCCTGACGGTTCCAGAACCGTTCTATTCAGTTCCTTTTGGTAATAAAATGATACTTCAGTTCCTTGCCTATGATCTAGATCCGGGAGACCAAGTTTCCTATATTATGATTGAAGGACCAAATGGGGGGATGATAGACAGCATTACTGGATTATTTCAGTGGACACCTCTCGTCTTCTCATCGGAGGTTCATAATTGTACAATTCAGGCTATCGATCTTACCGGTCTAACGAGTGAGATACATTTCAAGGTCGGTATATCCATCATTGACGATCCCCCTGAAGTTCTCTCTATTTGGGAATTCCAATTGTACGACATGATCTTATGGGAGTACCAAATGGAGATCATTGATCCTAATGACGATTATTACAATCTGGATTTAATCAATAGCCCCCCTGGCATGATCCTAAACAAGGTAACGGACCTTCTGGAATGGACTCCGGATAATGATCAAGTGGGAACCTTTGAGATATCCGTGCTGATAACCTCCACCTCTTTCAAAGTATATCACAATTTCACGCTTAATGTATCCCGGTCCGTAAGGGAATGGGAGATCTCGCTTCAAGGTCTCGAAGAATTCCAGGAGTTGAAAGGTGTCGTAAAGGTCCAAGGTACGGTATCTGTCACACCAAGTACAGTTGAAGCTGTATTGGTCAAGATAGGTGCTGGGGAATGGATCAAAGCAGTGATATTTCAAGGGATTTGGTCCATTGAATTCGATTCCAAGCAGTATGCCGATGGTGAGACAGAGATTCAATATATTGCTTTCGATGGCGTGGAGTATTCTGAATCCGGTTCGATAACTATAATTTGTGATAATGATGAAGAGAAGAGCTCTCCATGGCTTTTACTTCTACTTCTCATCCCCATTGTCGGCGTGATCATTAGCGTGGTACTTCTGAACATGTATGTGAAGAAAAAGAAGAAAGAGAGGGAAGAGGAGATGGAGCGTATAAAGCAGGAAGAAGAGATAGAGCGATCAAAGCACGATCTCGATACTTTCCTGGATTTTGCATCTTCATTCCAGCTTGATGAACAAAGTCCAGGAGTTTCAGTTGAGGAGGATCCCTAATGGATAAACGAACAATGATCATGATAATTTCTCTCTTGCTTGCGATCCCGATGGTGATACATTCTGATGCAGATGCCGGGGAAGATCGTTCAGTAGTAGATCTTCCGTTAGGAACACTTCCAGTTGGAAGGGAGATAACTAAATCGATTTCCCATTCAGGGTATTTCATCGAGAACAAGGGCCAATGGTCTTCCGAGATCGATTTCGTCGCCAGTACTAACTTTGGACAAATTGGCATCGGTTCAAAGGGTATCTATTATCATCTTTGGGAAGAAAATCCTTCATTCGAAAAAAAAATCGAAAACATCGATCGCACCATCCAAGGAAAGAAAGTGGGAGTGGAGGTGATCAGATATTCCTTCCTGGACCCTATCGATCTTGAGATCAAAGGAATTAAGAGAAAAGGATTCATCCACAATTATTTCATCGGGAACGATCCATCAAAATGGGTTTCTGATGTCAATTGCTATGAAGAGGTGGTTATCGAGGATCTTTGGGAAAACATCGACATGAGGTATTATTTTAGTGAGAAAGGGCCAAAATATGACCTGATTTTGAAACCGGGAAGTGATCCAAATTCGATCGCCATGAAGATAGAGGGTCACAGTTCAATGGCCCTCACAGATGAAAATGTGAAAATATTGGTAGGAGACCATTCTCTTTACGATACCGATCTCAGAATTTTCTACAAGAATGGGGAAGGTCCTGTAAAAGGATATTTCTCACTCACCGATGAGAATGTGTTTGGATTCACTCTGGAGGATTACGATGTTTCCAGGGAAGTTGTCATAGATCCCCTGGTCTTCTCAACCTATCTCGGGGATCTTGGGGACGACTTTTCTTATGCAGTTTCTGAAAGCCTCTCTGGGAATATCTACACAGCTGGTTTCACCTATTCCAGCAGCTTCCCAACAACTCCCGGAAGTTATGATCCAACTGGGAATATATCCAATTATGGAGATGCTTTTGTAACAAAGATGAAGTCAGATTGTTCGTCCATTATATCATCGACGTTTATAGGGGGAACGGGCTCTGAATATTTCAAAGGAATGGATTTTGATTCGGAGGGTAATGTATTATTGAGTGGTGTTACCTACTCGTACGACTACCCCATCACAGATGGTGCATACAAATCCACTTTGACCGGTTCACAGGATGCAGTGATCCTCAAAATGACAAATGATCTCTCTGGACTGATCTTCTCAACATATTTTGGCGGGAATAATTTCGATTATGCAGATAAGATATTTGTTGGGAGTAATGATGATATAATCTTCCAGGGCTACACATATTCTTCAGATTATCCAACGAGTACGGACGCTTTTGATACAAGCCTTGGAGGAACCAGAGATATCATTGTTACAAGGATGGATAAAGATGCCGGATCATTGATTTATTCTACATACATAGGAGGGGGTGATATAGACCAACCTTATGGATCAACCATTGATAATGAGGAAGCAGTCTATGTATGCGGTTGGACCGATTCCGGTGATTTTCCCACTACTTCTGGAGCGTATATTGAGTCTTTTCAGGGAGGATTTGACGGTTTTATTGTCAAGTTAAAACCGGATGGAGCAGACCTTGATTTTGGTACTTTTTTAGGAGGCTCGTCAACGGATACGGTAATGATGATCTCCCTGAATAGTGACGAAAAGATCCTCGTGACAGGAGATACATATTCTTCAGATTTCCCGACCACAGACGGCTGCTACAAGGAAGAGAAAGATGGTGGAGACAGTTTCATTTCCGTGATCGATAACACTGGGAGCGAACTTCTCGCTTCCACTTTTTTTGGAGGTTCCGATAGTGAAACGGGGAAAGGTATCCATTCGGATCCCCTTGGGAATATCATAACATACGGTTATACTAACTCTGGCGATATGGAAACCACTGAAGATGCATATTCTATAAATTTTAATGGCGGTAATTATGACATATATATCGCCTCCTTTCCCTTGGATCTATCAACTTTAGGGTACTCAACATACTTCGGTGGAGATGGAGCAGATGATTCCTTATCATCATTCATAGTTGATGATGGGAGCTTGCTGATCGCCGGTAAGACCGACTCCTCGGATTTTCCGATAATGGGAGGTTTTTCATCATCCTTAGCAGGATCAATGGACTGTTTTGTGATGTCCTTCTGTATCACTCCGAATTCCGAACCTGATGAGATCTATTCAATCTCCACCTATTCAGATGCTGATTATTCGACTCCTACATCCGTTATGGGGAAGGGGGAGGATGTCTACCTTGAGATAACCGGTCTGGATAGCAATGGAAGCAGAAGGGATTTTGCAGTGGTGAATGTGACCTTCGGGATAAGTTCGATAAGGAAGACAATGGTCCCGTTGCGGGAGACCGGAGACAATACAGGAGTATACAGAGGTACCTACAGGGTGCCTCTAGTCTCGACCTATTTCGATACGATAAATTTCTCATCAAAGAAGAACCCCACAAAGTTCACGCACCTATTGATAGAGAAGATGAACAGGCCCACAAGTGTCAGTTCCCTTAGAGTATTAAGGTCCCCAGAATCATCAGAGGAGATGACAGTTGCAGACCTGAACGAGACTTTTTACGTTAAAGTAATCGGACAGGATGCATCGCCGTCGACGGTCGATTACGCATTCGTAAACCTGACCAGCGATATCACCCTTAAAACTCAGATAGTCCTTCCCCTTGAGGAGACCGATTTCAACAGCGGTGTTTATATGGGATCCTTTCAGGTTCCCCTTGAAATGCTCTACTTAGAGAATATCACAATAATCTCGGTAAGGAACCAAGCTTTGACAAGGACGGTTCTTATCACAACCTATGTTGTGATTGGGCCGAGGGACGATGTGACCTTGATTGAGGAGGATCAATTGTATTATGTTCAATATCATAATGGTGGATGGTCAAATGATG
>CBDDUX010000078.1:0-30476 GCA_965234725.1 Thermoplasmatota archaeon | reverse complement strand
ACCAACCGATTTTCATCCTTATGTGTGGCCCGTAGGGTCATGAGTGCTTCTTTTGAAACCCTTAAAGGTCAGGAACATTGCTTAAACCCATTGATATGCATATAGATAACGCTTGTTAATTTTTTCAGGGGATTCATTGATCCCCTTATTCGATGACTATTCAAGTCCTCTTTTTCCAGTATTTCTTTTTGTCATAATCATCATCCATTGATCGACTCACTAATTGTCATTTTATATGGGGAAGATCATAATATGTATTTGAGTGTTCAAATCTCCGTCAGATCAAGAATGAGGTCCAGGTCCATTTCGAAGGCGGAGACCGGAGTTGCAAGTTCATTCTCAATGATGATCCTTGGATGGACCTCACCGAAATGGCCAAGGGGAATTAGCTTCATCCCTTCTAACTCAGGAAATAGACCCGATCTTCTACTTTCGCCCTCAGGAAGGTCTACCATTATGGCAGCCGATCTACCCCTGATGTAATAACCAAGGTTCACTGGTTCCAAAATATAGGAGATACCTAAGTCCTGCAAGATCCTTTGGACATGGCCTTTAACCTCGGTGAAAGAGGCTTTGTTGTCCTCACTTAAACCACCAAGAACATTCCTGTTCCTGTTACCGATCATTACATCAGCTGTTTCGAAAAGTCTCTGAGGAAGGTCCCGGTGCTTATTGGCCCTGAGAAGGGCCATCAATGATGGGAATGTTGACATCCTTACCATGGTGTGGTCGATAGTGATGGGATTTAGAAGTTTGAGATGGTCATACTCATCCCGCCCCATTAGGGTGAATTGGGAATTCTCATTGGAAAGGGATATGGTCCTGACCTCCAGGAATCCATGACCGATCAGAGTTTGTCTAATATATCTGGATATGGTGGTCATTCTTCGTTCAGATCCGATAGTGGACCGCGTAGAACCAATACCATCGAACGAATTAAAACCGAATCCTATTGCAATATCCTCCACCAGGTCCGCTTGATGAAGTATATCACCTCTCCATGGAGGAACCAAGCACTTGATATCACCTCCCCCAACTACAGTGTTTCCATACCCCATACGATCGAGGGATCTGGTGATCTCATCCGGTGAGAGGTCCTTCCCCAACCAATTTTTTGTCCAATCCATGCTTGCAATGGATTCTGTCCATTGGTATTGTGGCCATTTTCCAGGGATCAAACCCAGGTCCTTGAAAGATCCCGATTCTGGGTATTCGATCCATACATCCTCAATTTTCCCCCCCCTATCCACAAGTTGGGAACAAACAATATTTACTGCCAGATTGACAGCATTCAGGTCCCAACCCGTACAATCAACAAAGATATCCTTTGTGCTCTCTGTCACTCTGGTTAGTTCACCATTGATTATTGGTGGGAAGGAAAGGACCTGCCCTTTTGAATCTGTGATAACGGGGTATTTCAGTTTATCCTTCAGGATCCATGAATAACCTACACCTTTCTCATGTTCATTTAGGATCCTTTCAAGGTCCCAATCTTCCTCCTTTTGAAGTGGAACGAATCGAATTTCTCTAGGATCAGCCGCCCAGTACCTGAACGGTGGTTTGAGTGGAGCTGCATCATGAATGCCGATCGCGACCTTCCTCCTCTTCCTACCCACAGTGATGTGAAGTTTCTCTTGGAGGTTCATTATGGATATCAAGACCTTGTCATCAATATTCACTCCCTTGAGGACCGCAGCTCCGATGACAGGTCTGATTTCGGCAAGGGCGGGGTCAACCACTATCTTCATTCCAGAATTCCCCTCGATCCTGTAGATCGAAGTGAGATCCTTTGAATTAGACCCAATAAATTTTCCATAAGCTCTAGCAACACCCTCAACTGAAAAAAGATCCGGTCTATCCGGGAAGAATTCCACTGAGACCTCTCCTCTTTCATCCTTCTCTACTGTGGCACCTATCATTGGAATGTTCTCTTTAAAACTGTCAAGGTCGAAACCTTTCCCAACGAGTCTTTCTAGGTCCTCAGTGTCCAGGTTAATAACGGGCATGGACAGATCTCCTTCTAACCGAGAATGTACGGACCGTATTAACCTTTATCATACCATTTGGGGTCAAGTTTTATATCCGATAGCTTCTTGGCCACTTTAGTGAAACCCATGACGGAAATGATCACGAAGGATATGGGAATCTCGGATGTGATACAGAAATATCCAGAGCTCATTCCTGTATTTATCCAGCACGGACTCGGTTGCATTGGTTGTGCAATGGCAAATTTTGAATCAATTGAACAGGGTGCATCTGCCCATGGAATGGATATTGATGCCTTGATGAAGGACCTTAATGAAATGGTTGGGTCTATCGATAACCCAGAGCCATAGATAAAAGAATAACTTGATCAGGAAAGTTCTGTTATTAGTGTCAGTTTCTATTTGGATGTCAGGTAATTATAAATATTACTTCCTTTATGGCCGGACGCCAAAGCGCAAAGAAGCCCTCCGGCCAAACGTCAAGGGCAACCTTCATTGGACCCTGTAAACGGAGAGACCTGCCCCCTTGGGGGATATTTGTTGTCTCCGGGAACGACGTAACGGTCGGATAGGCGCAGGAGCGTGACCTTGTGCGAACCACGCATACAGGTTTTGTTCCGAAAATAACCGAAGGAATCGGAGGAATGAGATGGCTAAAGCACACAAGCCAAGAAGAGGTTCAATGGCCCATTCACCGAGGAAGAGGGCTAAAAGGGAGACCCCTATGGTCAAGCACTGGCCAGAGGATGGTAGCTCCGAACCAAAAATACAGGGCTTCGCAGGATACAAGGCCGGTATGACCCACGCCTTTATAATGGATTACAGACCGACATCGACCACTTCAGGACAGGAAGTAATGGTTCCCGTAACAGTTGTGGAGGTCCCACCCATGAAGGTAGTGGGAATCAGGCTCTACGAGGACAGTGTTTACGGAATGAACACGAAGAAGGAGATCTGGGCTGAGAATTTGGATAAAGAGCTCCTGAGGTCGATACCGATCCCAGAAAAAGGTTCCAAACCTGACCTCTCTTCACTGGTTGAAGAAGATGTGGATGAGATAAGGGTCATAATGCATTCCAAACCCTATATAGTACCTTCTATACCAAAGAAATCTCCTGAGATCATGGAGATGAGGATCGGTGGAGGCTCAATCAAAGAGAGGATAGAGTATGCCAAAGGCCTTCTTGGAAAGGACGTTGATTTCAACGATTTCCAGGTGGAAGGGGCCATGGTGGACATAATATCCGTAACGAAAGGAAAGGGATTCCAGGGTTTGAACAAGAGGTTTGGTGTCAAGCTATTGACACATAAGAACTCAAAACACAGAAGGATGCTAGGAACTCAGGGGCCATGGAATCCATCCTGGATCATGTCTACTGTTCCCAACTCAGGTCAGATGGGATATCACAAGAGAACAGAGTTCAATAAAAGGATACTCAAGGTTGGAAAGGATCCCTCTGAGATCAACCCAAAAGGCGGATTCATCCATTATGGCAATATCACAAACAACTATGTGCTCATACACGGCTCAATTCCAGGTGTGACAAAAAGATTGATAAGGTTCAGGGATCCAGTCAGAATGAAGGGAGTGAAGATATCATCCCCTGAGATCACATATATTAGTACAGCTTCTAAACAGGGTAAGTGAGGCGATCCAGATGGTAGAAAGCAAGGTAAAAAGGGCATCTGCCCCTAAGAAGGTTCCATCCGCAGGATCGGTCAACATCTACGGACTGGACGGGAAAGTAAAGGGTACTATAGACCTTCCCCAGGTCTTCACAACACCATTCAGGCCGGATCTGATCAGGAGAGCTGTTGTCTCCGCACAGGCCAACAAAAGGCAGAGATATGGTCCATCCAAGGTAGCTGGGATGAGACATGCCACTTCGACTTGGGGAAAAGGAAGGGGAGTAGCAAGGGTCCAGAGATTTTCTCAAGGTAGAAAAGGTGCAGAATCCCCCAATAACGTCGGTGGGCGAAGAGCTCACCCCCCCAGACCAGAACATTCATTTGAAAAGAAGATAAATCTCAAGGAGAAGAGGTTTGCAAAAGCCTCAGCTCTTGCAGCGACCTCAGACGAGGGAAAAGTTAGGGCCAGGGGACACAAGTTCAAGGAAGGCATCACACTTCCCATAATAGTTGATGACAAGTTCGAGACCATGGATCGGACCAGGGACATTTTGGATGTCCTCAGGTCACTGGGGATCGATGAGGACATTAAAAGGGCTCATGACGGCAGGCATATCAGGGCTGGTCGGGGTAAGATGAGAGGGAGAAGGTTCAGACAACCCAGGTCCATCCTTTTCGTCGCAAGCGAGGATTCTGCAGTTCTTGTTGGAGCAAGGAACCTACCCGGTGTCAATACCATTACACCTTCTCAGATCAATACAGAGCTCCTTGCCCCCGGAGGGGATCCGGGGAGACTCGTTGTCTTTACAAAGAAAGCAATAGGCAGCCTCGGAGGTGAGAACTGATGATCGAGAACATGCCTCATACAATACTTCTCCACCCATATGTTACAGAAAAGACCTTGAACCTGATGGAAGCCCACAACTCCCTCATGTTCATAGTCAAAGAAGGGGCCACAAAGACCGATATCAGGGATGCTTTCGAAGAGCTATTCGAGGTCAAGGTGGACAGGGTGAACGTTAAACATACCAGGTTCGGAAAGCAGGCGATAATCAAGCTTTCCAAGGAATACAAGGCCGATGATGTGGGAATGAGGATAGGAATATTCTGAGGGGATGCTCATGGGAAAGAGGATTATTAGCAGGAGAAGAGGAAAGGGAACAACCGTCTACCGGTCTCCCAGCCACAAGCACCTTGCCCCAGCGGTTCTTCCAAAATTGAAGTCCGGAAGAGGTAGGGTTGTGGACTTCATTCATGATCCCGGTCATACCGCGCCCATGGCAAAGATGCTTTGGAACGATGGAAGGGTTCGATTCATGATTGCTCCGGAAGGTATGAGAGTTGGTCAAGAGGTCTTGATGGGTGACAATGCACCTATTCGGATAGGGAACATACTGCCTCTGAAGGAGATACCTGAGGGAACTCCGATCTACCATATTGAGGCCAGACCTCTTGATGGGGGTAAGTTCGTTAGGGCTGGAGGTTCTTCAGCAATAATCGTTTCCAGGGGAAAAGTTGTAACCGTTCAGCTTCCATCGGGCAGTTTTAAAAATCTAGCCGGTGAGTGCAGGGCCATAATCGGAATGGTCGGAGGTGGAGGCAGACCGGACCTTCCATTTGCTAAAGCTGGGAAGAAGGTTCACTCACTCAATGCCAAAGCAAGGGTATATCCGGTGGTTTCCGGTGTAGCAATGAGCCCCGTTAACCATCCTCATGGAGGTGGAGGCCATCAACATGTTGGTGTACCCAGCACCGTATCAAGGAACGCTCCTCCAGGTCGGAAGGTGGGCAGAATGAGCCCCAAGAAAAAGAATAACGATAAGAAGAAAAAGGGGGCCTGATTAAATGGCAAAAGGCAAAACAACCCCAAAGGCGGCAAGAAGGAAATCAAGGAAGCTGAAGGGCAGGATAGCGGCCAAGAAGAAGAAGGAGTTCCTCTATAGAGGCAAGAGCCTTGAGGAGATCCAGGAGATGAGTCTCGATGAGTTCATTGAGCTCCTTCCAGCCAGGGCTAGAAGAACGATCACAAGGGGAGTGGTTGACAAGAACCCAAGGTTCTTCAGGCATCTTGACAGGGGGGATGGTGTGATAAAGACACACACCAGAGAGATGGTCATCCTTCCATCCATGATCTCAAAGACATTATCGATACATGATGGGAAGACCTTCGTGCAAGTACCTGTAACAATAGAGATGGTGGGCCACAAGATAGGTGAGTTCGCTCCCACAAGGAAAACCACCAAACACACCGGTGTGGGCGTCGGTGCTACAAGGTCGTCCAAGTACATGCCACTTAAGTGAGGGATTACATGAGATATTCTATAGATTCAGATCCAGAAACCTCTGCAAGGGCCCAGGCTATAGAGGTGAACATCTCTCCCAAGCATTCTGTTGAGATATGCAGGGAGATAAGAGGCATGGAGCTAATGAAGGCAAAAACCTACCTTGAGGAAGTGATCTCCTTGAAAAGAGCTGTTCCCTTCAAAAGATATAAACAATGTGTCTCCCACAGGAAGGGTACTGGTTTCGGTCCTGGAAGGTATCCTCAGAAGGCAGCATCCAAGATCTTGAAGCTCCTCGAGGACTGTGAGGCCAATGCAGAATACAGCGGCCTCAATACGGATCAGCTTAGGATCTCCCATATTGCAGCCAATAGAGGCAGGGTTACAAGAGGATGGATGCCGAGAGCACATGGTAGGGCAACTGATTGGGACACCTATACCGTGAACATCGAGGTCATTCTTGAAGAAAAGGAGGGAGAAGATGGCCAGTGAGAGGAAGTTCATCAATGAGAATATCAGAAGAGTCCTCCTTAAAGAATATTTCAAGGGGGAAACTGAGATGGCCGGTTTCGGTGGTATTGACATCCAGAGGACCCCTATGGGTACTAGAGTCACCCTAATAGTGGAAAGACCAGGCATGGTTATTGGAAGAAAAGGGGCCAAGATCAAGGAATTGACAAGAACGGTTTCTGAGAAGTACGGTTTTGACAATCCCCAGATCGAGGTTCAGGAATGCCGAAATAGTGCCAAGAATCCACAGATCATGGCTCAGAAGCTTGCATTGGCCCTGGAAAGGGGATGGCATTTCAGAAGAGCAGGACACTCAACTCTTAGAAGGATAATGGATACCGATGTTAAGGGTTGTCAGGTCAAACTCTGCGGTAAATTGACAGGACAGAGGCACAGGACTGAGAAGTTCAAATGGGGCCACATCAAGTTCTGCGGGGAACCTGCGATCACAACCATGGACAGAGGATATGCAATTGCCAAGAAGAAGTTGGGTCTTATCGGTGTGTCAGTGGATATAATGAGAAGTGATTCTGTTCTCCCTGACGAGGTGACCATACATGATCTCCCGGAGCTCAGAGAGGTTGCGGAGATCAAGTTGGATGCCACCCCAACCGAGGATCCAAAAGAAGTACCTGAGACAGAAGAGGAAGAGACCTCCACACCTTCAGAAGAGGTTGAAACTGTTTTGGAAACAGATTCCGAGGATAAAGATGATGAAAAGAAGGGCAAAACTACCTCCCGTAGAAAAGCAAAAAGGGAGGAAAGAAGAAAGGAACAGGATGAGGAGGACCCCGAACCTGTACCAGCACCTGAACCAAAAGATGCTCCTGAGGAATCCAAAGACAAACCCTCCACAGAAGTGAAGGATGAGGACCCGGAAGGAGGTGAGTAGAAGTGGCTTTACTCAGACTCCCGGATATCAGGAATATGAACTCGGAAGAAAGGTCTGCTAAGATGAAGGAACTTCGCGATGAACTGATGAGGGAGAGGGGGATATCCGCAATGGGTGGAGCACCTCCTAATCCCGGAAGGATCAAATCCCTCAGGATCAACATAGCCAGATTGGCTACGGTCATGAGAGAGGAGGGAGAACTTTAATGGCAGAGATCTGTAGCGTCTGCGGTCTTCCAAAGGAACTCTGCGCTTGTGAGGATATTGCAAGGGAGCAGCAGGATATTCGGATAGCCACGACCAAAAGGAGATACGGAAAGGTCGTGACAATAATTTCAGGGATCGATCCGACGGATATCGATCTAGACGATCTCGCCCGTTTTTTGAAGAACAAGTGCGCAGCCGGTGGAACCGTTAAAGATGGCATTATTGAACTTCAAGGTGACCATAAGAAAAAGGCCATAGAGGCGCTCAAGGAGAAAGGCTATACGAACATTTCCGAGTGAGGAGGATGAACGAGAAAGGACCAGGCAAGGTAAGGAACATTCTGCTGTTGGAGCTCATAGGGACCCGATTGAGGGTTCTACAACACGCAGATCCCGGACTGATAGGACGAGAAGGGATCGTGTTGGATGAGACAAAGGGAACGTTCCTGCTTGAAAATGATGGAAAAAGAACGGTGGTTCCGAAAAATGGTGGAAGGTTCAGGTTGACAGACCTGGAAAGTGATTCACGATCCATTGAGATAGATGGATGTGATATCCTCTTCCGACCTGAGGACAGGAATAAAAAACTGGATAAAAAAGAGAACTACCGAAAGAAATAGTGAACCATGAAGGTCCAAAGGATCCTCCAATCAAGATCAATAAAGAACCGAAGAAGGTGGTAAGGATGGCAGAAAAGGGTGATGAGGCTCCGGAGCCCAAGAAACAACCGAAGGCATCGGAAGCAAAAAAGATCACGAAGAAGACCGAAGCAGCCGCGGACATCGATACGGTACAAGGTAAGAAGATACTTCCAGTAAAGAGGAAGACCCTAGCTATGAGTAAACCTGTGGTCAGGTCAAAGAAGGTCAAGAAGACCTCTCACAGGGATATTGGTATTGACATCGAAGCTCCGACCAAGGGATGTGAAGATGAGAATTGTCCATTTCACGGGAAATTATCCGTCAGGGGTATCATCCTGGATGTTCAGGTAGTCAATATGAAGATGGACGATACCGTGGTGGTTATGAGGGAAAGGAGACACCGGATAGAAAAATATCAGAGGTACGAAAAAAGAACAGCTCGGTACCTTGCCCACCTTCCACCATGCATCAATGTCCAAGTTGGTGATATGGTAAAGATCATGGAATGCCGCCCTCTTTCAAAAAGCACCAATATGGTAGTTATCGGGAGGATCTGAAATGAAGGGTTTAGCAGGGGTTCAAACCAGGGGCCTTCAGGTTGGATCAAAGGTCAGTTGTGTGGATAATACAGGAGCAAAGATCGTTCAGATAGTTCAGGTCTTGAAATACAAAGGTACCAAGAGAAGGGTGCCATCTGCAGGTATTGGTGATATGGTGATCGTCAGCGTGAAGAAGGGTACACCGGAGCTCAGAAAACAGCTTTTCCCAGCTGTCATTGTCAGACAGAGAAGGCTTTTCAGAAGGCCGGATGGAACCATGATCTCCTTTGAGGACAATGCACTTGTCCTTACTACAAAGACCGGAGAGACAAAGGGTTCTGATATCAAGGGTCCAGTAGCGAAAGAGGCCGCGGAGCGGTTCTCAAGGATCGCTGCCACGGCATCCACGATCGTGTAGGAGGTATAATGATGGACGCCAGATCTTCTAAACCCAGAAAACAACGCAAGAACCAGAAGAATCTACCTCTTCACAGGGGAAGCAAGATCATCAGATCACCCCTGGACCCGGTAAAATACGGAAGATCCTCCATAAGGAGGGTCACTCTAAGAACCGGAGATACCGTTAAAGTATTACGTGGATCAAGAACCGGACACGAAGGTAAGGTTGCAAAGATCGACCTTAAAAAGAGGAAGGTTTCGATCGAGAAGGCCCTTATACACAAGGCAGATAACAAGGAGGTCACGATCTGGTTCGATGCTTCGAACCTTGTAGTGACCAAGCTAGACCTCTCAGATCCGGTTAGGAAGGAGAGGTTCAAAGGGGTTGGGGATGAGTAAAGGAGGAATGTTATGGTTGATTCTAAGCATCTTAAGAGATATGCGGCACCGAGATCATGGGCCATTCAAAGGAAGCCCAAGGTATGGACCGTTAGGGCTAAGCCCGGGGCCCATTCAATGGAGAAATCCATTCCACTTCTCGTCGCTTTGAGAGATATACTCAAGCTAGGTGACACAGCTTCGGAGATCAGGAAGATTCTGGCAAGGAGGGATATCCTTGTGGATGGAAAGGTCAGGACAAGTCCTAAACTTCCTGTGGGAGTAATGGATGTCATCACAATTCCAAAGATCAAATCATTCTACAGGGTGATGCTGAATCCCAGAGGACAGATCACACTGAAGAAGATAGAGCAGAGCGAATCCACTTGGAAGTTAGCAAGGATAATGAACAAGACGATCGTGAAGGGAGGGAAACTCCAGCTTAACCTTCATGATGGAAGGAACATTCTTGTCAAGAAGGACGAGTTCAAGACCGGAGACGCGATAAAGATCTCACTTCCGGATCAGAAGATTATAGAGAAATTCCCCATGAAAGAGGAGTCATTGGCCTTTTTGACCGGTGGAGCTCACATTGGAACCATCTGCAGAATAAAGAGGATAGAGGTAACAAGGAATCCTGATCCGAATATCGTAGAGTTCCATGAGGGATTCAACACTATTATCGATCATGTCTTCATTATCGGGACCAAGACCTCCGAGATTGAATCTGCGGAGGTGAGCACTTTATGACCGATGAGATATCAATTAATAATGAAGATAAGAAGGAAAATCCCAACAGGGAGATCAGGATCGATAAAATTGTCATCAATATCGGTGTTGGAGAAGCTGGTGATAAGCTCAACAAGGCCATCAAGGTCATAGAGCTGCTCACTCAGAAGAAACCGACACAAACCATTTCAAAGACGACCAATAGAGACCTTGGCATCCGGGTCGGGATGCCAATTGGCTGTAAGGTAACGCTCAGGAAGGAAAATGCTCCAGAATTCCTGAAGAAGGCCCTTTGGGTCAGGGAGAACAAGATAATGGGATACTCCTTCGATCCGCAGGGAAACTTTTCATTCGGGATCTCCGATTATACGGACTTCCAGGGAATGAGGTATGATCCGGACATAGGTATATTCGGACTTGATATCAACGTGGTTCTATCTCGCGCCGGTAGTAGGGTGAGCAGGAGAAAAAGAGCTCCTGGCCATATACCTACCGAGCAAAGGATCACAAAAATCGAGGCCAAGGAGTGGGTCTCCAAGACCTTCGACGTGGAGGTGTTGGAATAATGTCGGAGACCGAAGTAAAACGGAAGACCTTCGGAAGGAAGGTAGGGTGCCAGAGATGCGGACGCAAAAGGGGTTTGATCAGAAGGAACGGTATGCACCTGTGCAGACAGTGTTTCCGAGAGATAGCTCCGGAGATAGGGTTCAAGAAATATTCATGAGGAGGTGTTAGATTGAGAAACGATCCACTATCAGATGCCCTATCTGTAATGAAGAATGCGGAAAGGGCCGGAAAGAAGGACTGTGTAGTTAGACCTGCCTCAAAGTTGATCGGACGCGTCCTCAAGGTCATCCAGGAGAATGGATACATTAAGGAGTTCGAATACAACGAGGATGGAAGGGCTGGATGGTTCAATGTTCACCTTAACGGGAATATCAACGACTGCGGAGTTATCAAGCCACGTTTTGCCATTAAAAGAGCTGAAATGGAGGGATATGAGGCAAGGTATCTTCCAGCCCAGAATTTTGGAGTGATCATTCTGTCCACTACCAAGGGTGTAATCTCCCACGATAAGGCAAAGGAGATGCATACCGGAGGAAGGCTTCTGGCCTTTGTTTATTGAGGTGATCCCATGGTAAGAATAGATATGATGGAAAGGGTTGTGGACATTCCCCAGGGAGTCTCCGTTGACATGAAGGAGAACCTGATCTCGGTATCGGGAAAGAAAGGGAAGCTCACAAGGGAATTCACTCATCCTAGAGTAAAAATGATGATCAAGGATGGAAATGTTTCTGTCCACTGTCCAAATCCTAAAAGGAAGGAGATGGGTCTTGTAGGAACCTGGGCTGCACATGTTCAGAACATGGTAAATGGTGTTCAGAACGGGTTCCACTATTCTATGAGGATAATCTTCTCGCATTTTCCAATAAAGACATCTGTGAAGGGAAATGAACTGGTGATAGAGAACTTCCTTGGAGAGAGATATCCAAGGAGGGCAAAGATATTGGAAGGCGTCACCGCGAAGATATCAGGAGACATCATTAACCTTGAGGGTATCAACAAGGAAATGGTTGGCCAGACAGCTGCGAACATTGAGAAGGCAACCATAGTGAAGAATTATGATACCAGGGTATTCCAGGATGGAATATATCTCACCAGCAGGGGGGATGAATGATGGCAGAGAAGAAAACTGATAAGGCCACCAAAGTTCCCACCAAATCTGTGGTCAAGGAAGAAAAGACCGTTCCTGTAAAGAAGGCTGTTGTTAAGAGATCCCAGGGTAAGATCAAACCGGAGATCGACAGCAAGATCGAAAAGCTACTCGAGGTCAGGAAGGAACGTTACGATGTACAACCCAGATTCAGGAGGGGAGAATGGTTCAGGTACAAAAAGCTAGGAACCAATTGGAGGAGGCCCAGGGCTGTTACTAACAAGATGAGATTGAACAGAAAGTACAGACCTCCAAAGGTCAGGATCGGATTTGGTAAACCTGCATCTGTCAGGCATTATCATCCATCTGGTTTCAGGGAGGTAATGGTCTTCAACTTAGCAGACCTTGAGAGCGTGGATCCAAAGGTCCAGGCAGTGAGGATCGGAGCTACTGTTGGGACAAGAAAGAGGAAGATCATTGTTCAATCAGCGGATCAGAAAGGCATCCGCATCCTTAACAGGGGGGTTCTGTGATGAATCTTTCAAATCAAAGAAGGATGGCTGCGGTGATCCTGAAATGCGGTGCAAATAGGGTATACATGAACCCTAACAACATAGAAGACATCTCTGAAGCGGTTACAAGAGGAGATGTCAGAAAGCTGATCAATGAAGGTGTAATAAAGGCCAGACCTGAGAAGGGCATATCCTCTGGAAGAAAGAAGGCACGCATGATCCAAAAAGAAGCAGGAAAGAGGAAGGGTCATGGTTCGAGGAAAGGATCGAAATATGCCAGATTCCCCAAGAAAAGGAGATGGATAAACACCATCAGACCTATCAGAAGGACCCTGAAGGAATTCAGGACCGAGGGGAATATATCATCTGAAACATACAGACATTACTACAGACATGCCTCGGGAGGAACCTTCAGATCGATTGGTCATTTGAGGTCACATATGCAAAACGAGAACGCCTTCATAAAGATCCCGGTAAAGGAGGTGAAATGATATGGCAGACGGACCAAGATATCACATGCCATTCAGACGAAGGAGGGAAGGCAAGACCAATTTCAGGTCCAGGCTTTCTCTTGTTAAATCAAAGAAACCAAGGGCAGTGGTAAGGAAGAGTCTTTCCGGTACCACCGTACAGTTCATCAAGTTCGATATGAAAGGGGACCTTGTTCTTGCTCAGGCGGGATATAAGGACCTGAAGAAAATGGGTTGGAAACACTCGATCAAGGATACAACGGCATCTTATCTTGTGGGCCTTATTGCAGGTGTAAAAGCAGGTAAATCAGACCTCCATGAGGCTGTCCTCGATATCGGTCTGCAGGAACCCAAGACAGGAAGCCGAGTATTTGCCACTCTTAGGGGAATGCTTGATGCTGGACTTGACATACCACACGGAGAAGGGATGTTTCCGGAAGAGGACCGGATCTTCGGACGTCACAATGAGATCGAGGGGTTCGAGGAAGATTTCGTGGCCATGAAGAACAAGATCCTGGAGATGTGACCATGACCGATGATAAGAAGAAGGTAGAAGACGTGGAAGAAGATACCGATGAAACCGGGGACTTGGCCGTGGTCGATATCAAGGAGGATAAACTCGATGATGTGGCTGTCAAGACCCAGGAAGAAACAGAACGTGGAAAGAGACCGCGTCTTACAAAAGGAACTGTGAAGCCTGACAGTGGCTCCGGAGGAAGAGGTTCGACTAGACCTGGGAGACAACAGGGTAGGGGTCCTAGAAGGGATAAGTTCGAGGAGGAAGAATGGGTTCCCAAGACCAAACTTGGGATCCTTGTCAAGGCTGGGAAGGTATCCTCTATGCATGATGCCTTGGGCTCGGGTCTTCCTTTAAGGGAACATCAAATAGTCGATACAATAATTGGCGAAGACCTTGTGGATGAAGTGCTCAAGGTAAATATGGTCCAGAGGATGACCGATTCCGGTAGGAGGACACGGTTCTCCATCACTGTCGTTGTTGGGAACAGCAATGGATACGTTGGTCTAGGTTCGGCTCGCGGAAAAGAGGTAGGACCTACGATTAAAAAGGCCATTGATAACGCGAAGCTCAACATGATAGAACTCAACAGGGGATGTGGATCATGGGAATGCGGATGCATGAACCCACATTCTCTTCCCTACAAGGTCGAGGGAAGGGCAGGATCCACGACCGTTACACTCAGGCCAGCTCCCCGCGGAGTAGGTCTAGCAGTAGGTGATGTGGCTAAGAAGATATTGAAATTGGCTGGTATCAGGGATGCCTGGGGATTCTCCAGAGGACAAACCAAGACCACCGTCAACAATGCCAAAGCGGTCATGGATGCACTTAAGGGAACAACTTTAATGAGGGTGCAAAAGGACCAGAGGATCGCTTTGAAGCATCTTTCAGGACCTGTAATTGGACTTGAGGAACCGATCAACTCAGATGGAGGTGAGGCCCAATGACCCTCGCTGTTGTTAGGGTCAGAGGAACCTTGAGAGTTAAACCCGATATCAAGGAAACCCTTATGTTATTGAGTCTGAACAGGGTCAATCACTGTGTAGTCATACCTGAGACACCAGAATTCAAGGGTATGCTCCAGAAAGTAAAGGATTATGTCACCTGGGGAGAAGTAGACAAGGATACCCTTGCAGAAATGATACGGCAGAGGGGTCGGATCGATGGAGGCTCTACAATAACAGATGAGTTCATCAAATCTAGATCCTCCTTCAAGAATGCAGACGAACTGGCAGGTGCTGTGATCGAGAAGGGATTCAAATACAAGGACCTGGAAGGAGCAAAACCCCTATTCAGACTGTCACCACCGAACAAGGGTGGATATGAAGGAATAAAGAGACATTTCACCGTTGGTGGTGCATTGGGTTACAGAGGAAAGGAGATCAACAAGCTCCTTAAGAAGATGATCTGAGGTGATTGCCATGGCAAAGAAGAGGAATGCAAAGTTCAGAGGATTGAAGACCAGAGGTCACGGGATCAAGGCTCGAAGAGGCGCTGGTAAGAGGGGAGGAAGGGGAATGGCCGGTAATCACAAGCATAGATACATCCATATAATCAAGTTCTACGGCAAGGATTATTTCGGAAGGCATGGTTTCAAAAGACCACAGTCCGTTGTCCAGGATAATATAGTCTTGAACCTATCAACGATCCGAGAATATATTGGACGGATGGTGGAATCGGGTGCTGCCAAGAAGAAGGGCAATGCTTATGATCTCGATATCGAGAAACTTGGCTGTACGAAACTGCTTGGGGGTGGAAGTATAGGCGACCTCAAAGTCCACATACTTGCTCCCGAAGCTTCCGAAAAGGCCGTAGAGAAGATAGAAGCTGCAGGCGGGACCGTCACGGTCAAGCAGGAGTGAGCCTGGACAGGCTCTAATAAACCCTTTAATAGAAGAACGGTAATCGGGGAGCAAATCTATCCAGGGCATAAACCGGTGTGTGTTCCATGGCTGTCGAAAGAGATTACAGAAAGGCCATCTGGGTGGCCATCGCCTATATAGCGACGATGGTCATTGTCTATTTCTGGCAATGGAGAGAGGCTGACTTCAGTAAATTTGCCGAGATCTCTCTTTTCATTGTAATTGCATTATCAATTGCCCTAGTATTCTTCCTTATCGGAATGATGGTCACCTATGCCGGAGAGGAATCCAAACTCTACGGCCTGAAATCCATTTCTGAAAAGTGGCCAGCTATTAAGAAACCCGAAGGTCACGTTAAATTCAGGACCAAGATGCTTTGGACTTTCGGAACCCTGATCCTGTATTTCTTCCTAAGCAACGTACAGCTCTACGGTCTCTCCGGAGATAGCATAGATATATTCTCCGAATTCAGGGCAATACTTGCCGGAGCAAACGGCTCATTGATGCATCTGGGAATTGGACCCATAGTCACAGGTTCTATCATAATGCAGCTATTCTCGGGTGCAAAGATCATTAATCTGGACCTCCAGAAGGCCGAGGACAAGGCCATCTATCAAGGCGTCCAGAAGGTCCTTGTGCTCGTAATGATATTCGTTGAAGCTATCCCACAGGTATATGGTTACTTGACACCATCGAGTTCCGGTTGGATGGGGGATATTGGTACTGGTTGGGCCAGAATGGTCGTTATATTCCAGATAGTGTTCGGTTCATATCTAGTGTTCCTTATGGATGAGGTCATCTCCAAATGGGGGATCGGTTCAGGCATATCAATGTTCATCGCTGCAGGCGTATCCCAGGCGATCTTCCAGGGGACCATTTCATGGATACCGCTCGGGAAGGCTACTGCCGCCCAATACAATCTAGACCGTCTTGTTGATAGCTATGGCAGTATTCCTGCAGGAACCATTCCCAAGACCTGGTATATACTTAACAATATGTCAGGTGGAATCAGGGAACTTGCTTCAGGAGGGTTCGAGACCATCTTCCTTTCGCCTCCGAACCCAATGGTCGCCCTTCTTTCGACAATAGTGATTTTCTTAGTGGTAGCTTATGCTGAGTCAACACAGATAGAGCTACCTCTTTCCCATGCTAAGGCCAGGGGAGCTAGAGGCAGGTATCCGATCAGATTGATCTATGCCTCAAATATTCCTGTTATATTGATGTCGGCCCTTCTTGCAAACATCAATATGTTCTCACTACTCTTATGGAATCATCCGAAATTCAAGACCATCCCTATAGTTGGAGAGAATTGGAGGATCGGGTTCTATGATGCCGGATCCACTTCACCTTCGGGAGGTCTGGCCTGGTATGTTTCAAGGGTCAACGGCCTCCAGTCCTGGCTACTTCCTTTGATCAATTGGGACAGGTACAGGGGCTATGTAGGGGACCACGATTATTGGCAGGTTGCGGTCCATGTCCTGATCTATGTGGGGATCATGGTGGTGGGTTCCATCCTATTCGCCAAGTTCTGGATAGAGACAACGAACATGGGGCCTGAAGCAGTGGCCAAACAGATCCAGAGCTCAGGAATGAGGATCCCTGGTTTCAGGAGGGATCCAAGGGTCCTGAAGAAGGTCCTGAACCGGTACATTCCCACCGTTACGGTCATATCCGGAGCATTTGTTGGTCTCCTTGCAGCTTTAGCTGACATGGTAGGGACGGTAGGCTCGACATCTGGAACAGGTGTGCTACTGACAGTAGGTATCATTATACGTCTATACGAGCAGATAGGCAAGGAACAGATGATGGAGATGCACCCTGTCCTCAGAGGATTCTTCGGACGGGATTGATGAAACTCTAACCGTTATCGCTTCTCAATGATTCTTTAACGGAGCCATTTTGCCATCAAACTTTAAAAGGATGAGGGCACATAAGGAGATACGTTCCTCGGGGGTTTCTAAATTGAGGTCGAGAGTTGGTTTCGTACTAGTTTTTACCGCGATAATGTTATTCATTGCCATGCTCCCGGGATCTAATGGTGCAATGACCTTTGATCCTTATGAGATCGTTCCAGGTACCTTTATCCCCCTTCAATTGAGTGATTTTGATGAGAAAGGAGATGTTTTGACCCTTACCATCACGTTCAAAGGAAGCTCAGCGGAAGATTACGAACCTCGCGGAATTGATATATTGATACTGGAAAAAAGTAGGGCTGAAAAGATTACCAGGATAGAGATTGGGGAAACCGAAGCTTTCTTTGTAATGAAAAATGTTTCAATAAGGGTGGAAAAAGAGATCAAGAATCCCACGAACAGTCAAAAGTCCATAGTATTTTTCAATCCCTCCCAAAAGGGTGATGATAAGGATTGGGACAATGCCACTGTCAGGATCCGCATAGATTACGAGGTTAAGAACAAGGAGGAAGGCCAGGGACTGGATATTTTGCCCATCGTTGTCATAGCATTGGTTGTAATCATAATTATCCTTGTAATATTCATGGTTTTCTATTATTTCAAAAGGAGGTCCAAGGATGCAAGGACATTCTTCAATCCTCAGGATGGACCCTATTATGCCTTCAGGTCAATGATAGACGGGAAGGTTTACTATATCGATCCGGACCAATATGCAAGATTGTACGAATCCAATTCCCTTGGAAATTATGACTTCTTAGGAACGGCAACAAGGATAGGCGGCCCCATCACACCACCAGAAGGAAGCCAAATGGAAAACGCCATGTCAGATACGACGGAAGGTCCAGTCCTTACACCGATCCCGATCGTTGGCGATCAACCCCAAGTAGATATTGCCTCAATGGAAGCGATATCGATCTCTCCTTCGGAAATGGGTTCAAATGAAGATTATAAAGGACAGGCCCCCTCTCCAATAATGGATGAGGAAGGAAAAGAACCTGTTCCAACACCCTCGGTATTGACCGATTCCGAACCGGATCAGGGAGATACCTCAGTGGCCGGTACGACGGTGGATACCGGGGTGTCGTCAACTGAAGTACTTGACTCAGAAGAAGGATCAAGGTTAGATGGTCCTCCTTCAGATGAAACTGATGGAAATGAACTGTGATCCACTATGGACCATGTTGAATAAAGTGGCCTTCCTACCTTAAGTATTATTTATCAGGCCTACCCATCAACTTGCATGTTCGGTTCAATGGGATCGTATTCCAGTTATGGCCGTGGGGTTTGGTTAGTATTCGTGATAACTTCGATCCTTCTAATTCCCTTGAATAATGAAGGTGAGGGTGAGAATTTGGAAAATGTAATTCCAAACACGCCTCCTCTCAACGGAAACTGGACGATCACCGGATCTGAAACTTATTCCGATACCACGATCTCGGTGGACGGTAATATTTCGATCTCCGGTAGTCTATATCTAAATAATGTTACCCTTAGCATCAATTCCTCATTGGTAGGTCCAAATTCTATAGTTGTGGAGAATGGAGGTTCCATTTACATCAGGAACGGTTCGGTCATCATAGGATCGAGCATTGGTTCTTTCTTCTTCAAGACTTTAAAAGGATCTTATCTCGAATTGAACAGATCCAAGGTAGAAGGCTGCGGAGTCCCCGAAGGGGAGATCGATGAGAAAGGCCTCTATTCGGAGACATCAGATTTCTATGCATACAATTCTTCGATTTCCAACAGTCCTGTTGGTTTAACAGGAGAAGGTTCCAATATTACCCTCTCCGATGTGGAGATATTCGAATGCCAGATGGATGGGATCCATCTTTTGGAAGGTTCAACACTTGAAGCTGTTAGGACCAATATATCATCATGCATGAGTAAAGGATTGGATATCAGGAATTCCATAGCGAAATTGAGCTCTATCAGATTCTATAATTGTGCAAAGGTGGTAACCATGAGGGAATCAGATGTGATGGTGTCTGATTCGATCATATTCTCCAATGATCCGGAGTCGATCAGGGTCCATTCCTCGATACTTGAAATGGTGGACTGTGTCCCATATCAAATGGGAATGAATGGGATCTTTGTCGCAGCATCCTCTATTCCATCCAATATATATCTATTGAATACTACTCCCTCGGATGTCGTTGTCGAAGGACTGAGCAAGGTATATGAAGCCTACAGATTTGATGTCCGTGTAACAACCAATGGTGGTATTCCAGCCCACTTTGCAGATTTTGAAATTAAAGGACCTGATGGCAAAGTTGAGAAACAGGCACTAACTGGACCAGATGGTTGGGTATTGGACTTACCCATTATTAGCAGGATACATGATCTATCCGGTTCACGGTTCAATGAACCGCATAATATTACTGTTCTTTACGAGGGGGCCTTGAGGATGAAAGATGTGAACACCTCTTTGAGTCATTTCACATCCCTTGAGGTATTGTTATCCACTCCGATCATTCAATTCACACATCCGGCGAATTTCAGCTGGATATCAACTCGTTCCTTTACAGTGACCGGAAAAGTGACCGATAAACGTCCCATATCAAGCTTATCTATGTTCCTTGATGGTGGTACTGAAGTTAAGCTCACTCCGGGAAATTCCTTTTCAATACCTCTTTCTTTTGGATCCGATGGAGAGCATGATCTCATGGTGAAGTCAATGAACGCTGATGGGAGAATGTCTACAGCCTACATCCATTTCGGTATTGACACGGTCGATCCAATGTTATCTTTGGACTCACCTCAGGATGAAACATATACAAGTTATCCTAACATCACATTTTCAGGTTCATGTGAAGTTGGTGCCCATCTCTATATAAATGAAGATCTTGTAAATCACACCAAAGGTGCCTTTTCATATGAGGTCCACCTTTTCGAGGGATGGAACGATATCCTGGTAAGGTCGATCGACAAAGCGGGGAATTTTGTTGATATATTGAGGAGGGTCTATCTCGATACAACACCTCCCACACTAAGGATACTTTCTCCGGTCAATGCCACTACAATAAAGAGCGATTATATCGAAATTGAAGGAGTGGTATCACACGATACGCAGATGGTCCTTGTAAATGGGATAGAGATAGAATTCGATATAATGGGCTTTACCTATAGATTGGAAGATCTGTTCGAGGGAGAGAACAGGATCGTGGTTGAAGCATTCGACCGGACGGGTAGCAGGACAAGATCTGTCATTTTCATCTTTGTGGATTCGAGCCCACCATGGATCGAGGTTGTGAGACCTCCCTCATATACAAATCAGAGTAGGATCAGTATCACCGGAACTGTTGAAAGGGATTCCATTGTAGTTGTAGGTGGGAATCTGGCAGTTGTTACCGATATCAATTTCCAAGCTGATGTTGATCTTTATCTTGGCAGGAACAATATATCCATTACAGCGACAGATCAAATAGGCAACTCAAGGACGATCTATATCGATACCATTCTGGACAAGGAAAGCCCAACATTCGAACGCATAGAACCCATGGATAGGTCCAACATAAAAACAATGGTCGCCCAGGTAACCGGGATGGTGTTCGACGATCATGGGATAAAGGGGGTCTGGGGCAGGAACACATCTTCACCCAGAGAGCTTATATCCTCAAATGGAACCATTGAATGGATCGTTATGCTTGAATCAGGGGAGAATGTCTTTACGATCGATGCGGAGGACCTTGCCGGCAACAGCAGGTCAATTAAACTTCATTATTTCTTCGATAACGATCAGAGCAAGGATCGAGTAGATCCACAAATAGCCATTTCTACCCCCCTTGCCAATGAGACCCTCCCGGAAGGTATGATCACCATCTCCGGAACTGCCTCGGATGACAGGTCGAATGTGTCGGTCGATGTAAGGATCGATGGGGGCAATTGGGCCTCGGTTGATGTAAATGGTTCCATATGGGCCATAGATGTGGATCTGTCAAAGGGTGTACATCTGATCGAGGCCAGAGCCGTAGATGCATCCGGAAATACAATGTCAGACCTGATCAGGATCACAGTTGTGGTTAGAGGAAATGAGAATGCTTCCAAAGATAAGAATGACCTTGGGGCGATCTTTTTTTCGATACTTGTTATAATAGTGATCCTGGCCTTGACAGTTCTGATCTATCTGGTCGTTAGGAATAACATCCTTAAAAAAGAATGGAATGAGACATTGCAAGAAGAACAAGGACCACAGGGAGATAGATATGGTCGCCCCTCAAATCAAAGAAGACGACCGGGCCCCCGTCCTCAGGTCGACAATAGGAGATCATCTGATAGAAGGAACAGACTCCCAAGAGACCTTCCAGACATCAATGAGAATGGATCTGAAAAGGTCGGTCAACGATCCAGAAGGCGAAATGACATGGATCCTCCCATTGGAAATAAATAGAGGTCCCGCAATGAGGTGGTCGATCGACCCTGAGGTGTCATCCATGGATGAAGGTTACTTAAGTATCAGCGGATCCAAAGCTTCCGAGAATGAGGGTAAGGAAGTTCACCTTAGAGGTTGGATATACAGGACAAGAGGCAGCAACAAGATGCTTTTCATAATCCTGAGGGATTCGACCGGGATAATCCAGTGTGTTGCTTCAAGAAATGATCTGGGTGATGAGGTCTTTGATGCATCCAAGGACCTTCCGGTGGAATCATCCGTCTCAGTGAGAGGTACTATTCATAAGGATGAAAGAGCCCCCGGTGGTCATGAGGTCCATATCTCGGAGGTCGTTACGATCTCTAAGGCCGAGAGGTTCCCTATCACAAAGGACCAATCCGAGGAGTTCCTCAGAGAGAAAAGACACCTCTGGATCAGATCAAGGAAAATGAACGCCATATTGAAGATCAGATCGACCGTGACAGGGGCTATCCATGAATTCTTCAGAGGAAGAGGATATCACGAATTCACACCACCGATATTCACTCCTAATCAAGCTGAAGGGGGTTCCACCCTTTTCGAGGTCAAATACTATGACAGTATCATCTATCTGACACAGACCTGGCAGCTATATGCAGAAGCGGCGATCTTCTCACTGGAGAAGATATACGATGTCTCTCCCACATTCAGAGCGGAGAAATCAAAGACATCAAGACATCTCAGTGAATTCTGGATGGCAGAGATGGAAGCTGCCTGGATGGGGTACCTTGAGGCTGCTGGGATCGCCTTGGAAGAGGTCAAGTTCATAATATCACAGGTCCTTGAGAGGAACATGGAGGACCTTGAGGTTCTGGAAGCGGAACCTCAGCGCTTCGAAGAGATCCTTGAAAAGGAATGGCCAGTCATAACATACACACAGGCCCTGAACATTCTCAAAGAGAAAGGTGGAATGGAAGTCCAATGGGGTAAAGACCTGAGAACGGTGGAGGAAGAGGAGCTCATGAAACATTTCGATACTCCTGTTGCCGTTGTAGAATATCCCAAGGAGGCCATGGCATTCTACAAACCCATTAAAGAAGACGGGGATGCACCGGGTCCAGTTGCCAAATGTTTCGATGTCCTTGCTCCATCCGGGTACGGGGAGATCGTGGGTGGGTCAGAAAGGGATATTGATATCGAGAGCCTGAAAGAGGCCCTTGAAAAGGAAGGGGAGAACGTTGAGAACTATGATTGGTATCTCGATCTGAGGAGGTATGGTTCGGTCCAGCATTCCGGATACGGATTGGGGGTGGAAAGGTTGATCGCTTGGATCTGCAAGCTGGACAACATCAAGGATGCCATCCCGTTTCCCAGAACGATCACAAGGGCTTATCCATGATAATTGTTCCATTTACCACCATTTGACATCCTTAATGGCATCGATAGACCAAAAAATTATAATCGATACAGGGTGTATTGGACCTGAAGTTCAATAGAGGGCATCACCATGTTCAGCAGGCACCATCCCTCAATCGCGATAACTCTATTGCTAGTGGTCTCTTTCTTGCTACCCATCTCCTCAATCCCAAGTGCCGGCTTAAATGACTTCGGTAAGGAAATGGGAGCGATGGCAGGACCCACCAGGACAATTGTGGATGAGACAGAGAGCAACAATCAGTGGACCACGGCGGATCAGCTTCCTTCTTCCTATGGAAGATATGAACTCCATGGGAACCTTTCTGCCACCGATAATGACCTGTTTTATGTACAACTGAATGGTGGGAACGGTCCCACTGTCGACAGGATCACCATAAGTAAAGGTTATATTGACACTAATTACTGGTATGATATCGTATTCGTGATAATCTACGCTTTCTATCCGGATGACAACCTCGCTGGCAACAACTACGATGCAAACCTCGTCCATCTCAGGTACTGGGACCAGGATGGTCTTTTCAATACAGGGGACGTCCTGGCCGATGCATCTTATTCTGGCCTTTATGGAATTGCGGTGCAGGCACAGAACGGGACCAACCCTGCATATCCAATATCTGGGACGATAGCTTACAACCTTACCATTTCAATATCATCCGAATCTCCTGCTGACAGCAACAACGATGAGGACCAACCTCAACAACTCACCCTTCCACATTCGGAAAGCATTGACCAGAACCAGGACCTGATGGATTGGTACGAGATATCTGCCCCTAATCCTATACATCCCACCGATGTGGACATGACCCTGTCCTTCAGCAATCCAACTCCAAACGACAGTGGCGGTTCCACAAACTACGGGATCGAGGTGGACCTCTACATCAGATACAACTCCAGGACCTATCCGGACCAGTTCACAGAAGAGATAATCAAGGTCTCCCCGAACCCTACATTTCAAAGTGCCGGGTTGAAAGCGGCACCCTACAATCTTAAGATCAATAAGAACTGCACCAAGATCATCATTGGAATGGTGATGCAGACCTATGGACTTGATGCGAAGAGTCCAAATCTCAATAACAAACAGTATACTTCCGTTGATGGCAATTCTGCATACTCCATAACGGGTTCGATCACCGCAGATATTCCCAATAACAGACCTATCCTAAGAAATGGTGCAGTGGTTCCGAAGAGCGGAAGGTCCAATGAGATGTTCAATTTCTCCGTCAGGTATTTCGATGTGAACAACCAGACTCCCGAACAGATCTGGCTCTGGAAGGATGGATCACCATTCAGGGAGTTATCTCCAATAAACGGATCGGGACAGGACAATACCCTTGGTGTGGATTATGGTATCTCTCTTCCCGGATCCCTTATCGGTAAGGATAAGGCCCATACTATGAACTTCTCGGCCTATGACGGAGAGGATTGGGCGACTCAGGAACCAACAGGTCTTGGATCATTCGTTGTAATTATAGATGATAACCTTCCGCCATCCTCATCGGTTGGAGATACCTATCTCATTGAGATGGAAGAGGATGATGAGACCTATGAGGTCGAGATCGGTCCGTTATTTACTGACCCTGATCCCTTGACACAGTTCGAATTCAATATCCTCAACACGAAGGGTGAATGGTCCAAGACCTATAGTGATAGCGACCTTGCAGCCGTTATCACAAAGGCTTCACCCCAAGGTCCGTATGTTTTAAGGGTCACTCCCAAGAAGGACCGACATGGAACATTCCACCTTACCTTGAATGCGACAGACAGTGGAACATTTTCCAAATCAGTATTACTTGATGTGATCGTTAAGGTTACGGATATAAATGATCCACCTGTGATCAAGAGGGTAGGTACGAGGTCCATCAACGAGGGGACAGTATACCTAACCCTGGATGCCGAACAGAACGAAAATATTACACTTGATATCCTCGCAGAGGATATCGACCAGAACGATGTCCTGTATTTTGACTGGGACCTCCCTGAAGTTATGTCCCACCCTGTCCCCGGTATCAATTATTGGATAAACCATTCCTCTGGAGAGATGTGGATGATCCCAGGGGACGGAGATGTTCCGGAGATGATCCTCAACTTAAAGGTCAATGATGGAAGAGGTGGAAAGGCTGAAATTGATGTAGTTATAAACGTTGAGAACAGGAACGATAGACCTATAATTTCTGTGCCGGCCTTGAGGACCACCATTGAAGGCGAGTACCTTTATATCACACCATCAGTGTTCGATCCGGACCTGGATGATGGTGATCAGCTCTATTTCAGCTACGACATAGGACCTCTGTCTCAGGCCTCCCCACCAAATGCAATTGAGTTCGATCCGTTATCTGGAAGACTTGTAATAAAGGCTATCAGTGAGAAGATGAATGGGGAATGGGAGGTCAATATCACTGTTAGCGATCTTTCACTTGGATCGGATTGGGGGATATGCAAGATCATCATAGAGAATATCAACGATGCTCCGATCTGCGAAAACATCTATCCTGAGGTAGAGGATGGGAACCTCACTGTAAGGTTCACAACTGGTGAGGCTTCGGATGAGGATGGTGATCCCCTGAACTATATCTGGGATTTCGGTGATGGGACCGACCCGGTTGAAGGACGCGACCAGCGGATCATCGAGCACACTTATCCAACTGGAGGCTCCTATACAGCAACACTTTTGGTAAGCGATGGCGGATCTTTCTCTGAAGAGGTGACTGCATTCCTCACAGTAACTGGGCCTGATCCGGACCCAGATATGGACGATGATAAAATGGATGATTCCTGGGAAAGACTCTATGGACTTGATCCGTCCGACCCCTCTGATGCCGAAGAGGATCCAGATAAAGATGGACTGACCAATCTGGAAGAGTTCACATTCTTCAAAGATCTTGGGAAGAAGCTGAATCCACGGAATCCAGATTCCGATGAGGATGGATGGAAGGATGGAGAGGAGGTTGACTCTTCTTTCGATCCAATGGATCCAGGGGACCACCCTCAAGGAAAATATACTGACCTTCCCCAGATACTCTTTATTTTAGCTCTTCTAATAATGGTACTTGCGGTCCTATTTACCCTTGTATTCCTGGTGATGAAGAAGAGGAACAAGCCAATTGGTGTTGCTGTGGCCGTTCCATCCTATACACAGACGGGTTATCAGATGATGCCTCCCGGGATCGAACAGTATCCATCGATACCACCAGCTAGAATGGAGGCTCTCCCACCAGCTAATCAAGGACAAGAAGATTACTCTACCATTGGATCCGGTGGATCCGATACGGTTGGATTGGTTGATGGCCAAAACATTCAGGGAGGAGAACGCTTGGATCAAAATCCCACTGGAATATGGCAGGAACCTCCTGTTTCAGTTAGTGAGGTTCAGATACCTTTCTATCAACCCCCTGCCATGGATGTCCAGGAAGCTCCATCTCAGGAAGGAGGATTCCCAGGATTCGATGCACCTATCCCAAAAGAAGGGAGTTTGGATACAGTGAAAATGGGATCCGAACCTGTTCTGGAGGAAGACAGCGAACATTCTATGGACAATGGAGTTGTTCCTCAGACCTTAGACCCTGAGATCGAGAAAGAGAACCCTCCCCCTGAAGATCAAAGATCCAGTATTCCACCCCCTCCGTCCCTTCCAGAAGACTTATAATACCACATCTTTGGTCCAGGTTACTCAGATTCCCTTCTCATGTGAGGCACAAGCTTATATAATTACTAAGAGGAAATCATATATCAACCCGAGGGTAAGGAATGAAAATCGGTATGGCCAGGCAATGCTGGCCAGCTCCAAAAGGTTTAATACGGGAATGGTCATTTCAGGGCGATATATTGAGCCAACCCTTTAGTCCGTGGAGGCAATAGTATGGTATCCATAGCAGATAAGCTTGATATGCAGAAATTTCTGGCGGTCCTTGTGGGCCTTGTGATCATCACTGTGGGAGGGATGATTTTCATCTATTTCTTCGTCCCATGGGAGAACACTGGTGCTATCGAAGAAGGGACCCCTTACGAAAACGCTGACAAGTCCCTTGTCGGTGTGAAAAAATCAGATTCCGATGTAAGGCTGATCGATAATGAATACAGACCGTGGCCCGATAAGCTCTCCGACATAGAGGAGAACTATATCTATGGAACGGATTGGAGGCAGCCGGATTCAGATCGAGATGGTATGGAGGATGGCTGGGAGGCTCTATACAGCAGGCCAAATCCGATCACAGAAAGGTTGACAATAGACCCAAATTACAATGATTGGGACGAAAATCCGGACGGTGATGGTTTCGATCTGAACAACAACGGGGTCATTGATAAACAAGAGGAGCTTTTCAATCTCAGGGAATATGTTGGTGGGGTGGAATATAATTTCACCACTGAATCCTTCGAGAAGGGTGATCCAGTATTTGGTGAGCTGAACCCAGAGACAGACTGGCAGGATATCGGGATGAGGGGAGGATTCCATCTTTATGATGATCCAAGTGATGGTATACTAGGGGATCCTACAAACATCGATAACGACATTTTCGATGATTATCAGAGGTATAATCCTTATCTACCTTCAGAATTCAAACCGGTAACCACTAACCCTTCCCTTTGGGATACCGACCTTGATGGTATTGATGATGGTTGGGAGATGTATTACGCCAAAGAGCTTCAGACACTATTCTTTGATGGAGATGATACTGTTGTTTACGAGGGGACCATCAACAACCTTCTTGAAGCATCCGTAATAGGCCCCAAAACCATACTTGAGGTTTCATCCTCTCAGACCATAGAATGGAGCAAATCCATGATCTCGCCATTGAATCCCAATGATGCAAAATATGATATTGACATCAGGTATGCCTTCTCCGTTGCAGGAGGAAAGAAGACCGAGATAAAGATCTACTTTCAGGATGATCTGACCAACCTGATGGAATACGAGAATCACACTTCTCCACTCCTCTGGGATACGGATTCAGATTCACATTTCAATGCCATTTCAGGTGAGCTTTACATTCTGAACGATTTCATCGAACTGAATGTGGAATATGCAAAGTCCGCGGTGGATTGGAATGGAAACGGGATCAACAACTTTAAAACATCACCTTATCTTTCCGATTCCGATGGTGATGGTATGTTCGATGGTTGGGAACTGGAAACAGGTCTCGACCCCCTAAACTCAACTGACAGATTCAAGGACCTGGACAACGACGGTCTACCCAATTACCTTGAGAATGCCTTCCCCAACAAGGACACTCTCTGGTTCCAGACGGACCCAAAGAATCCTGATACTGATGGAGACGGCATGCTTGATGGTTGGGAAGCATACAATGCCAAGATCATTTCCCAGGAACCCGCCTTGAACACAAAAGAGGACCTTGAGGACAGGATCTCTGATTCCAAGAAAACCGTGTTTACAGTGTCTCCTATGATAGACGATGCTCAGGAGGACAACGACGGTTGGTGGAATATTACAGAGGACGGCCTTGTGATCTATACACGGATCGCCGATACCATGACAAACCTCGAGGAATTCCTCGGAACCTTCCAGTATCCAATATCAACGAATCCGAACGATCCGGATACTGATGGAGATGGCCTGACCGACGGTGAGGAGCTGAAGATCGGTTTCTATGGTGAGCTGATCGGAGACAATTTCTTCATAGATCCTGAGTTCGCTTCAATTTATTACACCAATGGGACCCTTGCCGATTCCGACAACGATTTCGGAGGAACTGAGATCGGAGGACAGGTAGGCAACCAATCTCGTAGGTTGGACGATTGGGAGGAGACCAGAGGAAGGACCAAGTACAAGCTCCCTGACAACGGGTTCGACGATGACGGTGATGGACTGATCGATGAATCCGAGGGAGAGGTATTGGTCTTCGACCAGACCAACGCAACCAATCCGGACACTGACCTGGATGGATGGATGGATGTTGACGAGCTTTTCGGGATCGATACAACCCATATATGGGCCCAGTCAAAGCTCGGAACGATAAGGACCAATCCCAACAAGAAGGATACAGACAATGATCTCATGTCCGATTATGATGAGCTTTTCTATGTCCCGAATTACAGGGAATGGATAACAGACCCAAATGATCCGGATACGGATAATGACGGTATGGAGGATGGACTTGAGAATCAGGTGGACTTCTTCCCGTTGATCGATTGGAACCGCAATGACAATTACGATGCCAACAACGATGGAGATTATTCAGATGAGGAACTGGGTGATGTCTGGTCCACAACCGATAGGGTGAATCCAACGATCCCGGATACTGATTATGACGGACTTCCGGACGGTTGGGAATACAGATACGGAAAGGTCATCAAGTCTGCAGAGACCAAGAACATGATCATGTGGTATGATAAGACCTATTCCACAAACTACTGGCAGAACCTTCCCATCGGCGGATATTTCTGGATAGTGAATCCGCTCAAGGCCTCTGATGTGTTTGATGATCCTGACAATGATGGTCTCAACAACTGGGAAGAATACAAGAACGGCACCAATCCCCTCAACTGGGATACCGATGGTGACGGGATGCCCGATGGTTGGGAGCTGGATGATAAGAACAGGGGAGCCTATATATTCAACAATAAGACCCTCAAATATGAAACGGTCCTGGACCCGTTGGACCCCACCGATTGGGCTCTGGATGCAGATCACGATGGTTTCGTATTTGCCATTTGGACACCTGTCAATCAGGGGAAAACAGAGTTCGAGCTGGTCTATTATTACTTCCCCTGGATCAATCTTTACGAATACCAGTTCGGGTTGGACCCTGATCATGATGGCATTAACGAGATAACCACCTCTCCGGCACCGACAGATTATTCTCTTAACCTCATTGGAGGAGATGATTCCGACGGTGATGGTATGCCTGATGGATGGGAGGTCTGGGTGTCGGATTATATTAGCAATGTTTCCGATCCCAACCAGTTCGAGGATAACGACTCTCTCCCCAGAGGCTGGGAGGAGTTATTCAACGGATCCATGTGGAACAAACCCCAGTGCTATATATATGAGTACAAGGAAGAGGATAAATCCAAGTTTAGCCACTGGTGGACCTCGGATACTACCGGCAGAAGGACCTTTGTTCCCTTTGGATTGCAGGTGAACAAGGATTACTATATGGGAAAATACTATCCTGATCGGAAGGATACCAACAGAAATGGTATCACTGACGGAGAGGAGGATGACGATTCGGATGGAAAGAACTGTGTGATGGAATACAGAAGTCATACAGACCCCACAGATAAAGACTCCTGGCCTGGCAAGGGTAATATACCAACGCCCAAGGTTGGCCCCTCAAGGGCATCGATCCAGATGGGACCACAGGATGAGGGGGATACGGCTGTCTTCGATATACCATCCCCTGAGAATATCTTGGAACCGATAAATGAAGTATTGGAAATGATCGGTTTCCAGAGGATCCAACCAGCAGATCTTGTATCCTGTCAGCCCTTCAAGAAAGAGTGATATCAAGAGAAATCCTGGGATCTGGGAGTGGCCTTATTTGGTCACTCCCTTTTTTTTTAATTTTTTATCATATAGGAAATTCAAAGCATCCAGTCGTTTGTCTCTTTAAATAGTG
>CBDDUX010000077.1:0-42757 GCA_965234725.1 Thermoplasmatota archaeon | reverse complement strand
ATGATATCGATGATGATGATGATGACGGTGACGGCATCCCGGATGCCAGGGATCCTCAGCCTCTGATCCCCGGAACTGTCTGGATCAATGAGAACCCGACTATCAACAGTGTAACAGGACCCCAGGAGAAGGTCAAGAAGGGGAATGCCTTCACACTCTCAGTGAATGCAGTAGATACCGACTCCGATCCGATGACATTCACCTGGACCCAGGCGGGTTCGGATTGGACGGATACCGGATCCTCCGTGGACGGACCCGATAATCTCGAACCCGGAACATACACCTTCACTGTTGTGGTGGAGGATGATAAGGGTGGAGAAACAACAAGGACGGTTGATGTTGAGATATTCGAGCAGAAGGATGATGAACCTAATTACCTGCCCTTCGTGATCATCGGCATCATCTTGGTGCTGGTTGTCATAGTGGTTGTATTCTTCCTGATGAAAGGCAAAGGAGAGGAGGAAGAGGAGACCGAAGAGCTTACACCTGAAGCAGGCATGTCCTCCGAGGATCTTTCATCCGAGACAGATGTCTACGATGATGGAATGGAAGAGGAAGGGTTCGAAGAGATAGAAATGGAACCTCCGGAACCAGAAGGAGAGATCGGTGTACCCACTATGGGGACCGTTCCTTCCATTGATGAGGAGGAAGAGGAGATCCCTGAACTGCCCGGTGAATCCGAGCCTCAGGAGGTTCAGGACCTCGAACAGCTCATAGATGAGATGGAGAGGACGGAGGAAGAAATAGGTGATGCATGTCCGGAGTGCAATGCTCCGCTTGGACCCTATGACTCCGAATGTCCGAACTGCGGAGCACAGTTCGAGATAGCCCTGGAATGTCCAAACTGCGGTGCTGTCGTCGAAGACAATATTTCCGAGTGTCCAAACTGCGGCGTATCATTCATGTGATATTGAAAAGCAGTTGGACAAATGGGGAGTCCCTCGCGGACTCCCCTTTTTTTTTATCTGGAAATTGTTGAACAATAGGACATAGTAATAGAATTTCCAGACACGCTAAATGAAATATAGAATCAATGGTTTAATTTAGCTGTGTGTCGAACTTCTGATTTATATTGGAAGTAATGGGAGGAAGTTACGACATTTGATTTTATCAAATGCTGGGCCTTCGTATCTTTGATGCGAAGGACAGTAAAAAACCGAAGGCGGAGCCTGTTTATTACGATGGTCTTGAACTTGCGTTTCATTCTGTCATTGACGAGATCTTGGAATTGTTGAACTTAATTTTAACATTTAAAATTCCAAGACGCGCACAATGAAATTTCTAATTGACGATCAAATTGTTGCAGCGGGTCGAAATTGCGTTTCGTCTTGAAAGCGACGAAAGCAATTTACAACCTCCTTTTGAAAAAAGGAGCAAGTTACAAGATTATTCTTCTATGGAAATTGCGGATTATTTTTCAATCAGATTAAAATTTCCAGATCCTAAATCATCTGATCTTCTTCAATCTATATGTCCTGTAACCTGTCAGGACCTTCACTGATCTCATTTTCCTGAACTCCTCGTCCAGTGAATGGTCCCCTGTATCTACCCTGAGAGCATCGGTCCTGTCCAGTTTCTGTGGAACGGATGCAACAATGATATTCTTCTTGCCAATTCTCCTTATTACATCCGGTCCTATCTGGAGATTCCCTCTGCCCAGGAAGAACCCCTGACCGCCTATTGGTGAAACAATGATGAAGGATGGTCCCTCTCCCTGTTCGTCCAGAAGCTTTAGAATGGACCTTTCATCCAGGTCCTTTCCAACCTGTATGCCTCCCTTGACCGCATCGACTCCAAGATGGGTCTTATCGATACCGATCTCCTCCCCGATCGCCTCGAGGGTCCCTCCGGGACCCAGGATGAACAGTGCCTTTTCTTCATCTTTCATCCTCTCTTTGATATCATCTGCGATCTCGGAGAGGAAGCTGTCTATGCCCTCGGCTTCCACGATGAATTTACCGACCTGGACGTATGCGGGTTCGTAAAGGGTTGATGCTTTCCCGTAGATCCTTATGTTCCATTCTCCATCTCGGTATCTCTCCTCATCGAGGTCCATTACCTCCCCGACTCCCGTGGTCATTTCCCCTCTTATATAGAACTCCATCAACTCCCCTGCAAGGGTCGGATCAATTGCAAATACACCGGAATGCATCTTCACTCCGGATGGAATGCCGAATATCGGAATATCACCGGAAGCGGATAGGACATCCCTTGCTGTTCCATCCCCTCCACAGAAGAATATGATCTGTGCACCTTCTTCGACAGCTTTCTTAACGGTCTCCTTTGTATCCTCTGCCCTGGTCCTTTCACCTGAATTATGGACCACCTCAATGTTCCACAGATCATGCTTCAACTCTGTCAGGAGGTCCTCTCCCATATCCCCTGAAGCTGTCAGCCACGTTATCTCTTCTTTCAGTCTATGTCTTGAAAAAGCTTCCCACAACCTCTGGATGGCCATTTTAGCTCTATCTCCAGCTCTTGGTGTGGCACCCTTTTTAAGAGCTTCATCGACCACTCCGTCCGTACCCTTCAATCCGACCCTGCCTCCCATTCCGGCAATAGGATTGATGACGAAGCAGATCTTCTTCATATTCGACCGAAAAGGAAGGGCCCCCTTTAAAGCATTCGATTAGCCTATTGTTTCTTCACTGCTTCCACCCAGTGGTTCCTTCCGTCAAAGAAGGATCTGATCAAAGAAAATCCGGTCCCGGACATCTCCTCTTCGATCTCACCCGGTCCGTAGAGATGATAGAACCTCAATTCCTTCCTGCCATCATTCCAGGGTACAAGGAGATCCCCGGAATATTCACCATCCATCTCGTCAAGTTCCCTTTTCCCGAAGATCCTGTTGAGGTGTCTTTCTCTGAACCTTTCCTGGTCCCATGACCAGACAGAGATCTGGATCACTCCACCTGGTTCAAGGATCCTGCAGGCTTCCATCAATGCTTTCCTTCTTGAACTTCGATCCTCGAGATGATGCAAGGATGCGATCATGAATACAGCATTTACGGAAGAATCCGGGAGAGGGATCATCTCCATATCACATTTTATCAGATCGAACGAGGATCCTATTCCCATATCAGAAAGGAATTTCCTTGCTGTATCGAGTTGGCCGGAAGATAGGTCCATACCGATCACATGGCAGCCTTTGGATACTGCCAGAGCTATAAGTCTCCCTGTTCCGCATCCGATGTCTGCAATAATGCATGGTGCAATATCATCCAGCAGGGACCGACTTGGTGGCCAGACCTCTTCTCGGTGCTTGACGAAGAAGGGTGCAATGGAATCATAGGTCCTTTCGATACTTCTTCTGATATCCATTGAACGACATGCCTCCATTATCTCAGAGTGCATCCCGAACAGCAGTAGCCATCTCCATCGTGGATGCTGTGCCTCCCATGTCCTTGGTCCTTACTTTTCCTTCCTTTACAACTTTCGCCACTGCGGACTCGATCCTTGAGGCTAATTCCTTTTCACCGAGATAGTTCAGCATCAGTCTGGAGGCAAGTATCATGGCAATGGGATTGACGATCCCCTTCCCTGCATACTTCGGGGCTGATCCATGTGTAGGTTCGAAAACAGCATAGTCATCACCGATATTGGCGGCGGATGCGAATCCAAGGCCTCCCACAAGCTGGGCCCCCAGATCGGAAAGGACATCTCCGAACAGGTTCGAGGAAACGAGGATGGAATAATCCTCCGGGTTCTTGACCATCCACATGGCCATGGCATCGATATTCGCTTCATCCATGCTCACCATGGGGTAATCCTTTGACATCTCCCTTGCAACTTCCGTCATCAATCCGGATGTCTCTCGAAGGACGTTCGGTTTTTCTGCCAGGGTAAGTCTCTTTCTCCCATGTTCCTTGGCAAATTCGAAGCCGGACCTCAGGATCCTTCTGGCACCTTCCCTGGTGATGACCCTCAGGGTGACGGCCACATCCTTTTCTGGAAGTTCATGGAACCTCTCCCATTTCTTGTGGTGTTCAAGGAATGTATCTCTTACCTCTTGAGGGACAGGCCACCATTCAATGCCGGAATAGAGACCCTCTGTGTTCTCTCTGAAGACCACTATGTCCACATTTTCTCTGATATTGAGGGGATTCCCTTCGAATGCTTTACACGGTCTCATATTGGTGTGCAGTTGGAGTAGCTGCCTCATACCTACAATGGGTGAGAAATAGACATAACCCTTGTCCTTCAATGCGGGGTCCAGTTCCTTGGCTGCTTCATCTTTAGGTTTTGATGTGATGGCTCCGAAAAGGGCGCAATCCGTGTTCTTCAACAGCTCTATGGTCCGATCGGGAAGGGCATTGCCTTCCTTCTTCCAGAACTCCCAGCCTATGTCGCCATGTATGTAATCCGCCTTGAAGCCGACCGAATCAAGCACCATCTTGGCGGCATCCAAAACCTCTTTTCCAACACCGTCACCGGGTAGTTCAGCGATCCTGTAAGTCATGGTCTTCCCTCAGGTCCACCTTATCGCCGAATCCATATTTCTATCCGTCGATTTTCATAAAAAAATTAAAAATAGTAGCCCCGGGCGGATTCGCATCGCCACAATCAGAGATTGTGTCTGCCTTCAGACTCTCATCACTTCGTGCTTCGAGTCTCAAGGATACAGCCAAATCCCTTCGTGATTTCGCGTACCTACAATCATTGAGATATTCTTCACAATGATTCCAGGACAAGTTCGAATCCATCCGGCCAAGATGTTATATTATTGATTATATCAATAATATAAAAGGTAGCCCCGGGCGGATTCGAACCGTCGTCTCCGGCTCCAAAGGCCGGAATGTTAGACCACTACACTACAGGGCTGTTAGTTATCGATCTTCTTTCATGCATCCTTCAGTGCAATATCAAGCTTTCTCAGGATATCCGCCCTTTCCATGGTAGAGAGGAAGAAACCGAGCCTTGGACCTCTGTCCCTTCCAAGAAGTATGCGGTAGAAGGCCTTGAAGGTGTTCTTGGGTTCTATCCCTCTGCTTCGGGACCCTTCATAGATTGCATTGTGAATGGATTCGGCGTCCCATTTCACCGATACCAGGTCCTCTCTCATTGCTTTGAGTGGTTGTATCAGTTCCTCCGTTAGTGAATCGATCTCTTCGAGGGGTGGAACATCATATAGTGTGAACTTGACATCCTCCGGTGCGAACCTGTCAAGCCAGGACCTTACACAATCGATCCTGTGTCTGAGCCTTTCGAGGGATGCATCATCCAGTTTATCGATCCCCTCGCTCCGAAGTACCATATCTTTGACATTCTCGAATCCATCTGTTAACTGGACAAGGGTCACCAGGTGTCTGTATGGGACCTGGACCGATGGTATCTGGGTTCCATCATCCGATGAGACCATTGAAAGCTGGAAGGCCCTTCTTCTATCACCTTTCTCTTCTCCCTCCCCATTCTCCTCTGAAAGGTATTCCTTCTCGTATCTGTCATATTCGTCAACGAGGTTAAGGATCCCCAGACCAGGGTCCATGTCAATATGTCTGGAGGGCTGGTTCCTGGAAATGAGGAACCTCAATACTTCAGGAGGGGTTATCTTGAGCATATCCACTCCGCTTACGACCACCCCTGATGACGATGACATTGCACCTTTGCCCTTGAGCTGTATCCATTCGTATACGACAGGTTCCGGAGGTTCTCTCGAAAGGACCTTTCTTGAGATTTCTGATGATGTGTCGTAGGACCCACCAGAGGCCGCATGGTCCTTCCCGAAAGGTTCACAGGTCACACCCAGCCAGTACCATCTTGCCGGCCAGTCCAATCTCCAAGGCAGTTTTCCGTCATCGGTCCTGGTATCGGCCCGCCCCTCATTTCCGCAGGTGCAGATGAAATGGACATAGGGTTTCTCCCAGGAAACGGCTTTGGTGGAATCTATCCTTCCACAAACCGGGCATTTCGCGTTGTATGGAAGCCAGTCCCCGGGAAGGTCCCTTCCGGATACCCTTTCCAGGATCTCCTTCACCTGCTCCCTTCTATCAAGCAGGATCGAGATAGCCTCGGCATATCGTCCCTCCTTGTAGGATCCTGATGATCGAAGAACCTCCGCCTCGATACCAAGGTCCTTCACCGATCGAAGGAATGGTTCCAGGAAATATTGGGCATAAGTCCTCCCATCTTCTCCAGGTGAGGGTATCTCTGAAAGAGGTTTCCCCACATGTTCCTTGTAACTTTCCGGGAGGAAGGGGTAGACCTTTCTCAAGGGATCAAAATCATCTGCAAGGTAATAAAGAGTTGAATCCACACCAGCTTCCTTTGAAGCCTTATGTACAAGGTCCCCTGTCAGGATCTCCCTCATATTGCCCACATGGATATGACCGGATGGTGTTATCCCCGTGGCTATCCTGTGCTTTCCACCAATCTCCTTCAGCCTCAAGGCTATAACATCCGCCCAATGCATTGTCAACACCAAAATCCCTATCAGACCACATGGGTCCTGATGAGAGCCCTTACCGGGACCCCGTCAATTTCGTTGAACTGCTGTTTGTTTATGATCGAAAGGCATAGTGCAGGGACACCCTGATTTGCTTTCAGGTAGTCTATCGCCCCATTCATGGTCTTTCCGGATGAAAGGACATCATCAACGATAACCACCCTCTTATCCCTTACACCTGCAAAGTTTGACAGGGTGGAGCCACCAACATCATCTGTTTGGTCTGACCTCAGAGGCCTGTAGATCACCAATTCCAGGTCCATTTCGTTGGCAATGGTGGTAGCAAGCGGTATGCCATTGATGGCAACTCCCATGATTGCATCGACCTCTTGGCCAGCTTCCTCACATTCCTCCAAAATGATATCCGAGAATATCCTCGCAAGGTGTGTAAGCCTGGTGGAGTACACTCCCATTGACCTCCAGCCTATGTATATGTCAGCAGGTGGTTTCTCGGATCCCTTTCCCCTGGACAGCAGCCAGCCGACGGTCTCCTCTGAGAGATGAAGTTCCTTCGCAATATCTTCCCTTGAAAGGCCTTTCTCCCTGAGCTCAAGTACCTGCGTTGTCATCTTCTCGGTGGTGGACATGTTATCACCTGGTTCGATAGTGGACATCCACGATAAAGTGGATGGTTATTTCAATTTTGCGTAATGGAACATATCGCGTCTATCGGTCGTCCTTCTCGGTATAATCCTCCAGGACTCCCTTTAGAGTGATGTTCTCCATTATCTCCTCCACCTCGGTGATGGAGATCCTCAGCCGTCTGTCGGAAATACCTGTCTTGATGAGCAATTTCCAGACCTTGAGCACCTTCAATTTTTCGAAGGGTATCTCAAGATTGTAGACCTTGCCCACCTTCTCTTCGTTCCTGTCGACAACATTCTTCTTCTTTAGCTCATCGAAGGGGAACAGATCCTTTCTGGGTGTCTTGGGAACCTCTTCCGAAAGATAGTCGTCAGCAACGATCACTATCTGGTCCTTCTCGTCAAACTTCACTATCTCGGAAGCTCTGAGAAGGAAATCCTTCTTCAATGCACCCGGTGAGATCTCGAAAGCCTCGATCTTCCAGGTGTTGAGGTCTATATGGATGTCCTTGACCTTTCCGATGGTAGTTCCAACAGAATTGACGACCCTGTATTTTTCTATGATCTCTGCAAGCATATCCATAACCTCTCATTTCTTTTTGGATGCGGCCTCCTGGATCTGGGAAAGGTCCTTTTCCAGGACGGATACCTTCACATCAGCCTCGGACATATATTCTGACATAGTGGATATCCTCTTCGTCAATCTACCGTACCTCTCCTCGTAAACTTCAAGGTCAAGACCAGTGACTATGCCGTATTCTGAAATATAGGCATCCAGGTTCTGATCCAGATACTTCTCGATCCTGCCGTCAAAGAGCCGCCGTTTGTACTGCGGAGCCTCTTCCGGTTCTTCCTCCTCATCTTTCGAGAACTTCTCCTTGAGCCATGTGAAGAATCCCTTTCTTTTTTCCTCTTCGATCATCTCTTCGGTCATCTTTCACACCTCCTCAGAAAGCCTCCAGGGTTTCCATTCCGCGTTCTACTGCGGTCATTCTTCTGTCAAGGGTTGCTTTCTTCTTTTCAAGTGCGGAAATATCTGTTCCCACTTTGGTCAACCTCTTTCCCATATCCTTCTTGAAATCCTTCACCTTGTCCCTTGTGGTAAAATCCCATTCATCCATTATCTTCCTGAAATTCTCATCGAAGTAGAGGTCGATATGGGATGGAAGCTTCTTCCGCTTCTTGCTGAGTGAAACATACCACATCAATACAAGAACGAAGGCAAACACTAATAAGCCAATTATCACGACAAACCAGAATGTAGTCCAATCGAATGCCATCATATCACCTCATTTCACTCCATACTTGACCCTCAATCTGGCCATTTTATTCTGAGAGTTATCCAATCTTCCATCGAACCCTTTTTTCCAGACATCCAGTGCATCCATCCTTGTTTCAAGATCCTCGAAACCCTTATCCATATCAGAGATATCAGACCTGTCAGCTATCTTGTACTCGTCCATCATATCTGGGAGTTTTTCGCTTAAGTACTGGTCTATCTTTCTGTTCATGGATAGCGGATGAGTGACAGATATTGCCTGGAACCGTTGTGTCAGTTTCATTCAATCATCACCTTCCTCTTCTTCTACATCATTCTTTTTGAATCTGTTAATGAACTTCTTCCATGAGCTTTTCAGGTCCGATGTCAGATTGGAATAGGGCTGAAGGACAACCTCTTCCCCTTCCTTCACATCAAGGTCCTCCATATCCTTCGCCCTTATTGTGACATATCCTTCCGGGGCAAGTCTATCCGATACTATCTTCACGACAACCCTCTTCTTCTCCCGGGAGAGAACAGCCATTGGATGCTCGTTCCCCTGAAACATATCCATTTGGGAGATATTGATCCTCGCCAGACCGCTCTCGATCGAGGATATGGCACTCTTCCTGACAGGAAGGGAAATGCTCATGTTCTCCTCCTCTTTTTCGGTCAATTATTTCTCCTCCATTTATTAGGCTGAAAAGGTCAAATGGACATAAATAACCTTTCCTTGACCAGAACCGATCGATATATATCATCGGAATTCAGGTCTGTGAAATGTTATTTGTAATCCAGGGTCCTTGAAAATATTTATAACTGTAGGAACTCTTGACCGCCGGACACGGTCTTTCCGCGTTCAGTAGAGGTGTTTTAAATGTGGGTCCCCCCAAACCGCGCCAGCATCAGACCCTTGACAGCCATTTTCCTGATCATCATCATGATATCCTCCATGCCCTTACTATCAATGGCGGATCAGGGTATGGTCTCAAATGATATCCCCACGAGAGATGAAGGAGGACCCCTCGTCAACAGGTCCGTTGTGGAGATCACCCTAAGAGAAGGATATGGTCAGATTGTTAGCGCATACCTAAATGTGACCGGATTCGGTTCAGATGATTTGTTCTACGATCCCTCCTATGAATGGAAAGAAGGGGAAGATATACCCTACCCGTTGAAAGCCTTCGAAGTCAAGTATCCGTGGGGTTTCAACAAGGAAAACACACCTATCAAGATCGATATCGTGACCTATTATCTTGAATCCAGTTTTGGTATGGTGACCATCACGGAGAACAAGGATGATTGGAACAACCAGATATATGGAAAGGAATGGTTCAACGTCACTATCATCGCCAGGAACAGGACGGGCGAATCAACATCCCAGATCAAGTTCAAAGTGGTAAATGTCAATGACAGACCTACCCAGATCTCGGAAAAGGATTACTACTCCATCAAGTTGCCAGAGGACGGATCGTATATCGGGATCAACAAGGACCATGATCCCATAAACGAGATCTTCGGGGACCTCAAGGATCCGTTCGATACATTGACCTACACTTGTGAACCGGTAAATGACCTGGCCCAAAATATTACAGTTGACATAACAACAAACGGTAGTTTTGTCCAATTCGTTCCTAAAGAGAATTGGTCCTGTCCCTATATTCCCAGTGCTCAGAGGTTAAGTGGTAGGAACGTCCAGGATTATATGAATAAATTTGCAGTATTCCTCTTCAACTGTTCGGACCAGGGTGGATTGTATTATAGAAAGGAATTTTATGTCTATGTCTCCCCTGTCAATGATGTTCCCTCCATGGAACCTCTCGGAGAGGTGGAGGCCCTGGAAGATGAGCTGGTCACTGTCCAGCTCGAGGCATCTGATGTGGATGTTGACCAATCACTTGTTTTCGGGATCAATATCACTACTTCAATATACGAGAAGACCCAGGAGCAGATAGAGTTCCAGGAGGATTACTACTGGGACAAGGATACAGGTCTGCTCAAGTTCATGACCTACAACAAGCTTGTGGGCACCTATGACATAATGGCCTATGTCCAGGACAGGTCCACCGAATCCGGAAGACCGGATTATCCCCCGACACCCGGCAGGATATATCAGAACTTCACATTGACAGTGATCAATGTTAACGACGGACCCAGGGCAAAACTTGATCAGCCCCTCTCATCGTTCGTCTACAACACATCCTCCGTGATCGAGTTCGATGCATCCAGGTCAGCGGATGATGATCTCATACACGGAGATGTCCTCAATTACACCTGGACCAAGGATGGTGAAGTACTCGGGTACGGCAAGCACATCTTCAGGACTATCTCAACCGTTGGGACCTATAATATCACGGTGAACGTAACGGACAGTTCAGGATTATTTTCCAAGGATTGGGTAACCATCAAGGTAGAGAAGGCCAGGGTCCCTGGTGAGATATTCCAGGGAAAGGAACTTGATAGGTCCCACACGGACAACACTACCGCTATCGTAATCTCAAGGACCACAAAAGAGGTTACCCTCTTGAATGGCGGACCATACTCGCTAGATGTCTCTTCTGTCATAGGGACAAGGAATGGGGCCATTTACAAAGTTAGGGTCATGTTCGCAAAGGAGCTTGATTTCTTCTACACCGAGGAGATCATCCAGGAACCAAAGCTGGAACTTTACTTCCTTACAAAAGAGTTCAACGAGACACAGATAATCCTGGATCCACAATCTGCCCTTGATTATCCCTTCCCTGTCCCATTCTCGAATGTTAGATACACACGGCTCCAGTTCGATCTAAGAGGTCCTTCAGCAACCTATCCTCCCTCGATAGTGCCTCTTGATACGGTAAGGATGCTGGATGGTGGAATGGGTGTCGAGATCACATTGACAATTGTGGAGATGGACGACCTGGGGATCAAACCCGATTTTGACCTCTATGCAGTGGCACAGATGAAGACCACCATAAAGGATGCCAACGGTCAGACCCTTGAGGTCCTGAATTCCTGGGACTCCACCGGTCTGGGTACCAAGAAACCTATCATTACCGATGCCAAGGATGCAGATGGTAACGGTGGCGATGGTGATGGGTTCCCTGTATTGGTGCTGGTGATAATACTGGTGTTGGTCATTATTGTGGTCCTGGTTATCGCCCTTTTCGTCTTCCTTTCAAAGAGAAAGAAGAAGGAGGAAGAGGAACCGCCGGTCCCCTCGCAACCTCAGATATCTGTTGAGGAGGAATTGTTCGGAACGAACCTGGAAGGTTATCCAAACTACCCGGGTGCACAACAGATGTACGGACAACCTGTTCAAGAAGGCCTCCCTCCCTCTAATGCAGCGGATCAACCGCAGGGACTCCCCCCTGCTCAAATGCAGCAGCCGCAGGAAGTACCACAGCAGGTTTCGCAGGGTCAACCCCTTCAGCCTGTTACAACTCCGCCTCCTGAAGCCCAGCCACAGCAGCCTCAGTACATACCTCCCCAGGGCTGAATGGAGAATTAAATAAAAAAAAAGGTCCCGATATTATAGCCCGGGACCTGATGCCACATCAGTGGTAGGATCTATTCTTCGATAATAGCGATCCTGTTCATGACTATGGGTGATACGGGTCTGTCCTGTCTGTCCTTCTGGACCAGGGATATCTTATCGGCTATGTCCTGGCCTTCCACGATGTAACCGAAGACGGAGTGATGGTTGTCGAGCCATGTTGTTCCACCTTCTTTAGTGACGAGGAAGAACTGGCTTCCACCTGTATTGGGTCCTGCATTCGCCATTGAGATGGCCCCTTTGGTGTGTTTTAGCTGAGGATGGAACTCGTCCTTGATCTTGTATCCAGGACCTCCGGTCCCGGTTCCCTGGGGACATCCTCCCTGTATCATGAAATCAGGGATGACCCGATGAAAGATGAGGCCGTTGTAGAAGCCTTTGTTCGCAAGGTCCATGAAGTTCTTGGTTGTCAGCGGTGCCTTTTCGGTTTCAAGTCTGATCTTGATCTTTCCCATGTTGGTCTCGAAGTTCGCATACGTGGTCATTTGAAGCCCTCATTCCGAATATGTCTCAAAGAATATTAAAAGGACCCCTTCGATACAATTGATGTGGAGGAAATATCAGGAATTGAAGTAGGGGTGAGGTTCTGAGAAGGATCCTCATCTTCTTGATATTTGGATCGTTGATAGCGAGCAGCCTATCTTTCAATTCGATCCAGGGAGAGGTTCAGAATTCATTTTCCTTCGAGGCCCTTCCCTCATCCACTTCATTTGCAGGCGGTAACGGTTCGGAATCGAACCCGTATCGGATCTCGAATATAACCCAGCTGCAATCGATGAACGAGGACCTGGATGCCCATTACATTCTTGTAAACGACATCAATGCAAGCGAGACGAGGACCTGGAATGATGGGAAGGGTTTCCTTCCAATTGGAAATTTGACAAATTCCTTTGATGGAAGTCTTGATGGAAAGGGATTTGATATTTCCGGACTTGAGATAAACAGATCCGATGATGATTATATTGGATTAATATCAATTTCTTCGCAAGAATCTAGAATTAAAGATCTAACATTATCAAAGGTTATGATCATGGGCAATAATTACACGGGAGGATTGATTGGTACAGGAACTGGTAATATTTTCAATTGCTCGATCAAAGGAGAGATTAGAGGAGTAATGAATACAGGTGGAATATTTGGGGCCTTTAAAGGAATCGCTGAAAGATGTAATACCTTAGCATGTGTCCGTGGCTCCTACAATATTGGGGGTTTGGTTGGTTATTTAATTTTTGGATTGGTAAAAAATTCCTCATCTCATGGAGTGGTCGATGCAAAGGCAGATGCTGGTGGATTGGTTGGGAAATCTGATGGAAAAGTGGAAAATTGTTTTGCAACCGGAAATGTATATGGCGAGTATTCTTCGGGTGGATTAATCGGATCTACTGGTAATTCTGGAGGAAGTGTGAAAGATAGTTATTCAACGGGCAATGTAAATAGTAGCATGGGTACAGCCGGTGGATTAGTTGGATATATCGAAAGAGGAAAAATATCCAATTGTTATTCAATTGGAAAAGTATCGGCCCAACATTATGCAGGAGGTCTAATTGGTTCACATAGACCAGGACTTGGAAGCGTGGTAAACAGCTACTGGGACAAGGAAACATCAGGTAGAAATACCAGTGACCTTGGAACGGGAATGAATACAAGCAACATGATGAAACAGAGCAGATATGCAGGCTGGGACTTCGAGAACACCTGGAACATAATGGAAGACAGTTCATATCCATTTCTCAGATGGTGTGATTACGGCGGTCTTTGTAAAATTGTCTCCAGGATCGAGAATGACACTGCTTATGAGGATTATTATTACAGAATGAACCTGGATGCAAACACATCCCTTCCCGGTGGAAAGGGAGCTTTCTGGAATATAATTACCAATGCGGGAAGCTGGCTGACGGTTGAGGGATCAGGGGTTCTCTCGGGAACTCCAACCAATAATGATGTCGGTGAATACGAGGTGAATGCTTCGGCTACCATCAACAACATCGATTTCGATTACCTGAACTTCACTCTGGAAGTGGTCAACACCAATGATCCTCCAATGATCGAAACAACGAGTATGCCCCATGCCACAGAGGACCTGTTCTACTCCTTCATATTCGAGGGAAGCGACATCGATCCTGTCAACGATAAATTGACATGGTCCATTGTGACGGATGCAGGTTTCCTCGATATCGATCCGGAAACCGGAACTATTTCAGGAACCCCGACAAACAATGACACGGGTTCCTGCACCATCAATATCTTTCTCGACGATGGAAACGGAGGAATCGATGAGAAGGAATTCAGGATCAATGTATACAACACGAATGATGATCCGGTGATCCTTCCTTTTGATATTCCAATTATAAACGAGGATGAAAGTTTCTCTCTGGACCTCAACGCTTTCGATGAGGACCCGACAAGGGACAATATGTTGTGGTCAATGAGAACCGATGCTGGTTTTATTGAGATCGGAAAGAGGAGTGGTATGATCTCGGGTTTACCGGGATATGATGATATAGGTTCCTGGTGGGTACATGTTTACCTGTCCGACGAAAAGGGAGGATCGGATGATGTGAATTTCACGTTGACGGTCCTCAATGTCAATGACGATCCGATCATCCAACTCTTTGATGTGCCTGATGCTGTGGAGGATATACCATTCTATCTGGACCTGGATGCGGAAGATATCGATCCGGAAGATGTTCTGGAATGGAACCTCGAAACCAACGCTTCATTCCTCTCCATCGATAGGTCCACGGGAAACATCAAAGGATCTCCCACCAACGACGATGTTGGAACATGGAGCATCACCGTTTCCGTTTTCGACGGAAATGGAGGATCCGATTACAGGATGTTCGAACTGGAGGTCCTCAATGTCAACGATGCACCCATTGCAGATCCTTCATCCCTCAATATTACGATGGATGAGGGCACCACCATTCTACTGTTCCATCTCGATGAGGTCTTCCACGATGATGACGGTGACACCTTGAGATATGCTCATTCATTGAACAGGGGAGATCCGATGGCAATCCTAACAATGGATGGCAGGGTCACCCTCGAAATGTTAGGGAATTGGTCCGGGATAAAGAACATCATCTACACCGCTTCCGATGGTTTTCTGAAAGCCCAACTGAACATCACTGTAAATGTTCGTCCCGTTAACGATCCTCTATTCGATGTTACCATCTTGGCAAATCCCACCTACAGAGAAGGAGAGGACCAGACCGTCAACTCATCGGCAAAGGATGTGGACCTTCCCTACGGGGATGAGCTGACATACAAGTGGTCCTCCAATATTACCGGAGAGATCGGATCTGGTAAATCGATCAATCTGTCCCTCCCTCCAGGTAAATATCAAATCACACTGATTGTCACCGATAAGGAGGGCCTCTCCGCTTCCAAATCGATGGAGATCGAGGTCCTTCCAAATGATGAAAGAAGAGCCGAAGGTGAAGATGAGGCAGAAAATGGATTCTTGATACCGTTTCTGATCATCTCGATCGTGATCATCTTTGTTATTGCTATTGTCAGTGGAATTTTCCTCTTCCTCAAAGTGCAAAAGAAAAAAGAGATAAAGAAAAAGGAAGCGGACCTTTCGCGATTTCAGAGAGGCCCACCTCTTCCGTATCAGTATATTAAGGGTGATTCTACTTTCATGATTCAACGATCCAAATCAATGTATGAATTAAATGGAAGGGAGGATCATCTGGAGAGATTGAATCCACATAACGAGAGAAATGAGGTAATGAAATGAGGAAGTTTGTAATCTTTCTAATATTCACATTTCTCATATCCGGCTCTTTCAGCATCTTACCAGTTGACGCCGAGATTTCCATATCTCCCAAAATCTTTTCCTCACTATCTTCCTCCTTTGCAGGCGGCAATGGAACCGATTCGAATCCCTATCGGATCTCGAATGTAACTCAGCTACAATCGATGAACGAGGACCTGGACGCTCATTACATTCTTATTAATGATATCAATGCAAGCGAGACCAGGACCTGGAACGGTGGAAAGGCTTTCCTTCCGATCGGGAATTCAACTAATTACTTTGAAGGTAGTCTTGATGGTAAGGGTTTTTTCATTTCTGGTCTTTTCATAAACAGACTAAATGAATCATTTATTGGTTTAATTGGGTTTAACAATGGAACCGCTCAAATCACCAATATTTCCATGAGAGATGTAGTTATCACTGGTTATTATTTAATCGGAGGCATTGCAGGAACAAATTTGGGCCTCATATACAATAGCTCGGTGACTGGAAAAATTTCAGGATACTACAATATAGGTGGAATAGCTGGAAGTTCCGGAATCCATTATTCAAGCATAGATTTTGGAACGATCAGTAAATGTTATGTAAATGTAATAATAAATGGATTGGATAGTTGCGGTGGCATTGCTGGGATGAGCAATTATGGGATAATCGAAAAATGCTCCTCGTTAGGTCAAATAAATGATATTGAAAATTTGATAGCCCGTGCAGGAGGTTTGATTGGAAGCGGAAGTGCAACAGTTAAAACCAGCTTTTCAACAATGGATGTATATGGCAATTGTGTAGGAGGACTGATTGGAGATTGGGACTCTGGATCAATATCTAATTGCTATTCAACTGGGGATGTATTCTGTTCATTGAAATCAGTCGGAGGATTTATCGGATATTTTTATAATGCTCAAATTACGAATTGTTATTCTACAGGAAAGATCACATCAAATTACTCCGGAAGTGGTGGTGGTTTCATTGGTTACCATCATTATGGTAGTGTGTCCAATTGTTATTGGGATGTCGAAACTTCTGGAAGAACGGTCAGCGATGGCGGATTGGGAATGAATACGTCCAACATGATGAAACAGAGCAGATATGCAGGCTGGGACTTCGAGAATACCTGGAATATTGTGGAAGACAATACCTATCCGTTTCTTAGAATGTGTGATTACGGTGGTCTATGTAAGATAGTCACCAGGATCGATAATGACACTGCATATGAGGATCAAAATTACAGAATGAACCTGGATGCGAACACATCCCTTCCCGGTGGAAAGGGAGCTTTTTGGAATATTAGGACTGATGCGGGAAGTTGGCTGACGATCGAAGAATCAGGGATACTATCAGGTACACCAACAAACGATGATGTCGGAGAATACTGGGTGAACGTGTCAGCCACTATCAACAACATCAATTTCGATTACCTGAACTTCACTATGGAAGTGGTCAACATCAATGATCCTCCGAAGATCGAAACAACGAGTATGCCCCATGCCACGGAGGACCTGTTCTATTCTCATGGTTTCGAGGGAAGCGACATCGATCCTGTCAACGATAAGTTAACATGGTCCATGGAAACCGATGCCGGATTCCTCGAAATCGATCCGGATACCGGAACGATCTCGGGGATGCCCACCAATAACGACACGGGATCCTGTTCGATCAAAATAATCCTTGATGATGGAAACGGAGGAACCGACGAGAAGGAATTCAGGATCAATGTATACAACACGAATGATGATCCGGTGATCCTCCCCTTCGAGGTCCCAGAGATCCGTGAGGATGAAAGTTTCTCGTTGGACCTCAATGCTTTCGATGAGGACCCGACAAGGGACAATATGTTGTGGTCAATGAAAACCGATGCTGATTTTATTGAGATCGGAAAGAGGAGTGGTATGATCTCAGGTTTACCGAGATGTGACGATATAGGTTCCTGGTGGGTACATGTTTACCTGTCCGATGAAAAGGGAGGATCGGATGATGTGAATTTCACGTTGACGGTCCTCAATGTCAATGACGATCCTTTCATTGAACTCTTCGATGTGCCTGATGCTGTGGAGGATATGCCATTCTATTTGGACCTGGATGCGGAAGATATCGATAGAGAAGATGTTTTAAGATGGGACCTGGACACCGATGCTTCCTTCCTTGTGATCGATCCAAACACAGGAAACATCACTGGTATCCCCGCAAATGAAGATGTGGGTGTTTGGTGGTTGAACGTTTCCGTCAATGATGGTAACGGAGGGATCGATTTCAGAATATTCACATTGAAGGTCCTGAATGTCAATGACGGTCCTGAACTCAACCTAACCGAGATCGTCCTTGAAATGGAAGAGGATTCCCCCGGAACCGAACTTGACCTAAATGAGGTATTCTTCGATATCGACAATGATCCGCTCACATTCGATTTCGACCCTTCCGAGAACTTCACCTTATCCATCAAGAATGGATTGCTGAAAGTGATACCAATCCGGAATTGGTCAGGAACTGGATCCTTTGAGATCACAGCTTCTGATGGGTTACTCTCAGTCTCCATCAACACCAATGTCATCGTGACTCCCGTAAATGATCCTCCGTATGATGTCAGGATAATTGCCGGATCGACCTTCAGGGAAGGGGAGGACCAGACCGTTGATTCTTCCGCAAAGGATGTCGATATCCCATATGGTGATACACTCGTATTCACCTGGTCCTCTAACATTACCGGTGAAATAGGTCCTGGTCAATCCATCAATCTCTCCCTTCCTGCCGGTCGTCATCTTATAACATTAATGGTCACCGATGGAGAGGGTCTCTCGGCATCGACCGAGAAGGAGATAGAGGTCCTGCCTCGGAAAGAGATCTTGGATGAAAATGAAAAGGATGAAAAGAAACTCCCCATTGGTATCATAATAACGATCCTTTTTTTCCTGTTGATTCTGATCGGTTCGATATTGGTGTTCATTCTGATGAAGAAACGGAAGGAAAATAATATGGGAGAACAAGAGGCAATGAACGAATTCAAGAGAGCTCCGCTTCCACCAGATCAACAGAAGGTGGGTGATTCTCCATTCATATTGCTTGAAACCAGGAAGGAATTGGATAATGGAAAAACCTCTCCGGAACTGCTTTCGGATAATTTGAATAATGATCAAGGGTGATTATCTTTCAATTCAAAGTGTGATCTGGTTCATTATCTCGGGATATTTGGACGATATCGCTTTAAGAAGTTCTTCCGTGGTTATATCCTCCAGATCATATTCGGAAATGGCTTCAATAACCTTGTCAAGGACCTCATCTGAAACCTCAAGCATCTTCTCCTTTGCAAGGTAGTTCCGAACCATTTCCTGCTCCAGAAGGTCCCTCCAACCTCTCTCGTAGCTCTCCAGGACCTTCTCGGATGTGTCCCCCAGTTTCAGGGCATTATCTATTGCTTTGGCTGCCTGGATGGCTGCAATGCAGCCATTGTATACTCCTCCTCCGGTAAGGGGATCGATCATCCTGGCTGCATCACCTACAACAATGAAGGAATCGGCAACGGTTCTTTCAAGCGGAAGTGAGACAGATACCCCTCCGCCATTGATCTCTGTAATGGTCCCTTTGGAGAACCTTTCATTCTTTGATATGAAATCATCCAGATACTTTTTAGGATCTGCCCTTTCGGTTATCATGGACCCGTTTATACCGATGCCGACGTTTGCAATGTTAGGTCCCTTGGGGAAGCACCAGATGTAGCCTCCGGGAGCTTTCTTCTTGCCCAGGAAGAACTCCGTGAACTTACCCATTGTCTCGATCCCGGTCATCTCGTACTGTATGCAGGTATCGATATCACCAAGAGAGAGTTTAGTGTCAAAACCGGCCCATCGGGAGACCAATGATTCGAAGCCGTCAGCGGCCACCACCACTTTTGCATCCACCTTCACAATTCCATTAAGCGTCCTGATCCCCACCTTCCACCCTTTACCATGCCTCTCCATGGAGACCGCTTCCGCTCTGACCTCGACCTGTGCTCCCGCCCCTATCGCTTTTCTTGCAAGGGCCTGGTCGAACATCTCCCTTTTGATCACATATCCTACCTCCGGTCCTGATATTTCAGGACCGATCACCAGTTCTTTACCACCCGGGGATACAACAATGGCCCCATCCATCTCGGAAGAGATCCATTGAGGATCCGGTCTCAATCCCAGTTTCTCTAGAAGCTGTTTGGATATACCTTCGCCGCAGCGAACAGGGACACCGATCTCCTCTCTCTTTTCTATAAGGAGTACGGACCTTCCCATCTCCGCAAGTTTCCATGCAGTTGTACTTCCGGCAGGTCCACCGCCCACAACAAGACAATCAACACTATCCACTTCGATCATCAGGCCCCCTCCTCCATGGCTCCAACAGGACAGATCCTGATGCAGGTCCCGCACGAGGTACAGACCTCGGCATCGATTATTATCACATTCTCTCTGAACCTGATAGCTCCCGCGGGACATGCACCGACACATGCCACGCATCTTAGGCAGGAAGATCCTTTCCATACAGGTATCATCCAGGGGGGAATGGATTCCCTTTTGATAAACCCTGTTAAGACCGATAGTATGGAATGTAGAAACACCTTCACAGAGGTCATGGACCTCGGTAAATTATCAACATCCGAAATGCGGGTCCGGGGTCAAGGATAAATAGTTAGGTACCCTAATCGGAGACGGAGATGACCTATGGATTGGCCCGATGGGATCGTGGAGATAAATGACGAGGGATTCGAGGATTTCACAAAGAAGTTTGATACAGTGCTGGTAGATTTCTGGGGTCCGGCATGTGCTCCCTGCAAGATGATAGCGCCTATTCTGGAGCAGCTTTCATCCGAGATGAAGGGAAAGATAGCCATCGGAAAGATGGATGTTACCAAGAACATGAAGACACCCATGAAGCTGGGTATAAGATCGATCCCGACACTTGCATTCTATAAAGGTGGAAAGCTCGTTAAGACAAGAATGGGATTCCTGCCAAAACCCAGGCTTGTTCAGGAACTAAGCGAGGTCATCTGACCATGGAGAATGGAGATATCTCCCCGTTTCCAAAGTGGACCAAGGAGTTCACAGCGGGTATCATTCAGACAGAACTTCATCTTGGAGATATCGATGGCAATCTCAGATCTGCCACAAGGATGATAGAGGATTGTATCAAGAACAGCAAACCCGACCTCCTGGTCCTTCCTGAGGTTTTTGCAACCGGATTCCCATACGGCATGCTGAAAGAACTGGCAAAGAGGTCCGGGGATGTTATAGGGGCCCTTTCGGATCTTTCATCGGAACATTCTGTCAATATTATCTTCACCCAGGTCGTCGAGGAGAATTCCTGCTTCTACAACAGATCAATTCACATTGGCAGGGATGGAAAAATAAAAGGTGTATATGATAAGACCCACCTTTTCTCGAGGTCCGGAGAGGACCGGTTCTTCACACCGGGGGACCATTTGACCCTGTTCCGTTTTGATGATGTTCCCATTGGCCCCCTAATATGTTACGAAGTACGTTTTCCTGAGCTTTCCAGAAAACTTGTCTTCGGGGGAGCACAGCTTCTGATCTATCCTGCCCAATGGCCATCATTTAGAACATTCCAGTGGGAGACCCTCCTTCGTGCTAGAGCGATCGAGAACCAGTGTTTTGTGATCGGTACCAATGTTTACGGTGACCATGGTGGATCCATGATGGGAGGCAGATCAAGGATCTTCTCACCATTTGGGAACGTTATCGCATCCGTGGATGAAGGTGAGGGTTGGTCCACCTGCCTTATAGATCCAAAGGAGATGTATTCTCTGAGAGAAAAGATACCTGTTCTTAAAGAAGCCAGACCCGATATCGATCTGTAAAAGGACCCGATCACATATCCCTGACAAGCTGGAATGTCACAGGGGCCGTATGACCGCAGGAGAGACATGTCTTGATAACAAGCTTCCTGATGGACAGGTCACCTGATAGGACACCTTCATCGTTCCCGATCGTCATTATCTTGTTGTACCAGGTCTGATGAGGTGATCCGCAAACTGTACATTTAGAACTTTCAGCGGTCTGGTGGGACCTTGTTAGAGCTACTGCTTCAGAATAAGGATCCACCCCGGGTAATGGCAGATCACCTATTGAACCACCTTTCATCAAATGAACATCAGAAAGCAGATAATATAAATCCTTGCCTCAAATTGGATGCCTCAGGTAAAAACCTCATTTCAGGCTTTTCGCCGTCTGTATGTTCCTCAAATGTCCAAGTTCCCATTCGGTGGGAGGAATGGAGGAACCCTTGAGATTCTCAAGGGTAACGGTCCTCTTCCATGCCCCGGAGGACTTGTCAGCTCTAACCGTGATTATAGCATCGAAAAGGGTCGTTTCGATGTCCTTCAGCCCCTCAAATCCGAGCGGAACCGCAAGGATCGCAATTCCCTCTTTTTCCTTGACCACCTTTTTCAGTATCTGGATACGATCCTCGACCTCATCAAGAGAGGTCTTCCTTACAAGGTCCATCACGGAATCGAGTACAAGTTTGAATGGAAGGATCTGTTTTTGAGCCACGGAAGATACCTGGGCAAGTACCTTCTTCACTCCGTCCCTTCTATTTCGCCCAAGTTGTGTATTCGAAGAGACCTCCAGAAGGTCCGTTACCATGATCCCATCGGTTCTGAACCTGTCCTTCTTCACCACATCATCCAGCCCATCCGTAAGGTCAGGAAGCAGCGAGATCAGTTCAAGGTCCGGTGGAAGCCCCAGTTCACGAACGGATGAGAGCAGTTCTCCCTCGGTCTCATGGGTGGACAGATAGATGGAATGGGTGCCTTCAACAGTACTGGAAAGGAACTGCTTGAGTAGCATATCACCTCCGGTTCCGGGTCCATACTTGAAGAGTATGCATTTCCCGACCCCTATCCTGGACCCGACCAGGTCTGAGAACTCCTGACCTCCTACATGGATCCTCATCATTTCAACTCCTCCTTGCCGATCCTGATCGTTCTGTCCATTATGGAGGATAGATGGGCCCCGATCCCGGGGACACCATCCGGGGATTGGTCGAAGATGATCACGGTTATCTCCTCTTCCAGCATTCTGTTCATCAGGTAATGGAAGAACTCACTGAGCTGTCCCTGGGTATAATATCTGTCAATTACCGTCAAGGAATCCAGGACAAAGAATTTCAGATCGTCTCCATATTCCCTGATGAGCCTCTCCATCTCCACAAGGATGTATTCCAGAGGGGATGGTGTAGGCAGGAAGATGAATCCTTCACCACCTGTCACTTTGGACCCGAGTGATAATGAGATGGTATCGATCACATTCAATGATCCTCTTGGAAGTTTTGAGAGGCCTATCCTTCTTGAAAGTGCATTTGAAGACCATAGAGTGCTCAGAAGTATCCCTTTGGAACCCTTCTCCTTGGTTAGCCTTGATATTAGGTCCGAGATACCCTTGAGATATCTCTCTCCAGATACCTGGATCAAGAGTTGGGATCCTTTTCCCAGGGTCTTATGATCAATATCCTTGATCTCGTTTATGATCATCTACCTGACCTCCAGGGGTTTGATTCGTGGAACAAGGACCACTCCATCATCTGAGATGTCAACGACATATGAGTTCCTTGCATGGGCACTTGCCCTCCACCTTTCTATTGTCAGTGTATTGAGGACCAATGTAGGTTCCCTCTCCTTTCTGAACCTTATCACTATATCCATATCGTAGGGTGAAAGTTCATTGTCCTCCCAATCGCCTCTGTCCCTGCTGGTATCGAAACAGAGGAAGGAGATAACACCTCTATGGGCCAGGTCTCCTTTCAGTGTCTGGAAGAAGTTCGTCATTCCCATTGACCCGAGAGACCGAGTCAGAGGATTGACAGGATCAATGACCACTCTCTTGGCATCCAGATGGTCCACTACCTGGACGAAGAGGTCGTATAGAAGGTCCGCATCCCCTTCTTCCATCCTGCCCAGGTCCACACCGATCATGTTAGCAAGGTCGAAGAGATTGAGGATGGAGATATAGCCGTCCCTCAACCATTTCTGGTTGCAATCTGTAAACTGTGTTATCCGGGAGGCAATGGTGGACGGGGGTTCGCAGGTGATCAGGCATACGTTGTTACCCTTTTTAGCCCCCTGGAATAGGAAATGTACCAGAACGGAACTCTTTCCGGCTCCCGGGGGTCCGTAAAAAATTCCCATTGTGCCCGGCGTCAAGGTTCCAAGGGTTATATTGTCAAGCTGTGAGACCCCGAAGGAACCCCCCCACTCCTTCTCATCCATGCGACCGCAATGCACCAAACCACTAATTAATGTTGCCAGAGCAGGTCGGTCAGGACATCCTTTCCAACTGTGCTTCCACGGAGGTCTTCCTGTTCAAAGCATCCTGATGGTCAGGATTGATCCTTAATACCCTCTTGTAACATTCTATGGCCTTTCCGAGTTCTCCGCCATTCCTGAAAGTATCAGCCTTCAACATCCAGATCTTTTCACTATTGGGATCTGATTGGAGAGCAATGTTCAGGGTGGATTGAGCACTGTTCATATCACCTATGGAAACCTGCAGGTCTGCAAGTCCGAACATGGGTTCCATGCTGGGCCCTCCGATCTCAATGGCTTCTTTATACAATGCCTCCGCCTTGGCCATATCTCCTTTGGCTCTATATACAAGGGCCAGGGCGGAGAGGACCTCGGGGTCCTCACTCTCGATTGAGTAGGCCTTGTTATAGCACCTCATTCCATCATCTACCATATTGTAGATCTTGAAGAGTATCCTTCCCTTTTCTGACCAGGCAAGGTAATTACTGTCATCCAACCTTGTGGCCTCGTCAAGGCAGTTCAATCCTTCCTGGTGTTTGTCGAATCCCCTGGAAAGGACCATTCCTTTATTGAACCAACCATCACTGCTCTTCTTGTCCAGCCTGGTCACCATATCGAAACATACCAGTGCTTCCTTGGGATCATAAAGGAAATCGAAGTAGGTGATTCCGAGCTCCATCCATAGCTCCGGATCGGATTCATTCTTCTGAATCGCAACCTTCAGAAGGTTGACCGCATCCTGGGCCCTGTTGAGGTATTCAGCCAGTATATTTGCTTTGGTCAGGATCGCTTGTTTGAAGGAAGGATCCTTTTTGAGCGATCCGTTAATGAGTTCCAGAGACTTCATCGGATCGTTCCTTATCCGTAATGCCCCAAGACCCGAAACATAGGAGGCCAGTGGATCATCCGGATTCAATTCAAGGAGTTCTTCGGAAAGTTCCACGGCCTTCTTGAACTTCTTCCTGTGCTTCATCAGAAGTGAGATCTCCTTTGCCAGTATGTCCGCAGAATCAGGATGATGCTCCCTGGCCATCTCATAGAATTCCAGGGCCTGGTCAGGATCTTCATCCACTTCTTCAGCGATCTCGGCTTTGAATATCCAGGCTTGTTTGTGATCGGGAGCCGCTTCAACGACCCTATCGAAATATTTCTTGGCCTTTTCAACGTTATCAAGTCTTTTGTATGAGAGAAGACCCATTCTGAAAGAACCGATCACATTCTTTGGATTTATCCTGAGAAGGCTTCTGTAAGCTAGGATCGCCTCCTCCATCCTGGAAAGTCTCTGATCGAGGATGGAAGCTTTGTGGTACCAGGCCTCTTCGTTGTAGGGGTCCTTTGAAAGGGCATATTCGAGACACTTAAGGGCGTCCTCCTCCCTACCTTTGATAGTTCCCAGTATCATGCCCTTCCTGATCCATACAGGATGGTGGGAGGGATCTATATCCGTAGCCTGGTCAAAAGCATACAGAGCATCCTCCAGGTCTCCCCTTTCATGATGGCACATTCCGCTGAAGGCCCAAGCCTCCATACTGTCTTCATCCTGGTCAAGGACCTTATCGAAGCAGACCTGAGCCTCATCTATTTCATTTTGAACTGAGAACAGGACCTTACCCTTCTCCATCAGGAGGTCAGGGTTGTCCTTGTCAAGGGCGAGGCCCTCCTCCAGATAGAAAAGTGCTGCCTGGGCCCTATCATCTTCCACAGCATCCCTGGCTCTCATCAAGAGCTCTTTGATGATCTTCTTGATCTCGTCCAAGTGTGGTTCCTGTCTGTCCTTCCCCAGCGGTCCCAGTGACTTTCCAATGGTTATGAACTCATCATCAGAGAATTCGATCCCCTTATCCTGATCCTCGAATACAAGGTCCTTGCGGAGCTCTATCCTGTTTCGAAGGTCATCCATGAAGGAGATCATCTCTTTTGATGTGGGTTGATGAGCCCCTTTCCACATTTCAAGCAGGTCTTCCTTGAAAGCTGATACAAGGTCTTCTCCTGTCATCAATTGACCGTAGTTAAGCTCCTCAAGAAGGGAAGATGAGGTCAGATCTCCGGTGGCCATCAGTGCTTTCCTGTTGTCAAGGACCATGGCAGTAAGTGAGAGATTGGGAGCGAACCTGATCTGGATCTTCGACCTGGGTTCCTGAAGGAGAAGTGCAAGTATCCTGATGGCCTCCGGATCGATACTCCTCAGAAGTATGTCGCTTTCCGACATCCTCAACAGGATCTTGACCTCTAGTTCTCTATCGGATCTTGCGATCAGAATTGACTGTATCTTCCTCAGAATATCCATGTCTATTGCTGGAGTGACAATAAGGGCCTCTCTTTCAACTTCCATGAAATGCCATAGAAAGATGTTCTTCCAGGGGCTTTGAAAGAAGAAATAACCTGAATCATCATCCATATAGATCGACCTCTTTTAAAATGAATCCAACTTTTTAATACTTCATAGTATCTGAACCATTATCCCGCAAGAGAAATCTCAGCTGAGGGTCCAGGGTCAATGACCCCTTTGAAGTGACCCTATTATCCCCTCGAACCTCTCCACTTCAACTATGCAAAGCAGGGGCTTATGATCGGTCAGGAACTTCTTGATCTCCTCTGCCATATGTTCCTCTCTAAGGCGTTCCAATCTCTGATAGGTCTTTCTGTTGACGTATCTGTCCCATTGAAGGGAGAATTCCTCGGGCGATCCTGCCTTGAACTTCTTCCTGTTGACCCTTTTCAACCTCAATGATGTCCAAACCATGGAAAGGCCTCCGATGGTCCTTATATAGACCTCCGAGTATGTTTCCTCATCCATATCGAGTGGAAGAACAGGGATCTTGTGTTTTTTAGCGCTCTTCATCATTGTAACGAGTGCGGGTGATGGGACCTGCACTTCACCGAAAACCGATAGTTTCTTTGCATATACCATCTCGTAGGATGATAAGGGGACTTCCTTGATCTTACCCTTGACTACCGCTTCCAGACCTTTCAGCTCCTCAGGTGAAATATGAAGGGCAACAGCTTTGGGGGAAGTCTCCATGAATATCCTTTCAGCGATGGCAGCATCCTTCACCAGGCCTTTGACCGTTCCAAGTATGACCAGACCATCCAAGGGTCTTGATATCATCGGGTCCCTATCATTCTCTATTCGGACCCCTCCCTCTCCTCCGATAATTCGAGGGATCTCCATTTTCGGGAATATCTTCCTTGGTGGAACCACCAGGTATGGATAAGCGTTGGTAAAGGGCATATCCGAGTATAAGGACCAGAACGAATATGATCACCACAAGGACCAAGATAATAGACGACCCCTCGTTCCCTTCGTCAGGGTCCTCCCATCTTTCCGGGTCAAGGGGGTAAAGATCATCAAGGTCCGATCTTCCATCCTGATCCGTATCACTATTGTTAGGGTCTGTCTCGTTCTCATCCAATCTACCATTTCCGTTGGCATCTTCTGTTCCATCAAGGATGAAATCTCCGTCAGTGTCTGCTTTCAGAGGATCTGTTGTGAAACCATCGGAATCATCCAGTTCGATCCCATCCAGAAGACCGTCATCATCTGTGTCCGGATCTTCGGGATCGGTCTCGTTCTCATCAACCTCTCCATTACCATTGAGATCCTCCAGGATATCCGGGATGCCGTCACTGTCAGAATCATCAAGACCTGATGTATTGGAGATCACCCTCCTGATCTCCGGTGTGGAGAGGTGGGACCCGTCAAAAGCATGGATCCAGAGTTGATGTTCTCCTTTTGACAATGTTCCAGGATCCAATGAGATCTCAAAATAACCATTCTCTCCCACGGACCCAAGATCCATGGTGAAATACGAGCTCTGGTCCACCCTGTACCTCAATTTGAAGATGTCCAGATCATCGGATATATAACCCTGGACCACCACATTTCCATCCACGATCGTTCCGTTTACAGGTGAGACCAGGTTCAATGTAGGAGGTGAGTTGGGCGGGAAGAGGACCATTTCCATCTCTATCTGAGGGGTGTCCATATCCAGGACAGAGACCTCATGGTCCTTCAAGGATGCCAGTATTCTGAAGGGAAGACGGTTGATGGTACCCGAGGATGTATTTGTATATACGTTCAAAAGGAAAGGTCCGGCATTTCCATCACTTCCTGTGAGGGACGAACCGATCAGGGTTCCTTCTCTGTCCTCGATATCCACCTGAACGTTCTCCAAAGGACCTCCTGTGGTGTAGGATGTGGTAGATACCATTGGTGTAATGGAATACCTTGTGAAGGACAGGATATCCTTGAACCTGGCATCGGAAGGCGGTCTGGAGTTGATATAATCCGCAGAGGAGGAACTCTGTAAAATGATAGGGTAGTTTCCGAAATTACCCTGTGTGGAATTGGCAATAGAGATCCTTGAGGAGTTCAGGTGAAAATGAGCATCACCCGATCCTGTAACAGAAGAGGATTCCAGATGGGCCTGTGACCTGTCCATATAAAGCGTGGAGTAGACAACATCACCGGTACCCTTACCGTTATCATCCAGGTCCAGGTCCTTTCCCCAAAGAGTGGAATCCACCATGTGAACAGCACTTTCAACAGCGTCGGAGATCCTCGAATCATTCATAATGATACTGGACCCAATTGCCTGGATGCAGTCTGTGAAACCACCCATTACGGTCGATCCCTTCATTTCCATGTCAGAACCTTGTTGGAGGAGGATGCATTGTTTGCCGCCATCGATCCAGGAATCTTCCAATATCAAGGAGGAGTTAAGGGATATGATCTGATGAGTTGCAGTCGTGCTCCTTCCTTCTGTTTCATTCACAACGGTCCTGGAGATGGTAGCTTCGGAGTTAACAAGGGAGAGCCCCAGAGCAAATGAGTCAAGGAGGTTGGAATCTTCAAGAAGTAGCTGGGACTTGAATGCCCTGATACCCGTGATACATTCAAATGCCGATACATTGACGATCAAAGCTGAGGATATCTCGCTGAAGTGGATCCCGTAATTCCCACATGAAGTGAATGACGTATCCTCTATGGTTACGGAGGTCCCAGCTGATGTAGGGCCAAACGCCTCTATTCCGGAACGTTCACAGTTCTGGAATGAGGACCCTGTGACTTCAATATCGGCTCCACCGCTCGTTCTGATCCCGATCTTTGCCCCAGATATCGATACCCTGTGAAAGATCGGGATGGTAGTGGGATCAGCCTCGTATATGTTGATACCACCCCAAAAGGTTCCATTTTTCATGGGAGAGAACTTGAGGGGTTCCTCGGAACCTTCGAAGAAAGGAGGAGCGGATAGGTTCATATAAGCTCCTCTAGCGAACTGCAGGTTCTCTCCCGGACCCAGATACAATGATTTGGAAGCGGGAAGGGAAAGACTTGACATAATATCATATGATGAACCGTTCTGCACAACAATTCCAGGATAATCAGAAACGGCCTGGGCGATCCGATAGTATCCAGCGGGAGCTTCCCGCGTAACTACATGTTCGGTATAGGATCCCAGACATATTTCCATCGGCAGGATCCAGCCGATCCCTGACAGTATGATCATGATGGGGATCGACAGGACCAAAAGCGGGATAGGTCCGATTTTCCATGTCCCCATCCCTTTTTGAAAGGATCTCCTTCTCATGCACCTCAATTCGGGACTCTCCTTAAAAAGGTTTTATTGAACGCTCATCGAATAATGATGAAAAAGGACCAGTGAAACTTCCGGGATGGGTTTATCTATGACATTTCTTATTAGGGCCCATCCAGGACCCTCAGGCCGATGAAAGGACCGTGGAAGGTGAACAAATGGAACGGATAGTGGAGTGTGTCCCCAATTTCAGTGAGGGAAGGGACCAAACGGTATTGGATGCAATATCAGGAGCAATCTCTGGTGTGAAAGGGATCAAGTTGTTGAACGTTGATCCAGGTGCGGATTTCAACAGGACCGTCTTCACGTTCGTTGGGGGTCCGGAAGATGTTTTGGAGGCCGCCTTCAGAGCTGCCAGGGTAGGTCTCTCCCTGATCGACATGACGAAGCATTCTGGTGAGCATGCAAGGATGGGTGCATTGGATGTCTGTCCATTCATACCTATCAAAGGTGTTACCTTCGAAGAATGCACTGAGATCGCACGTAAGTTCGGAGAGAGGGTATGGAATGAACTGGGAGTCCCGGGTTTCCTGTATGCAAATTCCGCAGCTAGACCTGAACGGGTCAGGCTCCCTGACATCAGAAAGGGGGAATATGAGGCCCTTTCCGAGAAGTTCAAGGACCCTGGATTCCATCCGGATTTTGGAGATCCGGTATTCGTTCCAAGGTCGGGGACATTCGCTACAGGGTCAAGACAGATCCTGATAGCATATAATGTCAATATCGGGACCAATGACAAATCCATCGCCTCGGAGATCGCAGGCAGAATAAGGTCTACAGGTGTTATCAAGAAGGATGAAAACGGAGAGAAGGTAATAGGTGAGAACGGCAAACCTGTCAGGATACCTGGCTACCTGAGATCGGTCCAGGGTGGCGGTATGATGTACAACGATGACATCGCCCAGGTATCCATGAACCTTCTGGATTTCCAGGAGACGAACCTTCACGAAGCTTATGAAGCCTGCAAGAAAGAGGCTGAGAGTCTCGGTGCTATCGTGACAGGGTCCGAGATAGTTGGTCTGGTCCCGGAGGAAGCATTGCTGAAAGCGGGTATGTTCTATGCGGAGAGAAAGGGAATGACAGCTTTGGGAAATGAGAAGCTCATAGGACTTTCACTCGATGAACTGGGTCTGAACCAGTTATATGAATTCAATACGGACGAGAAGGTAATAGACAGAATGGTCAAAGAGGTTGGCCAGCTTGCCTCCATGACCTTGAAGGGTTTCATCGGGGAGCTTTCGTCCTCCTCACCTGCTCCAGGTGGGGGAAGTGTTGCCGCTTTATCTGGTTCACTAGGGGCATCTCTGCTGGAAATGGTATGCAGATTGACAGTCGGAAAGGAAAAATACAGGGAGTCATGGGATGAGATGGAGAAGGTCCAGACAGTTATCATACCAATAAAAAAGAGACTTCTGGAACTTGTGGATGAGGACACTGAAGCTTTCACTGATGTAATGAAGGCCTTCAGGATGCCAAAAGAGACGGATGAGGAAAAGACCATCCGATCCGATATGATCCAGGTTGGATACAAGAAGGCAATTTCCACTCCCCTTGAAACCGCTGAGAATTGCTTGGAAGTTATGGAATCTGCGATTCCTGTTTCACTTCTCGGAAATCCCAACTCGATCACGGATGCTGCTGTTGGAGCCGAGATGGCTGCATCAGGTCTTGACGGTGCTGTTCTTAATGTAAGGATCAACCTGGGATCCATAAAGGACCCGGATTTTGTAAATGAGACCAGGACCCGTATCGAAGGTTTCATCACCAGAAAGGATGAACTACTGGCGGAGATATTAAGGAATGTTGATAAGATGCTCTGAGGTGGATCCATGGGAAAGATCGACAGGCTAACAAGGGACATAGAAAAGCTCAGACAGGATATCGTGAAACATGAAGACAAGATCCAGGAGGCCAGGGAGCTTCATAAATCTGGCAGGATAGATAAGGACCAGTGGGCAAAGGCACGGCACAAATATCAGGAGAAGATAAGGATTGCCCAGATTAGCATCAGAAGAAAGGAAAAGGCCCGTCTGACCTTCGAGAAGCACGAGAAGGAAAAACTGGAAGCAGAAAAGGAATCGAAGAAATAAATGGCGGGTCAGATGATGCCCACTATACACAAAGGTTTCGAAACCTTTGATCCCTTCAACATATCCAAAAGGAATTTTATCGTTATTGCCCACAGAGCAGTAAGCAATGGCAACATCCAGTTGAATGACCTGTGCGGGGCAAGCGGAAGATGGGACGGTATAGCAAGGAGCATTACAGCATCATTGTTCCTTTCCCATGACATGAGACGGGATACTTGCATTCATATACTCCTTTTAGGTCCCGGGGACCCACCTAAGGTCCTTACAATTGAAGGTCTGAACGTGAAATATCTGAACCCGGATGAGAGGGCCTGTTCTGCCCTTATGAAGAAGAACCTGTCGATAACTATCGGAGAGGAGATGGATAGGACCGTGAAGACCTCACCTGGTATCTATATCACCCGAGGGAGGCTCGGATCATTACTGGATAGGATAAATGGAAGTATCTATCTTATGAAAGAGGGGGGCTTGGATGCAGGGGAGGTCCTCGGAGGGAAGTCGGACCAGGAAAGGGAATATTTCATTCTATCCGACGATAGGGAGTTCGAGGATGATGAGTTGAAGATAATTCGGAAAAAAGCTACGACTGAGTTGTCTGTCGGTCCTCTTCCATTACATACATACCAGACCATCGTCCTGGTCAACAATATTCTAGACATTGGAGAGGTTAGTAGTTCATAGGTCCAATATATTAATAAATCCTGAACGGATAGTTACCTCCATGGGATATAGCGGAGGAACGGCTCAACGATACACTCTTTCCATTCTTTTCTCAATATTGATCTTGAGTTCAATTCCTCTTGGTCCAGGGAATGAAGCTGGTGCAGAACCCTCCCGACTATCCGAATTGGTGAAGTTCGATCTCCAGAATACCAAGGTAAGGTCCGATGGTGTCATGGGCTGGCCAGAATTCGTGGTTGGAAGGGTCAACAGAACAACCACCATCACAACGAGACTGGAGAACAGGGGCGATATCCCGTTGGTGGATGTGGAGGTTACCTGCACCATTTACTGGTATGATGGTTTCTATCCAGATAGGGGCCAGGTGATGTTCAAGGATATCATACTTGTTGATGTTCCACCCGGGGATCATGAATACTCGGAAATGGTATATTTCAACTGGGTGCCATCTTTTTCAGGATCCTATATGATCAATATATCTGCCCATGTTCCCGGTGACGCCAGACCAATGTCTACGGACCCACCGTTCTTTCAGGGTCTGAAATATGAACCCATTCCAGGATCATATTTCTATAGCGGCGTATGGGTTGCTTCAGAATACTGGGATGGTTCGAGTTTCGATGGATGGAGATCCATGGACGAAGGTTCCTCACCGGATGAGGGCTGGAGGTCGGTCAAGCACCCACTTTCCCAGGATGGGGAACCCTACCATTCTCCTCCGGATTGCTTCTGGGCTGGCAACATATCCACATGGAACACATCCAAGGAGGGTAACCATTCACTGATCAGTCCTTTAATGGACCTTACGCGGTTTGACCCGGAACCTTATGATATTGAGAGATCCAAAAGAAGGCCACAGATATTCCTCCTCTACAGATACAGAGGGGACCTGACGAAAAAAGGACCCTCCGGAAATGGTTCTCTGGCCCATTATATCTCCACGGATAACGGCACGACATGGGAACCCCTGTTGGATACAAAGGACCAACCCGTGGTGATATCGGGAAATACCTCTTCTGGAAAATGGGATTATTCAAAGAGACCATTCTATGTGGGTACTGGCTATATGGTAGGTTTGGACCTGGGAGAATACCAAGGAAAGAAGATCAGGATAAAGTTTGATATGGAGGTCTCCGGTCTTAATGAATCAGGCTATGTCCTAGATGATTTTTCTTTAATGGGAATGGACCTGATAGAGGCGATACCGTTCGATCTGGGAATTCCCAAACCCCAGGGGAAGAACGTTGATCCAGGCACAAACCTTGAAATGACATTCAATATCACTCCCAGGAGAACCTCCGGTCAGTTCACGGTGAGGTTCCAGACCATCAACGCCTCAGGAAAGATATCTCCTGATCGAGACATAACCATCGAACCGGGCCATATTGCACTAAGCGGGGAGGAAACTGTATCCATAACCATCAATGTGGTTGTCAGGATACCAGCAAATGAAGGGTCTGGACCAGCCTGGTTCTTTGTCAGAGCCATGGGTGGAGGGATAGCCCGCGATCTGAAATTCGAATTCAATGTCAAACCCAGGCACAATATTATTGCAGATATTTCGGGTCCCATCTCTGGAAAGCTGGGGACGGAACAATCTGTAAAGATGGACCTCTCAATAGAGAATGCGGGGAACATTCAAGAAAGGGTGGATTACACATTTGTGACCAGATCCGAGTTGGAATGGACCCCTATAAGGGGGAAGGTCCAGGTTGGACCCGGAGAAAAGGTAACGATCAATGGGGAGATCAGGATATCAAACGGAACCCTCTCCGGAAACAAGGTCGGTTTCATTGTCACATCGATCTCATTATTACCATCTGATCATGAGGTCCTTGAATTGATCGAGAAAGGGCAGATCGATCCTCTCTGGTCTATTCACGAACTAAATTATTCATTTGAACAGTTCTTTTCGGTGGAACTTATAGCAATGACATCCTACCGAGATGTCAAGGACCCCCCCATTAACGGAACGATGGAATTGAACTATACCCTCTTCCTGATCAACAATGGGAATGGGTTGGATACTGTTACCTTCGACCTGGTAACGACCCCTTTTATCGATGGGATCGATGTGGCCCTACCTTCTGAGATCAGTATAGGTCCTGATGATTCCGAGATATTGAATGCCAAGGTGAGTTTGGAATTTCCACTTCCGAGGGGTCAATATAATATCACGATCAAGGCTGTATCTTCAGGAAAGGATCCGATCAAAGACGATATTGTGGAACTGATACTATTGATCGGCTCAACTCCGATCTCAAAGGGAACATTCCTTATCGACGGGTCCCTTGATATCCTTAAAGAGGAGGTGATCATGGGAATGGAGACCATTATAGAGTTCTCATCTCTCACCTTTGGAGCGCCACAGAGTGAGGAATTCGAGATAGGACTTCTCCTCGATGATGTCGAGGTAAAGATCGAGAACTTTGCTCATACGATAGGGGTGGGTTTCAAGCATCAATTGACATGGACTTTCGATACTCCGGGCATTCACAATCTAACCATCTTGATCCATGGTCCAAATTATCCTGATGTTGAGGAGCAGGGCCTCCTGAACAGGATTTCCACCCTGGTGGATGTGAGGTATGTTGATATCTCTGTCGAAGGGATCCTGGCAGGCGAGACCACACTCGGACCGGACCAGGACCCAATGGATCCAGGTACCTATCAGTTCAAGGCATTGATAGCCAACAATGGTAATGGCTCTGCCAATTTATTCATTGTTACATTGGATGTCTTCGAACTTGATGAACCAAAGAACAGGACTACGCTTACGGTCAATGTTACTGACCTTTCTTCCGGGACCAATACATCGGTCCAATTCAGAGCAGTCAGGATCAGACCTGAGATGGTATACCGGATCACTGTTACAATCGATGTAAAGGAGAAATGGTTGGAAGGGTCTGTGGAGAACAATGAGATCTCCTTGTTGTTGGAAGTTGGGGAGGATCCTCCCAAGGATCCGATCTGGTATGGGTCATGGGTTCCGTTGGGGGGTGCTGGTATGGCCTTGGTGCTCTCGTTGGCCCTCTTCCTATACCTCATGAGGAAAAAGCTGTGAGAAACGACCTTTTTGAACATAGTACAGGTCCAAACATATTTATACCAGGTATAAGTAACCCGGGCAAGTATTCCCATAAGGAGTGTTAGTAAATGGCCAAAGGTCTGTTCACAGCCAGAAAGCTGAGGAAGGATGCCCAGAAGAACCGATGGAATGATCGGTATTACAAGAAGAGGGTCCTTAAGCTCAGAGAGAAGTCTGATCCCCTTCAGGGTTCGGCCCAGGGTAGGGGCATCGTCCTGGAAAAGGTTGGTGTGGAGGCAAAACAGCCCAACTCCGCCATCAGGAAATGTGTCAAGATCCAGCTCATCAAGAACGGCAGACAGATAACAGCGTTCGCTCCCGGGAATGGAGCCATCAACTTCATTGATGAACATGATGAAGTAATGGTGGAAGGTATCGGAGGTCGCCTGGGAAGATCATATGGTGATATCCCTGGTGTCAGATATAAGGTTATCAAGGTCAATAATGTCTCCCTCGATGAAATGGTAAGGGGAAGGAAGGAGAAACCGGTTCGTTAAGGGGTAGCGGGGTGAGAATATGGTTGATGAGGAAAATAATCAGCAAGAGATCTCTGAAGATGTGAAGGTGTCGAAGAAGGAAGCAACCAAAAAGGTAGACACACCTAAGGAGAAAATCGCGGTCAGTGAGGATCAGGAAGGCAAGGACCTTCCAGTGAAAGAGAAGAAAACAGCTCCCAAGAAGGGGAAGACTTCCAAGAAGGAAACTCCAGCTGAGGAGGTCAAGAAACCCTCCAAGAAGGGGAAGAAGGAAACTCCTGCTGAGGAGGTCAAGAAACCCTCCAAGAAGGAGAAGAAGGAAGCTCCTGCTGAGGAGGTCAAGAAACCCTCCAAGAAGGAGAAGAAGGAAGCTCCTGCTGAGGATGTCAAGAAACCCTCCAAGAAGGAGAAGAAAGAGGCTCCAGCCGAAGAAATCAAGAAGCCTTCCAAGAAGGAGAAGAAGGAAGCTCCGGTCGATGAGGTCACGAAATCCTCTGAGGAGACACCAGAAGCTCCTACCGAAGAGATCAAGGACGCAGATGAGGAGAAATTGGAAGCTCCTGAGGAGGAAGAGGTAGTAAAGGCCATTCCAAATACTGAGGAACTTATTTTCGGATTGTACAACACTTTGGAGGTAATCGTGGAGGATCCTAGCCTGAAAGCACATATTAACCTCGAACCTGCCTATGTTCCCCATTCCTCTGCACGGCATGCCAATAAACCATTCAACAAATCAAAGATATCCATTGTGGAGAGGCTTGTCAATTCCATGATGAGAACAGAGAGATTCACAGGGAAGAAGACCAAGAGCTACAGGGTCGTCAAGGATGCCTTCGAGATAATCTCCTACAAGACAAAAGAAAATCCGGTACAAATACTGGTAAGGGCAATTGAGAACTCTGCTCCAAGGGAAGAGGTCACAAGGCTCAAGTTCGGCGGGATATCGGTTCCTAAATCGGTGGACGCGGGACCATCCAGGAGATTGGACATTGCCCTGCGTAACATTTCCGTAGGTACGGTCAAGGCTTCTCACAAGAACAAGAAATCCATATCAGATTGCCTTGCCGGAGAGTTGATAGCCGCATCAAAAGGTGACATTCAGAGCTATGCTGTTTCCAAGAAGGATGAGGTTGAAAGGGTCGCCAAATCGGCCCATTGATAGAAAAGGAATCTACTTAGGATCACGATCTTTAAAGGTGTGTTACTATGGGAAGAAGAGAAGATAATATCAAACTGGCCCAAGTGTTGATGGATAAGCCGAAATTAATCAGGAACATAGGTATTGCGGCACATATAGACCATGGCAAGACCACGCTTTCTGACAATCTTATCGCAGGCGCTGGAATGATGTCAGAGGAACTTGCTGGAAAGCAGCTCCTGCTAGATTTTGATGAGCAGGAACAGGCCAGGGGGATCACCATAAACGCAGCCAATGCCTCGATGGTCCATAAATATCAGGGTGAGAACCATCTTATCAATCTGATAGACACTCCTGGACATGTCGATTTTGGCGGTGATGTTACCAGGGCCATGAGGGCCGTGGATGGTTGTGTTATCGTTGCATGTGCTGTGGAAGGATCCATGCCGCAGACGGAGACCGTCATCAGGCAGGCCCTCAAGGAGAAGGTCAAACCAACCCTCTTCATCAATAAGGTTGATAGATTGATCAATGAGCTCAAGGTAACTCCCGAAGAGATGCAGCAGAGATTCGTCAAGATCATAAAATCAGTGAACGATCTGATCGCAAGGATGTGTCCCGACGAATTCAAGGGAAAGTGGTTCGTGACCCCCGAGAACGGAACCGTGATATTCGGTTCAGCCTACCATAATTGGGCAATCTCGGTTCCCTACATGAAGGCAAATAACGTCACATTCAAGGATATCTATGATTTCTGCAATACTGGTAGACAAAAGGACCTGGCAAAGAAAGCTCCTCTCCACAAGGTCCTTCTGGATATGATAATCCACCATCTTCCTGATCCTTTGGAGGCTCAGAAGTACAGGATACCACACATCTGGCATGGAGATCCGGAAAGTGAGATCGGAAAGGCCATGGCAACCTGTTCACCAAAGGGTCCTCCGGTACTCATGGTAACAAAGATCCTGATCGATCCACATGCAGGTGAGATCGCATCTGGAAGATTATTTGCCGGAAGCATTGAAAGAGGTCAGGAACTTGTGGTCCTGGGAATACCTGGAAAGGGAAGAGCCCAGCAAGTATCAGTTGCTGTAGGTCCCGATAGGATTAGTGTGGACAAGGCTATCGCAGGTAATATTGTCAATGTATCAGGTATTAAAGCTGCAATTGCCGGAGCAACTGTTTCCGGGTATGAGGATATGGATCCCTTCGAAAAGATAGTCCATGTATCAGAACCTGTTGTCACTGTAGCGGTCGAAGCAAAACATATGAAGGACCTTCCAAAGCTCGTTGAGGTTCTCAGAATGGTGGCAAAGGCGGATCCTTCCCTTAAGGTGGAGATAAATCAGGAGACCGGTGAGCATCTGCTTTCAGGTATGGGTGAACTTCATCTGGAGATCACCGAATACAGGATCAATAACGAGCACGGGATAGAGATCAAGACATCAGTACCCATCGTTGTTTACAGGGAAACCATATTGAAAGCATCGGATAGAGAGTTCGAGGGAAAATCTCCCAACAAGCATAACAGATTCTATTTCAAGGTCGAACCTCTACCACCTGAACTGGTCACGGCCATCAAGGAAGGTACTATCCATTCAGATGAAAGGATCAAGGATAACAAGGCCCTTGCAAAACAGCTGGAGGAGTATGGTCTTGATAAGGATGATATGAAGCATGTTTTCTGGATCTCAGGATCCAATATCTTCGTTAACAACACCAAGGGTATCCAATATCTCCATGAGACCAAGGAACTCCTGATAGATGCCTTCAAGGAGGCAATGAGAAAGGGACCAAGGACATGGGAACCCTGCGAGGGTGTAATGGTGAGATTGACGGACGCAAAGCTCCATGAGGATACCATTCATAGAGGTCCCGGTCAGGTTATTCCGGCCGGAAGATCCGGAATTTACGGGGCTATGGTAGAAGCAGGAACCACTCTGCTTGAACCTAAACAGAAGCTCTACGTTTCCGTTCCCAATGATCTGATGGGTGGTGTAAGCAGGGAGCTAAACTCCAGAAGGGCCACTATAGAAGATATGCCAATGGAAGGTGACCAGGTGACTGTGATCGCCAAGGCACCTGTTGCAGAGCTTTTCGGATTTGCTGGTGCGATCAGGGGAGCAACACAAGGTAGGGCCCTCTGGTCAGCGGAGTTTGCAGGATTTGATATCCTTCCCCGTGAGCTTCTCGAAAATGTAACAAGGGAGATCAGAACAAGAAAGGGTCTGAAACCAGAACCGCCAACAGCTGATTATTACGCTGCTTGAATCCTGACAGGTATCAAGCTTTAAATACAAGTAGTAAATAAGGGAACAACCCGAGTAGGAGGAATAATAAATGGCAAGTGAGAAACCCCATATGAACCTGGTGTTCATAGGTCACGTGGACGCTGGAAAGTCCACCTCCGTAGGACGCATTCTGCTGGATACAGGACACATCGAGCAGCATGTGATTGATAAATACAGGAAGGAGGCCGAGTCGAAGGGTAAAGGAAGCTTCGAGTTCGCCTGGGTCATGGATGGACTCAAGGAGGAAAGGGAACGTGGTGTGACCATTGATGTCGCTCACAAGAAATTCACCTCCGATAAGTATTACTTTACCATCATCGACGCTCCTGGGCACAGGGACTTCGTGAAGAACATGATCACTGGAACCTCTCAGGCAGATGCAGCGGTCCTCGTGGTGGCAGCACCGGAAGGTGTCATGGCCCAGACGAAGGAGCATGTGTTCCTTGCCAAGACCCTCGGTGTAAACCAGCTGATCATCAATATCAACAAGATGGACGCTACCAAACCGGAATGGTCCGAGGAGAGGTTCAATCTGGTGAAGGAAGAGGTTGGCAAACTCCTAAGAATGGTCGGATACAAGGATGTCCAGTATGTCCCCACCTCAGCCTTCAAGGGAGACAATGTCGTTAAGCCATCCTCAAATCTCGGCTGGTGGAAGGGACCAACCCTCCTCCAGTGCCTTGACAATCTCACCATACCACAGAAACCAACTGACCTCCCATTAAGGCTTCCCATCCAGGATGTCTATACAATTACCGGCATCGGAACTGTCCCAGTGGGCAGGATCGAGACCGGGATCTTAAAAGTAGGGGCAAACGTGGTCTTCCAACCATCAGGGTCCAAGGGTGAGATCAAGTCCATCGAGATGCACCATGAGACAATGCCAACAGCAGAACCCGGGGACAATGTGGGTTTCAACGTCAGAGGTGTTGGAAAGAATGATATCAGGAGGGGAGATGTATGCGGTCCCACTGACAGTATTCCTTCCGTGGCACAGACTTTCACCGCACAGATCGCTGTTTTACAGCATCCTTCTGTTATTGCTGTCGGATACACTCCTGTGTTCCATCTCCATACAGCTCAGGTAGCCTGCACCTTCGAGGAGATCCTCAAGAAGCTAGATCCCAAGACAGGTCTAGTGAAGGAGGAGAATCCCGATTTCATCAAGACCGGCGACATCGCAATCGTTAAGGTCAGGCCGACAAGGCCCCTTTGTATCGAGAAGGCCAAGGAGTTCCCACAGCTTGGTAGGTTCGCAATAAGGGATATGGGAACCACCGTGGCTGCCGGGATGTGTCTTGACATCGAGAAGAAGATATGATATTCTGGAGGATTGGGATTGGTTGCAAAAGCAAGGATATCTCTGACAGGGACAGACGCAAAGTCCATTGACAGTGTATGCGGACAGATCAAGCAGATATCTGAGAGGACAGGTGTTAACCTCTCCGGACCAATTCCCCTTCCAACCAAGAGGCTCGTAGTACCTTGCAGGAAATCTCCGGATGGAGAGGGTTCCGAGACCTGGGATCGCTGGGAGATGAGGGTGCATAAAAGGCTCATTTACCTTGATGCAGACGATAGGGCCCTAAGGTCCCTTATGAGGATCAAGGTCCCAGATGATGTGAATATTGAGATAGTGCTCAGGAATTAAGGTTCCTGGGCATTTTTCTTCTTTATTTTTCAGTATTCTTAAAATTAATGATTTCTTTGATTGTCCATGATATATTGCATTTGGTGTTTTTCTTGCAGAATAATGATGGACCTTTCCTTTTTTCAAATATTTATTTCAAAGGTTTTTTATTATTATATTCCAATATATAGAAAGTGACACAACTTGTCCACCAAAGAAAATGATCGAAGATCGAATATAATCACCTTCATAAAGGATACTTCATCGAAATATCCATTTATTCTGGAGGTTCTGATCGGCGCAATTTCAGCTCTGTCCTTATTGATATCAACAAGTCGATATGGATTGGGATATACAAATGATTCTGTTTATTATATTGAAGTATCCAGAAACATATGGAATGGAGTTGGTTTTTTTTATCACAATGGAGATCCCTATGTATTATATGCCCCACTTTATTCGATGATTTTATCCCTGTCAAATTTATTTGGAACGGATGCACTTCAATTTGCCAGACTTATAAATGTTGTTACATATGGTACACTTGTAGGAATCATGGTTCACTGGTTCAGAACAATTGGAAATAAGGGCTGGGTTTTAGTAATTGGTAGTTTACTGCTACTGGGGTCCAGACCAATATTTACGGTTGCTTCTATGGCTTGGTCAGAGTTGATATTTATTTTCTTCACAATAATATTCATTATCACTTTAAGTAGATATCTTGCTGATCCGGTTTCAGGAAGGACTAACCTTGCCATTGCAATTATTGCAGTAATGTTTGCTTGCTTGATGAGATATGTTGGAATAACCATTGTTTTTACAGGTTGGATTCTTATTTTAATTGGAGTAAAACCAATAAGAAGAAAGATTATCGATTCAAGCCTCTTTGCGGTTTTACCTTCGATCCCTACCGGTTTCTTTGTCCTAAGGAATTATTGGCTTACTGGGACGTTGGTTGGTGAACGATATCCAACAAATAGGTCTTTTCTAGAGATTACATCCACTATTCTTAGATCTTTTTCCAATCAATTCATACCAGATATTGGATTGGGTTTTATACTTTTAATTGCATCCATACCCATAATTGTATCAATAATAATTATTTCGATTCTTATATTGAAGATGGCGGGAAAGAAGTCCGTGATATATTCTTACACGATCTCCTCTATTCTTTTTTCCTCTATATATTTGATCTACATCTATATCTCAGCAAATATTGTTGGATTTGATTCCCTTTCTGGAAGGTTCCTTTCTCCAGTGTATTTTCCTTTGATGATGGTAATCCTTTCATTTATTTCGATAATACCAGGTAATAATAATAATAATAATTTAAAAATCGTTTCAATGAAGAGTCAATATAAAAAATTGTTAAAGTTCAGGAATCCAATGTTGATATTACTCAGTTTAACTTCAGTGATAATGATCATTTCAGTTGGATATACAATATTATTAGATATGGAGAATTCTCCAGGCGGTTTAGCTGATCTTGATATTCAGAATTCTGATACTTCCCATTTTGTAATTAATAACAGACCCGAAGGGAAACTCTACAGTAACCATCCCAATTTCTTTTTTGGAACGGACCTCGAAGGGAAGGTCCATCTTGGACCTAGAGAGACCTACCAGGCAACAGATGTCTCACCAGATGATCTACCAGATTTCAATAGAACCCTTGAACTCAGGGAGTATGTAATACTTATCTGGTTTGATATTCCTCATGACTATGTTTATTCAGATGATGACCTGAAAGAACTTTATAAATTGGAGGCAGTAAAGGTCCTGGATGATGGGATAGTATACAGAGTGAGGTTTGACTGAATTAAAAGTAAATAATGGAATATTTTTGGCACACCCAAATTCAGTACTTCACTAACTTTTTGAATCGATGTAAGGTACACTGGCCCACCGA